>CAZWCX010000057.1:0-43086 GCA_964632945.1 uncultured Planctomycetia bacterium | reverse complement strand
CGGATTTTTCACGAAGCCGCTGGCGCGGCTTCATGAATAATCCGGGCTAGCCGCCGGACGCCGGCGCGTCGGCGCCGAGCAGATACCGGACGACGTCCTGCGCGGAGTACGAATCCTCCCCCGGTCGCAGGAGCATCCGGATGCTGTCGAAGTCGTCGCCGGACGTCAGCATCGCGTCTTCGACGTAGCCGGACTCCTGGCGCTGCGGGAGTCCGACGTTCGCGAGGAGGCAGTTGCAGAGGCACTTCCGTCCCGCGGCCTCCTCCGCCTTCCCCCCTTTGCGAACGTACTGCTCCACCGGCTCCGCCGAGCAGCGATAGCCCAGCTTGCCGTCCGCCTCCTTGTAGGCGGAACGAAGATAGCCGACGTCGCAGTTGCGCGGCCGCGCGTCGTACACCTCGCGTTCCGAGAGCGTGCCCTCGAGCGCGACCACCTTGAATGGGAAGCCCGTCGGCGACGCGAGCGGATCGGTGAAGACCCCGACCGTCCCCTGCCGCGACTTCGCGATGACGGCCCGCCTCCACTCCTCGCAGATTCCCGATTCCCGGGCGAACGCGAAGGCGGTCCCGACTTGCACGCCCGCCGCGCCGAGCGACAACGCCTCGCGCAGTCTCTGCGGGGACGCGTAGGAGCCCGCAAGCCAGAACGGCAGGCCGAGCTTTCGGATCCCATCCAGATCGACCACGTCGCGCTCGCCGTACACGGGCTCGCCCCGCTCGTTCAGCGTGAGCGGCCCGCGCGGCGGCGCGTTGTGCCCCCCCGCCGTCGGCCCTTCGATGACGAAGCCGTCGACGCGCCCCGTCGATTTCCGCGCCATCGTCGTCGCGAGGACGTTCGACGCGATGATGGCGAGGAAGTGCGGACGGCGCAGCGGCGGCAGGCCCTCGCCGATCGCCGCGCGCGGCTCGAACCGCAGCTTGAAGTCGTCCGTCGCGGTCGCGCCCGCGACATGGAGCGTGAGCTCGGCGTCGCGATGCCCGGCCAGCCGGTCGAGGATGCCGGGCACCTCCCGGGGAATCCCCGCACCCATGAGGATGTAGTCCACCCCCGCCAACATCGCTCCGTAGAGCGAGGGCAGCAGGGGGAGCTGGATCTTCTCCAGATAGTTGATGCCGACCGGCCCCGCGTGCCCTTCCTTCGCGAGGAAGACCTCGACGAAATTGGCCGCGATGCAGAGTTGCTGTTGCGGGACGCCCGGCCTGGCCGTCCACATGGAGATCCTGCGGTACGGTTCGTTCGCGCGCCGGCCGTCGGGATTGTAGAATTGCTGGATGATGCGCTCCCCGATTTCGGCGACCGGAAAGGCGTGGAGGGCGCGACGGAGGTGGCCGCCCGGATCGCCGTCCTGAAGCCGGCGCGTGACGACGACGTCGAGGCCGGTGCCGGAGACGACGCCGAGCTGTCCCATGGCCGACACCGTCCGGGCCAGCAGCCAGCTCGACACGGCGACCCCCATGCCGCCCTGGATGATCTTCGGGTGTGCCACTGGATCTCTCCCTGGTGAGTCGCGGAGGTCCGTGACCTCGCGGTTCGGAGGACGGGGACGAGGGACGCCGGGCGGTGGCGCCGGCCGCCGCGGGACCGACGGATCGAGGGTCCCTCCGGATGCCCTCGGGGCCGCCGGTCCCATAGCTGTTGATTAGGTTAACCAATTCGACGGCCGCAGCGAAGGAGAATCTCGCCATTGCCCGGCGTCGCCGCAGCCCGCCGTAGCGTCGGAGCAGGAGTGTCACCGCTTGCGGCAGTCGCCCGGCGGGGATTCCGCGGCATCTCCGGGCGCGTGCTTCGCCGCTTCCAGCAGTCGGGTGATGCGTTTGCGACGGCCATGGAGGCCCCGTTCCGCGGGATGGCGGGCCAGCAACTCGCCGTAGAAGTTCCACGCGCGCTCCAATTCGCCGGTGCGCTTGCAGGCGGCCCCATAGGAGGAGTGCAGGTAGAGGTCGCGCGGATTCTCGCGCAGGAGTTCTTCCAGGAGGGGGATGGCCTCGCGCTCGCGGCCGGATTTGGCCAGGGCGAACGCCTCCTTCCGCTGCAGGCGTCCCTCCGGGCGCGCGGCCGCCAACGACGCGTACTCGGCCGCGGCCTTGGCCTCCTGCCCCGTCCGCTTGAGCAGCGATGCGTAGATTTCGCGGTGGATCGGCGCTCGGCCGGGGATGCGGGCCAGGCGGGCGTGGCGCTCGCACACCGCTTGGGCGCCGTCCAGGGCGACCTCGAGGTCGGCCAGCAGCCAGAGGGCCGCCGGCAGGTCCTTCTCCGCGGCGAGCCAGCGGCGACAGGCCTCGATCGCCTCGGCGGTGCGGCCGAGGGCGTGCAGGGCCTTGGCGCGCCAGGGAAGGTCGTGGGGCGACGGGTCGCCCTCCCCGAGCCAGGCGAGGACGCGGCTCCAATCGCCGGCGGCGGCCAGGCACTGCAGGAGCCCCTCGCGGGCGCGCGGGGAAAGCGGGCCGGCGGCCGCGAGTTCCTCGTAGTCGGCGCGCGCGTCGGCGACCCGCCGCAACCGCAGGCGCGCGTCGGCGCGCACGGCGAGCGCGTAGCGGTTGCGCGGCGCGCGTGCGAGCGCTTCCTCCGCGGCGCGCAGGGCGTCCTCGGCGCGTTCCGCGGCGAGCAGGGCGATCGCCTGCTGCGTCAGCCAGAACGCATCGCCGCCGCCCCGCTGCGCGTTCTCTTGCGCGGCCAGTTCCTCGGCTTCCCGGAAGGCGCGCGCGCGCATTCGATCGCGGAAGCGCTGATAGGACGGCGTGTGCATCGGACACCAAGATCGACGGGAAACCACCGCCCGGGGCCCATAGGGAACGAACGATGGATGATAGCCGCCGCGCGCCCGGCGTGGCAAGCATGCGGATGAACCCATGCCTTCGCCCGCCGCCACCCCCGCGAGGCGGAGCGGGGCGGCGGAACCCTTGACCCGGGGCGTCCGGCCTGGGATACACGGTGGCCATGGAAAGACGCGACGAAGTGCTCTCCCAAGTCCCCGCGGCGATCGCGGTGCTGGCCGCGCGGCCCGACTCGCCTCCTTCCGCCGCGCCGCCGCCCGCGTCGTCTTGATCCGCCCCCTATCCCCCCGGCCACACCACCCGGAACACCGCCCGCTCGAACACCCCGCCCCGCCCGTGCCCCAACCCCTTGCGCGTCAAACTCTGCCCGTGGTCCGTGGTCAGCACCAGCGCGTGCCCGCGCGCGCGCGCGTCCGCCAGCATCCCCGGCAGGTGCCGCTCGAGCAGGGCACGCAGCAGTTCCGGCATCTCGTCCAGCCGCGCCGTGCCCCGGTGCCCCGCCCGATCCAGCAACGCCAGCCGCACCACCCGCGACGTCCCCTCCGGCGGCGGCGGCAGCAGGTCCACCAGCGGCCGCGCCTCGTTTCCCTCCAGCGAGTGATACCCGATCCCCCGCCGCGCGAATTCCTCCGCCGGGTCCCGGTCGTCCGGCCAGCCGAACAACGCGAGCAGCCCCGGCACCGTCTTCGGCTCCGCCTCCAGCCGCTGCCAGGTGGACGCCACTGCCGGATCGCCGGACTGGGGGAGCTTCGCCTCCGCGTCCAGCCACACGTCCGGCGGCACGCCGTCCAGCACCACCACGGTCGCCGGCCGCGCCAAATCGAGCGGCGCCATCGCGGGCAGGGTCGCCAGCCAATCCCCGGCCGCCGCCGCGATCCGCTCCATCGCCTTCTCCGCCGCCTGCTGCAAGGCGTCGCTCGCCCACGGGTCGTGGAGCACGCGCGCCAGCGCGATCCGTCCGCGCAGGCGCCGCGGGATCGGCGTCCGCTCCCACCCCGCGAGGTCGCGCAACGCCTCCAGCCGCCGCCGCACCGCCGCCGCCTCCGCGCCATCGACGTGCGCCGAACCCGGCTCCAGCCCCGCCGCCGCGCGCGGATCGGCGAGCACGCGCTCGGCCAGCCGCAGCCACGCCGCCCGCAGCGCCGCCGTGTGCAGCGGCTCGCCGGCGACGAACCGCCACAGCCCCGGCACGTCCAGCCGCGCCAGTCGGGGAAGCAGCTTCGCCGCCGGGAACGCTTCCTCCAGCGTGCGCGCGAGCGCCTGCGCGTCGAGGGCGACCTCCTCGTCCGGCCGCCCGGCGTCGGCGAACAGCCCCGCGTGCAGCCGCGGCCACCAGGCCGCCGCGGCCCCCGGCGCCGCCGGCGCCGCACCCCCCGCGCCGCCGTCGTCCTGCACCGCCAGGATCGTCTCCTCCGCCGCGCCCCCGAGCCACTCGCGCACCAGCCCGAGCAGCTTCGCGGGCGTCAGCCGCCGCCCGGCCAGCGCGCGCGCGAGCGCCCCGAGACTGCGCTTCTCCACCCGCGTCATCCCCGCCAGCGCGCGCGCCAACTCCCCCACCGTCGTCTCGTCGAGCCGGTCGAGCAGCGCCGCCGGCGTCGCCCGCGCCGGGTCGTCGAGCAGCGCCGCCAACTCGCGCAGCCGGCCCGCCGCCTTCCCGTCCATGTCCGCCAGCGCGAAGGCGCGCCCGCGCAGCGCCTCCAGCACCCGCGGCGCGCCCAGGATCCCGGCGTACGCCGCCAGCCCCTTCTCCACCGCCGCCTCCGCGTCGTCCGTCGCCGCCGGCGCGGGCTCCTCCCCCTCCCCGGGCACGAAGCCGCACCCGCCGCACACCGGCGCGCGCAGCAACGCCTCTTCCAGGTCCTCGCGGCAGACCGTCCGGCCCGCCCCCGCCAGCCGCGCGAGCAGCGCGTCGAGCCCCGGCGGCCGGTCGAGCGCGTCGACCGCCGCCAGCCGGCGCAGGAGGTCGGCGGTCCGCCGCGCCGCTTTGGACAGCGACGGCGCCTCCGCGGCGGCGGCGCGCGCGGCGTGCGCCTGGCGGTAGCCCTCGGCGTAGGCGGCGCGAAACTCCGTGAACGCGCCCTTGAGCGCGCGCCCGCCATCGGCCAGCACGCCCTCGCGCGGCTTTTCGAAGTACCCCCGCACCCCGCGCGCCAGGTGCGCCAGGTGCGCCGAGTCGCGCATCGCCCGCTCCACCGCCGCGTGACGCACGTAGTAGGCGATGAACTGCAGCTCCTCCCCGGCGTCGCGCAGGAAATCGCGCGCCCGCTCGAGCAGCTCCGCGTCCCCCGGCTCCGGCGCCTGCGCCCGCCAGGCGCGCAGGAACCGCTCCAACCCCTCGCGCGCGGGCAGCGAGGTCTTCACCTCCGCCGCCGCGTCGCGCAGCCGCCGCGCGCGCGCGACCAGGTCGTCGAGCCCGAGTCCGGCGAACGCGGGCGCGCGCGCCGCGTTCCCCGCGTCGCGCTCGATCTCCGCGGCGAGCGCTTCGATCCGCTCGCGGAACTTCCCCGCCGCCTGCCACGCCTCGCGCTGCTGACGCAGGCCGAACGTCTCGAACCCGCCCGCCGGCGCCAGGAACGGGCACTGTTCGAGCAGCGTCTCGCGGTCCTCCTTCGCGATCAGCTCGCCGCGCGCGATCGTCAGCGCCCGGTCGAGCGCATCCAGGCGCAGGAACTCCAGCGGCAGCCGCCGGTCACCCGCGATCAGCGACACCAGCCCCGCGTGCGCCAGCGCCACGAACAGGAAGTCCGCGGTCGCCGCCGGCACCCCGTACGGCCCCGCCGCCAGCGCGCGGCGCACCTCCTCGAGCGGCAACGGCCCGCGCAGGAGGCCGAAGAAGTGCGCCAGGAACGGACGCGCTCCCCCCGGATCCGGCGCCACCCGGAACGCGCCCCCCTTCACCTCCACCAGCCCCAGCGGCACCACGAGGCTCTCCACCGCCTCGGTCAGCCCGGCCGTACGCGCCGCGGACAGCGACAGGCTGCCCGGCACCACCAGCTCGTCGAGCAGGCGCTGGTAGAGCCGCGCCGACGGCCCGACCCCGCGCGGCTCGATCTCCTGGAAACGGAGGTAGCGTTCTTCGAGCAGCACCGTGCCGGCGATCTCGAGCAGGCGCTGGAAGCGCTTCACCTGACGCGCCGCGGGCTCGACCGGGATCGCGCGATGGAGGAAGTCGCCCGCGTAGACGGCCGCGAGCGCGGCGGCGTGGGCGGCGGGCTCGAGCCGCGCCACCCGCTCGCGCGCCGGCGTGAGCAGCGGCGCGTCGGCCGGATTGCCGGGGGCGAGCGCCGCGGCCACCCGGCAGGCGGCGGCGTAATCGCGCAACGCCTCCGCCTCCGCTCCGCGCGGCGCCGCGACTTGCCACACCGCCGCGTGCGGCGACGGCGCCGGGATCGGCGCGTCGCACAGCACCAGCGCGAAGTCCGCCGCCCCCGCGGCCAGCTCCCGCTCCACGGTCGCGCGCACCTCGGCTTCCTCCGACGGCTCGCCCCAGACGATCAGCGCCGAGCGGACGTGGCCGCGCCACGACACCTGGCGGCGGAGAGTCGCCTTACCCGGCAAGAGATCGGCCAACGGCGCGGGCCACGACGGCGACGCCGGCAGGTCGGCGAGCGGGCCGTCGAGCAGGCGCGGGTCGGCCGGGTCGAGCTCGGCCGCGGCGCGGTCGAGGCGGGCCTGGAGGGTCTTCCCCAGGTCGCGTTCGACCGAGAGGGCGAAGACGGCGTCGAGCGGGTCGGCGGTCTTGCCCGGGCGCTTGACCAGGTGCGGGGTGCGTTCGGCGATCGGGTCGAGCAGCGCGCCGGCGACGAAGCCGGCGTTGAGGTCGGGATCGTGGGCGGCGAGCATGCAGGCGGCGAGTTCGGCGAGGGCGCGGGCGCTGGGGGGCTCGGCGGTCGGGTGGACGGCGTAGAGGACGAGGATTCGGACGAGGCGGCGGGCGAGCGCGCGGTCGGCGGGGTCGGCGAGCGCGGCGTCGATCGCGGCGTCGAGGTGCGGGACGAGGTAGCGCGGGTAGACGTTGAAGTCGGAGAACTCGGCAAGGCGGGCGGCGAAGTGATCGTAGAGGGCGTCGGGGGCGATCAGCTCGTGCGCGGGGCGGTCGAGGGCGGAGGGGATGGCGCGTTCGGGGTCGCCCGCGAGGCGGGCGTGGACGAAATCGACGATGCCGCGGTGCTGGGAGAAGAGGGCGCCGAGGCCTTCGAGGAGGGCGAGGGTGGCGGGGTGGACCGGGTAGGTCCGGCGGAAGGCGTCGAACTCGCAGGCGAAGGCGGGAAAGTGGGCCCTGTAGTCCTGCCAGACGGCGTGGATGGCGGCGTCGGCGCCGGGTTTCTTGACCACGAGCCGGCGGTCGATCAGGTCGCGGATGTGGAGGGTGGAAAGGCGCAGGAGGACGGGATACCGGTCCTTGATCTTGCGCAGGGTGGGGGCGGCGATGTCGCCGGCGGCTTCGATCGACTCCTGGACGGCGGCGACGATCCAGAGCGGGGCGCATTCGGCGGTCTCGCCGAGGAGCTGCAACGTGCGGGCGTCCTCGTTGCGGTGGGCGGCGTCGGGCTTGGCGAGAAGGAACTCGGAGAGCTCGTCGACCACGAGGACGAGGCCGGCAAAGCCGGCAGCGGCGACGGCGGCGAGGGTGCGGGCGAGAGTCTCGGCCTTGTCCTCCACGAGGGCCTGGGGCGCGGCGAGGCCGCGTTCGGCGAGGAAGCGGAACCCCGCGGCGTAGGCGCGCCGCGGGTCGGCGGCAAGCCAGGCGGCGAGGGCGTCGGGTGCGACTCCGGCGCCGGCGGCGAAGGCCTCGGCGAGCGCCGGAGCGCGCAGGATCTCGCGCAGGTGGTCGAGGAAGCGGCCGCGCGGAGTGAGGTCGGCGCGGCAACCGCGGGCGGCGAGGGCACGTTCGGTCTCGGTGACGAGGATCTCCTCGAGCGCGCGGGTGGCGCGAAAATCGACGAGGGAGACGGGCACCGGCAGGAACCGGCGCCCGGCGGCGGCGAGGCGCGCGAGGCCGGGGTGGGCGCGGGCGAGCTCGGCGGCGGCCGGGGAGCCGTCGAGGCAGGCGGTGAGGGCGGCGAGGAAGTGGGACTTGCCGGAACCGAAGTCGCCGCGGAGGAAGACCCCCTTGCCGGTGGGGTGCGCGAGGATTTCGGCGAGGGCGTGGAGGTGGCGGGCGACCTCGTCGGTGATGACGAAACCGGCGCAGACCTCGGCGGGGCGCTCGCGCGACTCGGCGAGCCGGACGACGGTGCGGACCGGCGGCACGGTGAGGAGGTCGCGGAGAAGCGGGCGCGGAGGCATCGGGGCGAACTCGCGGCGGCTGGGGCGGTTGCGGGGTCCACATGCGGAGACGGGGGGGATGATAGCGTGGGGGTGGCGGCGGCTGCAAGCGGGGCATGCTGGGGGCGGGCTGACCCGCGTGCGCGGGGTGGGGGGGTCTCGATCCTGGCAGCCGTCCCTCGAAATCGGACCCGGAACGATCCGGTCGGCGAAACCTTCAGCGCCAAACGGGAAGGCCGGCGTTGAAGCGCTCCAGCACCGCGGCCTCATTCAGCATCGTGTCTTCGCCGTCCCGGGTGAGCACTTCGTCGACGAAGGCCGCGGTGCATTCCTCGTTCGTCGCGGTCCGGGCGTCAAACCGCCGCGCATCCACCCGCCCCGCGATCTGATGGGGCGCCATGTCCGGAAACTCCGGGTACGGTTTTGCCCGGGGAAGGTAGCCCGCGGCCGCGAGGTTGCCGCCGACGAACAGGGCGGAGTCGTCGTAGTGACCCACGATGAACCCCGCGGCGTGGACGCTGCCGCCCACGAACGTCGGCATCCCCCCACGCAACCAATTCCGCACCGCCAGATTTCCGCGGATGAGGAGCAAGGGAAGGGACTCCCAATCGTCATCCACGAAGTCGCCGTCGATGACCAGATCGCCCTCCCAGACGAGGAATCGAATGTTCCGGCCGGAGTACCAGGAGCTGCTCGCATGCGAATTCGAAGTGATTTCGAGGCTCTGGTCGAACGTTCGTCTGCGCGCGAAGGCGGCGCAATCCGAGGGGAACCGGCGCGCGACGTCCTGGATGAGACGACGGCCGCCCGCGGGGATGGAGGTCAGTTCGAGGTCCGCCGCCGCGAATTTCCGGATCTGGAATTCCTTGATCAACGCCTTGAACTGCATGGATACCCGCTCCCAGCGAGGGCCGTGGAGTGGGGGGTCGGACAGCGGACCGTCCCCGCTCCGATCCTTCCGGAGACGCGCAAGTAGGGAAGAATGGAAGTGGATCAGATCATACTACTCGTCGGCGTGTGCGCGGATCCACTTTCGGCGGGAGATCATCTTCTCGTCGTGAGGGAACGGACCATCGGATGGGCCGGCACGCGGGACCGGGGGGAACCGGGAGCGGGCCGCCCGATCGCGGCCGACGGACGTCAGCGTACGACCGGGCCGGGGTGGGAAGCAGGCATCGAACCGGCAAGAACGGCTCGGCTGCAGCGACCGAAGCCGGCGATCCCCCTTCGCGGCGCCGCGCCCCCCGCCTTGACCCTCCGACGCGACCGCTGTTACACTCGACCGCACGATCGCCGAGTCCGATCCCCATTCCCCGACGGGCCGGTACCCCCACCCGTCGCAGCCGGGCGGAACATGTCGCAAGACGAAGACGCCACCCGATCGCTCTCCCCCGACGCCACCGGTTCGGTCCAGCCCGATGGGCCGGCGGCGACTCCGGTCGTGCGCGCCGGACGTCCGTCGATGCCCGCCGAGGGCCCTGCCGCCGAACGCTATCGGTTCCTCGCCAAGCTCGGCGAAGGGGGCATGGGCGTGGTCTGGAAAGTCGAGGACACGCGCCTCGGCCGCATCGTCGCCCTCAAGCGGATCAAGGGGGACCCGTCCGAGGGAGGCGTCCAGGTCCAGCGCTTCCTCCGCGAGGCGCAGTTGGCCGCGCGGCTCCATCACCCGGGAATCGTCGGCATCCACGACAGCGGGGAGATGGACGGCAGCTGTTACCTGACGATGGAGTACGTGGAGGGGCGGAGCTTCGCCGAGTACCTTCGCGCCACGCAGCCGGAGAAGGAGACGGGTTCACGGGCGAGCCTGGCGCGGCTTCGCGAGGAGATCCAGCACCTGGCCGAAGTCGCCGAAGCGGTCGGGCACGCGCACCGCATGGGGATCATCCATCGCGACCTCAAGCCCGGAAATGTGGTCCTGGACGCCGACGGACGACCTCGCGTGATGGACTTCGGGCTGGCGAAAGAGGTCCTGCTCGAGGACGGCGGCGCGAAGCGAGCGGTTCGCGAGGCCCTGACGGTCCAGGGCGCGGTGGTCGGCACGCCCGCGTACATGAGTCCGGAGCAGGCGGACGCCGACGGGGGAAAAGTCGGTCCGGTGACGGACGTTTGGGCCTTGGGGGTGATCCTGTACGAGATCCTGACCGGCCGCCGTCCCTTCACGGGGAAGAACATGGTCGACCTGCTCGCCGCCGTCCTCGGGGAGGATCCGGTCCCGCCGCGCAGCCGCCATCCGCACGTGCCTGCGGAACTGGAGGCGATCTGTCTGCGGGCGCTGGAGAAGAGCGTCCGCAAGCGCTACCCGAACGCGGGGGTCCTGGCGGGGGAGCTGCGGGCATGGCTCGCCGGGGAACCGGTGGCCGCGCGCCCCCTGAGCGGGCCGGCGCGGCTCCGGCGCACCCTCCAGCGCCACCGCACGGGGACGATCGTGGTGGTCGCCGCGCTCGGCATCCTGGTCGCCCTGGCCTGGGGCGGGCTCGCGCGCCGGGCCGCGGCCGTGCGGGTCATGCGGATCCACCAGGAAATCGGCGCAACCGTCCACGACCTGCAAACCACGCTCATGACCATTGAGATGAGCCCGGCCGGCCGGGAGGCGCTCGCCCGCCAACCGCTCAAAGTCCTCGAGGCCCTGCTCGAGGCCGATCCCGATTTCGGTCCCGCCCACTCCTGGCGCGGGCGGATCCACGGCTTGCTCGGTCACGCCGCCGACGCCGAAGCCGACTTGGATCGCGGCTGCGCGCTGGCTCCCGATTCCCCCCTCGTCTGGTATCTCCGCGGCATGTACACGCTCCAGAAATACGCCGACTCGCGGGGGCTCCCCAGTTCCCGGATGGGGGACGAAGGCATTCGGTTCGCCCCCCCGCCGGCGGAGTCGGAATCCGAGGTCGAGTGGAGAACCCGCGGGCTGGCCGACCTCGAACGCATGGCGACCCTCGCGACCGACGATCGGACCCTCGGTGCGGAGGACCTGGCGCTCGGACGGGCGACCGCCGCCCTCCACGGAAACCTCGAAGACGGACCTACCCTCGCCCTCGCCTATCTCGCCGGCATCGATCGACCCGAGGCCTTCCGGATCCGCGCTTTCTGTCTGTTCCGCCTCGAACGGTTCCCGGAAGCGGAGGCGGAAGCGAGCCGCGCGGTGGAGGCGTGGCCGGCCGATTTCGTGTCGTGGATGCGCCGTGCGTATGCACGCGTGGGAGTGGCGCTCGCCAAGCATGTCCGCAACGAGGACGGCGCTGAGGACCTTCGCCACGCCGCCGCCGACGTCGACCGCGCCCTTTGCCTGCGGGAACCGATCGCGCACCTCGTGGGATATCGCGCGACCATTCACTACCTCCTCGGGATCATCCACAAGAGGTGGGGGCGGGATCCGCGCCCCGCCTTCCGCCAGTCGATTCTCGACGGCCGAACCGCGCTGAAGCTCGATCCCGAGGATTCGTACACCACGCATACCCTTGCCCATGCCCTCTACTCCCTCTCCCGGAACGAGCACACCCGCGGGGTCGACCTGCGCGAGGAATTGCGCACCGCGGCCTCGCTGTACGAGAAAATCGCCCGCGCATCTCCCGGCGACGTCGAGGCCCATCTCAACTGGACCGAGGCCGCGGCCGCACGGGCGGAAGCAGAGCGCCAGTTCGGGGCGGACGCGCGCCCGTCGGCCCTGGAAGCGGTGCGAGCCGCGGATCGGGCGATCGCCCTCGCCCCGGAGAAGGCAGACCCGCGCGTGCGGCGCGCGAACACCCGCACCCTCCTCGCGGAACTCGATCCGATCGACTCCGCGGCGAAGCGCGAGCATCGCACCCTGGCCCTCGCCGACCTGGACGAAGCCGTCCGCCTCGAGCCGGAGAGCGTCCTGGCCCGGCACGCGCGCGGGGTGTTCCATCGGGACGGGGGGTATGCCCTGCCGCGGTCCAGCGAGGGCGCCCGGGAATCGTACTCGCGCTCCCTCCTCGACCTGGATGCCGCCGTCGCCCTCGCCCCGGACAACCCTTCCGTCCATCACGCGCGCGGGATCCTCCACTACCGCATCGGCCTCGGAGAGTTTGACCGCAATGAGGATCCTTCCGCCGCGTACGAGCGCTCGCTCGCCGACCTGACGCGGGCGATCGAACTGGATTCGGGCGACCCGGCCCCGGTCGTGAATCGCGCTTTCGTGCGACTCGCGCAAGGGAAACTGTGCGAGCGCCACGGCCAGGACCCGGCGGACCCGTACGCGCGGGCCCTGGCCGACGCCGCGGCCGCGCTCGAACGGCAGCCCAACCTCGCCAAGGCCCATACCGTGCAGGGGGAGGTGTACTTCGCCCAGGCCGGGATCGCGGACCGACTCGGCACCGGCATCCGGGAGAACCTGAACCGGGCGATCGACTCGTTCGAAACCGCAGTCCGCGCCGGCGATGCGGATTGCCTCCGCCCGCTCGGCATGGTCCTCGCCCTCGCCGAACGGTACGACGAATCCCTCGCCGTCTTCGCCCGCCATGCCCAGTGCTTTCCCCAGCAGCAGGCATGGGCACAGGACCAGATCGAACACGTCACCGCGTTGAAACGGCAGGCGATCGAGCTGAACACTCCGCGACCGTGGAAAGAGGCCGCACGCCTCGGCTGGACCGCCGTTGCCGAGAATGCCTACGTCCGGGCGCGCGAGCATCTCCGGGAGGCACTGGAACTCTGGGAACGGCAGTCCCCGGCGGAGAAGGAGGAACAGGCGGGGATCCAGGTCGTCTCCAGCGAACGCGCCTCCACCCACTACTACTACGCGGTCCTGCTGTCGCTCCAGGCACTCGGACAGGAATCCGGCTCGGCCGCGGTCCGGGAGGTCCCGGCGGAGGAACGGGACCGGCTGCTCGGACTCGTCTTTCTCCACCTCGAGCGGGCGCGAGAAACGGGATGGCACGACTTCGACCGTCTCCGATCCGAACCCGGGCTGCAGGCGTGGAAGGACGACCCCCGCTGGAAAGACCTGCTGGCCCGCTGGGGAAAGTGATTGGCCGGGGGCCGCGTGATCCTCGCCGGTCCTCTCCCCCCGGGTCCGCGCCCCCCGCTCCAGGCCGGGATCCCTCGCCTGCCGGAACGGGAAGTAATGGTGGTGTTCCTCGGCCTCCCTGGGTACAGTCCCGCCTGGTTCATCGCGGGCGCGGCCGAAGGGGCCGCCCTTGATGCTGGATGGGAGGGAATGATGCGGAACCGTATCGGTCTGGCGCTTCTCGGGCTTGCCTTCCTTTCCGCGGCGCAGACCGCCGTCGAGGCCCAGGTCAAGACCGGTGGGGACGCCGCGAGCGCGCGCGCGATCACGATCAGCGGGTCGCTCGACTTCACCTTCGTGCACCGCAGCGAGGGGATCAACGACGTCCTGGAGAACGAGTACCAGCGGGCCCGCGTCTTCGGGCCGCCGGGGGTTTCCGACGGCGAAAAGGCGGCGGAATCCGACAACTTCCTCCAGCTCCATTTCGCGCTTCGACTCGACGTCGAACTGGCGGAGAAAGTGAACGCGGTCCTGGAGCTCGAGAACCGCGTCCTCCAGGATCGGATCGTCCAAGGCGTGGGCGTCCTCGCGGAAGGCACGCAAACCAACACCGGCCTCGTCGGCGCGCAGAACGAGTTCGGCGTCCGCCTGGGGCAGGCGTACATCGAAGTGAAGGAATTCCTCTGGCAGCAGTTGTCGTTCAAGCTCGGCATCCAGGATCACCGGTACGACCTGCGCGGCCGGGGCAACGCCTTCTTCATGGACGTACGCGAAGCCGAACTCGCCTACGCCGCGCCGCTCGCGGAGACCTTTGCGGGCGCGGCCTACTACGGGTTCGAGCAGATCGGGTTCCTGGCCAACATCCACTTCCCGTTCGACCCCGGGATCTATCGCGACCAGGCGCGCGAGGCCGGCGGCCTGAAATGGACCTACCATCTCGACGACAACCTGTTCGTCGACCTCTTCTACTTCCACGTCCTCGAGACTTCCGCAAGCGGGCTGGCCGGCTCGGTCGCCGACGTCCAGGACGACCGGTGGGACGAATACGTCATCGGCCTCAACGTCGACTACAATCTCGACGAAAAGAGCCTGTTCAATTTCATCTATGCCGGCATCTACGGCGACGACGGCCACTTCGCCGCGCACACCGTCGGCCTCGGCATCGACTACTACCTCGATCCCGCGCTCGAGGTGTACCTCGAGGTCTACGGCCAGTGGGGGCAGTACGGTCAGGTCTCCGTCGAAGGATTCCCCGGCATCGCCAACGATTCCCAGGAGATCGACCACGAAGCCTACGCCGGGATCGTCGGCCTCATGTACACGTTCGACCATGAGCTGAAGCCCTGGATCGACCTGAGCTTCACCTACGTCTCCGGCGACGACGGCAACATCTCCACGAACGGGACCACGATCACGCCGGACACCAATCACGATTTCGTGTCGTACGAGGACAACGACGCCACGATGATCCTGGAGGAGAACCACTTCGGGCTGGACATCGACAGCAACTACTGGAAGATCCAGGGAGACATGGGGTTCACCGCCAGCCTGGACCGGCAGGACGATTTCCACGTCCGGACCACCCTGGCCTGGGCGGAGCTGGCCCATCTGCCCTCGCGCCGCGGAATCAACCCCGGGGCCAACGGCCTGTTCGAAGGCGCCGACGAGGAACTGGGCCTGGAGTGGGACGTGCAGCTGACCTGGAACTACACGGAGAGCCTGGATTTCGCGGTCGGCTTCGCGTGGCTTTTCGCGGACGAGGACGGCTTCCTGCACGGGGACGACTCCGACGCCCGGACCGGCAGTGCGGGCGGACCGGACGTCGGCGAGCGGGACGGCTTCGCAGTTCCGGACGGCGAGGAATTCTGGCTGCTCACGGTGGATACGCGGCTGCGGTTCTGATTCACCGGGCGCAGTTTCCGGACGGCCGGAAGCACGGGAGCCACCGGGGATCCGGGGCCCGTGTGCACGGTCGGAGCGACTCGCCGGAGAGGGGTCGCCGGGATTCCGGCGCGCGCAAGGCGTCGGTCGTGCCCCCGGGGGACGCGCCGCCCCGCTTCTCGTCCGGCAGTTGCCGAGCGACCGGCCGCAGCCGCGGCTGGATCGATGTGACGTCCGACCCCTCCAGGCTCCGAGCCGGCCGTGAACCGCGACGCGGCCCAGGCGATTGCGTTTACGTGGTTCCGCTCCGGCACTCCTGGCCCCCACCGGCGAAGGTCGAGCAACCGCCGGCATACTTCCAGCACTCGGCGTGGTGCGGGGTCGCGCAGCGCGCGCAGGCTACTCTATCGCTTTCGAGGCGCTCCCCGCACACCTGACAATCACCGGAGTCGGCGGGGTGGACCTCCGGGGTCACGAACCGGATTCCCGGATCCTCGCACACAGGACAGCCGAGGGCGGCGAAGATCGAACGCGCCACCGCGCGGGCGCATTCCACCCACGCCGCGCGCTCCGATACGGGGCACGCTCGGGCCACGCGGACACGCAGACCGCTACCGGCCATCGAGATTTCGAAGCCGGAGTCGCCGAGGATGCGATGGAGTTCGGTCACCGACGCCAGCCCTTCACGGAGGCGCAGCGGTTCTTCCCCTCAGCGCCGGTCACGATCCGCGAGTCCTTGGCATACGCCGTGGCCGCACTGCCGGCGCGGACGATCACGAGGAAGTCTTTCACGGAGCCGGTGAAGTCCATCGAGCCGGCGACCACGACCACGCCGTTCTTCACGTAACCAATCGGAGTTCGGAAACTACCCCTTGTCGATCCAGCCCTTCGGCGGTGGGGCTGGTCCCCCGGGTACCCTGCAAGGGGCGATTTCCGGACTGCTGTTGGTCGCCCCCCCCGCTCATCCCTTGCGCTTGCGGAAACCGTACACTTCGCTGAACCCGAATACCGGATAGACCCGGTATGCCGGCCCGCCCAGGGAGGTCGTCTCGTCGTGCTTCCCGAACGTCTCGCGATACACGAAATAGAGATCCCCCGCCTGCTCGATCCAGCCCACGATCACGACCGCGTGGCCGGTCAGAAACGGGATCGGCAGGTCGCCGGCCCGGGTGTAGTTCATCACGCCGCCGCTGCCGGAGAAGCGCACCCGGATCCCCGCGAAGAGCGCGCCGTACTCGCGGATCGCGTCGCGCACCTTGTAGGCCGTGTCCCGCGTCACGTCGTGGACCGGGCTGTTGAAGACGACGTCGCGAATCACCTCCACCGCCTCGAAGTCCGGCAGCAGGTCTTCGGGAGTCCACGGGTATTCGACCCCGGGAAGGTTGACGTCCCGGGCCGGCACCCCCGCCGGGGGTTCGACCAGGAGCTTGACGAATCCCCGCATCCCGCAGGGGACCGGAATGTTCGACACCGGATCGTAATGGTCCTCCCCGGTCAGGTCGAACCGCTCCGGATCGTCTTTTGCGGCCGCGAAATAGAGGCTGTCGAGCACCTTGGGGTCGAGCCCCGACTCCGGCCGGCCGTTCAGCATGGAGGTGTAGCTTTCCATCGCCCGGCCTTCGCGCAGACGCAGCCAGTCACGCACGGTCGAGGCCGACAGGGACATGCACTTGTAGTGTCCGAGCCGCCGCTCCGGCCGGTGCCGCCAGGCCGGCACGGGACGGTAGCGGCGATTCACCTCGTCGACCCACTCCGCGGTTTCCTCGTTGTTCTTGTACGGCAGCGATTCGAGTACGCCCGGCAGGATCGTGACCCGGCCCGCGGGCGTGTCGTGGCTGCCCTCGCGCAGGAGCGCCATTCGGATCGGCAGTCCCTGGCCCTGGTACCAGACGTCCGCGGCGAGCGGGGGCATGACCAGCGTGTCGAGCGGACGGTCGAGAACGGCGGTGGAGCGATGGACCCCGAGCACGCCGAAGAAAACGACCAGGAGGATGGCGAGGGCCCACGCGATCCGTCGTCGGAGCGAACGGGTCCGGGGCGTGGCGGGTGGTGGGTCGGGTTTCATGGACAACCGCGAACACGGCCTTGGGGGCGCCGGGGGGCCGCGCGGCCCGCCACTCCCGCATCGATAGCCTTTCCCGCCCGTTCCTGCAACCCTCGTCCGCCCTCCCCCTCCTCCATCCGCTGAACCTGGTTACGCACCGGGGGGGGCGGAAAGGCTTGCGCGGCCCGACCGGACCGCTAGAATGGCCGCATGAGCGAAGATTTGAATCGGTTCCTCCGCGACGCCCACGTCCTGGCCCGACTCGTGGAACAGGTGCTCGAGGCCGGGTACCTGCGCGTCGCCGCGGACGATGCGGTCACGTTCGACCAACTCAACATCCTCAAATTCCTGCTGCGCCCAATCCCCAGCCTGGTGAAGGACGTGGCGCGCTTCCTGAACGCCTCTTACGCGGCCGCCTCCAAGGCGGTCAGCCGTCTCGAGAAGAAGAAGCTGGTCAGGACCTCCCGCTACGGTCCGGACGGCCGGGCCGAACTGCTCACCGTCACCGCGCGGGGGCGCTCGCTGGTGCGAAAATACGAGACGATCAAGGCGCGCCGGCTGAAGACGCTGCTCGGCGACACCGACCTGAAGCGCATGACGCTGGGCCTGGAAGAGGCGATCGCCCTCCTGCTGCGCGAACGCGCGGTGGCGGGCAATCCTTGCATGGGGTGCGGCGCCTACTACGCCAAACAGTGCATCGTGCGCATGCACGGGCAGACCTGTCCCTGCCAGGTGGAAGCCTAGGTTGTCGCCCACGCCCGCCGTGGGCGCACCGAGTCCTTGTTGCTTGCATCCGGTCGGCTCCGTCCACTACAGTCGCCGTCGTGTGGCCCTGCGGTACCCGTGTGGAGGATCGTCCATGTCCCGTGCGCTCGTCCTTCCGTTGCTCGTGCTCATCTTCGCCTCCGGTTCGCTCTCCGCGCAGGAGGGCGACCCGCGCGAGCGGATCCGCAAGCGCATCCAGGCGCTGGTCGACGACCGGGTCGCCGACTTGAAAGCGGAGCTGACCGCGCTGATCGACCGGGAACTGGCGGCGGCGCGTCCGTCGGGCGGCCGGGTGGCGGAACTGGAGAAAGCGGTGGGCGACCTGCGGGCGGCGGTGGATCGGTTGGCGCGGGAAGTGCACGCGCTGGGCGGACACGGTCATGACCACGGCCCCGCGAAGGCTCCGACGGCGACCGGCAGCGGCGGGTGGCTGGGCGTCGATTTGGCCGAACTGCCGGGCGGGGCGCACGGGGCCCATGTGCTTCGCGTGCTTCCGGGCGGCCCCGCGGCGAAGGCGGGTCTCGAATCCGGCGACGTGATCGTGCGCGTCGCCGGTGTGCCGGTGAAGACGGTTCGCGAGGCCTCCGAGCGCTCGGGCAGCTTCGCGCCCGGGACGGCGATCCTGCTGGGCGTGCGACGCGGTCCGTTCGCGCTCGAACTCGTGGTCACGCTGGGCTCGCGCCCCGACAAGGCGACCCTGGAAAAGCTCCGCGCGCAGGCGTCGGCCGCGACGAAGCCGGAAAGGCCGACGTCGGACGCCGGGATGCAGGGATGGATGGGCGTTCAGCTGGCGAATCTGCCGGGCAAGGCGCACGGGGCGCACGTCGCGTCGGTGCAGCCGAATTCGCCCGCGGAGCGCGCCGGGCTTCAGCCGGGCGACGTGATCATCCGCATCGCCGGCATGCCGGTGGAGACGGTCGCCGAAGCGATCGAGCGAACCTCCTCCTTCCATTCGGGGACCGCGGTGATCGTGGTCGCGCGTCGGGGCCCGTTCGAAGTCTCGCTGGTCGTCACGCTGGGGGGCCGCAAGGAAGAGGGGGGGAAGTAGCCGACCCGGAAGGAGATCGGCCCACGGACCATCGCGGACGGCCTGCAAGAATCCTCCGGCGGCTGCGACCCGCGCGCGCGGCCGGCCTCCCCGCGATGGGGGGGGCCGGCCCTGCCGCGAAACTCTCCCGGATCGATCCGGCGCACCGGGGCGAAGTCTCCGCCGTGGGCGAGACGGCGCCATCGCCCCCCCCACGCCAGGCTGCGCCGCACGGAGGACGGGAAACACAACCCCTGCCGCGCTCGGGATCCGCGGTCCCGCGCCGTCCACAAGTTCGCGACGTCCCCGGATCAGGACCGCGGCGCGACGGCCTCGAGGTGGTCGGCGAGGTGGCGCAAGACCTCCAGGTCGGCGGGAGAGGCATCGTACAAGACCAACGGCCGCGGCGGATCCTCGAGCGTCTCGAAGAGGTAGTCGTAGCGGGATTCCCTGGGAATGTAGCGGGCATCCAGGAAGCGGATCCGGACGCCGGCGGCGGCGTCACCGAAGGAACGCCGGACGAGGTAGGTCGTCCCGACCTCGAGAAACGGAAACTCGCCTTTGGCCATGGCAACTCCTCGACGCATCCGGGGGCCGGTCCGCGCGAGGGGGCGCGCGGAGTTCCCCCAGGATACCCGCGCGCCGGCAAGCCGACAAGATCCCCTCGGCGCCGCCCCCGCCGCAGGGTCTCGACCCGGCCTTGACACCCGCTTCGCCGCCGCGATAGGCTGCGGCACACGTCCACCCGGACGGACCGGCGGCGCCGCCCGTCTGCGACCGCGTCCGCCGGGACGTCCGGCTCCGCCCAGGAGAGACCATGAACCAACCCGCCCCCGCGCGAGCGCTCGACATCCGGGGGGTCGCCGTCCCCGCGTTCCTGTACGGCACCGCCTGGAAGGAGGACCGCACCCACGCGTGCGTGACGGAGGCGCTGGCGGCGGGGTTCCGCGGCATCGACACCGCCAACCAGCGCCGCCATTACGTGGAAACGGGGGTCGGGACGGCGGTGAAGGAGGCGATCGCCGCGGGCACGGTCGCGCGCGCGGACCTCTTCCTGCAAACCAAGTTCACCCACGTGCGCGGCCAGGACCACCGGCTCCCGTACGATCCCGCCGCCCCCCTGTCCACGCAGGTGGAGCAGTCGATGGCGAGCTCGCTCGAGCACCTGGGCACGGATCGCGTCGATTCGTACGTCCTGCACGGGCCCTCGCAGGGCTTCGGCTGGTCGCCCGACGACGACGAGGTCTGGACGGCCATGGTCCGGCTGCGCGACGCCGGGAAGACGCGCCTGCTCGGCGTCTCCAACGTCTCGTTGCGACACCTCGAGGGGATGGCCGCGCGCGGCCACGAGATGCCGGCCTTCGTGCAGAACCGGTGCTTCGCCCGCGCCGGGTGGGACCGGGCCGTGCGCGGATTCTGCAGCGAACGTGGAATCGTCTACCAGGGGTTCTCGCTGCTGACGGCGAACCCGGAGGTCCTCGGCAGCCGCGCCATCCAGTCGATCGCGACCCGCGTCCAGGCGACGCCGGAACAGGTGGTGTTCCGGTTCTCGCAGCAGATCGGCATGCTTCCCCTCACGGGAACCACCGACCCGGTGCACATGCGGGAAGACCTGGCGGCCCAGGGCCTCGAACTGCGGCCGGAGGAGATCCGCGCGCTCGAGTCGTTGTCGGGGTAAGGAATCGCCGGGTCCCCGCCGGCGGCCCACCGACCCGGTGCATCCCGGCTACGACGCGGATCCGTTTCCCGCGCGCGCAAGGCGCAACGTCGCGGCGAGCGGGGCGTGATCCGACAGCCGCGCCCATTCCTTCCGCGACGGAACATCGACCCAGTCCGGCTCGAGTCCGCGCACGTAGATGCGGTCGAGCGCAAGCGCGGGGAATGCCGCCGGGAACGAGCGCGAAGGCCGGCCGGTGACGTGCTCGAAGACCTCGGTCAACCCGGCTTCGCCCCGCAGGATCGGCGAGAGCGACTTGGTCCAGTCGTTGAAATCCCCCGCGACCACCACCGGCTCGTGTTCCGGCACATGGTTTCGCACCCGCTCCAGAATGCGGTCGATCTGCTTGCGGCGTCCGGCCTCCAGCAGGTCCAGGTGGACGCAGATCGCGTGCAACCGGCGGTCCGGACGGGGCCACTCGAGGACGCTGTGCAGAATGCCGCGACGCTCGAACGGGTTGGTCGAGATGTTGACGTGGTGGCTGTAGAGGACGCGCGGCTTGCTCAGGATGGCGTTGCCGTGGTGGCCGTGTCGATGCACCCGATTGTGGTGATAGACGACATGGGGCCAGCCCTGGCCCGCGAGGAAGTTCGCCTGCGGCTGGCGCACCCAGCCGCGCACCCGGCGCGCATGCTGCTCGTGATGCCCCACCACCTCCTGGAGGAAGGCGAGATCGCAGCCGAGGCGCTCGATTCCGGCCCGCATGCCATCCAGGGTGTAGGCCCGCTGCAGCGGAGCGAAGCCCTTGTGAATGTTGTAGGTGAGGACTCGGATCCGCGACGAGGGGGTGTCTTGCAACGTATTCCTCCGGAAAGACTCGTCCCGCCCACCTGTGTGCGGATTGTATGCATGATTACGCGTCCTGTCCAGTGCAAAATTCCGGCGCGCGGAGGAAGCCGGGCCCGACGGGGGAATCACCGGCCCTCGAGCAGGCGCCGGGCTTCGGTGGCGAAGGGGCCCTCGGCGTGTTCGGCGAGATACTCGCGCAGGTCCATTTTGCCGCGGACCGGGTCGCCGTGGACGAGGAGGAGTCGCCCGCGATGATAGCGGGAATCGCCGTCGCGGGGATCGAGTTCGAGGATGCGCGCGTGGGCGGCGAGGGCGCGGCAGCGGTCTCCGTCCGTCTCCCGGAGCGGGGCGAGCCGGCGCAGCGGTTCGGGAGCGGCGGGGTCGAGCCGCGCGGCGCGGCCGTAGGCGAGGACGGCCCGGGGGGTGAGGCCCTGCTTTTCCAGCGCGATCCCCTCGGCCAGGGGGAGATCGGCGACGTCGGGCCAGAGGGTCTGGGCGTCGAGCGCCTTCTGAGAGACTTCCTTGGCGCGTCCGTGGTCCGCCAGGGCGAGGGCCCAGGCGGAAAGGACGAGGGGTTGCCAGGGGTGGGCGGCGTGGACGGCGTCCAACGCGGCGGCGGCCTGTTCCGCATTGCGGAGTCCGAGGGCGAGGCGGCCGTAGAGCAGGCCGGCCTCGTCGCGCTCGGGGGAAGAGCGGACGAGGTCGCGGAGGCCGGCGTGGGCGCCGTCGCGATCCTCGGCGAGCAGTTTGCGGAGGGCGGAGCCGAAGCGCGCCGCGTATGAGTCGGCGGGCTCGTTCGGGAGCCCCTGGACGAAGGGGCGCGCGCGATCCATCCACTCCTTCTGGGCGGGGGTGTCGCGATGCCGTTCGGCGAGAAGCCACGCCGCCGCCGCCGCGGTGGCGCGAGCGGCGGGGCCGGACTGCTTCGCGGCCACAGCCTTGTCCATGCGGGCGATCGTCTCCGGGAGGTTCCCTTGCGACCAGGCGAAACGTCCCTTGCGGAATTCGACCTCCGGCGAGGCGAGGCCGATGCCCGCCTCCGCCTGCTCGAGCGCGCGACGCAAGGCGTGCCGGGCGGTGTCGTAGTCGGCCGGGAGCGCCGCGGTCGTCATGCGTGCGTGTTCGCGGTCGACCGTCGCGAGCAGGGCGGCCGGATCCGGGCCGGTCGACGGGACGGAGAGCGCCATGGCGGCGAGGCCGAAGGCGAACGACAGGGCCATGTAGGCGAGGCGTCGGATCGGGCCGGCCGGTCGATCGACGGGGGCCGCGGCATCGGCTTCCGCCGCGGTCCCGATTGCGGTCTCCTCCTCGGCTAGGCAGTCCGAGAGGGCCTGGGCGAACTCGAGCGCGCTCGCGTAGCGTCGCGCCGGGTCTTTTTCCATCGCCTTGCGGGCGATGGAATCGAGCGACGGGGGCACGTCCGGATTGAACGCCCGCGCGCTGGGCGGGCCCGAGAAGCGGGCGCGATCGCTCTCGAGTTCCGCTTCCGAACGCGGGAACGGCAGGCGCCCGGTCAGCACCTCGAAGAGGACGAGTCCGAGGCTGTAGATGTCGCTGCGCGCGTCGGCGCGAGTTTCCGAGACCAGCCGTTCCGGGGCGGCGTATTCGCGCGCGCCGAGGACCGCCTTGGCGCCGGTGAGCCGGGTCAGGCTGTCGAGCGGCTTGGCGGCGCCGAAGTCGCTGAGGAAGGCCTGGCCGGCCATGGAAAAGAGGATATTGCGCGGGTTGACGTCGCGGTGGATGACGCCTTGGCAATGGGCGTAGTGGAGTCCGCGGGCGACGTCGGCGAGGGCGTTCAGCATGGCGCGCAAGTCGGAGCGGCCGCCGCCGGGACTCGCGCCTTCCGCGCCGAGGTGGCGGGCCTCGATCAATTGGGCGAGGGTGGGCCCGTCGACGAACGGCATGGCGAAGTGGTACCACGGTCCGGTCTGCTCGAGCGTTCCGACGGTGAGCAGGTGGGGATGTTCGAGTCGGCTGGCCAAGTCGGCCTCGCGCTTGAAGCGCGCGACTTTCTCGGTCACTTCCGCCGGCGTTTCGCCCTGGTGGAAGTAGAGGACCTTGAGGGCGACGCCCTGGCCCGTGCGCGTGTCCTCGGCGCGGTACACGTAGGTGGAGCTGCCGCGGCCGGCCAGCCCGAGGAGGCGATACGGGCCGAGGATCGATTCCTGGATGCTGGCCGCTTTCGGCGCGAGATCCTCCTCGTTGCGGCGTCCAACCCGGCCTTCGTCGCGCATGCGGCGGACGATGGTGACGCGATCGCGGGTCGTCTGGCGCGCCATGGTGTCGAGGACGAGGCGGCGGATCTGCCGCTCGAGCTCCGGGTCGAAGGCGATGGTCTTGGGCGCGGGCAAGATGCCCCGGCGGAGCGCCCCCCCGCACTGCCCGCAGCGGCGCGGGGGCTCGGCGGGTGCGTAGACCTGGAGGCGGCAGGCGACGCAGGCGCGCACGTGGTTGCCGACCACCAGGTGGCGGACGGCGGCGGCGTAGGCGATCGCCTCCTCGGCGGTGACCAGGGAGGCGGCCGTGGCCACGTCCACGAGGAGGGCGCCGCGGGCCTCGGCGTCCGTCGCGACCGCCGCCACCCGGTCCGCGGGAAGGCGGTGCAGCTTCACGAGCAGGTGCGCGAACACCCGGTCATCGGTTCGGGCCATGTCACCGCTTCTCCAGCAGTTCACGCGCTTCGGCGGCCCGTCGGCCCTGGGGCAGCGCGTCCACGTAGGCGCGCAGGTCCGCCTCTCCGCGCGCGCGGTCCCCGTGTTGGAGGTAAAGCCGGCCGCGCTCGAAGAAGAATTCCCCGTCGGTCACGCCGGCCTCGAGCCGCTGGGCCAGCACGTCGATCGCCTCGCACACGCGGCCCTCGGCGGCCAGGGCGAGGGCACGCAAGCGATGGGCTTCGTTGAATTCGGGGTCGACGCGCAGGGCCCGATCGGCGCGGTCGAGGGCGCCGGCAGGATCGTTGCGCGCGAGCAGGGCCACGGCCTCGAGGCGCAGGGCCTCGGCGAGCCCGGGCCAGCGTTTGAGCAGGATCGCGGCCGATTCGCGGGCGGCATCGAAGTCGCCGGCGGCCCAGGCGGCTTCCGCCGCGAACAGCCCGAGGTAGGGCAGGTTCGGCTGGGTCGCCTCCGCCTGCCGGGCCGACGCGACCGCTTCGCGCGGCTTGCCGGCCCGGCGCAGGGCATAGACTTCGAGCACGAAGGCCTCCGGTCGCGTGGGGCGTTCGCCGGCCAGCGTGTGGAACATGGCGTACGCGGCTTCATACTCGCCCGAATCGAGGCGCATCATCCCTTCCGCCAGGCGGCGCTCGTACGGGTCGGTCGCCGCCGAGAAGACGACGAGGAAGTCGTCCTTGGCGGCCTTGCGCAACGCATCCGCGCGACGCGGGTCCCGTTCCCGCTCCGCCAGCCCGAAGCAGGCGATCCCGTGGGCCAACCGGCCGGGGATGCGATACGCCGGGTCCGTCATCGCGGCCGCCAGGTGGCGTTCCGCGCGCGCGGCGTCCCCCTGGGACCATGCCCACCGGCCGAAGGCCAATTGCATCCCCGGGTGCGCCTCGGCCAGCGTGCGACCCGCCGCCGACACCGCGTCCTGCAGCGTCTGCCGACGCAGGTCGTAGTCGAACCCCTTGGAGGCGAAGAGGGCCGTCCAGGCGGCCTCCACCGGCCGCAACGGCAGCGTGGGATCCGGTTCGGGCACGGCCGCCACGCCCGCCAGCAGGAAGTACCCCAGCAGGAACGCCACGGTCGATTCCAGCACGCGCAGGAACCAGTACCCGCGCCGGTGGGCGAAGTAGTCGAAGCGCTCCCACACCGCGCGCACCGGGTCGGCCACCCATCGCACCGCGCGCACCCCGCGAGCCTCGCGGGAGGGCGCATCCAGGTCCTCGGCCGCGGGGGGCAGCGCGAGCGCCAATGCCTCCCCGAAGTCCTGGGCGGAAGGGAACCGGCGCACCGGATCACGCTCCATCGCGCGCAGGATCACCGCCTCCAGTTCCGGGGACACGTCGCCGTTGACCGCGCGCGGCGCGGGCGGCGGCTCGTTCAGGATGCGTTGCGCCATCGCCTCGGGCGTGGGATCGAGATACGGCGGACGCCCGGTGACGATCTCGTAGAGGAGCGCCCCGAGTCCGTAGACGTCGCTGCGTCCGAGCGCCTGGCGTTCCGAGCGGATCCGCTCCGGGGGCACGTGCGGGCGAACCGGCTGCGGCGCATTGTCGAACGGACTCTCCCCGCCCAATCGGCGCGCATTGCCGAAGTCCCCGAGGTACGCGTGGCCCGAGCGGGAGAACAGGACATTGCGCGACCACACGTCCCGATGAATCACGCCGCGCAGGTGCGCGTGGTGCAACCCCTCGGCGACCTCGCATACGGCAGTGCAGAGCGCGCGCAGGTCGGCGAGGCGCGCCTGACCGACGAGGACCGACCCGCCGAGCTTCCGGGCCGCCAGCACGTCCTCCATCGTCGGACCGTCGGCGTGGGTCATGGAAAGGTAGTGCCAAGGACCCTCCTGTTCGAGCGGCCCGCACTGAATGACGTTCGGATGATCGACCGCCCGCGCATAGTCGGATTCGCGCTGCAGCCGGTCGATCTTGGGCTGCAGCGAACTCTCGGGCTCGCCGGGATGCGCATGGACCACTTTCACGGCCACGGGACGGCCGGTGCGCCGATCCTTGCCGCGATAGACGTACGTATGACGCCCACGACCGATCAGGGCCTCCAGGTCGTAATGGCCGAGCGGACCCGCCGGACGCGCGCGATCGGCCGGGGCCAGCTCGGACTCCGGCCGGGTCGCCAGCCGGCCATCCCGCCGCATCTGCTCCGCCTGCGCCACCTGCTCCCGGGCCCGGGTCTCCGCCACGCGGTGATCGATGATCCGCCGCACCTGTTCCTCGAGCGCGGGATCGAATTCGACCCGCGTCGGCGCGGGCAGGATCCCGGAGACGAGCGCGCCTCGGCACCGCGGGCATCCCTCGACACGTCCCGACGGCGCAACGATCTGGACCAGGCAGCGCGGACAATTCCCGAGCAGGCCGCCGGCGATGAGGTAGCGGGAGGCCTCCTCGTACCCCTGGGCCTCCTCCCCGGAACACAGCCCCTGTTCCACCACCGACGCCGCCGCCGTGATCGCGCGCTTGGACGCATGCAGCAGCGCCGCGCGCACCCGCTCCGGGTCGGGCGCCCGATACCGGGTCAGCAGCAGCACCAGGGTGTAGTCGTGCGGGGAATAGGCAGCGTGCATGGCGCCATGCTAGGAACGCACTCCGGACGTGTCAAGCAAGGCGCGACCGGGTATACTGGAGTCGGACCGATGGTCGACCTGTTGGGAGGAAGCCTGCCATGAGCCGAACGCGCAAGACCCGCAAGCACGCGAGCTCGTCCCCCGCCGCCCGCCCGGGACCCTCTCGCCGCGCCGGCCCCCTCCAGCACGCCTCCGTGGCGATCCTGGTGGAGGACCACTACCAGGAAATGGAACTGTGGGTCCCCTACTACCGGCTGCTCGAGGCGGGGGCCCAGGTCCTCCGCGTGGGCACCGGTCGCAAGGAGAAGTACGCCAGCAAGCTCGGGTACGAGTGCCCGGAGGACCTCGACGTCCACGCGGCCCGGGTGGAGGACTTCAACGGCGTCATCATCCCGGGCGGGTACGCACCCGACCTGCTGCGCCGGTACGATGCCGTGAACACCTTCGTCCGCGAGGCCGTGATGAAAAACAAAGTGGTGGCGGCGATCTGTCACGGACCGTGGGTGCTCGTTTCGGCGGACGCGCTGAAAGGACGGACCGCGACCTGCTACTTCTCGATCCGTCACGACGTGGCGAACGCCGGCGCGGAGTACGTCGATCGGGACGTGGTGGTCGATCGGAACCTCATCACCTCGCGAACGCCCGACGACCTGCCGGCCTTCCTGGGAGCGGTGATCGCTGCGCTCGCGTAAGGGGCGGTCGAAGCCCCGTCGCGATCCTCCCGGCGGCCACGGGATCGTGAACGAGGCCGGTCGGGGAAGGCCGGCCGTCGCCCGGATTCTCCCTGATGCCGCGTCAGCGGCCTCGTGAAGAGTTCGGGCTAGGGAATCGCGCCGGCCTTGCCGACCACGCGACGCAGCAAACCCAATTGCCCCGCGTGGTATGCCTCGTGGAACTGCAGCGTCGCGACGTTCTTCGGGATGTCCTGGTTGGCCACCGAGGCGGCCAGGTCGGCGTCCGAAATGCTCTTCAGTCCCGCCATCACCAACTCCTGGGAGCGGTTGAATTCCGCCACCAGTTGGTCGAACGGCCTCGCCTTGGAGGCGTCCCTCAGGCCGTCCGACCCGCGGACGTAGGGGGCCGCCTCCTCCTTGGTCCAGACCGGCTTCTGCCCGAGCGCGTGCAGGACCCCGTTGCGGGAGGCGATGATGTGCCCGAGCACCCAATTCATGTTGTTGCCGCCCGTCGCGGGCGAGACCAGACTCTCCCCGTTGGTCACGCCGGCAATGTTCGCCGTAATGGCGTAGTGGTTGATGCCGTACAGCATGGTCAGCGTCTCGCGCATCATGGCGTGCCTCCTCCCGCCGGGGCCGGCTTGACTTCGCTGGGGGCCGGGGCCTTCGGTCCCGGCGGCGCAAACATGCGGGTCGCCTCCCGCTTCTGCCGCATGGCATCCTCCTGGAGCGCATACGAACTCTTGATCTCCAGGATCCGGTCGAGAGAACGCAGGAACGCCTCGACCACGCCGGGATCGAAATGCTTGCCGCTGCTTTCCTTGATGATGTCGATCGCCTTCTCCACCGAAAAGGCCGGCTTGTAGCAGCGCGGCGACGTCAGCGCGTCGAACACGTCGGCGATCGCGACGATCCGGCCGGGGAGCGGAATGTCCTCCCCCTTGAGACCGTTCGGGTAGCCCGACCCGTCCCACTTCTCGTGATGGGTCAAGGCGATCACCTGCGACAGCTTGAGCAGTTCGGATTGCGCCCCCTCGAGGATGCGCGCCCCAATCAGCGTGTGCCGCTTCATCTCCACGAACTCGTCGTCGGTCAGGCGGCCCGGTTTTTTCAGGATCGCGTCGCTGATGCCGACCTTGCCGATGTCGTGCATCGGACTCGCCATCCGGATGTTCTCGACGTCTCGATGAGACAGCCCCATCGCCTCGGCAATCACCGCCGAGTAGTGGCTCATCCGACTGATGTGAACCGCCGTGTCGTCGTCGCGATATTCGGTCGCCACCGAAAGGCGCAGGATCGTATCGAGGTAGGCCTCCCTCAGATCCTGGGCCAACCGGGCATTCTGGATCGCGACGGCAGCCTGCGAGGCGATCGAGAGCAGCAGCTTCTCGAACGTCTTGTCGTACGGGATCACGTCGCCATGCTCATTCCGGCGGTTGATGAGACAGAGAACGCACACCATCTCGTCGGGCGGGACTTTTCCGGGGACCAGCAGCATCGAGCGGGTGCGGTACCTGTTCTGGGTGTCGTAATCCCGGTTGAACTTGTACTCGCGATCCGAAGGTATCGCGTAGGCATCCTCGATGTTGAGCGGCTCCCCGGTGAGCGCGCAATACCCCGCGAGGCTGGCCTTGGTCAGGGGAAGGGGGATGGCCTTGAACTGCCGTGCGCTGTCGCCGCCGCTGGTGCTGAGGGCCTCGTTCTGCGCGACCACGAACGTCAGGCTGGACTCCTCCACCATATAGAGACTGCCGCCTTCGGAATCGGTGAATCGGCGGGTCTCGCGAACGATCAGGTCGAGAAGCTTGCGAAGGTCCTGCTCCCGGGAGAGTTCGATCCCGATCTGGGTCATCTTGGTGAGGATTTCATCCATGTCCAACGAGTTGAGCATGGAGTTCTCTCCCGAGGGAAACCGGTTCGGGTGCGTCGCGAGGGTCGCTGGGGTTGAAAGTCCCGCGTGCGCCGGTTGGGACTCGGGCTATTATGCAGGAAGGACCCACCCCGATCAAGCGGGAAACCCCTCCCCCGATGCCACGGATCGACGGGGAACACGGGCCGCAGGGGCCGGTCCGAGAGGGTCGACCTGCCGGGTCGCGGCGGGATCCCGGGGAATGGCCCGAGGAGGTCGCGTGACCCACCACAATCGGGACGGTGCGGCCCGGGTCGGGAAGACCGCGCGCGGGCCCACGCGGATCGAGAAGTTTCCGATTTGCGGCGGGATGGGGCTCATGGGACGGTCCGGTCCGGTCGATGGAGTGAATGGAGTCCAACGAAATTGTGGGATTCTACACAATTCTTTGAAGGCGAACTTCGATGCGTTACGCCTTCCGACACAACCTTTTCTGCACCAAGGGGATCCCGATTCCATTCGTAGGTATTCGCCCCCACCGGGTGGTACGATTCGACCTTGCCCGGACCAGGGGTGGTGTATATAATCGTCCCGGTTCCGTTGCCCTCCACTCGACGCGATCCCCGAGGAAGGGGTTGGATCACGCCGGTCCGGGGCCTGGGAACGGGAAGTTTCCGCACCACGTCTTGGCGCAGGACGCGCCCCAGCTGAGATTGATATCGAGCGGGTCAGTCGTCTCATACTGTCCCCTCGTCAGAATTCAGTCTTCCTCTTTCACCTAGGGGGGGTGCCATGGCACAATATCCCGCGGCGGAGCAGGCACAGGTTCAAGGAAACAAAGTGAACACGGAAGAGTGGAAGAAGCCGTCGAAGTCCGACCTTCGCGGCGGCGCCTCGGGACGCTATGGCCACGGAGTCGCGGTAGCCCGCTTCTTCACGAAGTCGGGGGTGCAGCCGTTTGACACCCTGGAGTGGGACTATCGATCGGCGAAGATCTCGAGCGACAAGGGCGAGGTGATCTTCGAGCAGACCCACGTCGAAGTCCCGAAGAGCTGGAGCCAGCTGGCCACGAGCGTGGTGGTGTCCAAGTATTTTCGGGGCAAGGCCGGGACGCCGGAGCGCGAGACGAGCGTCAAGCAACTGATCGACCGGGTGGCGCGGACGATCGCGGAGTGGGGCCGGAAGGACGGCTACTTCCAGACCCCCGAGGATGCGCAGGCGTTCTACGATGAGCTCACGCACATCCTGGTCACCCAGAAGATGGCGTTCAACAGCCCGGTCTGGTTCAACGTGGGAATCGAGGAGCGGCCGCAGTGTTCGGCATGCTTCATCAACTCGGTGCAGGACAGCATGTCGTCGATCCTCGACCTCGCCAAGACCGAGGGGATGCTGTTCAAGTATGGCTCCGGGACCGGGACGAACCTGTCGCCGCTGCGCTCCTCGCGTGAGCATCTGTCGACCGGCGGCATCGCGTCCGGGCCGGTGAGCTTCATGCGCGGGTACGACGCGTTTGCGGGCGTGATCAAGTCGGGCGGCCGGACCCGACGCGCGGCCAAGATGGTGATTCTGAACATCGACCATCCGGACATCGTCGAGTTCATTCGCTGCAAGGAACTCGAGGAGAAGAAGGCCTGGGCGCTGATCGATGCCGGCTATGACGGCAGCGTGAACGGCGAGGCCTACGGGTCGGTCTTCTTCCAGAATTCGAACAACAGCGTCCGGGTGACGGACGAGTTCATGCGCGCGGTGCTGGACGACAAGGAGTGGGAAACGCGCGCGGTGACCGACTCCCAGGTGGTGGATACGTTCCGGGCCCGCGACCTGATGAAGCAGATCGCGGAGGCCGCCTGGGTCTGCGGCGATCCGGGTCTTCAGTTCGACACCACGATCAACGACTGGCACACCTGCTCGAACACGGACCGGATCCACGCGTCCAACCCGTGCAGCGAGTACATGTTCCTGAACGACACGGCGTGCAATCTCGCCTCCATCAACCTGATGAAGTGCGTGGACGAGAACGGGGAGTTCGACCCCGCGGTGTTCAACCACATCGTCGACGTGACGATCCTGGCGCAGGAGATCCTGGTCGACAACGCCAAGTATCCGACCGACCGGATCGCGGAGATGAGCCATCGGTACCGCACGCTGGGGCTGGGGTACGCGAACCTGGGCGCCCTGCTGATGTCGCGGGGGCTGCCGTACGACAGCGACGAGGGCCGCAACTATGCCGCGGCGATCACGGCGCTGATGAGCGGCCGCGCCTATCGCCAGTCGGCGCGGATCGCGGAGAAGCACGGGCCGTTCCCGGGCTTCGCCGAGAATCGCGAGCCGATGCTGCGCGTCATCGAGAAGCACAAGATGTACGTCGGCCGAATCGTCCCCCGATTCGTGCCCGATGACATGATGAAGGCGGCCGCGCTCTCCTGGCAGGAGGCTCTGGACCACGGCCGCGCGAGCGGCTACCGCAACGCGCAGATCTCCGTGCTCGCCCCCACCGGCACGATCGCCTTCATGATGGACTGCGACACCACCGGCATCGAGCCCGACATCGCGCTCATCAAGTACAAGAAGCTCGTGGGCGGCGGCGTCCTCAAGATCGTCAACAACACGGTGCCGATGGCCCTGGCGCGCCTGGGATACCCGACCCATGAGATCCAGGACATCGTCAACTACATCAACCGTGAGGAGACGATCGAAGGCGCTCCGCACCTGAAGGCGGAACACCTGCCGGTCTTCGACTGCGCCTTCAAGCCGACCAAGGGGAGCCGCACGATTCACTACCGCGGCCACATTCGCATGATGGGCGCCGTGCAGCCGTTCATCTCCGGGGCCATTTCCAAGACGGTCAACATGCCCCACGAGGCGACCCCGGACGAGGTCGCGCAGACCTACCTCGAAGCGTGGAAGCTGGGCCTCAAAGCGATCGCCATCTACCGCGACGGGTGCAAGCGCTCCCAACCGCTCAACACCTCGAAGGAGAACGACACCAAGACCAAGGCCAAGGTCGTGCGCCGCCGCCTGCCGGATGAACGGCAGTCGATCACCCACAAGTTCTCGGTCGCCGGTCACGACGGCTACATCACCGTCGGGATGTACGAGGACGGCGCTCCCGGCGAGGTCTTCATCGTCATGTCCAAGGAGGGCTCGACGGTGTCGGGCCTGATGGACAGCCTGGCCACCTCGATCTCGATCTCTCTGCAGTACGGCGTGCCGCTCAAGGTCCTGGTCGACAAGTTCACGCACACGCGCTTCGAGCCCTCGGGCTTCACCAGCAACAAGCAAATCCCGATCGCGAAGTCGATTTCGGACTACATCTTCCGCTGGCTGGCCCTCAAGTTCCTGCCCTCGGAGGATCAGCCCTCCCAAAACGGGAACGGGACCGGGACGCGCAGCCTCAACGACACGACCGTGATGCGCAAGGCGGCGGCCGCCGCCGCGGCCGCGAATGCCGCGCCTCCTGCGCCGGCGGCGCCCCCGGCCCACGAGGCCGAGACCAGCCCGCGCGAGGCGCGCGAACGGCAGGTCTTCCTCGCCCAGGCCGACGCGCCCCCTTGCCCGGACTGCGGCGCCCTCATGGTGCGCAACGCCGCCTGCTACAAGTGCCTCAACTGCGGCACGACCAACGGCTGCTCCTAGCCCGGCTTGTTCATGAAGCCGCGTCAGCGGCATCGTGAAGAATCCGCCCGCGCGCTCCTGGCCGCGTCCGCAGCCAGGATCGCGCGGGGAGTAGCAGATCGTCTGCCGACCGCGGCGCGTCGCCCCGGAGGAACCGGAGAGTCTCCGCCCGAGGCTGAATCCGCGCGCTCATCCCCGCCCGGAGCAACCGCCTCGCCCGCGACGCCCGGACTCCGGCTCTCCTTACTTGCCCCGCAGCGAATCCAGCCATTCCTGCCACTGCGGATGGGATCGCAGCGGTTCGAGATCGGCATCCTGCTCTGCGTGCCCGAAATCTAGAAACCCGTGCTCGCGCGCCAACCGAAGCGTGTCGAAAGCCGCCTCCTGGCATCGGCGGCGCTCCGGTTCCCCGAGCGCCGCGTCGGCGACTCCCGGCTGGGTCCGACCGATCGAGATCTGCGCGGCCGCGCGCGACATGTTGTAGTACACCGTCGCGAGCCGGTTCCTCATCTCGGGATCCGCTCTTCGCCGCTCGCGAACGTCCTCGGCGAGATCGTCCGTATCCTCCTGCCAGCGCTGCACACCCTGTTGGTAGGCGTTCCAGGCCACCAGGACGTTGCGCTCCGACAGGGCGAGGTCCCCGCGGCTGAAGTCCGCCTCCCAAATCGAGGGCGGACCGCCCCGGCGTTCCCGGATCTCCTCGATCCGGCCCCGGGCAAGATCGGCGTCCCGCGGTTGCTCCCGGGCGATTTCCTCGTAAAGACGGATCGCCGCCTCCTCCTGCCCCCACGACGCCAGGCTCTGCGCCAGCAGGATCCGCGCGCGCGGATCGGCGCCGAAGAGGGGCCGCAGTTCCTCCTCCACCTGCCGCTGCAATTCGGCCGGATCCGCGCCCGCCGCCGCCTCGCAGGTCGCCCATTCCGCGCGGTTGAACGCGCGCTGGAAACGCGCCTCCCGAAGGGACGGATTGCGCACCACCGCCGCATCCAGACTGTCCACCGCGCGGATCAGCGCGGGTCTCGGGTCCCGACCGACCTGCTTCTCCCAACTCGCTCGATGCGACCAGACCCCGCCGCGGCTTCCGTACGCCTCGGCCCGGTCCGGCGCGAGCGCGATCGCCTGATCCAGTTCGGCCAAGGCCAGGTCGAAACGCCCGGTCGGGTCCGTGCCGCGGCGCATCAACTCGACGCCCCACCGGGCGTGCAGATTGCCCAGCGCGAGACGCACCGTCGGCGACTCGTCCCCGAAGGCGATCGCCGCTTGAAGATCCTCCGCCGCCCGCTGATAGAACAACACGGGATCGCCGCCATGGAGGACTTCGACCTCCCCGCGTCGCTGCAGGAGCATGGCGCGATTGGTGTGGAGGTGGGCCGCGGGAGCCCCGAACTCGATCGACAGCGAGACGCTCGAGATCGCCTGATCGAACAGGAATCGGGGGTCCGCCGCCTGCCGAACCTCCCATTCGGCCATGGCCTGATAGGTGGACGCGAGTGCCAACCAGGCGACCGACGACTTCGGCTCATCCCCCACGACTTCGGCGAAGACCCGTTGCGCAGCGCGGTGCGCCTCCGACGGATCGCCTCCCGCAATCCGAGTCCCATGGGCGAGCTCGAGCAGGGACCGACCAAGGCCGAATCGCTGAGGAAATCCGCCCGGGAGAAGCCTCACGGCGATTTCGAAATCCTCACGTGCGCGCGCCGCAGTCGGCCGCGAGTCTCTCCCGCTCACCCGACTCTGGTGCGCCTCCTGTACCAGCGCCAGTCCCCGCGCATGGCGCAGCGCCCCGTCGAAGGGGAACTCCTCCACCGCCCGGTCGAGGGCGGCCACCGAATCCCGGATTCGACCGAGCCGCCGAAGGGAGTGGCCGCGCACCCAGCCGGCCGTGGGTCCGGAGAGGCCTTCGACCCGGTTCAAGGCCTCCGTCCAACCCTCCTCCCGTCCCCGCGCACAGGCAAGCACCGCCTGTCCCAACCGGATCTCGTCCGCCGTGATCGCCCAGTCCGACTCCGCTGCGTCCGCCGCCGCTTCGGCTCGCGTCAGGTTCGCGAGCCCTTCGTCGCGCAATCGCACCTGCCCCGGCGTCTCCTCGGTCGGGGCGTGGAACTCGACTCGGCCTCCCGTGGAGGACTCGACCCCCTCCACCCGTTTTTCCAAGTACTCCCGGAGCCGGAACATCCCCCGAAGGAACCAGGTCCGACCGGCCTCGGGGGACAGGCTGCAGCCCAGGTCGAAGTCCGCCAGGGCCACCTTTCTGCGACCCATCAACTCCCGGATCCGGCCGCGCAGGGAATGCGCGACGCCCGCCCGGGGCTCTTCGGCGATCCAACGATCGATCCATGCCAGGGTCTGGGCCGCGAGCGCATCGCGCGCCTCCGGCGGCACGTCGGTCTTGAGGATCTGCGACTCGAACGCCGCCAGTCCCTGCTGGATCTGAACGCGCAATTCCCGCCGCTGCTCCGCCAGGCGGGCGCGGTCCCACGCCACCCATCCCGCCGCGGCGCCCATGGCCGCCGCCACCCCCAACCCGGCCAGCAGCCAGCCCCGGGCGCGGGACAACCGGCGGCCGAACCGGGCCGCGCGCCCGACCTTCCGCGTCCGCACCGGCTCGCCCGCGAGCCAACGGCGCAACTCCTGGGCGAACGCCCCGGCACCGGCGAGACGACGGCCCGGATCCTTCTCGAGGGCCGCGAGGCACACGGCTTCGAGATCTTCCGAAATCTCCGGATTCCGGCGGCGCGGCGGGATCGGCTCCTCGTTCACCACCGCCCGCATCGTCTCCACCACCCCCGCCCGCTCGAACGGAGGATCCCCCGTGAGGATCTCGTAGAGCATCGCACCCAGGGCCCAGACGTCGGCGGCCGGACCGACCTGCTGCATCAGCCCTTGCGCTTGTTCCGGGCTCATGTACGCCGGAGTGCCCAGCGCCTGCCCCGACGCCGTGATCCGCACCTCCCCCTCCGCCGCCACCATTTCGCGCGCCAGTCCGAAGTCGGTGACCCGGACCCGCGAGCCGACTTCGCCGGGCCCTTCGGCGATCAGGACGTTGGCGGGTTTCAGATCGCGGTGGATCACCCCCTCGGCATGCGCGAACGCGATCGCCTCCGCCGTAGCGGCGAGAATCGCCAGCGCCTCGCGCCCGCGCGCCGCGGGAGGCCGGAATCGGCCCGTCTTCTCCCCCGGGTCCTCGCGGAGCATTGCGGCGAAACTGCGGCCGTCGACCTGTTCCATGGCGAGGAAGGGAATCCCCGCCTCCTCTCCCACGTCGTGAACGGCCACGATCCCGGGGTGGCGCAACCGGGCGGCCATCTGCGCCTCCCGGAAGAAGCGGGCGCGCAGCACGTCGTCCCCGGCCGCGAAACCGCGCAACTGCTTCAGCGCCACCCGGCGCCCCAACCGGAGATCGTGCGCGGACCAGACGGTGCCCATCCCCCCCTGGCCGATCCGCTCCAACAACCGGTAACGCGCGAATTCGCCCGCCCGTCCCGACTCCCCGGCCGCCTTCTCGGCTCCCGCTCGATCCGGCGACCCCGGTTCCGCCGCCCGGGTCTCCCGGAATTCCGCGGCACACCGGTCGCAGCGATCACCGTTCCCGCGACCGTCCCAGGGTCGACCGCAGCCGAGGCACTGCATGATCACCGAATCTCCCGCAGGAACGCCGGCATCGTGCGCGAGCGACGCCACGCACGCCGCGTCGGAATTGTACCGCGCATGGTTCGCGATCGGAACATGAGGGTGCGCTTCGGCCCCGATCGACGGGGCGGCCGGGAACCGGCGATTGAACATCCTGTTCAACGAATGCGGATCTCGTTCAATCCCCCTGCCGGGGCGCACGCGCGCTGACCGGTCACAACCTCTTCACCGTCCGCCTTTTCTGCGACTTAAGCAGATTTGCGCTCGACGGAACGGAGATTGCGATTGGGTTCCCTCGTCCGGTGACATCCCACCTCCCGATTCGAGGGTTACGCCATGTGGTCGCGCATTCGCCGCTTCTTTCGCAGTGTTTTTGGGGCCCTGGTCGGCATGGGCGAGGATCCCCGGCTCTTGCTGGAGCAAAGCGTCCGCGACATGCGCGACAAGCTGCCGGAAATGAACGCGGGGATTGCCAAGGCGCGCGCAGGGGTGATTCGCCTGGAGAATCGCTCGCAGGAACTCGCCGCGCAGGTGCGCAGCCTGCAGGCGAAGATCAAGGCCTGCCTGCTGGCGGGCGACGAGGCGCTGGCGGGGTCGTTGGCAGTGCAGTTGAAGGGCGTCCAGGACCAGCGGGCGCGGAATGACGAGCAGGTGGCCGCCGGGCGCCAGGGGTACGAGGCCTTGCTCAAGCTCAAGGAGCGCTACCGCGTCGAGATGGAGCGCAAGACCGAAGAGGCGATGGCGGCGATCCGTCAGTCCGAAGCCGCGAAGTGGAAAGTCGAGCTGGCGGGGGCGTTCCAGGGGTTCGAGGTCGCGAGTGTCGACTCGACGCATCAGGAGATGATCGCCCGTCTGCGCGGGGACTCGATCTCGGCCGAGGGGCGGCTCGCGATGGCGATCGAGAGCGTGGATTCGCGGGTGGCCGCGATCGAGGAGAAGGCGCAAGAGATCGAGGGGCGCGAACTCCTCGCCCAGTTCAAGCTCGAGCTGGGGCTGCAGACCGCGGCCGACGACCCGACCCGGAAGACGGTCGGGATACCGGAAGCCGTGGGCCCCGCGGCGGCGGCGCCATACCGCAATTCGGCGGAACCTGACGGGACGGTTGCGGGATCGCGGGCCGAAGGACAGCGGACGGCGGCGGTGACCGGCGGGTAGCCGCCCCGCGGTGTCGAGCGGACCGCCGTCGCGAGGAGACGCAGCCATCGCAATTCGCGACGCGCCTCCTCCTTCGTGCCGCGGGTCGGGCGGCCGCAGGGATTTCGCGGGCGGGCGCGCGCGGATCCTCCGGACGGTCGGAGGCCCCGGCCGGCCGGTCCGGATCCGGCCGGGGACTGCCCGCCGGGCCGGCGGATGCTCCCCGAAACGCGATCGCGGTGCAGGGGCGCCGGGCGCTTGAGGTCGCCTCCCGGGTATGCTATCGTCCCCGAACGTCGGCGATCCCGGGGAGGCGGCCATGATGCGTCGGGTATTCCTGATCACGGTCCTGTCGATGGTTGGGTGCGGCGAGTCCGCGCCGCCCCCCGCCCGCAACGAGCCGCCGAATCCGACCCCGACGGGAGTGGTGGTATCGCCCACGCGCGTGCGGGAGCAGGAGGAGGCGCTGCGACGCGCGGCGGGGCGGGGCGAGACTGCGGTGGTCCAGGGGATGATCCGGGCCGGCACACGGGCCGACGCCGCGGGAGAGGACGGCGTGACGGCGTTGCTGGCGGCCGCCGGCGCCGGCCATCGCGCCACCGTCGAGGCCCTGCTCGCCGCGGGCGCGAAACCGGATGTCCGCAGCGCCGATGGCCGCACGGCCCTGCACTTCGCGGTGCGGAGCGAGGACGCCGGTCTGGTTTCCGTCCTCCTCGGGGCGAAGGTGGATCCGGCGGCGGTCGACGCGCAGGGGCACACGGCGGCAGAACACGCCGCTTCGCGCGGCGCCGTGGCCCTGCTGGATGGCCTCGGCGCGGCACCGGGACTGGGAGAGTACGCGCGCCTGATTCAGGCGTGCCGCACCGGCGACGACGCCTACGTGAAGGGGCTGTCCGCTGCCGCTCTGGACTGGAGTCGGCCGAGCGCGGACGGGTCGACCCCCTTGCACTGGGCGGCGCGCTCCGGACACGCGGCCGTCATCAAGGCCCTGCTCGAAAAAGGGGCGCGCGTGGACCCGGTAGCCACCAAGGTCCGCACCGCCCTCCAGGAGGCCTCCGTGGCGGGCCATGTCGAAGCGGTCCAGACGCTCCTGAAGGGCGGCGCCGATCCGGCCTTCCGCGACCCGGACGGACTCGACGCGCTCGACCTCGCGGTCGATCACGGCCGCAAGGACGTGGTCGACGTCCTGCGTTGGAGCCGGGGCGACGCCAAGGGAGTCCTGGATCCCGCGCTGATCCGCGCGGTCAAGACCGCGAACCTGCCGATGATCGAGCACCTCCTCGTCCTGGGCGCCGACGCGAACGCCCGCGACGCCGGCGGCGCCACCGCGCTCGTAATGGCGATGCAGGCGGGACACCTCGAGGCCGTGCACGAACTCCTCGAACGCGGTGCCAATCCCGACCTCGCCGATTCCGCCGGGCGCACTCCGCTCATGCTGGCGGCGGATCACGAGAAATTGTCGAAGTGGCAGGCCGCGCAGACCGTCGCCCTGCTCCTCGCCGCCGGGGCGGACCCGAGTCTGCGGGACGCCTCCGGGCGGACCGCGTTGATGGCCGCCGCGGGCCGCGGGAACCAGGAGGCGCTGGATCGACTGCGGGCGGCAGGGGCGAAGGAGTGACGGGGACGACCCCGCGACGGATCAGCGCACCACGCTCCCCACCGGCGGATCCGGCACGGCCCGGCAGCGCGCCAGCTCGACGATGGTGCGCAGCGTCTCGCTGAACGATCGACCCGCCTGCTCCGCCGAGCGCATGAACGAAACCCCCTCCGTCAAGTCGGGGTTGGGGTTCACCTCGAGCACATAGATCGATCCGTCCGGGGTCAGGCGAAGGTCGATGCGCGCGTAGTCGCGGCACTCGGTCACCCCGTACGCCTTGACCGCGATCTCACGCGCGCGGCGATCGATGTTCTCGGGCAGGTTTGCCGGACAGACCTCGTGCACCTGGTGGTAGCTCTCGTCGAGAGGATTCCACTTCACGGCATGTGTCAGGATCGGCGGGTGCTCCGAGGGCAGGTCGCTGAAATCGTACTCCAGCACCGGCAACGCCTCGGGCGGCGAGTTTCCCAGCACCGACACGTGCAGTTCGCGCCCGTGAATGTACTCCTCCACGAGGATCGGGGGGCGATGAACCCGGAACAGGTAGTCGACTCTTTGTTCGAGCTCCGCGCGGCGATATAGTACCGAAGTCTTCTCCACACCGATGCTGGCATCCTCCCGGGCCGGCTTCGCGATCAGCGGATAGCGGAGGCGCAGCGGACGCGGCAGCTTCGGCTCGTAGAGAAGCAGGTACGGAGGGGTCGGTACGCCGATCGCGCGGAGGAGCTGCTTGGTGTATCCCTTCCGCCAACAGAGCGAAAGGGAGAAGGCGGAGGCGCCGGTGAACGGGATGCCGTGGAGTTCGTACGTCGCGGCCGCCGCGGACTCCAGCCCGGGCTGGTTCCGAATCCCCTCGACCAGGTTGAAGATCACGTCCGGGGCAGGCGAGGCGACCAGGGTCTGGAGGCGGGGGATGTCGTCTTCGAGATTGAAGAGGGACGCGTCATACCCCTCCTGCCGGAGGGCGTCAACGAGCGCCTGATACTCTTCGAGCGCGGTCTTGACGTGGATCTTGTAGCGGGGCTGGAAGGGCAGCGTGGAGGGATCGACCTGGCGCAGCGCTTCGAATTCGTCCGGCCCGACGCTATTGAACGCCACCACCACGCGGGGGCAGTTGTCGGCGCTCGCGCCCTTTCGATCCATCATGCAGGCTCCCGATCTCAAGACTGGGCGACAGACTACCGGCTCTTGCGGAAGATGCAAGCCTTGTTTTCGGAATCGCCGCAATCGGCGGACGCGCACTCCGGGGCCGTCCGCAATCCCCAGGATAGCACGACCTGCGCGCTCTCGTGCCGGCATTCCTTGGACGTTGAGACGATCCCATCCCCCATCGGAGGTAGCCGGATGCCATCCTCTCCTCGTTCGGCTTTCGCCCCCATCGCCGCCCTGGCGCTGCTCCTGCTTCCGGCGCTTCCCGCGCATGCGCGCGACCCGGTGGACTTCTCCACGGACCGAAGCATTCGCACCGGTTGGATCTGGATTCAGGCCTCCGAGCGCATGGTGACCCTGCGTCGGCGCACGCTGCTTGAAGGCCGCGTGCTCCAGGACGAGCAGACCACCGAGGGGTTCCGGTACGAGTGCCGCGTCGAGGTCGCGCGCGTCGAGGACGGGCGGATGACCGGCGCGCAACTTCACTTCTCCCAGGCCACGTTCGTGAACCTGGAGGGCGAGGTCGACCTCGGACTCTCCGGCCATACCGTCGTCGCGCAAGGCCGGCCGGGAGCGCGGCGGTTCGAACGGGCCGACGCGACTCCGTTCACGGAGATCCAGTTGATCTTCCTGCAGACGGAGTTCGCCGGTTCGGAGACGGGAGACGACGACCCGCGCGCGTCCCTCCTGCCCCGCAGCCCCGTTGCGACCGGACAGACCTGGACGCCCGATCTTGCCGATGTGGCTCGCGCCTTCGGGCTCGAGGACGAAAGTTTCGAGCCCGCCGCGGGCTCCGGCCTCTGCCGACTGGTCGAGCTCGGGGAGCAGTTCGGCCTCCTCTTCGGCCGCGTGGAGTTTCGCGTCCAGCTTCCGCCGCGGCCCCAAACGAACCCCGCCCCCCCTCCCTCGCCGGCGCTGCTCGAAGGTGCGTTCGACGCCGTCGTCGACGGCAGTCGGCCCTACGGCGCCGCGCGCCTGCGGTTGTCGTACGCCACCCTCTCGCCCGTCGAAGAGCAGGGACGCACCTATCAGGTCGAAAGCGCGGTCAAGATCGAAGTCGCCGTGGACGACCGTCCGGCGGACCCGGGCGGTCCCGGTCCGTCGATCACCGGCGAACAAATCCCCGACACCCCCGCCGGGCCGGAACCGGGCGGGAGTCCCGCCGGGGCGGGCGACGCGGATCTCTTCGCCGTCCGCGGCAATGGACTGGCCGGTCTCTACGTGGCCACCGAGGGGAAGAACCGCTTCAACGCATCCGGCCGGCTGAGCTACCGCGTCCGAACCTACCACGCACTTTTTCTGCCGGACGGACGTCTCTGCCTGCATCTCCCCGCCGGCGGCCTCGCCGGACTCACCTTCGAGCAGATCGAAGCCGAGCAACCGGAGACCTGCGGGCGCTATGCCCTGGATGGGCCCAATCTCGTCGTGGACCTCCCCGGCGAGGACCGCGATGCCGTCGAGCCGATCCAGGCCTCCGACGGCGGGGCGGTCCTCCGGATCGGCGCGCGCACTTACGTCCGCGTGGACCTGGCGCGCGGGGGACGGGCCTTCTCCGGGACCTATCGCCACAGTGGATTCACCGACACGTCTTCCGGCGATGACTCCACTTCGGGCGGCGTGGCCGGGGAGCACACGCTCGTCTTCACCCGGGACGGACGATTCCAGGGACAGGACTTCATCGGGAACTCCGGCCGAGTCGATGCTCCGTCCGGAGACGGCTCCGGCCTCGCGCACTCGGAGTCGGGGTTGGAATCCGGCGCAGGCCGCTACTGGGTCGGTGACGGTTCGCTGCTCCTGGAATACGCCGACGGGCGGCGCGTCCGGCATGCCTTCTATCTGTATCCGGACGCCGCCGCCGAGCCGGAGCCGGGGGTTCTGGTGATCGACGGGATCACCTTCGAGCGGGTACGCTGAACCGCCGTGTGTCCGGACGATCTGTCCACCCTCCCGGACAGCGGGCTCCCGTCCGCCCCGAGGCGGTTTCTCATTCATCCACAACATCTGTTTCCAACGCATTTTGTGTCCACCAGCCCCAATCCGGCCGCGCGGCATTGCCTTTGCGTACTCAAAGCGGTGGAACAGGAACAGAAAACCGCTCGGCGCAGACATCCCGAGCAGGGGGAGACAAGAAGGAGGAAGACCATGAGGCACACGATGAAGAACTGGATGGCGGCGGGCGCAGTGGCGATCGGTTCGTGGTTCGCGACGACTCCTGCGCAGGCCGGACATGAGCCGATCTACCTGACGAGGATCGCCATCTATGAAGAGGTCGGCCATGGACGCCATGTCGCCATCGGCAATCGGCAGCTCCATCTGACGGTGCGGGGATACGGAAACGACTCGTTCGAATTCGAGATCAAGGGATTCGACCAATACAACCGGATGATGCCGGACTTCGCGTTCTCGCCGGAACTGATCTTCCCCGCGGGACCGGCATTCGGGACGCTGCGGCACCTGGGCGGTCATCACTGGAGGTTCCAGACGGGGTCGATTCCGACGGCCGATCTGCATCTGACGGTGCGGGACCGGAACAACCGCAACATTGGGGCGAGGGTGCATGTGGCGATCGCCGCACCGCCGCCGGTGGTGGTCTACGAGGAGGCTCCGGTGGTGGTCTACCGGCAGTGCGAACCGGCTCCGCGGCCGATCGGGTATGTGATTCCGACCCCGCACCCGGTGCACGTCGTCCATCCCCGGGCGCATCACCCGCAGCCGATCGACCGGCGCCGCGCGTACCACCGGTCGTCGGGGAGCGGTTTCGGGATCCGGATCAGCGGCGGGGACGGGCATTCCAGCTTCGGGTTCTTCGCCTTCGGAGACTGATCCCGGGGAGTACCGGACTTGGGCCGGCGCAGGCGCACCCCTGCGAACCGGCCGCGAGGGAACCGGGAGGGGCGCCGCGGACATTCGAGCCGCGGCGCCCTTTTTCTTGCCAACCCCTCTCCCCATTTGGTTCACTCGCCCTTTCGCACTCAATCGTT
>CAZWCX010000056.1:0-44142 GCA_964632945.1 uncultured Planctomycetia bacterium | reverse complement strand
CCGGCGCGACAAGCGACCGGACCAACCTGGGAAATCAAGGTTGAAGCCCCACTAGCCCGGGAATCCCGCGCGTCTGCGCGCCGGGGGCGGGGCGGCCGCGCGCGTCCGGGACCGCCCATCCGAACCCCTACCCCACGATCCCCACCGGTTGGAACCGATGGGAGGGCAATACCCGCTCCAGGTTGGAATTGCCCAGATGGGTGCGAACGGCCTCCGCGATCACGTCGCGGAAGTCGGTGGTGTGGAGCAGGTCCCGACGGTCGTGGAGTTGCTCCGGGGCGAGTCCCGGCCATCGTCCCAAGACCCGTTTCCCGTGCGCCTTGGCGGCCTTCTGCACGGGGCCGCCGAAGGCCAGGACGCAGTTTCCCCAACCGTGATCGGTCCCCCGAGTTCCGTTCTCCGCGGCGGTGCGGCCGAAGTCGGAAAGGGTGACCACCAGCACGTCGCCGCGCCGCTCGTCGAGGTCGGCCAGGAACGCGGCCAGCGCCCCGCTCATCTGTTTGACGAGTCCGCCGAAGGGGCCGTCGGCGCCCCCTTGATTCTGATGCGTGTCCCACCCGCCGTAGTCGATCTCCGCGACTTCCAGGCCGACGTTCCCCTTGATCAGCCGCGCCACCTCGCGCAACCGGCGCGCCAGGTCCGTATCCGGGTACTTCACCTTCGGCTCGTACGCCTGCCCGACGAGGCCTCGCAATTGCTCGATCCCGTCCAGCGTGGCGTTCCCCGTCTGTGCCAGGAGGTCGCGCGCGGCGGTCCGATTCGACTGTGCGTCCGCCTTGTACGCGTGCTCCAGCGCGGCGGCCAGCACGGCACGGTCGGTCGGACCGTCCGGGAGCGTGAGGTCGTCGACGCCGCTGATCGCGTACGCAGGCGCCTTGCCGTGCATGATCCGGGGCAGGCTGTCCCCTACCGCCACCGCACGGATCGGTCCGTGCCCCGTGGACGTCAACAGGTGCCGGTTCACCCAGCCGTCGCTGTGGATGGTGTTGCCCAGGATCCCCGTCTCCCAGACGTCCTGTTCCTCGAAGTGGGAGCGGGTGTTGCGGTCATGACCGACCGCGTGCAACGCCACCGCCATGCCGTCGGCGAAGAACGGCTTCAGGGCCCGCATCCGCGGATGCAACGCGAAGAAGCCGTCGAGATCGTGCGCGCGCTGCGGTTCCTCTCCGCCCGGGACGGGGATCGCCAGCGAGGGACGAAGGCGCGCGTAGGCGGAGTCGCCGAACGGCACGACGAGATTCAGACCATCGACGCCTCCGCGCAGGAACACGATCACCAGGGTCTTCCCCTTCGCCACGGCTTGCGGAGAGGTTCCCTCCTGCGCGAGGAGATCGAGCGGGGTCACGCCCAGGTAGGCGGCGATCGCACCGGACATTTTCAGGAAGTAGCGGCGGGTCAGGTGCATGGGAAGGTCTCCCGTGATCGAGGTCCCGGGGATCACCCGGCCGCCCCGGCCGGGACCCTGCGAAATCAGCCCATGGATGCACGGACCGGAGCGCACGCCCCGGTCCGGACTCAGCGAAGATTGGCCTCCGGAAGTTGCGCGACGAACACGGCCGCCAGGCGGGCCTGTTCCGGCCGTCCCCCCTTGGCGGCCGCGAGGAGTTCCAACGCCGACCGGTTCGATTCGTCCCCCAGGGGGACACCGAGCAGCCGGATCGCGACCAGGTCGATCACGCCCTGACGCCACGCCGCATCCGGCGGATCCTCGCCGCGACGCCAGCGGCCCGGCACGAGCCGCAGGAGCTCCCACTCCGCCCGACGCGCCAGGCGCCAGCGCTGGAGCAACGCGTTGGAGTCGGACCACGCCGAATCCTCCTCGGGATACCCGTCCGGCGTCGGTCGACCGAAGGGGGCCATGGCGCTGCGCTGGAGGAAGTCCTGGATCGGACCGGGCCGCAGGAAGCCCGTCGCCCGCGCCAGGCGCACGGCGAAATCGAACGGAGTGCACAGCCTCTCGGGTGCGGACGGCTCCCAGAACCGGGGGTGCGCGGCCAGCGCGAGGATCATCGCCTTGAGGTCTCCGCCCTGCTCCAGGAATACGCGGGCGAGGTCTTCCACCAGGTCCTCCGGCGCGGGGACGGACCCGTAGTGCTCGGCCAGTCGACGCGCGAGGAACCGCGCGGTACTCGGATGCGCGGCGAGCATTTCGATCGCCGCGACCGGCCGATCGTACCGTCCTTCCGGACCGACCGCCGCGAATGACATTCCGAACCACCGGAAGGGCCGAGCGTCGTGTACCTGCGGGTCGAATCGATACGTCCTCCGGCGCAGCGGGCCCGGCGCCCAGCCATCCCCCTCTTCCGCGAACGTCCATCCGGTGAGCAGGTGCGCCAGCGTGGTCACATCCTCCTGCCGGTAGCCGCCATGGACGCCGACGGAGTGCAGTTCCATGATCTCGCGCGCGTAGTTCTCATTCAACCGCCGAACGACGCTCGCCTGTTGGTCGAGGTATCGCAGCATCGCCGGACTGCGCGCGGAGGCGAACAGCAGGTCCGGGAACGGCGCCGCGCCGAGGCGCAGGAAGGTCCGATGCTCGATCCACTCCATGCCGTCGGTGTTCTTCTGAATCCACGTGGAGAAGTGGTTTTCGATCCACTGCACCGCGCGCGCGCGGGCGGGGTTTTGCGTCCGCAGGGCGTGTTCCAGCAACCGCTCCCCCGCCGTGCGCAGGCCGCTGTCCTGCGCGCGACTCGCCTCCGCGAAACCCAGCGCCGCGGACTCGCCGGGGTCGCTCAGCGGACGCGACAGCCGTTCTTCGAGCCAGGTCCGCTCTCCGGCCACGAGGATGGTCGCGAGCTCCTGCGGGTCCGGACCGTAGGCGAACCGGTTCAACAGGCGGATGGCGCGGCGATACGGTCCGGGAGCGGGCGGGGCCTCCGCCCGTACTTCGATCGCGCGCTCCGCGGAAACCCGGGCGCGTCCCGCTTCGTCCGTCACACGCACCGAGACCGTATGGCGGCCGGGGCTCAGGCTGCGCAGAAGCAGGGGGAAGACCAGTCGGCCGCACGAAAGGGCGGCGTCCACGCGCAGTCCGGTGCGCGCGCCGTCAAGCATCAACTCTCCCGCGGCGAGCGCGCGATCATCGCAGGCTTCGGCGACCACGGCGTCCGTGAGATGTACCGGGTGGCCGTCCGGAGGATACAGGAGCCGGACCTCCGGCGGAGTCTCGTCGTCCGCGGGCGATGCGCGCTCGAACGAGACGGCCTGGATGTAGAGGTTGCGGTCGCCCGAACCTTTCACGAAGCGATCGTTGGCGAAGGCGATGACCACCCGCTTGGGTCCGGCGGGGAGGTCAACGGGAGCGAGATCGACCGTGCGCCAGCCGTCGCCCACCTCGACTTCGACGGAGGTCAGGGGATGGCCGTTGCCCTCGAACGTCACCTGCGCGACCGGGGCGCCCTCGAAGACGTCCCCCCGGGCCTCCAGGGACGCCTGGTAGCGGCCGGCCAGCGACTCCGGAAGGTCGAGGGCCACGCGGCCATTGGAGAAGAGGCCGATCGAGCGGCGCTCCGGAGGATCCTTGTGGTTGCCGATGCGCTTCTTGGCTTCCGCGTCCCAGGACTCGTCGTGGGCGGTGAAGCGCCAGAACGCCCCCGCGGGATCGACGGCGGCGCCGGGCGGGGACGCCGCCTCCGTGGCGGGCTCCGCCGTCGATCCGTCCCCGGCCGGTTCGTCGGCCGCGCCCGGTCGAAGAACGCGGACCGCCGGCGACGCGGCGCGTCCGCCGTCCACGGCGACCGCCGAGAGGAGAATCTCGTTGGGGCCGGTCTGCAGCGCATCCGCAGGCACGACGAAACGCGGCGCTGCCGATCGCTGCGCACCCAATTCCCGCCCGTTCACGAGCAGAGAGACGCGCGGCGCGGGGTTCTTTCCGGGTTCGAGCCAGAAGCACAGCCCCCGCACCTCGAACGCGCCGGTCGCGATCCGGTCGTGCAGCGGCGTCTCGATCCCGATGCGCAGCGGGGCGGGCCGATCTGCGCCGGCCTCGTCCATCGCCATCGATCCGCCCGTCATCGCCATGTCGCCCATGGCTTCGCCTCCGCCGCCGATCCGGGCCACGCCGTCCAGGACGCCCTCGTCTTCGACGCGCGCCAGTTCGATCCGATCGAGGAAGAGGTTTCGATCCGCCGTCGGGCCGGCGCTGTAGTCGTTCGCGAAGTAGGGCGTCACGACGTGGTCGCCCGCGGCGAGCCGAATCGGGACTCCCACGGCGATCCGGTGCCAGGTTTCATCCACGAGCACGCCGTTGGTCACGGGCTGATCCGCCTGGTCGACATACACGCTGATCGTGGGGAGAGCCCCGCCGGCGAACGTGCCCAATGCCCGCACCATCACCTGGTACTTCCCCGCCGACGGCGCGGGGACGGGCAGGCAGACCGCCGGACGCGGCCCCGCATTCAGGGCGCATTCCGCCCCCGACGCTTCCGGATGGACGTACACCATCGGACGTTCCCGGCCGAAGCGTTCGGGCCGTTCCACCGGGCCCGGGTCCTCGGCCTCGAATCCGATCACCTGGTCCGGACGGGGATGGAGAATCCGGATCTTCGCCGGCTCCCCCCCGATGCGCGAGCCGTCGGCAAGAACCGTCACCGCCGTGAATTCGCATCGTCCGGGCGGCAGCGAGGCCGCATCGAGCGTGAAGACCACGCGCCGTCCGGGGCCGCGCGCCGGATGGCTGCGCCGGGTCGCGGCCGGAGGCGTCGAGCCGGGGATCTGCAGCTCGATATCCGCGTCCGACGGCGCTTCCGGCCCGAGTTCCACGCCCACGGCGAACGTCCCCCAGACCGCCGCCCCGCTCGCGGGATTGACGATGCGGGGCCGCAGCGCCTCCGGGTCCGCGGGCGCGCGCGGCGGCACGACCTCCACCTCCAGGGTCGCTCCTCCCAGATGGAGCCGGGTCCGTCCCGCGCCGATGCCACGGACCCGCAGGAATCCGGTGTCGTACCCGGCCAGCACTTCGGGAGCGCGCACGACCTCCAGCACGGCCCCGTCGGCCCCCGAGACGGGAAGCCGGAGGTCCGTCGCGGCAGGCGCGGCCAGGCGGAAGGGGATCATCCGGGTGACTCCGACCTCGGCGACCGTCGCGGCCGTCAGGAAGGTCGGCGTGGGCGCGTCGACGGCGACCGTCGGCTCCTCCGCCCGCAGGGCCACCAGGCCCAATCCGAACACCAGGAGGATCGCCGCCCGGCCGTATCCCCCCGCCCGCGAGCGCTTCCGCATCCGTTCCTCCCCTGGCCTCAACGGAGACTGGCTTCCGGCAGCTGCGCCACGAAGGCAGCGATCCACTGGACGGCCTCGTCGCGCCCGCCCTGTACCGCGCGCAGGACATCCAGGGCGGCCCGGTTGGACTTCTCCCCGAGGAGCCGCCCGGTCAGACGGACGGCGACGGCGTCCACCACCGCCTGCCTTCCTTCGTCGGTCCAGGGTTCCTCGGTCCAGCGCCAACCGGGCGGGACCCCGTCCGCGAGCGCCCAGGCGTACTCGCGCACGAACTTCCAGCGCTGCAGCATGGCGTTCGTGTCGGCGTAGGCGGAATCTTCCTCGGGGTACCCGTCCGGGGTCGACCGGTCCAGCACTCCCATGCCGCTGCGTTGCTGGAACTCGATCAGCCCCCAGGGATGCCAGAGGCCGCAGGCCCGCGCCAGACGCACCGCGTAGTCGAACGGGGTGCAGACCTTCTCGGGCAGATCCGGCGCCTGAAACTCCGGGTGCGCGGCGATGGCGGCCAGCACGGCGCGAAGGTCACCGTGGGTCTCGTGGAACACGCCGGCCAGCTCATCGACCAGCCGCTCGGGTGCGGGCAACGACACGTAATGTTCGGCGAGCTTGCGACACACGAATCGGGCCGTTGCCGGATGGGCCGCCAGCGTCTCGATCGCGCGCCGGACTCGATCGTGGCGCTCGTTCGGCTCGGCCCTGGGGAACGCCGCCCCGAACACGCGCCGGGGCGCGCCGTCGTTCAGCCGCGGATCGAACCGGAACGTGCGCCGGCGCGGGCCGCCGGGCCCCCCGTCCCCCTCCTCCGAGAACGTCCACCCGGTGAGGAGGTGGGCAAGTTCCGTGACATCCTCCTGCGTGTAGCCGGCGCTCGCGCCGACGGTGTGCAGCTCGAGGATTTCACGGGCGTAGTTCTCGTTCAACTGGCGCGAGAAGCTGTATTGCTGGTCGAGGTAGGAAAGCATTGCGGGGCTGCGGGCGGAGGCGAACAGGAGGTCGCCGAAGGGGGCGGGACCGAGGCGGAGGAAGCGCCGGTGTTCGACCCACTCCGGGTCCGCACCCGTTTTCCGGATCCACGTCGAGAAGTGGTTTTCGGCCCATTGCACGAAGCGGGCCTGCACCGGGTTTTCCGTGGCCAGGCAGTGCCCCAGGATCCGGCCGGCGACATCGTACTCCCCGTCCCGCTCGGGGAAGTGGGTCATTGCGAAGGCGATCGCCTCCTGCTCCGCCGGATCGGCATGGGGTCGATCCAGCCGGTTTCGCAGCCAGGCCTGCTCTCCCCGGGTGAGCACGGCGGCCACATCCTGCGGACGGGCCCCGAAGGCGAAGCGGTCGAGCAGGCGGAGCGCCCGGGCATAGGGTCCCGGCGTTTCGGGCGCACGTTCGAGGACGGTGAAGGGAACGGCGGGGGCGTCCCCCGTTTGCCCGGCGCGGTCCGCGACGCGCACCCGCAGCGTGTGGGGGCCGGGCGCGAGACCGCGCGCCAGGATCGGCAGCACGATCCGACCCGGCCGGCGCGTGATGTCCAACCCGACGCCGGAGGGGCGATCGTCGATCCAGAGTTCGGCCCAGACCGGCTCCCCGTCGCCCCAGGCATCGGCAACCACGGCATCCGCCGCGTGGACGGCGTGTCCCGCCGGCGGCCAGGCGATCCGTACGGCCGGAGGCGAGATCGGCGCCGACCTCGCCTCGCGGAGTACCAAAGCCTGCAGCCACAGGTTCCGGTCACCGACGTTTTCCTCGTACTTGTCGTTCCGAAAGGCGACCGAGATTCGCTTCGGCCCCGCGGCGAGCCGGACCGTCCCGACCGCGCAAGTCTCCCACCAGGGCGGAACGTCCACCGCTCCGACCGGATTGCGGGCGCCGGCCGCTTCGAGCGTGACGAGCGCCTGCGGCGGACCCTCGAAGTCGTCCCCGCGCCCTTCGACAAACACGTCGAACGTGCCGGCGAGGTCCTCCGGCAGGGCAAGAGCGGCCTCTCCTTCCGACCAGAAGGCGGCGCTGCGACCCTCGGAGGGATGGTGATCGGCCGACCAGCGATCCCGGATGCCGGGGTCCCAGGCTTCATCCTGCATGGGGTAGCGTAGGAACGCACGCAGACGGTCCTCGCCGGCGGGTCCTTCGGCGCCGGGAAACTCCGGTCGATGGACCGTGTGGACCTGCGTCGCGGCGACGGCTCCGGCATCGGTCACGGCGACGAGCTGGATCGTGTTCGCGCCCGGGGCGAATGCCCGTGCGTCGATCCAGAACATCGGAGCCGCGGTCCGCTGCGCATCGAGGGCTCGCCCGTTGACGTGGAGCGTCACCTTCGGGGGAGGAGCATTCTCCATGTCGGGCCACGTGCAGCGCCCGCGGATTGCGAGATCGCCCATGATCCGCCGTCCATCCAGCGGTTGTTCGAGGGCGACCCGCAGCGTGGAGCGACCGGGCGCGAAGGGATCTGCGCCCGCCGGGGCGGTCCCGGACATCGTCATCCCCGCCCCCATGGTCATGGCTCCCGACCCGCCGGCCATGCCCATGCGTCCGGACGCGGAGCCCCCGCCTTCCATCTCGCCCGTCCCGATCACGGCCACCCCCTGGGGGCGATCCGCCGTCACCCGCGCGACCTCCACCCGGTCGAGATAGAGATTCCGATCGGCGAGCATTTCGGCGTAAAAGTCGTTCAGGAAGTACGGGGTGAATCGGTGTCGCCCCGCTTCGAGACGGACCGGGACCCCCACGGCGACCCGATGCCAGCGATCTGCCGCGAGGACGCCGCTGGTGACCGGCTCGTCGGCCCCGTCGAGAATGAGTCCGACGGTCGGGTAGGCCCCGCCCGCCTGGTCGCCGCGTGCGCGGATCACCATCTGGTACCAGCCCGCCGTCGCCGTGTCGATGGCCAGGCAGACGGCCGGATCCGATCCCCAATTTCCGGCATATTGACCTTTCGATGCCTCGGGGTCGATGCCGATCGGGGGAAGTTCGACACCGAACCGCTCCGGGCGGGGATCCGCGGCAGGCTCCTCCGCTTCGAAGACGTTCACCTCCGCGGCGGCGGGGAAAAGCGCATGGACGACGACCGCGGTTCCCGCGGTCTCGACCCCGTCCGGCGCGCGCGACACCGGCACGAGCGCCAGCGGTCCGGGACCCGACTCGCCGGCCGCAAAGTCGAACAGCAGGCGCCGGGTCGGTCCCCAGATCGGATGGCTCACATGCCGGGGTTCGAGCCGGCGACCGTCCGACACCCGCAGGAACAGATCACCCGATCCTCCAGGGTGGGCCTCGTCGACTTCGACGGCCACGGTGATCTCGCCCCAGATCGCGGCCCCCGAAATCGGCGTGACGATCCGGGGCGCGCCCTCCGGGTCCGGGGGGATACGGGCGGACACGACCTCCACGGGAAGAGACGCGTCCCCGACGACCAGAACGGCGCGCCCGGGCCGGTGGCCGCGGACACGCACGTGGACCAGGTCGTGGCCGCGCAGCACCTCGGTCCCGCCGACGACCTCCAGGATGTCGGGTGCCGAGGACGACGCCGGCAGGCCCCCGTCCTCTTCCGCCCGGGCGGCCAGCCGGAACGGGATCACGCGGGTCCGACCGACCTCCGCGCGGGTGGTCGGGTGGACCGGCCGCACGCCGGGGTCCTCGGCGAATCCGGCACAGGCCGCGAGCAGAACGACGGCGACGGCACGAAAGGCGATCCCGGACGGCGGACGGAACATGGGCGCCTCCGAAGGAAGGTGCGCCCATTCTACGCGGGTCGGGACCGGGGAATCAACCGACTCCCGCCGGTGGGGGCGGAGGGAACCGGCGCCTCGGGGCCGGAGCGCGGGAGACGCAGGAGGCCGTCAACCCAGGAAATCGAGCAGGCTGACGTTGAGGATCCTCGCCGCGGCCTGCAGTCCCGCCTGCAGGATGGTCTGCTCCAGCTGGAAGCGGCTCGCGGCCTCCGCGAAGTCGACCCCCTTCACCTGGGTCAGCAGGATCTCCGTCTGCTGTTTTTCGTCGTCCAGCCGGGACTTGAGCGTCTCCAGCCGGCGCGCGCGGCCGCCGACTTCCCCCCGGACGTCGAGGATCGCCTGGCGCGCCCGGTCGACCAGGTTGGCCGCCGTCCGCAGCCTCGAAGAGTCCTCCGCCTTCAAGGCGTCGCGCAGGCGGATCAGCGCCGTGAACGGACTGGCCACCTGCGTACCTACGAACGTACGTGGAGCCCCGAGCACGGTCACGGCCGGCGCCGTCGACTCGATCCCGAGTTCCGTCGCAGTGAAACTGAGGTTCAGGTTCGTCACCGTGAACGGCACTCCGGCGAAGGCGCCGGCGCCGGTCAATTCGATGCTGTCGAGAGCGGTGTTGATGGTGACGTCGATCGCTCCGCCGGTCAGGGACTCGATGAGCGGCTCGAGTTCGGCGACCGTCCGGACGCGGGAGATGTCGATGTCGAACGAGGGGCCGCCGGCGGTAAAGGCGATCTGGAATTCAGGCCCCCCGGGAATGAGCGGGACCCCGATTCCGCCGTTGAGGTCGGCGAGTTCCGCGCGGGAGAAGTCGTAGAGAATCCCCATCTGCGCCGCCGTCGTGCCTCCATTCTCCCCCACCACCATCCGCGCGCCGCTCAGGGTCGAACGCAGGTCGATCGCCGTGCCCGCCTCGTTGATCCGCGCCGTGACGGACGTGCCGGACCCGTTGATGCGGAACAACAGGTCCTCCACGGTCGTCAGCCCCGCGAAGGAGATCGCGGTCGGCGCGGGGGGCGGCACGTCCGGGGAGTTCACGATGGTGATTCCCGAGAGATCCAGCGGCACGCCGCCCGGAAGCAGGGAGGCGAGGGTCGTCCTCCCCGTGACGCGGGGGTTGACGTCCGTCCCCACGAATCCGGTGGGAGCGGGCGGAACCACGACCACCCCCGGGGTGAGGATGCCGAGGTCCCCCGCCGTCCGTCCGCCGGCCAGGTCCACGACTTCGATGGGCCCGCCGCCCGTGCGCGTCAGCACGAACCGGTCGGCGTCGGACGGCACATTGGGCGGGCCGTTGATCGCGATGGAGATGTCCAGGCCCGCGGCCGCCAGATCGGTGTTGATCCGCGCGATCGCGTCGGCCACGTCCTCGGCCTGCCGGAGGTCCACCTGGACCGAGGTCACGCCGTCCCCGATCCGGAACTGCCCGGGAGACACGCCGGCCCCGCCGTTGAGCGCGCTCAGCTTGGTCTCCGGCGTCAGGTCCGGATCCAGGTCCGCCAACCCGCGCATCTCCACGGAAACGGCGCCGAAGGCCGCCGAACCCGACAGCGACTGCGCCTCCCGGATCACGTCGGACACGGCGATCAGGTTTTCCCCCTCGTCCCCGGCATAGTTCACCGAAGATCCCCGCAGCGAAAACGGGTCGCTCGTGGTCCGCGTCCCGCCGAACAGGAACTTGCCCTGGAAGGTCCCGTTGGCGATCGTCACGGCCTCGCGCAGCAATTGATCCACTTCGGCCGCGGCGACGCGGAAGGTGTCGGGATTGGCCCCGGGATCGTTCAGATGCTGCAAGGCGATGACGTGCGCGCGGTCCAGCAGGTCCGCGACCGTGGCGATGGAAGATTCGGCGAGGGACAGGTGCGCGAGCGAGTCGTCCGCGTTGCGCACGAATTGTGTGCTCCGGGAAGCGCGGTTCTGCAGATCCAGGGCCAAATTCGTCCCGATCGGATCGATCGAGGGGCGCAACAGCCGCACCCCACTGGAGAGTTGTTCGGACAGAAGCAGGATCGCCGCCTCGGTGCGACGGGTATTGCTCACGACGGTGTTCCGGGACACCGTCCCCGTGACCCTGGAGATGTTCGAGCCTGCGAACGAGGCCCCACTGACGTGCGGCATGGCCGGCTCCGCTGGGAGAATCCGACGACGACTCCGGAGTCCGGCGCCCCTCGGCGCCCGGTATCCCGCAAGATCGGGAGATGACCGGTGCCGCGGCCGCCCTGCCCCGCGTCTCCGCCGGAACGGACTAGACCGAATTCAACAACGTCGCCAGGAGTTCGTCGATCACCGAGAGATATCGCGCGGACGCCTGGAACGCCCGCTGGAACGTGATCAGATTGACGGCCTCTTCGTCCAGATTGACCCCGGACACGCGTTCGCGCTCGTTCTCGATCTGTGTGGACAGGAGGCTCTGATGCTCGAAACGGTCCCGGGCCTCCTGCGTCTGCACGCCGACCTCGCCGACCATGCCCTGGTAAAACTCCTCGAAGGTCGCGGTCGATCCGTCGAGGACGCGCAGATTGCGCAGGTCCGCGAGCCGACGGGCGTTGGCGTTGTCGCCGGGCTCCAGGGAGGCCGAGGCGGCCAGGAACCTCGAATCGCGCGCCACGATCGGATTCAGCCCGAGGGTGGTCGCGCCGGTACCTGCAAACAGGGTATTGAGGCCGATCGACGCCAGGAACCCGCTGGAATCGGCGCCGAAGCCGATCCGAAGGGTCGAGGCCGTCGAGCGAATGCGCAACTGGTTGTCCGCCGTCCGTTCCGCCACGATCGTGCCGGGCGGGAAAATCGTTCCGACTTCCGCGTTGATTTCGGCGATCACGCTGTCGAGCGTGGAATCCCCCGACGGCGGGGGCGAGGGCAGATGGTCGACATCGATCTCGATGTTGAACGTGTCGATCTTCCCGGTCAGTTCGTTCACGATCTTCAGGTCGAAGCTCCCGTTGCGGATCGCGTGCGGAAGGGACGTGATCTGCAACTGCTCCCCGCCACCCAGGGGAGACGGGAAGGAACGATCGAAGAAGAGCGTCCCGGTGGCGCCGTCGAAGTCGACGACGCGCCGGCGGAGACCCGCATTGGCCCCGGTCAGGACCAGGACATCGAGGGTATTGAAGACGTCGTCCGGATACCCGATGAGGGCCGGGTCCGTGACGCCGGTGTCGCTCGGGGTCCCGGTCACCGTCACCGGCGTGGCCAGGGGCGCACCGCCGATGCCGACCGAGGGAATCCCTACCCTGTCCACGCTCGTGATCGAATCGAAGCGCTGCAAGCCCATCCCCTCGGAATGGACGCGGTTCATTTCGAAGGCGAAGGTGCGCGCCAGTTCGTCGAGGTCGCGCTGGAACCGGGGCAGGATCTGGTCGCGGGCGTCCATCGTGCCCCGCAGCGTGCCCGAGCGCACCTCCGGGATCACACCGGTGGTCTCGAAGAAGGGCGTGGAGATGGAAACCCCCTCGTCGACCGACTCGGAGGTGGACAGGGTGAACGCCTGGCGCCCGAATACGAGGTAGTTGCTGCCGATCAGGACGTTGACCGCCCCATTCGAAGTCTCGATCCCCTTCACGTTCACCACTTCGGCGATCTGGCGCAGCAGCAGGTCCCGCCGGTCGCGCAGGTCGTTGGCGTCCCCGAATTCGAGACCCGCGTTCTCCGCGGAGAGGATCTGGCCGTTGAGCTCGGCGATTTCGACCGCCGCGCGGTTCACGTCGGCGATCTGCGAGCGAATCGTCCCGTTGAGGTCCGTCCGCAGTTCGCGGAGGCGCGTGCCGAGCAGGTTGATCGAGTCTACGAGCGACTGCGCTTCGGACACCGTCTCGGCGCGGTTCGCGATGTTCTTCGGGTTGTTGGACAACTCCTCGAGGGACCGGAAAAACCGCTCGAACTGTCCCGAGAGGCTGACTTCCTGCAATTCGTTGAACACCTGCTCGATGTGCGCGAGGGTGTCCTGGCGCACGCGAAGGTTGCCCAAGGAAGAGGATGCGTCCTGGAAGCGGATCTGCAGCGACTGGTCCACGACGCGCCGGATCCCGCCGACCGCCACTCCCTTCCCGAGTTGACCGAAGGCGAAGTCCTGGGGCGGGAGCGTGACGAAATCCACCCGCTGACGCGAGAAGCCGGGGGTATTGGCATTGGCGAGATTGTGACCCACCGTCTGCAGGGCGGACTGGTTGGACAGGATTCCCTGAAGACCGACGTTCAGACCGCTGAAGAGCGACATCGGAGCCTCACGCGACGTGGTCGATCATCGATTTCCGGTCGGAGTTCGCCTCGGCCGGCTTGCCGTCGCGCCCGTAGGTCGTGCGCGACTCGCCCCAGTGGGTCAGCAGCCGGATCATGTCCTGCACGTACGCCAGCGACGTTTCGACCAGCGAGTGATTGACCTCGCTGCTCCGGGCGACGTCGACGGCCAGTCCTTTCAGCCGCGCCCGCAGGGAAGCCAGGCGGCTCCGGCGCGGCTCCGAGGCCATTTCGATCAGCTCGGGGAGGCCGAGATGCGAGGGCGGGCGCTGCAACTGTCCGGCCAGGGCGCGCAGGGTCTCCCTGCGCGCCCCTTCGAGTTCCGCCCAGCGCGCGGCGACCGCCTCCATGTCCGTATTGATCCGCTGCAGTTCGGTCACGTCCATCCGGACCATGGCCGCGCGCTTGCGCGCGAGTACGCCGGCGATCTCTCCTTGCACGCCGAGACACGCTTCCAGGATCTTCTCCAGCCGGCCCGCCAGGGCGTCGGCGCGGGGTTCGTCCAGCAACGACATCGAAGTCCCTCTCCGATTACGCGATCCGATCGAGTCCGGGAGCGGCCGAGTCCTGACGCGACACCGCCCGCTCCAGGCTGCGGTACAGCATTTCTCCGATCCCCAGGCCGTTCCCCTTGCGCGCCGCGCCGGTCGCGAATTCCTGGTCGAGCATGCCCTGGAAAACCCCTTCCGCCGGGCCGCCCGAGAAGCGGGAGTCCTTCTGCACGGTCTTGCGCATCGAACCGAGCATCAGGTTGAGGAAGATCGCCTCGAAGTCGCGCGCCGCGTCGCGCAGGCGCTCCTTGTCCTTGCCCGACGGCGCGGACGAAGCCGCCTGAACGGCCGCCTGCGCCACCCGGTCGCGCGCGGACTGAATGGGTCTCAGGGTCGCGTCCATGTTCGTCACTCCACCACGAACTCGCCGTTCAGGGCCCCGAGCCGGTGCAAGGTCTTGAGGTAGTCGATGATGTCGTCGGCACGAACGCCGCCGCGTTCCATCAGTTCCACGATGTCCTTGAGCGCGACCAGCTTGTTGGCTCCGTTGGGCGCCTTGGATGTCGGGTCGGGAAGCCCGTCGACGATGAGCGCCGATGTCCCGCCCGCGCGCTTGACGATCGCCGGCGTGACCGTCACCCATCCGGTGATGCCGTAGGTCCTGGACCGCTCGTTGATGACCACCCGCGCCGGCGGCTCGAGGGGACCTCCCATCGGCAGGACCCGGTCGAAGACCACGTTGGACAGGAATCGGATCGGATCGTCCCGGTAGATGTCCGGGATCCGGACCGGGACCTGGCCGCCGTTGAGCGCGATCGCCAGGGTGTCGCGCGCCTGCGCGGGCGCCCCGAGGGCGTTCGATTGGCTGACGACGAAGGTGTTGATTTCCGCCGCGATCTGGTCGGCGACGTTGAAGTCCGGACGGCGGAGCAGCAGCATCACGTAAGGGTCGCCCTCCTCGAACGGAGAAATCCGCTCGTTGGCGACCGACCCGTAGCGATAGACGAAACGGTGCCGGATCGACTTCACGACCAGCGCGCCGCCCTGCACCATTCCCACCGTCGGAGTGCTTCCGCCGATGAACACCTGCCCCTGCGCAAGGGCGTACACGGTCGGGTCCTCGACCTTGGGCCGGGGACCGCGCAGCGGGGCCACAAGGAGCACGCCGCCTTGAAGGGACTTCGCGTCGCCGATGCTGGACAGGGTCACGTCGATGCGCGTACCCGCCTCCTGGAACGCGGGGAGGTCCGCCGTGATGAAAACCGCGGCGACGTTTTTCGACTGAATGTCCTGGCTCGACACATGATAGTCGTCCATGCGCAGGAGCGCCGTCGCCAGGGCGTTTCGCGACAGGGATTTGGCGCTGTCGCCGGTGCCGTTGAGCCCGACGACGAGGCCGAAGCCCTTGAGCGGGTTTTCGTCCGCCCCGCGCACGCGCACGAGGTCCTTGATGCGGGGCGCACTGACTCGCGCCTGGGAAATGTCGGGGCCCGCCGCCGCCAGGGAGGAACCGCTCTGCGCCCGCGCGACTGCGGGCCACAGCATCGCCGCCGCAACGACGAGCACCCCGGCGATCGTTGTCCTCGCGAGTCCCATCGACGACGTCCGCATGATTCCCCCCGACCTGTCCACCCCCGCCGCGACGCTCCCGGCCCCCGTCAGAACGGCCAGATCGCGTCCAGGATCTTCGTCAGCCACCCGCGTTCCTGCGTGTCCCCGACCGGACCGTCGCCTTCGACCTTGAGACCGAGGTTGGCCAGTCGTTCCGCCTTGATCGTGTTGGCGGTCGTGATGTCCTCGATCCGTGCCACGCCGGTAAGCGTGACCTTCTCCCGCTCCTCGCCCACCTGCTTGGTGGTGCGGGCCTCGAGAACCAGGGTTCCGTTCGGAAGCACCTGCTTCACCTCCGCGGTGATCGTGTAGGTGATCTGCGTCGATCGGTTCGTCTGCGCCCGGTTGTCGGTGCGGAAACGGTCGTCCACGTCGATCTCGGGCTGCTCGCCGGCGCGCAGCGCATCCTTGATCTTGAGCGAGCCGCTGTCGGTGGAGAGGCGAACGAATTCGCGCAGGATCGACTCCCAGCGGCTGCGCCGGTCGGTGGTCAGCTCGCCGCGGACCGACGCGAAGGAGCGGTCCTCGACCGCGATCGTGATCAGGTCATGGACCGCGAACGCCCGCTTGGGGGTGTCGGCGTACAGCGACTCCTGGTTCCCGTCCTCCCAGAGGAAGTCCCCCCGGGCATCCGGGAGCGTCGCGCAGAACAGGGACGCCAGCAGCAGCGTCCGCAGGATGTGCCTCATCGAACCCCTCCTTCTGCGACGGCCGGAAGCAGCTCGACGGCCCCGGGCGCGAGCACCCGCCCGCGAACCACGGCCTTCGAGTCCCGATTGCGGACGCGGATGATGTCGCCGGACGCGCCCGCCTCGAGCGCGATGGCGTCGAACTGGAGCGCGAAACCGCGCCCCGGCACTTCGACCCGCACCGCGTCGTGCGGACGAACCAGGGTCTCCGGCTGAAGCGCGTCCTCGACGAGAATCTCCCCGGCCGCCAGCGGCCTCACCAGCCGTCGGCCGACGGGATCGGAGTCCGCCCGGAGCCACCGCTGACCGGGGAGGATTTCCATGCGACGGGTCTCGAGGTCGCCCGCCGCCACCGCTTGGCGCGCGCGCAGCGACCGCCGCGCAACCGGCACCTCGGCGAGGAGGCGGACGCGCGCCCGGACCTGCGCCGCCCGGGGTGCGCCGGAGGCGGCCGGCGCCAGGACGCGGACGATCCACGGATCGGCCGAGATGTCCCCGCCCGCCACGACGGGCGGGAGATCCAGGTCGCCGGGAAATGCGTCGGCGGGCTCGAAATCCACGACTTCGATCCGGCATTCCGCTCCGGCCGCGAGGTCCGCGCACACACGCCAGCGACGAATCGCGTCCGCGAGGGCCGCAACCACGGGCCCGGACAGCGCGGGAGCGACCGGCGCGACCCGGCGAACCGCGACTTCCTGCGCCCCGGTCAGCGCCGGGAGACGATCGCCCGGGCAAGCGCGGCGGAGGGTGGTCCGGACATCCTCGCGGGAAATGGCTCGGAGGCCATCCTCCACGGGCGCCCGTCCGACCACCAGGGCCCCCAGTCCGGCCTCCAGATCCGTCACCAGGTCGCCCAACCGGATGAACTCGCCGGCCACCCGGGCTTCCGCAGGCAGCGTCAGCGAAGCCGGCAGCCGGAGCTCCTCCGCGGCGGCATGCCCGCCCAGCAGGAGGGCGACCGCGAACCCGGCGGCCCGTACCCGGCGGAATCCGAACGTCATGGCTCACTCCCCGGCGACGGCTAGCGGCGCAGCTGGTTGACGGTCTGCAACATCTCGTCCGCCGTGCGGATCGAAGTGGCGTTGATTTCAAAGGCGCGCTGGGTCTGGATCATGTCCACCAACTCTTCGACGACCTCGACGTTCGAGGACTCCAGGAATCCCTGTCGCAGAAAACCGTTGCCCTCCTCCCCCGGGTTCCCTTCGATCGGCTGACCGGAGGCGGCGGTTTCTTCGAACAGGTTGTCGCCGATCGATCGGAGGCCGGCCGGATTGATGAACCGCACCAACTGGATCTGGCCGACCTGCTGGAGCGCCGCGGGTTGCGTCGGATCGAAGCCCTCCACCAACCCGGTCGGGGAAATGCTGAGGCGCGTGAGGGCCTGGTCCACGCTGAGCTGCGGATCGAGGAAGAACCCATTGGCCGTGACGACGTTCCCCTCGGAGTCGACCCGGAAACTGCCGTCGCGGGTATAGGCGATGCCGCCGCCGGCGTTGCGGATCCGGAAGAAGCCGTCCCCCTCGATCGCGATGTCGAGATCCTTGTCGGTGCGGTCGAGGCTGCCCTGCGAAAAGATCTTCTCGGTGGCGACCAGCTTGGTCCCGAGACCGATCTGGATGCCGGTGGGAATCTCCGCCCCCTGTCCGGAATCCGCGGCGAATCCGGGCTGCTTGACCTGCTGGTAGATGAGGTCCTGGAAGTTCGCGCGCGTCTTCTTGTACCCCGTGGTGTTGACGTTCGCGAGGTTGTTGGCGATCACGTCGATCTGGCTTTGCAACGACGTCATCCCGGACGCCGCGGTCGACAGGGCGCGGATGGCCATGGGAACCGCTCCTTCGGGGAATGCGCTAGCGCGCGATCCTACCCAGGTCGTTGACCGCCCGGCCCAGCGTCTGGTCCTGCAGGCGGATCATTTGCATGTTGGACTCGTAGGCGCGGAGGGCGAGGATCATGCCGGTCATTTCTTCCACCGGACTGACCCCCGATCGCTCCAGTGCGCCCGGCACCAGGCGTGCCTCGGCGGCCCGGGTTCCCCCGGCGCCCCCGCGATACTCGAAGAGCGCGTCGCCCACTTTCACCAGGTCCTGCGGGTTTTCCACGTCGGCGAGGGCGAGCTGCGCGATCGGCTCGCCTGCCTGGATCACGACCCCGATCCGATCGATCAGGACTTCGCCCGGACGGGTGACCCGAATCTCGCCCCCCTCGGAAGAGAGCACCAACCCGGCGCCGTCCGCCGAGCGCAGGACCCCCTCCGTGTCGACGGCGAAATTGCCCGCGCGGGTGTGGTAGGTGCGCCCGTTGCGCTCGACCAGAAAGTACCCGCTGCCGTCGATGGCGACGTCGAGCGGGCGTCCCGTCTGCTCGATCGGTCCCTGAAGATGGTCCCAATGGGTCCGATCGGCGAACAACCCGCCCCCGATCCGGTCGAGCACGGGATTGATGTCGTGAAGGTCGAGGTAGTCTTCGCGGGTTTCCGCGAGCCGGGCGCGGAACGTCATGAGATCCTTGCGAAAGCCGACCGTCTCGAGGTTGGCCAGGTTGCTGGCAATCACGTCCACGCGCGCGTTCTGGGTGATCCCGCCGGCGGCGGAACTCCAAAGTCCGTACAACAAGGCGCCTCTCCTACCGAGCGTCTCCGGTCCGTCGGCGCGACCGGGGGGCGCCCCGGTCGGGGACCCGCCGGCGTCGCTGCTCCGCCCGCCGGCCGGTTTCGAAATCTTCCGCCTCCGCGACGGGAAGGGCCTCGATGAACTCGAGCGCAGCCTTCAGGGCGGCTTCCACGGCTCGAACGCGCCGGGGATCCGGGAGTTCGGGGGTCATGCGACGTCTCCTCAACGGGCGAGGGGGGGGATTGCAAATGCGGTGCCACTCGGCGTTCGCAGCCCGAGCCCCCGTCCGAGGCGCGCTTGGGGGCGTGCCCGGGCCGTTTGCGCGCGACGGCGGGAATGGATGGAGTGCGCCTCCCGCCCGACTCGGCGGCAGGTTCTGCCGGAGTCGGGCGGAATCTGCCGGCCGGTCGCTGCGGTGGGGACCGCCTTGACTTGGTTCCCGGGCGCCCGTATAACCAGGGGAAGGTCGGAAGGAGGCTCCATGTCTCGAGTTCGTGGTCGTGCCGCCCTGCTGGCGGTCGCCCTATGCGCCGGTTCCTTCGCGGGGACGTGGGCGGAGGCGGGCGAAGAGATCAGCCGCGCGCGCACGCTCGCGGACGATCTGCACAGCCGATTCCTCGAGGAGCGGGAGGCCGCGAAGCGGGCGCTGATCACCCTCGGGGATTCGGCCGAGCCGGTCATGATCGAGGCCCTGGGCGACCCGGACCGGCGGGTTCGCCAGGCGGCGGCGGAAGTCCTTGGGGCAATCGGGTCGGAGCGCGCCGTCGAAGCGCTGCTGGATGCCTTCGAAGCCGACTTCGCGGTCATGCGCACCGTGGTGCCGCGGCTGCTGGCCGGGCTGGGAGATCCTGCCCGCCGCGCCGTGGACCGTCGCTTGGCCCGCCGTCCGGACGGCAGCGAGGCCCTCGATGCGGTTCGGCGGGCCTTCGTCCAGGTCGAGGTGGAGAAGATCCTGAGCGGCCTGATTACGGAGCGCTACAGCTACGGCTTCTATGCCGGCCAGTTCCGCCGGGTCGAGGAGATCGGAAAGTCCGCGGTGCCGGTCCTCATGGGCATGTTCACCGACCCCACGTTCGAGTTCCTGTCCACCGACCCGAAGCGGCGGCACATCATGCGTTCCCTGGCCGGGGAGGCGCTCGCGGACATGCAGGATCGTTCGATCGTCCCCGCGCTGCGCGAGCTCATCGAGTCGACCACGAGTCCGGCGGAACTCGCCTTCGAGCGGCAAGAGCTGGAGGACACGCTCGCCTACGTCCTGTTCAAGCTGGGCGAGAAGCAGTACCTGACCGACATGGCGTACCGGCTCGAGAACTACATGAAGTCGTCCCGGCGCCAGACCGACCTCACGCCGCGGCTGGTCGGCCTGCTCGTGCGGATGGGCGACTACGCGCGTGCGGAGCACTACTACAAGCAGATCCTGCTCGAAGACCACATGCGGGCGGGATGGGCGTTCTACAATCTGGCCTGCCTCTACGCCATTCAGAACAAGAAGAAGGAGGCGCTCGACCACCTCGAGCGCGCGATCGAGGACGGCTTCGCCGACGTGGACTGGATCAAGCAAGACGGGGACCTGCGCAACCTGCACGGCGATCCGCGCTACGAGGCGCTCATCCGCGCCGCCGAGGAGCGTGACCGACTGAAAAAGCGGAATCCGAAGTGACCCCGCCGGGAGCCTGATGCGCGTCTTCGTCCTCGACAACTACGACTCGTTCACGTTCAATCTCGTGCAGCTGCTCGGCTCGCTCGGCGCACGCGCCGAGGTGCACCGGAACGACACCCTGGAGGTCGACGAGGTGCTGGGGCGGCGGCCGACGCACCTGATCGTTTCCCCCGGGCCTTGCTCGCCGCGGGAAGGGGGGATTTCCTGTGCGCTCGTGCGTGCGGCGATGGAACGGGGCATCCCCACGCTAGGCGTCTGCCTCGGCCACCAGTGCATCGCCGCCGCCTTCGGCGGGCGGATCGTGCGCGCGGATCGTCCGATGCACGGCAAGACCTCCCGCATCCGCCACGACGGCGGCGGAGTCTTCCGTAACCTGCCGGATCCATTCCGGGCGGGTCGGTACCACTCGCTGATGGTCGATCCGCGATCCTTGCCGGCGGAACTGGAGCCGACGGCCTGGTCCGATGACGGCGTGCTCATGGGCCTGCGACACCGCGCGGCCCCCGTCGAAGGCGTACAGTTCCACCCCGAGTCGTTCCTCACCGAGCGGGGTGGGGACCTGATGCGGAACTTCCTGGCCTTCCGCCCTCCTTCACGGCCTCGAGGACGATCGCGTCGCTGAAGCCGTGCGGAGCGACGAGTCCGGTCAGGGGGTGGAGGACGAATCCGAGCAGTTTCACGAAGCGGTGCAGCGCCATGAGGCCCCAGGAGGCCGCCCACCGGCCTTCCTCCCGGCGCAACCGGGCACGGACGCTGAAGCGGCGGGCGAAGGCCTTGAACGCGTGGTAGAGGCCGTTCATGTTTTCGCCGGCGCCCGCATAGACGGTGATCAACCGGTCGGAGAACCCTGCCGCCCGCATCGCCTCCCGGGAGGTATCCGGGGTGAAGTGATAGAGATGCCGGGGCGGGTCGACGATCCGGAACAGCCGGAAGAGCGGACCGGAAGCGTCCGGGACGAAGAAGACCACCTTGCCCCCCGGCCGCAGCGTCCGGTGCATCTCGCGCATGCAGGCCACGGGATCGGAAAGGTGTTCGATCGCCCCCCACGCGGTGATGACATCGAACGTCCCATCCCGGAACGGGAGTCGCGCCCCGTCCGCGTTTCCGACCGGGAGCCCGGTTCCGGCCGCGACGCGCCGGCAGACGTCGACGGTGACCTCGATCCCGAACTTCTGCCAGCGCGGGGAAGGCAGCGACTTCAGGAAGTCTCCCGCGCCGCAACCGATGTCGAGGATTCGCCCCCCCCCGACGGCCGCGAGCCGCGCACGGCGAGTGAACACGACCTGTCGCTCGCGACTGCGGTGCCGCGCGCGTCGCGCAGTCCGGCTCGCCCCGCGCCCGTCCTGTCCCTCCTCGATCCGCTGGAGCCGCCGGTCGTTGAATTGCGCCGGATAGGCGGCCTCGTACCGGATGCCGTCGAGGTCAAGCCGGATCAGCCCGCAGCGGCGACACCGAACGATCGGGTAGGTCCGCTCCCCGGCCTCGTAGCGGTAGTCTTGCGCCTCGAATACGCGCTCCACGTCCGTGGAACGACACAAACTGCACGACCGCGTGCCGAACACCCTGTCCTCCCGGGCCCTCGCGGACCCGCCCCGTTCAACCCGCGTCACGGCCCGATGCCTTTCCCGACCTCTTCCTGGTTTCCGATCGGGTTGGAAAGGAGCTAGCGATATCGAGAGTTCGCCTCGCCGTCAAGATTCCGCTGCACGCCCCGAAACGGGAAGCGGGGAAACCGTGGCTCGATTTCCCCGCGGGTGAATCCATCCGACCCCGGATGGGCTACTTGTAGAGTCTCATCAGGTTGATCAGCTTGAGGATCTCGTTGTGGACCTCCCGGCTTTGTGTGACCAGCAGGATGCCGTTCGCCGCCATCGAGATCGAAACGCCCTGGATCCGGTCCCAGGTGTCGCCCCCGGTGTTCCCCTTGACGATGTCGACGATGAAGTTGGGGTCCTCGAACTTCTCCGTGGTCTCGGTTTCGAACGCGGCGCTGACCGTGTCGGATTCGCCGGTCTGAAGCGTGATTTCCGGGCCCGGGAAGTCCTTGATCTTGAACATCAGATCGCGCACGTCGTACATGCGGAGATAGATCTGCTCCTCGAGGGCGCTCTTGGGAAGGATGAGCAGGACGCCGTCCTTGTACTCGGCGGTCAGACCGCGCTGGTTGAGGATCACCCGCAAAGCGGTGCGCAGGGGGACCTCCTTGAGCTGGATGGTCACCTTGAGGTCCTCGGGCCGGGCGTTCTCGTAGACGCGCCGATCGATCACGAAGTTGATTTGTGTCAACTGCTGGAGGAAGTCGATGACGTCCGTGAGCTCGGCCTCGGTGAAGTCGAGCGAGGTCTTCATGGAAGCGAGCTTGTTGACGACGCCCTCCCGAACCGGGTCGATTCCCGACCCGCCGGCGGAGGACTTCGGCGGGGCCGATTCCTGCGCCAGGACCGGGGCGGTAAGCACCGCGAGCGCGAACAAGGCGATCGGGAGAACTCGGAATCCGAGCAATCGTCGGATGGACATGGGAAAAACCTCCGTGGTCGGGCGAATGGAGACCTTGGAATCCAGTATAGGACCGGGCATGACCGGTTCAAGAGAATTCCCGGGAAGCGCACGGATCCCGGATCGACGGGCCGCGCTGGACTCCGGGCGGACGCGGGCGTAGAATCCGCGGGAAGCGCCCGGTGGGCGAAGTCCGCATTCGAGGTCCCGAGTCCCGATGGAGTTTCCCGTCCCCTTCGACGTGATCGTGGTCGGCGCGGGCCACGCCGGGTGCGAAGCCGCTCTGGCGGCCGCCCGGATGGGGGCGCGCACGCTTCTGCTGACGATCAATGCCGACGCGGTCGGGCAAATGTCGTGCAATCCCGCGATCGGCGGGCTGGCCAAGGGCCAGCTGGTGCGCGAGATCGACGCGCTGGGCGGACAGATGGGACGCGCCATCGACCGGACCGGGATCCACTTCCGCATGCTGAACACCCGTAAGGGTCCGGCCGTGCGTTCTCCGCGCGCCCAGGCGGACAAGAAGGCCTACCAGTTCGAGATGAAACGCGTGGTCGAGGCGCAGGATCGCCTCACCCTCCGCCAGGACATGGTCGAAGAGATCCTGGTGGCCGGGGACCGGGTGCGCGGCCTGCGCGCGCGCAGCGGATTCGTCTACCGCGCCGGACAGGTCGTGGTCACGACCGGGACGTTCATGCGTGGGCTGCTTCACCTCGGGGAGAAGCAGACCCCCGGAGGCCGGATGGCGGAACCGGCCGCCGAGTCGATCTCGGGCAGCCTGGCCCGCCTCGGCTTCGAGATGGGCCGGATGAAGACCGGCACGCCGCCGCGCGTGAACGGCCGCACCCTCGACTATTCCCGCCTGGCCGTGCAGCCGGGGGACGCGAAACCGCAGCCGTTTTCGTTCGAGACCGAACGCATCGACGCGATCCAGATGCACTGCTTCACCACCTACACGAACGCGCGCACCCACGACGTTCTGCGCGCGAACCTCCATCGGGCCCCCATGTACACGGGGCAGATCCAGGCCCGGGGACCCCGCTACTGCCCTTCCATCGAAGACAAGATCGTCAAATTCGCCGAGCGCGCGCGCCACCAACTCTTCCTCGAACCGGAGGGACGGAACACGCTGGAGGTCTACCTGAACGGGGTGTCCACCAGCATGCCCCCCGACGTCCAGGAAGAGATGGTCCACTCGATCGTGGGCCTGGAGCGCGCCGAGATCCTCCGCTACGGGTATGCGGTCGAATACGATTTCGTGATTCCCACCCAACTCAAGCCGACCCTCGAGACGCGGTCGGTCGAGGGACTGCACCTGGCCGGCCAGATCAACGGAACCACGGGCTACGAGGAAGCGGGCGCCCTCGGCCTCGTCGCCGGGATCAACGCAGCCCGGAAAGCCGCCGGCCGACCCGCCTTCATCCTCACCCGCGATCAGGCCTACATCGGCGTGCTCGTCGACGACCTCGTGACCCTCGGCGTCACCGAGCCGTACCGGATGTTCACCTCGCGCGCCGAATATCGCCTCCTGCTTCGCCACGACAACGCGGACCGGCGACTCACGCCGGCCGGTCACGCCGCCGGCCTCGCCTCCGCCGCACGCGTTCGACGGCTCGAAGAGAAAGAACGCCGGATCGCCGCCGCGCGCGAGGCGCTCGATCGCACCTTCCACGAGGGCCTGACGCTGACCCAGTGGTTGCGCCGGCCGGAGACCGAACTCGCCTCGCTGGCGGATTCGCATCCCGCCCTCGGCGCCCTCCGAGTCCCCCCGGAGATCGCCGAACAAATCGAAGTCGACGTCAAGTACGAGGGATACATCGAACGCCAGAAGCAGGACGTCCTGCGCATGCGCGAGTTCGAGTCGCGCTCCATCCCGTCCGATTTCGATTTCCGGTCCATCGGACACCTGCGATTCGAGACCCGCGAGAAGCTCGACCGGATTCGCCCCGGGTCCGTCGGTCAGGCGGCGCGCGTATCCGGAGTCACTCCCGCCGACATCGCCGTACTGCTGGTCCACCTCAAGCAGCGCGCCCGCGAGCGCTGACGCGGCTTTACGAATCCTCCGGGCTAGCGTCCTCGCCGAAGCTCGTTCAGGAACATCGCGATCTCTTCCTGCACGGTCGCGCTCTGCACCACCGTCAGGAAGCCCGTCCGGGTCACGTCGAGCGAGACTCCGGGAACGGCATCCCACGTGTCTCCGCCGCAGAACCGCCGCACCAGATCGAGGATGCGGCGCGAGTCCTCCCCGAGGGCTTGCGGCCGCTCCGTGACGGTCGTGAACAGGCGCGTGAAGTCCGGGGGGCGATGGTCGATCAGCAGCTTCGGTCCCTCGAAGTCCCGCACGCGCACGAGGAGGTCGCGGATGTCGTGGACGCGGAGTTCGACTTGAGCCTGCTGCAGTCTCCGCGGGACGATGTACAGCACGCCGTCGGAGACATCGACCGCCAGTCCGTGCGCCTCGAAGACGAGTTTCATCGCGGTGCGAAACGGAACGTCCTCCAACCGCACCGACACCCGGCTCCGCCCCGGAGAGTCGAGGTCCGCCACGCGGGGATCGACCACGACGTTGAGACCGGTAACCGTCCGCAGGTGCTCGAACAGGTCCGTCCACTCCGCGTCCTCGAAGACGAAGGAGACCCGCAGGGCCTTCAATCGCTCGCGGGTGTCGGCCGGATGGGTCGGGGGGGCCGGGGCCTCCTGGGCGCAAAGCGGCAATACACTGAGGCCGACGAGGAGGCAGGCTGCCGCGACGAGAGCGCGGAAGGGAAGGGCGATCATGGGTCGTACCCTCTTCAATGGGATCCCGAAGCCGTGACCTCTCCTTCCCATGCAAACGCGGGGCCACGCTCGGGGAGGATCGCAGCCGCGCCACAAGTCCTTGCGAGGCCGGGACGGACGGAGTGCGGGCGAGGTCTGGGGCCGCTCGCGCCTGTAAAGGTCGCGGAGAGTTGCAAAGCCGCTTTCGGCCCGCCGGTGGGCCAGGCTACATCGAATGACCCTTGAGCCGCATGACGTCCTCGACCTCGACCATCTCGCGCTGGCTGTAGGGTTCGGCGTAGGGGACGCCGATGAGATGGCCGTAGTAGCGATTGAAGTCGGTGATCCAGGGGATGACCCGGGGCTGATTCTCCCCGCCGGTCTTCCGATCCCGCTCGGGGGGAAACTGGCTGGAGTAGCAGCGGATGGCGTTCAACTTACGCTCGAACTGGGCGGTGATTTCGACGCAAAAGGTGGGCTTCAGGCGTTCGTAGTGGGAGTGGGCATAGAGGATTTTCCGCGGGCGGAACGCCTCTCCGGCGGAGGGCTGCATTCGCTTGAGTCCGGCGAAGAAGCAGGCATCGAAGACCATCTTCGGCGTGGTCGAGTGGTCGGGGTGGCGTTGCTCGTGGCAGGGGATGACGACGACCTCCGGACGGACCTTGCGCAGGAGCTTGACCATTTTCATCCGGGTGGGATGGTTGTTCTCGATGCGGGCGTCCGGCAGGCGCAGGTTGAAGCGTTCGGCGATTCCCATGATCTTGGCGGCGGCAGCGGCTTCGCGGGCACGCAAGGCGGCGTTGCCGAGGGTGCCCATTTCGCCCTGCGTGAGGTCGAGCACGCCGACGCGGTACCCGTCATCGACGAGCTTGATCACCAGGCCCCCGCAGGTGATTTCCACGTCATCCCGGTGTGCCGCGATCACGAGCGCATCCAATTTCATCGCCTACCTCCCTTGCGTCGGCTCCTGCCCGCGAGCTCCGCGAGCGTCGCGGGAATCCTCTTCAGGTTGCGGGGGGGCACGTTGGGACCTACGGAGCATCCCGGACCGAGGATCGTTCCCCGTTCACCCAGGATCTGGATGGTCCGGATGACCTGCTTCCGGATGTCCGCCGGCGTGACGGAGGTGGTGGTGTTCTCCTCGATTCCGCCGACGATGCACCCGCCCCAGCGGCGCCGGCCTTCCGCGAGGTCGGGCTTGACCCGCTGACCCGCCCAGTTGATGGCGTGGACCGGATAGTCGAGGAGCGGGTCGAAGATCGGTCGCTCGCCGTGGATGTGCAGCAGGTTGAACGGAGCGCCCTGCGCGGCCTCCAGCACGAGGAGGTCGTACGGGCGACAGAAGGTCGCGTAGTCCGCGGCCCTGAGTTGATCCAGGTCGGCGGCGCCGGCGGAGTAGAAGACGCCCGACAGTCCCGCCTTGCGGGCGACCCGGATGAACGCGGCCTGGTTGCGGGCGATCGTCTCGAGCGCCCCGTGGACGGGACCGGGGTGCTCCTTCATCCAGCCCATGAGGCGGTCGCGTCCGCACAGCTTGCGCAGGATGGTCCACGGATCGAAGATGGTGTCGATCACGTACGCCTCGCCGTGCAGGCTTCGCGCGAGGCTGCGAACGGCGGAGAGCTGTTCGCCGTAGCCTCCGTCGCGGACGTCGAGGTGTCCAAGGCGCGCCAGATCGCCCGGTTGCTCCAACTCCTCCAGCCCCGGGGGCAGCGGATAGGGGTAGTCGTGCATCAGCTTGAGAAAGTCGGGTTGGTAGGCGCGAAAGAAATCGAGCGCGGCGCCGGCGGCGCGCTTTCCGGGCAGGTGCTGGAGGCCGAAGTGGTACCAGACGCTCCAGGGGATGCGATCCACCGGTCGGCACGACAGGGCCCGATCGACACGTTCGATCTTGGTCATGGATGCCCCTTAACCGATCCCGCCCGGTTTGTCCAGCGTTTCACCGGAGCGGGCCCCCAGCCCGGATGAAACGCGAATGGCTTCGGCGTGTGCAGGAAAACCGGCTCCGTCCGGCCTGACGGACCGGGCGGGGCAGGACTGCCGCGCCCGGCGTGCGCGCCAGAGGGTCGCACGCCGGTCGCCCCGCCGGCCCGGCTGCTCACGCAGGCCGGTGTCGGGCGGGGGGATTTCTCCTGGAGCCGCGGACGCGGGTTCAGGACTCATCCGGGCCCGGCAGCGATCTGGGTCCCGGCGTGCCCCTCGAGGAGGGCCGCCAGGTGGTGGGGGCGGCCGATCGCGGCGCGCCGATCCGGCGCTCCGGGATCGGCGAGGAAATCGAGGACCGCCTCGATCTTGGGCCGCATGCTTCCCGGGGCGAAGTGGCCGTCGAGGAGGTGGCGGCGAAGGTCCGCCACGGAAACGCGGTCGAGCGGCCGGGCGGCGGGCGTCCCATAGCGCAATTCCACCCGGTCGACGCCGGTGAGGATGGCAAACCGGCTCGCGCCGATGCGACGGGCCAGGAGGGCGGAGGCGAGGTCCTTGTCGATGACGGCCTCGACTCCGACGTACGATCCGTCCGCGGCCTGGAACACCGGGATGCCGCCGCCGCCTGCCGCGATCACGACGGCGCCGTCGCCCAGCAGGCGACGGATGGGCTCCTCCTCGAGCACCTCGAGCGGGCGCGGTGACGGGACCACTCGCCGCCAACCCCGCCCCGCGTCCGGCTTCATCCGCCAGCCGCGCTCGGCCATCAGGCGTCGCGCCTCGGCCTCTCCGTAGAAGCGACCGATCGGCTTGCTGGGGTCGTTGAACGCGGGATCCTCGCGGTCGACCCGGACCTGGGTGACGAGGGCCACCACGGGATGCGAGAGGTGACGCCGGTCCAATTCGCCGCGCAGGCACTGCTGGATCATGTACCCCATGCCGCCCTGGGTATCGGCGACGCAGATGTCCAGCGGCTGCGGGGGCACGTCCTTCTGGGCAAGTTCGCCCCGCAGGACGGCCTCACCCACCTGCGGTCCGTTTCCGTGGGTGATGAGGATGCGGCCGACCCCCCGCGCGATCAGGTCCGCGACGTGCGCCATGGTCGCGCGCGTGGCGGCGAACTGCACCGACGGCGTGCCCGTCCCTTTCTCCGGGGAGATGGCATTTCCCCCGAGCGCGATGAGGATGGGTGCGTTCATGACGGCATCACCGTCCGGCTCCCCCGGCGCGGGCGGCCGGCGCCTCCTCGCTGACGAACCGGACGATGCGGTCCAGGAGGGCCTGCCCGCCGACATAGAGGACATCGTTGTGGTCGGCGGCGTCCACGGGATACAGCCACTTGGGCTCCCGTGCCGCCGCGAACAGGTCCTCGGCGTGCGCGAAGGAGATCAGGGTGTCGTCGCGGCCGTGAACGACCAGCACGGGGACCTGCACGGCGGGAAGCTTCGCCCGGTTGTCGAACTTCGTACGCGCGAACCAGTGCAGGCCGGGGTAATGTTCCCGGGCCATCCGCCGGATCGAGGAGAAGCAGGACTGCAGGATGATACCCCCGACCGGCCGGTCGAGCGCCGTCTGGACCACCACGCCGCCGCCGAGGGACTCGCCCCAGAGGAAGACGCGCGCCGGGTCGATCCCGGGTTGGTCCAGCAAGGCGTCGTAGGCGGCCTGGCCATCGAGGTAGAGCCCCGCTTCCCCCGGCTTCCCTTCGCTCTTTCCGTATCCCCGGTAGTCGAAGAGGAAGGTCTGAATTCCCACGCGCGCCAGGGCGTGGACGATCTCGAGCCGGTGGGTGAGGTTGCCCGCATTCCCGTGGCAGAGGAGCACGGTGGCGAGGGGCTTCTCCAGCGGGCAGAACCAGGCGTGGAGCCGTACCCCGTCGGAAGCGACGAACTCGACGTCACGCGGTCCGCCGGGGAAGGCCGAGGCGGCGTAGTTCCCCTCCGGATAGCGCGCGGGGAAGTAGATCAGGTTTTCCTCGAACAGCACGACGTACCCCACGAGCCCGAGGACGGACAACAGGAGAACCCGGAGAACCCGGATCCAGAGGGGCGCGGGCCGGGGGGACGGCCGCGGCGCGAGATCCCCGGCAACCTGCGTGGACATGTCATTCTCCTGAAGCGGGCATGATAGCGGTTGCTCGCGATCGGCGTCAACTCCGTGCCGGCGGCGCGCGAGCGCGCTCATGGCTTTTGCTTGCACGCGATGCTCGCCTCACGGAGAATCCGGTGCAGTCAGGAGATGCGCCCATGCGTCCCTTCGTGGACCGGTTGATCGAGGCAATCGAGCAGCGCAAGAGCGTTTCCGTCGTGGGACTCGACCCCGACCCCGAACTTCTGCCGCCGTCGCTGCTCGCCGGAGGGGGCGTCGAACCGGCGCGCACCCTGCACGCGATCTCGCGATTCCACCAGGTGGTGCTGGAGATTGCGGCCGGGCGAGTGCCGGTGGTGAAGCCGCAGGTGGCCTTCTACGAGCGGTTCGGCCCTGCGGGGATGGAGGTCTTCCGGGAAACGCTGACTCGCGCGCGCGACCTGGGGCTGCTGACGATCGCGGACGTGAAGCGGGGCGACGTCCCCGGCACGGCGAAGGCCTACGCGTCGGCCTACTTCGGCCCGAGCGCGGGGTTTCCGGCGGATGCCGTGACGTTGTCGCCGTACCTGGGGGGGGACAGCCTGAAACCCTGGCTCGACGCCGCGCAACCCGCCGGAGGCGGCGTCTTCCTCCTCGTGCGCACCTCCAACCCCGGGGCGCGCGACCTCCAGGACCTGGTCTGCGGCTCCACCCCGCTCTACATGGAGGTGGCGCGCCGCGTGCGCGAGTGGAGCGAAGCCCTGGTCGGCCGCGACGGCTGGTCGGGCGTGGGCGCGGTGGTCGGCGCGACCTATCCGGAGGAAGGCCGCCGGTTGCGCGAGGCGCTGCCGCGGTCATTTTTCCTGGTGCCCGGATATGGGGCGCAGGGCGGGAAGCCGGAAGACCTGCGCGGTCTCTTCGGGGTGGACGGCCTCGGTGCGCTGGTGAGCGCGTCGCGAAGCGCGGTCTTCCCGTGGCACTCCTCGCCGTGGAAGGAGCGATTCGGACCGTCCCGCTGGGAGCGCGCGATCGAGGCCGCGATCGACGACATGAACCAGGCGATCGCGGCCGTGCGCCCGGGCCGGTGACCATGGACTCGGCGTTCCTGGCCATTCCGCTCGCCTCGTTCTTCGTCGGTCTCCTCGCCTGTCGAACGGCGCGCGCCTGGGCGCTGCGCAGCGGGTACGTGGATCACCCCGGCGAACGCAAGATCCATGATCGGGCAATTCCCTACGGCGGCGGAATCGCCCTGGTCGTGGCCACCCTCGCCCCGGTCGCGGCCGGCGCCTGGGCCGCGGCGGCCGGGGACTTCCCGTACCTTCCCGAATCCCTCCGCGCCCACCTCCCGGGGATGCGCGACAAACTCCCGGACCTCGCCCTGCTGCTCGCCGGCGGCCTGGTGATGTTCGGCCTCGGGTACGTGGACGATCGCCGCCGCCTCACGCCGGCGACGAAATTCCTGGTCCAGATCGCGGTCGCGACCACCCTGGCCGCGGGCGGCGTGCGCTTCTCCCTGTTTCTGGAGACGTCGACCTGGGGCGTGTGTCTGTCGGGGACCCTCACGGTCCTGTGGATCGTGGGGATCACCAACGCCATGAACTTCCTCGACAACATGGACGGGTTGTGCGCGGGCGTGTCGACCCTCGCCGCGACGATCTTCCTCGTCATCGCGCTCCAGACCGGCCAGCTGTTCATCGCGTTTCTCCTCCTGGCGCTGATCGGCGGCGGTCTGGCCTTCCTCTGTTTCAACTTTCCGCCGGCCTCGATGTTCCTCGGCGATGCCGGCAGCCTGTTCCTCGGCTATCTGCTGTCGACGCTGACGGTACTCTTCACCTTCTACGAGTACCGCGAAGAACCCGCGCTGCTCGCCTTCTGCGTGCCCCTGTTCGTGCTGGCCGTGCCGGTCCACGACACGATCACCGTGGTGTGGATCCGGCTGCGCGCCGGGGACCCGATCTGGAAGGGGGACAACCGGCACCTCTCGCACCGGCTCGTCCAGCTCGGTTTCTCGCGCCGCGGCGCCGTGCTGTTCATTTACCTCCTGACCCTCTGCACGGGACTGGCGGGGACCCTGGTGTACCACACGAGTCTTACCGGCGCGCTCACGGCCCTCCTGCAAGTGGTGCTGGTCCTGCTGGCGCTCACGCTGCTCGAGTCGGTCGGCCGGCGCGCGGCGGACTCCCGAAATCGGGAGGGGAACCATGGCTAAGAAGAAACGCGGGGGCGCCCCCTCCCCCGGCCCTGCGAACGCTGCCCCGGAGATCCCTGGAACCCTGCCCGTGGCCTCCCGGACGCGCATCCTGCGCGGCTGCGAGGCTCTGTCGCTTCTCCTGGCCGCGGCTTTCCTCGCCGCGCGCCCGCTGATCTCCGCCGAACCGTTCGGCCCGGCCCACAACGTGGCCCTGTCCTGCGCTCCTCTGCTCGCCTGGCTGGTCGCCGTGCTCGCCCGCGCCGCCCTCGCGCCCACGCTCCCGCTCCCCCGGCCATCGGTATCCGTGCCCCTGGCCGGGTTCCTTCTGCTCGTGCTGCTGTCCCCGCTGATCGCCTCGTCCACTTGGCCCGCAGCGACAACGGCGGCGGTCTGGATCGCCCACCTGAGCCTGTTCCAACTCGTCGGCCTGTTCGACCGCGCCCGCAATCTCGCGCGCACGCTGACGGCCGTCCTGCTCGCCAGCGTCGCGATCATCCTCCTCCAGGCCCTGTACCAGTTCTGGGTGCAGATTCCGGAAACCCGAACCGCGATCATCGAAGACCCCGGGCGGATGCACTTCATCGACGCGGCGCTACGCGAGGAGTTCCTGACCCGGCTGTGGACCAACGAGCCGTATGGGCCGTTCCTGACCTCCAACACGCTGGCGGGATTCCTCGCCGTGACGTTCCCGCTGGTCCTCCTGCCGGGCGCCTGGGTCCTGCGCGACCGGAGCGGAGCCGAAGGCCGGTCGCGCCTGCGCGCGTCGGTCTTCCCGGCGCTCGGCGTCGTCGCCGTGGTCCTGCTCGTGCTGACGGGATCGAAAGGCGGCTTCGGCGCGTTCGCCGTGACGGTGGCGGCCTGGACGGCGATGGAGAAGCGCGAAGCCCTGCGACGGCACGCCCTCGCGATCACGGTCGCCGCCGGAATCCTGGCCGCCGTCGGCGCGTGGGCGGTTCTGGGCTGGTCCGCGGACCCGCTGGGGCTGAAGAACCCCCACTCCTCGATGGGTTTCCGGCTGGGCTACTGGTCCGCCGCGTGGCGAATGACCCTGGAACACCCCGTCACGGGGGTCGGCCTCGACAACTTCGCGGATCACTACCTTCGCCTCAAGGACGAGGCCGCGGGCGAGGTTCAGCGCGCCCACAACGACTGGCTCCAGTTGGCGGCGGAACTGGGATTCCCCGGCGCGTTCCTTTTCGCCGCCTTCTGGTTCGGGGTGATCGCTCCGTCCGCCCGGCGGGGCGCGGCCGACCCGGATCCCCCGGTCCCGCCCGCCGATCCCGAAGCCCCCCCCGCCGACCCCGGCGCCGCCGACGCCCTGCCGCCGTCCCTCGCCGCATGGCTGGGCGGAGGCGCGGGTGCCCTCGCCGTCGCCGCCACCGACGTCGCCCACATTTCCGTGTCGGCCGTCGGCGACCTGCCCTGCTTCGCCCCCGTCGTCGTGGTCGGACTCTGGCTCGGCGTCTACGTCCTGTCCGTCCGCGCGCTCGACCGGATCCGATTCGACCGCGTCCGCGCAGGCGAACTCGCGTGCGCCCTCGCGGCCGGCCTCCTGGGCTTCCTGGCCCACAGCGCCGTGGACATGAATCTCTACGTCCACGGATACTCGGGTCTGGTCTTTCTCCTCGGCGGCGTCCTCCTCTCCCTCGCGTCCGTCCCGGAAACCGTGCCGGTCACCCCGCGCACCCGTCGAACCGCCCTCCTCGCCTGCGCGCTTCTCGTCCTGGGCGCGATCGGCGGGTGGTACGTGGTCTTTCAGCGACTCGTTCCCGCAGAGAGCCTGCGTGACGAGGCCCGCTACGGCACGAGTACGGGCCCCCTGAACCGCGACCAGCGCCGGGAACGACTCCTGCAGTCGGTAACGCTCAACCCGTGGGACCCCGCCGCGTTCGCCGCCCTCGGCGCGGTCCTGCACGAGGACTGTCGCTCGCTCGGCCCCATACGAGGATCCCACCGCGATCTCAGCGAACGAATTCTGGAACCGTGCGAAGAAACGGCCGCACGGGCCTCCGCCTCCGCACCGCACAACCCCGCGCTCGCCGCCACCCTGGCGGGCGTCCTCTGGGACCACGCCCGGATCCTCGGACGACACGCGGAACAGAATCCCCGCGAAGCGGAGACGGACCGCCGGGGCGCACGCCGGGCCCTCGATCGGGCCCTCGACGCCGTTCGACGCGCGGTCGAAGGCTACCCGGGCAACGCCCACTATCGCCACCTGCACGCCCGCATCCTCGACGATCTCGACCGGCGCGAGGCGGCGCGCCCGGAGTACGAGGCTGCGCTCGGACTGAGCCGGAGGCAGGTCCTGGAGCGCCTGCGCCTCACCCCCGAGACCGTGGCGCAGATTCGCGCCCGATTGGGGGGGTAGGCTCCGTTGGAACCCGCGCCGGCCGTGGGTGTGGACCCGGAGGTCCATCGAAGGTCCGGAGGCGAGTTTCCCGGGCGATCAGCGAAACAGGTAGATCTCGCCGTCCAGGACCCGCCAGCTCAGGCGATTGCGCCGCGCGAGCTCGTCGAGCGCCGCCCGGAGGGTGCGGGGAGCAGCCGGAAGGTCGAGCGGATTCGTTTCCGCCCACAGCGATTCATCGAGAATGACCGCCGCCCCGGCCGCCTGCTCCACAGCGACAGCGAGCTTGCGCGGCGCCAGGTCGGCCACGGCGATCTCGACGCGCCGTTCGAGGATCCGATCCGCGGCGCGATGGGGCGCGTCCAGGGCCTCGATGCGCGCCTTGGCCTGCGCGGCGTCCATGACGATCAACCCGTCCGGCTCCGGCACGAAATCCAACCCTTTGGGCTCCAGGATCAGCCGCAGCGCGTCGCCCAGCGGAAGTTTCTGGACGCGAAGAGTCGTACTCCTGCGGGCGGACTCGGGCGGAAGCTGTTCCTCGACGAAGAGGGACACTCCGGTCTGCTCTCCCATCCGGGTCAGGAGTCGATCGAGCGGCTCCCCGGCGGCATCGAGCGTCAGGACGGACTCCCGCAAGGCCCGCTCGGCCGGACCGCGCCAGGCCGGCGGGACCTCCTCCCCTCCCGCGAGTTCGCGGGCGCGCAGGAGATTGCACCACCGGCGTGAGGCGCCATCCTGGGGGACCGGCTCGTTCGCGGGGGCCACCACCACGCGGCCGTTCGCAAGTACGGTCACGCGTGCGTCGACCGCCGAGGCGAGCGACTCCAGGAACCGGTCGGCCCGCTGCTCGGCGCGAAGGGCGGGCAGCGCGGCCACGGCGCGGGCGCGGGCCCGCAGGGACTGTGACTCCCAAGGCCGGGCCCCGATGCGAAGCTCGACCGGGATTTTCGTCGCCGTCGCGAAGGAAGAGACGAGACCGCCCAGGACGGAATCCACGGAGGGGGCGGTCGCAACCGGGTCGGGATCCTGCGCTTCCCACGAGGCTACGCCCGCGGGGAGCTCGGCCCGGAACGAGACCGCGCGCAGCGCGGCACAGGCGCGACGGACCGCTTCCGAGGCCGCGACCGGATAGTCGGGAATCCGCTCGGGGGCGACGTATGAGTCCTCCGCCCCGCGCGGTCGGACCCGAATGCGGACGTTTCCTTCCCGCTTCTTGTCGCCTTCCTTCGCCCCGGTCAGGAAAGCCTCATCCTGCTCCCCGAGTTCCTGGACCTTCCGCCACGAGCGGGGGTCCAGGCTGTCCCCCCGGCCCTCGCGCCCGATTCGAAGCGGCACGAACACGGCAACCAGGAGCAGCAGGGCCACGCCCGCCGTCAGATAGCCGGCCGCGCGGATGCTCCCGGGACTGGACATGGGTGATCTCCAAACCCGAATCTGCGCAGGGCGGGCTGCCGGACGCACGGCCTGTGCTGCCCGTGGTCGGTGGGCAACCGGACCGCCGACCACCCACTCCCGGACGACTCGCGACCGGTCATTCTACCTTCCCGGCCGCCGCGCGCGGAAGTTTTCGCTTGGCGCGACGATCCGGCGCGCTACAATCGGCGGGATCCGACTTGCGCCGCTTGGAGGAGGTTGATATGAAGACGCCCGGCGCCCCCCTGCGCGCCTTCCTCGCCCTTCCGGTCGTCCTGGCGATCCTCACGGCCCCGACCCGGGCCAAGGAACCCGATCCCAAGGCCGAAGTCCCCAAGGTGATTCGCGCCTTCCTCGCGGCCCCGGACCCCGAGGCCCGGGAAAAGATCATGGAGCAGGCCGCCGCCTTTCCGGCCATGCCCTACACGGCCTTCAAGGCGTTCGAAGACGACCTGATGAAGTCCAGTCTCAAACCCATCAAGGGCAAGAGCGGAAAACGATCCATCACCATCGAAGGGAAGACGTTTCCGTTTCAGATCAGCGGCGGCGGTGGAAAGGGTGGAAAGCCCGCCGCCCTGATCATCTACCTGCACGGATCCGGCGGACCGGACGGGCAGGCCTCCTTCTGGAGCCACCCGGGGGCCCTGGTCGTCGCCCCGGAAGCGCCGCCGGTCAAGGCGGATGGGGAGCGGGAGTGGACCAACGGATTCACCGACGAGTTCTTCTTCGAATTGCTGCGCACGCTGCGAAAGGAATACAACCTCGATCCGAATCGCTTCTACCTGGCCGGGTTCTCCGCCGGCGGATTCGGCACCTGGTACTACTCCTTGCGCTTCCCCGACCTCCTCGCCGCGGCCTTTCCGATGGCCGGGGGGCCGTGGTATCCCGATCTCACCCCGGAGTATCCGACCGACAGCAATTTCCTCAATTTGAAGTACCTGCCGATCTCCATCTGGCACGGCGCCCTGGACAAGAACGTCCCCGTCGGGCCCGAACGCAAGGCGTACGCGGTGCTCCAGAAGCTCGGCTACGAGGCCTTCTACAAGGAGTACCCGGACGGAGACCACGGCGACTGGTTCCATGCCAACGGCGGGTACATCAAGAAAGAGACCTCGGCCTGGCTGGACAGCAAGGTTCGCAAGCCTCATCCCAAGGAGGTCTCGTACTACGCGGAGCTGGTGATCAGCAAGGTCCAAAAGCCGATCCCGGGCGGTGCGTATTGGCTGCACATCGTCACTCCCCCCGTCGATTCCAATGAGTACAAGTCCCAGTACTGGAAAGCCAAGATCTCCGGCAAGATCGAGGGCCAGAAGGTCGAGGTGACGTCGACCGCCAATGTGAAGCAGGGATACGTCCTGCTCAATCGCCATCTCGTCGATCTGAACCAACCGGTGGAAGTGGTCTGGAACGGAAAGTCGGTCTTTTCGGGCATTCCCGAGTGCCGCCTCGATACCCTGCTGAGCACCTTCGGGCGCGCCTGGGACCGGGAACTCACCTATCCGGTCCGGATCGACTTCAAGCGCTGACCGGATCGTCGCAGCCCCCCCACAATCCGCTCAACCGAGGCGGCCGCCTCCGACGATAATGAATACAGGGGGCGGTCGAACCCTCGGCACGCCTCGACCGCCCTCTCTTTCGGGCGTTTCCGCGCCTGTACCCCCTTTTGCCCCCGATGGATGCGATTCGAACACGGGAGAATGGGTATGCCTCGCCGAAAGCTGAAGGTCATCGAGGTCCGGGGAACGTCGCAGCCGACCGCGATGGCTCCCCATTGGGGCGGGAAGGTGCGAGAGGTGTTCGCCTTCGGGCTCATCCTATCCGCGCTGTATGCGCTGGTGAGTCTGTTGACCTACCAACCGAACGACATCCCGTCCCTGTTCTGGGCCCCGGGGCAGGAAGGGTACGCCAGCAACAAGGGGGGCGCGATCGGGGCCTCGATGGCGGGGTTCCTGCTGCGCTACCTTGGTCTGACTGCGTATGCCCTGGCGTTCTTCGGGCTTTTTTGGGGGGTAATGATCCTGCTGCGGCAGGAGATTCACGACGTCCTGGCGAAGGTGGCCGGAGTGGCGCTCTTCCTGGGGGCCGCCTCGACGCTCCTCGCGCTGGGAACCCCGGACGGATTCGAGGGCTCGTCCCTGTTCCGCACCGCCACGCTCCCGGGATTGGGCGGGGCGTACGGGAACGCGAGTCGTGACCTCCTGGTGCAGTACATCGGGTCCTTCGGCGCCGTCCTGGCCATGCTGCTGGTGCTGGCTGTGTCGATGGTGCTGGCGACCGACTGGATGATTTACTTTGGGCTGATCCGCCTGGGCCGGGCCACGACGGCGGCCTATTCCGGCGTGAGCGGGTACGTGCGGCGGTTCCAGGGCGCATGGGCGCAGATGCCGCCGCTCCTTCAGGCCGCGGCGAGCGATGCCCGGGTCCGCGTTCCCGACGTTTCCGGGGAGGGAGATCCGGACGAGATGCCGATTCGGCCGGATGGGTCGGCGGGCGACCCGGGGCATTCGGGCGGGGTCTGGCGCTCGGCATTCCAGTCCTTCGCGGAGTTCTTCACCGGCGGCGGGCGGAGCCCCGTGACGATCCGGAACGGCCCGGCGCCTGCGGAGGCGGCCGACGGAGCGACCCCGGGCGCCGCGGGCGCCGCAAGTTCTTCCCCGACCCCGTCCCCGATTCCGCGGGAGCGAAAGGCCACCCGTCGGATTCGAACGGGGGACGAGGCTGCCGCGACCGGCGTCGCGACCGACGAGTCCGGGTCGCGGAACCGGGCGACCGAGCCGGCCGCCCCGACGCCACAACCCCCGCAACCGGTGTCGCCGTCCGCGTCCGGTTCGGACCCGCGCGGCACCGTGTCGATCGAGATCGCCCCCACGCCGGCGACGCCGGTGGCGCCGGCGCAGCCTTCTCCCACCCTGCCGGCGACCCCGACGGCCGAAGCGACTCCGGCGGACGCCGCGCCTGCGGTGTCGCCGACCCTCGAACCGGACGAGGAGGAAGAAGATTTGATCGACGTCGTCGAGGGGGTCGTTCCGGCCGCCCCCGCCGCCGCCGTCGTGTTCGCCCCCATGGAGGAGGACGAAGAAGTCGAACCGGCGGAGCCGGTCGCGGCGCCCCCGAAGGCCGCCTCGACCTCGGCGCCGGCCGCCGCCGACGGCGCCCACCCCCCGGTGACCGTGAACCTGGGCCCGAAGGCTGCGCCCCCAGCCGTCGCGCCGACCCCGGCCGCCGCTCCGGATCGACCGGCCCGCCGCGAAACCAAGCCGTTCCAGCTCCCGCCGATGGCGCTCCTCGAGGATCCGGTACCGACCCCCCTGCCGACCCTGGAACGTGACATCGAACAGCGGATCAAGTGCATCGAAGCCACCCTCGAGTGCTTCAGCGTCCCCGCCCGAGTCGTCCATGTGGATCGCGGCCCGTCCATCACCATGTACGAGCTCGAACTCGCCCCCGGCATCCGCGTGAACAAGATCATCGGAATGTCCGACGACCTGGCGATCGCGCTCAAGGTCCCGAATGTCCGCATCGTCGCCCCAATCCCCGGAAAGTCGAGCATCGGCATCGAGGTGCCCAACGCCCTCAAGGAGGCCGTACGGCTCAAGGAACTCGTGCTCGGCCAGGATTCCCACTGGAAGAACTTCGCCTTGCCGCTCTTCCTGGGGAAAGACGTCTCCGGCATGCACGTGGTGCGCAACCTCGAGGAGATGCCTCACCTCCTCGTCGCCGGGACGACGGGGTCGGGAAAGTCGGTGTGCCTCAACACCATCATCCTCAGCCTCCTGCTCACCCGCACCCCGGAGGACCTGAAGCTCATCCTCGTCGATCCCAAGATGGTCGAACTATCGATGTTCAAGGACATGCCCCACCTGCTCAGCCCGGTGGTCACCGACATGAAGCGCGCCCCGGTGGTCCTGGACTGGGTGGTTCGGTGCATGGAGGAGCGATACGACCTGATGGCGCGGGCGGGAGTGAAGAAGATCTCCACGTTCAATTCCCTCGGGGAAGCCAAGATCCGCGAACGGCTCGGCGTGGAGCCGGACGTGGAGGTGCCGACGTTCCTGCCGAGAATCGTGGTCGTGATCGACGAGCTGGCCGACCTGATGATGGTCGCCTCCAAGGAGGTCGAATTCGCGATCACGCGTCTCGCCCAGAAGTCGCGCGCGGTGGGCATCCACCTCGTCCTGGCCACCCAGCGGCCCTCCGTGGACGTCATTACGGGCCTCATCAAGTCGAACATGCCGGCGCGAATCGCCTTCAAGGTCGCATCCGGGATCGACTCGCGCACCATCCTCGACCAGAACGGGGCGGAACGGCTGTTGGGGAAGGGCGACATGCTGCTCTCCGTCCCGGGAAGCATGGAACTGCTGCGCACGCAGTGCACGTACGTCGGCGACAACGAGATCTCCGAGGTCGTGCAGTACCTGAAGGAACAGGGCACCCCGGTCTTCGACCAGGACCTGGTCGAGGTGGCCGAAGGCGAGCAAATCACCTCCGGCGACCAGGACGAACTGTACGCCGAGGCGGTCAAGGTGGTGGTCGAGACCGGACGGGGGTCCACGTCCCTGCTGCAACGGAAGCTCGAGATCGGCTACACGCGCGCCGCACGTCTGATCGACTTCATGGCCAAGGACGGGATCGTGGGTGCATACAAGGGATCGAAGGCCCGCGAGGTCCTGATGACTCCGGACATGTTCCGGGCGAGATTCGTGACGGCCGACGAGCATTGATCCGGGGAGGGGCGCCACACCGGCGCCCGTGCCGCATCCCCGCGGATCAGCGCGAGCGCGTTGACCGCCCGCGAGCGGCCCTCCCCTCCCCCTCCCGGGCCGGCCGTGCGCTTTCCCGAGGTCCACCGTGTCCCGGGGGCCCCGAAGGTCCCGGCGGGCGGGCGGGTCCGCGAGCGTCAGCGCAAGCGGACCAGGGCGATTCGCGAGCCATCGTCCCCAAAGGTCGCCAGCCATTGGACCCCGGGGGGCCATTCCATCGCCGCGGCGGGGTCTCCGGCCCGGAGTCGCACCGCAACGTATTCGATTCCCAGTTCCCGCAACGCCTCGAAGTCCCGCTCCGCGAGGGCACGAACTGCGGCTTCGCGCCGCGGGTACTTCCAGCGCCGGGAAGAGTACCCGCCCGTGCCCTCGAAGTGTCCGGAGAACATCGGGTCCAAACCCGCCGCCAGCGGACCGATCGGCACGTGCTCGCGCAGCCACTGTCCCGCCTCGATCTCCGCGCGACCGAGGTGACCCAGCGGATTCTCCCGCACGCCCCAGCGCATCGTGGCGGCGATGTAGCCGAGCGGGGGGAGCGCGCAGAGAACCACGAACGTCCATACGAGCCCGTGGGTCGCGAGCCGGAGTCCGCGCGGTCCGGCCTGCACGAACGCCAGCACGGCCGCGAGCAGCCCCGCGACCGTGAGGTTCGCAATCGGGATTTCGAGCAAGCGAATCGTGGCTCGCGGTTCCCGGGGGATGTCGATCAGGAGCCCCGCCAGCACTCCCAGGACCGCGATGCAGCCCGTAAAGGATTCGAACGCCCGCCTCCGGGCCAGTGCCCAAGCCGCCGCCGGCAGGAGAAGGAGGAACGCCGGGGCGGCATCGGCCAGGAACGGCCAGGTCCACCCGGCTTCCCCCGGGTGGATGGTGCGGATTTTGGGACCGGTAACGACAAACAGGTCATAGGCGACCCAATGGGGACGGCTCTTGAGCGCGAAGCCCAGCGCGTCGCGGGCCTCGAGTCCGAGCCAGCCGCCGAGGATGCGAGAGACCACGGCCCCCTGCAAGGCGGCGCAGATCCCGCCGATGGCCAGAATCTCCGTGACCGCCCCGAACCGCTTGCGCAGCGGATCCCCGGCGAAGGCCCCGCCAGCCCATGCCGACACGAACGTCGCCGGGATCGCCAGGACGAAGAGGTCCTGCCGGAACAACTCCAAGGCGCCGAGCAACAGGCCCGCCACCAGACGATGGGCGCGGCGACCGGAACACAGGGCGGCGCGAAAGACCACGAAGAAGCAGAGCAGCACGCCCACTCCGGAGACGTTCGGGGGCGACCAGGGGCTCGAACCGAGAGGACCATCGAGCTCGTTGGCCAGCAATCGCAAGTCAACAGAGGCGAGAAACTCGACGAGCCCGGGCCAGGCCCCGCTCCCGGCGGCCGCACCCGCGAGCGCATGACCGAACGGAGTGTCGCCCAGGTCCAGAAAGCGCAGTCCCGCGCCGAAGAACAGGAGTCCGGCGGCGAGCGCTCCGGCCAATGGAGACCCGTCCGACGGCGACGGAAGGCGGGGGTCGGGGGCCCCGGGTCCGGGCGAGCCGGGGGACGCCTCCGGGGGCCGACCCGGCCAGGGCAGGCCGCCCAGCGCCAGCGCCAATCCCCAGGCTCCCCATCCGAACCACAACTGACCGGGCAGGTACGCGTGCCAGGCCGGCAGTCCGCTCCAGGCCGCCAGCGCCCCGGCGCAGAGATTGCTTCCGTAGTGGTACTCGACCGGACGCTCCGGAGCGAACGGGTCCCGCACGGGCAGGTTCCCGTTCGCGATCGTGGCCGCGACCGGAAGATGGAACTCCGGATCCGGAACCCGGGTCGTGAATCCGCCGACGGCGAGGGCGGTGGAAAGGAGCGCCCCTCCCAGCAGGAAGAGGATCGTCAACGCGCGGCCCGCTCCCCATCGCCAGGTCCGGCGTGGTCCCCAGCGGTGCCGGGCCAGGGTCCAGGCGGCCATCCCCGACAGGACGAGGATCGCCCCGGGTCGAACGCCGGTTCCGCGGCCAAGGAGGTTCAGGAGAAACGTGAACGTCGTGGGACCGAAGATCATCCCGGCGGGAATCAGGAGGAGAAGCCGATCCTCGTCGAGGATCTCGGCCAGCGCGCGAACGCCCCATGCGACGAGGATCGCCAGGGCGAACGCGCTCCACAACCAGGGGATCAGCATGCGCTAGTACGTCACCCGCAGGGTGGTGAATTCTCCGGTCGCGGGTTGCCACGTCACCTGCAGATCGTCCACCCGGGCTTGCGGCGGACCCTGCCGGCACCATTCCACCATCGCGGCAACCCGGTCCCGAGGGCCCTCGAAGACCGCCTCCACGCGACCGTCCGCGAGATTGCGAACCCAGCCGGTCAGGCCAAGAGATCGGCCGTGATCCTGGGCAGTCCCCCGGAAAAAGACCCCCTGGACCCGGCCGCTGACGAACAGATGGGCCCGAACCAGTTCCTCGCTCACCACCGTTCCTTCCACTCGCGTCGACGGACTCCCCGAGTCGTCCCCGGCGCGCGGAGAGGCACGCCGGACGCATCGCCTCGACCACCGTTGACCCGCAGCTCGCAGAGAATCACCTGGCTACGGCCGCTGCCGCGCTCGAAACCGATCCGCCTGTCCGTACCGGGAGTCGCGCGCCATTCCCGCTCGCCGCGGGTCAGACTGCTCCGGCCCCGCGTGGGATCCCCACGCCTTCCCCCACCCTCGCGACCGCGGGCGGCCCGTCGTTCGCACGGGGGTCGATGGCGATCCTCCGTGGTCCCCTGCGAAACCGATCCGGGTTCCGCCCGCAGCCGCCTCGCCATCTCCCGTCGCCGCGCCCGCGTTCGCCCCGCATTCCTCGCGAGGTCGTTCCCCGCCCCACCGTCCGCGAGACGATGGACCCCCTCGTCGGCCGGCAGGGTCCGCACCCGTCGTCTCGCCCTCGGTCGTGCCGAACCAGGTCCGGGTGCGGGACCGGATCGTAGTCCCCGTCGGTATCTTCGCCGCCCGATCGGGATCGCGCAAGCCCTCAATAGCGTCGCAACACACCCGTCACGACCCCCTGGATCCGAACGTTGTCCGCGTAGATCGGCTTCATCGTCCCGTTCGCGGGCTGCAACCGCACCCGTCCCCCGTCCTTGTAGAAGCGCTTTAGAGTCGTTTCTCCGTTCTCCAGGAGGGCGACGACGGTTTCGCCGTTGCGCGCCGTGTTCCGACGTTCCACCACGATGTAGTCCCCGTCCTTGATGTGGTCCTCGACCATCGAGTTCCCGCGCACCTGCAGCACGAAGCACTCCCGCTTCCCCGCCCCCAAGGCGGTGCGAACATCCAGCCGCTCGGAAGATTCCACCGAATCCAGCGGCTGTCCGGCTGAGATGTACCCCAGCATCGGCAACGTCAGTTCCTCCGGTTCCTCACCGGAGTCGGCCAACTGCTGGAGCACGGCGGAATCCACAATCTCCATCGAGCGCGAGAGGAACTTCTCCGTCCGGACGACGCTGCGCTTTTCCAGCGCCCGCACATGCTCGAAGACCGTCACCTTCGAGATCCCCAAATGGTCGGCAATCTCCTGGAAGGTCGGCGAAATGCCCCGCCGTCGTTGATACTCGGCGACGTAGCGGAGGATGTCGAGCTGACGCGGCGTGAGGGACATGCGTTTGCTCCTGCTGAACCTGGGGGCAGCCTCCGCCCGCGATGACGGACGCCGTCCATACCGCGGGCGACGCCCGGAAGTTACCCTAACAGAGCACGAACGTCAACCCCAACCTTCGAATCGGCCTGGTGGGTCTTCAATCTTGGGATCCTAGATTCGGCCGAGGCGATTATCGCGCCCGGCGAGGCGCGAGGAGGAGGCGATGCCCCAGGGCATCGCCGACGAAGAGCAACGAAGCCCGGCGCGAAAAGCGACCGGACCAACCTGGGAAATCAAGGTTGAAGCCCCACTAGCCCGGATTATTCGCGGACAGCTTCGCTGTTCGCGAACAATCCGGCTCCGTC
>CAZWCX010000055.1:30497-44797 GCA_964632945.1 uncultured Planctomycetia bacterium | reverse complement strand
CGGATTTTTCACGAAGCCGCTGGCGCGGCTTCATGAATAATCCGGGCTAGCGGGGCTTCAACCTTGATCTCGCAGGTTGGTCCGGTCCCGCTTCGCGCCGGGCTTCGTCGTTCGTCGTCGTCGATGCACCGGGACGGCCGGGCGCGACGACGCGACGTGCCGCCCGCCGCTTCGGCCGGGCGGAGCCCCCGAATCGTTCCGTCTCGACGATCTCGCAGACGATGTGCCCCGCCAGGATGTGGCATTCCTGGATGTTCGAGGTCACCGTCGAGGGAACCCGCAGGCAGCGGTGGACCCGCGCCGCGAGCGGACCTCCCGTATCGCCGGTGAAGCCGATGACGCGCGCCCCCTTCGCGCGCGCCGCGTCCGCCGCGCGCAGCACGTTGGGCGATTTCCCGCTCGTGCTGATCAGCAAAAGCAGATCGCCCCGGCGCACGTGGGCCTCCACCTGGCGGGCGAACACGTCGTCGAAGCCGAAATCGTTCGACACCGCCGTGAGGGTCGACGAGTTCGTCGTCAACGCCAGCACGGGAAGCGCCGGTCGATTGCGACGGTAGCGCCCTTCGAGTTCGGCGGCAATGTGCTGCGCATCCGCCGCGCTTCCGCCGTTCCCCGCCAGAAACACGCGACCTCCCCGGCTCAGGCAGCGAACCGCGTCGCCGGCGATCGCCGCGATCGTCCCGGCTTCCCGTTCGAGCAGGAGGCGCTTCGTGTGCAGGCTCGCCTCGATCTCCGCGCACACCCGCGCAATCCGGTCTTTCATTCGATCCCTCCAGGACGGTTCGTCCCGTGGCGAGAACGCGGGCTCAACGCGTGTCGCGGCCGCCCAAGCGCTCGAGCAACCGGGTGGTCGAGTAGCCCGGCAGAAGCGGGGCGTACTCGACCCGCCCGCCGCGCGCGAGCACGACGTCCGCACCGACGACCTTCTTTCCGCGGTAATCGTCCCCCTTCACCAGCACGTCGGGCTGGAGGCGCCGGATCAGGGCCGCCGGGGTCGGCGCGTCGAAGATGGTGACGTAGTCGACATCCTGCAGGTTGGCGAGCAGGAACGCCCGTTCCCGCTCGGGGAGCAACGGGCGACCGTCGCCCTTCAGACCGCGGACCGAACGGTCGGAATTGACCCCGACGACGAGGATGTCCCCGCACCCGCGGGCGAAATTCAGGGACCGCACGTGCCCCGGATGGAGGAGATCGAAGCAGCCGTTCGTGAAGACGACCTCGTCCTTTTCGGCCTGGTGTGCGCGGACGAGCGGGAGCAATTCGCGCAGCGTGAGGATCTTGCCGGCGCCCCGGCCGCCGTCGTGCTCCTCGAGCTGGGCAAGCACCTCCGTGCGCGTGACGGTGGCGGTCCCCAACCGGCCGACGACGATGCCGGCCGCGACATTCGACAATCGGACCGCCTCCTCGCGCCCCCCCCCGGCGGCGAGCACGAGACCGAGCATCGCGATCGCGGTATCCCCGGCGCCCGTGACGTCGTAGACATCCCGCGCCTTCGCCTCCACGGCCAGGGAGCGGCCGGCGGCGTCGCGCAGGTACATGCCCTTCTCGCCGCGGGTGATGACGAGGAACTCGAGTCCGAGCGTCCGCAGCAACCGGTTGGCGGCGCGGCGCAAGCCCGCATCGTCGCGGATCTCGATCCCGGAGGCGAGTTCCGCCTCTCCCTGGTTCGGCGTGATCGCGGTCGCGCCCCGATAGCGGGAATAGTCGCGCCCCTTCGGATCGACCAGGACCGGCACGCGCGCGCGCCGCGCGAGCGCGATGACTTCATGGAGGAACACGGGCGGAAGCGCGCCTTTCAGGTAGTCCGAGACGACGACGAGGTCGGTCCGGCCCAAACGGGCGCGAAAGGCGCGGAGGAGCGCCGCCACCGTCTCGGCGCGAACCGGCGCCGCCACCTCCCGATCGACGCGAAGCATCTGTTGATTGTGCGCGATCATCCGCGTCTTTTCGGTGGTCGGCCGGCCGGATTCCACGATCAATCCGCCCGCATCGATGCGGGAACGCTTCAACAGCCGCCTGGTGGCCGAGCCGGCGGTGTCCCGCCCGACCACGCCGAGCAGGGTCGTGCGCGCGCCGAGGGCGGACAGGTTCAAGGCCACGTTGGCCGCCCCGCCCAGGCGGAGATCCTCGTCCTGACGCACGCGCAGAACCGGAATGGGGGCTTCGGGGGAGACGCGTTGTACGTCGCCCATGACGTATCGGTCGAGGATGACGTCCCCCATCACGACCACGCGCGGATCGCCCGCGGAGGCGAGGATGCGTTGGAGATGCCCGTGCTTCAACGCGCGTCCCTCCCCCGTCTCCCCGTCTTTTTCCGCGGCGAACGGTTCGCCCCGCGACGGCCTGCAGACCGCTTCGACCGGGCGTCGGCGGCGGGAGCCGGGGGCGATTCCGCCGACGGCCCGGCAGGCCCGTCCCGGAGGATCATCATGCGCAGGAGCGGCAGCAGGATTTCGTGGTGACCGGTGAGGTTGATCCCCCGCGGCGCCGGGCGGCCGGTGACGTTCGCGCGCGGGCGGTAGTGTTGAATCATGTCCAGGTTGACCGCCAGGAAGTCGTCGAGCCGATGGCCGAGATTGCGCGCGATCGCGACCGACTTGAGGAATACCTCAGGCAGGATCACCGCGGACCCGACGTTGAGCCAGACCCCCCGCTCGAGCGAAGCGACGACCCGCGTGACGAGCCGAAAATCTTCCATGGTCGCCGCCCCCAGGGCGCTGCCGGGGACCTGGGGATGCATGTGCACGATGTCGGTGCCGACGGCGACGTGAACGGTCGCCGGGATGCGCAGCCGACGGGCCGCCGCCAACACGCTCATGCCCCGATGGGGCAGGCGCCGCTGCTCGATTACGTTCGCGAGGCCACGGGCAAGCCCGACCCCCTTGCGCGCCCCGGCCCGCGCGGCTGCGGCGAACAGATCCGCAGTGTCGCGGGACATCCCGAACGATCCGTCGCGGATTGCCGACGCCACGTCCTCGGAGGTCTGTCCGATCGCCGCCAGTTCCAGGTCGTGCACGGCGCCGGCGCCGTGCATGGCCAGGGCGGTGACGGCACCCCGTTCCATGAGGTCGATGAGAAGCGGACCGAGCCCGACCTTGAGAACATGCGCTCCGATTCCCCACGCCACATGCGCGTCTCGCGCCCGCGCCGCCACAATCTCGCGGGACACGGTGCGCAGGTCACGCGCGCCGAGAAAGTCGGGGAACGAGTCCAGGAACGCCGCAACGCCGTCGTCCGGGATGGGGATCCCGGCACATCGGGAGAGGTCGACCAGATTCGCCCGGTCGGTCAGCCGGTATGTCGTAAGTCGCGTGAGATCGAGGGGTTTCGTGGTGGGCATCCGGGGCTCCACGCGTCCGGCTGAAGCGCGCGGGATTCTAGCAGTCCCCTGCGATCTCCATCAAGCAAAATGCCGATGCGACGGCCCGCGCGCGGCGGGCAGCGGCCGGGCTCATGAATACCGGGGCGGTTCTAAAAAAAAAGGCTACCACCGTTCCAAATTGCCTTGCAGCCGTTCAACGGCGGCTGCTATCATTCTTTCTTGCGCTAGGATCGCCGCCGTTCCAGAGGGATGTCCCCAGCGTCTGGAGGTCAGGGGTGGGCCAGGCCACGGTCTATTGTGAAAAGTGCGGGGAGATGATCCCCGAACAGGACTTCGCCAAGGGCAAGGCGGTCCATCACGAGGGCAAGAACTACTGCGCCAACTGCCGGGGAGAAGTTGCCCATCTGCTCCCCCAGGAGGCTCCCTCCTCCGGGAGCGGGGTCTCGAAGACCGGCTCCGGCGTGTTCAAGTCGACGGCCAGCCCCTACCCCTCCGTGCGGCGGGTATCCGGGGTGTTCCAACCGCAGGCCGTCGGCAAGGCGAGCGTGAGCGGGGCGCAGAAACGCACCTCTTCCGGCATCCGCAAGGCGATCAGCGCCCAGGTTCTCAAACCGGTCACCCCCGCCCAGGGACAAAAGACCGTCGACGACGGCGAAACGACGCATCCCCATCCCCACTCCACGCGACCCGACACTTCCACCCGCGCCCGCAAGAAAGCGCCGGGATTCAACCCGCTGGTGATCGTGGGGATCGTCGGCGGCCTGCTCGTGCTGGGCGGGATCATCTTCTTCGCGATGCAGTCCGCCAAGAAGTCGGCCGAGGCCCAGAAGGCCCGCGATCGCCAGCGCAAGGCGAAGGAAGCGGTGGAAGAGGTCCAGGACCAGATGCGCACCGCGGCGCAGAATTTCGACATGATCCTGACGGCCATCGACGCGCGACGGTCGATCGTCAAGGGCGAGAAGCCGTACGACGCCGAACTGGCCGGCCTCGAGGAGCAGATCCGCAAGCAGAAGGCCGCGTTCGAGGCGCAGAAGGCCAACGAGAACAAGCTGGCATCCATCCTGTCGGACGCCCAGAAAGACCCGCTCAGCTTCAAGGACCACATTACCCGGCTGAACTCCTTCGCCAAGGAGCTGACCGACGCGCCGGCGGAGTTCGTCGGCAAGGTCAAGCAGGAAACCGTTCGCCTGCGCGAGGTGGGCATCCGGGCCCACATTGCGGATGCGGTGAAGCAAGCCCAGGCCCCGCGACCCAAGTACCAGCACCTGATCGACACCCTTTCCAAGCTTCGCGATCAGGCCGAGGACCAGCCCCACATGGTCAAGGAGATCGACGCGGAGATCGAGACGATCAAGCGGACCCGGGACGAGGGCGCCGGCTCGTATTTCAAGAAGCTCTCCGACGAAGTCTACACGTTGCTGGACGGCAAGCGATTCGACGATGCGCTCAAGCGCGTGGACGAGTTCCCCGAGGAGTACCACGAGACCAAGCACTATCCCGAGTTGCTGCGTCTTCGCACCACCATCCTGCGCCGCAAGGAGGAGCACGCCCGCGGCGTCGGCAGCGGCGGATCGGGCGGCCACGATGACCGTCCCAACCCCCCGGTCGGCGGTGAGATCCAGCTCTTCAATGGCGAAGACCGGAAGGGATGGAACACCCGCAACGATGCCAACGGCACCTGGAACGTCGATCCGGTCGAAAAGAGCCTGCGCGGCGAGAACACGCAGGTCGGCGCGGTCACCAATGAGCGCCTGCTCTGGATCTTCAAGGGCGAGCGGGAGTGGGCCGACCTGGACTTGACTTTCGAGTCGCGGATCCTGAAGGGGGACGGCTTCCACGTCGCCGTGCGCGTCGGGGCCAGCGGCAGCGACGTGATCCGGTTCCAGACCGAAACTCAGCGCTGGCAAACGATCACCGTCGAGTATCGCGGTTCAACGGCACGGATTCGGATGCCCAACGGACAGGTCGACTCCCTCGGGCTCGAGAACCGGTCCCCTTCCGGGTTCGTCGGGTTCGGCATCGAGCCGGGCGGCCTCGTCGAGTTCCGCAACATTCGGGTCAAGGTCGTCTCCACGAAGTAGTCGCGCGGGGGCCCCGCCGGGGCCCCAATGGCGCGGGCGGCGCGGGCTGATCCCCGCGCCGTCGACGTTTTCGGCCTCGGATCTGTACGGTCGATACCGTCCACTCCGCATGGGGAAGCCGATTCGACGAGGGAGTCGACCTGGAATCGCAACCTCCCGGCTTCGAGTCCTTTCCAGTACGACTGGCCGGCGTCCTGGCGGCCGCCTGCGCGGCCGCGCCGCTGGCCTTGCTCGTCGTCACGCCACGCGTGATCCTGCCCGTCCTTCCGGGGGATTGGGTCGTGTCGCTGACGTTCGCCTGCGTTGCCTTGCCGGCGTGGGGTCTGGGGTGGCTGGCGCAGAAGACCGGGAGCGTCGCGCGGGATCCGCGTCTCTCGCGCGGGTGGCGGGGCATCGAAGTGGTCGGGCGGGTCTGCTGCTTCGCCTTCGTCGGCACCGTGATCGTCTGGTGCCTGGGGCGGGCGATCACCTCGGAGCTTTGAGCGGAACCCGGACGCTCGTCTCGCTGAGGAATTCGCCGTGCGCGCATCGTGCGCCGGGGCGAGGCCGGCACGAGGCAACGCCGGTCGTCGTCGCGTTCCAGCATCGGCACGGCTTCGGCGGCGACCTGCGCCGCTCACCCCACTCGATCCCCGCTCGAATCACCGCGTTCGCTCCCCGCCGGGCCGGGACTCGCGCCAGATTCGCTTCAGGCGGACGATCGCCGCCTCCCGCTGCTCCGCAGGGGCCGCCAGGTCGAATCCCTCCGGAAGCCACAGCGCTCGCGCCAGGGCACGGGCGGCCAGGTCGCGCACCGGCGGGTTCGCCAGCCCCCCGATCGTGACCGGCGACGGCGATGAATCATCGAGCAGCGCCGCGAGCAGGTCCATTCCCGCCGACCGCAGACGGCGTCCCGGACTGTCTCCCCCGGCTTCCGCGGCGCCGGATGCCCAGTGAACCCGAAGTTTGCTGTCCACCTCGTCGATGACAACCATCCGGTCGTGGGGCGACAGGCGCGGCAGCCCGTCCGCCAGCGCGCGCACCAGGTCCGGACTCCCCGCCGACAGCATCGCGGAGATCACCGGTAGGGCACGATGGTCCACGATCCCCGACGGCGTCGCACAGTGCCTCTCCCACTCGCGCCGCAGCAGGCCGATCTCCTCCTGCTCCGGCCGCCGGGCCGACAGGGCCAGCATGGCCTCGACGCGCGCCGTCGCGTCCGGACCATCGGACGCCTCCCGCTCCAGGGCGGCTTCCGCTTCGCGTCCCGTCAACATCGACAACGCTCGAACGATCCCCGCCCGGAACCAGCCGGATCCCGCCCGCGCAAGCAGATCGGCGAGCACCCCTTGGGCCTCGTGGGGATGGCGCGCCGCGAAGATCCGGGCCAGCCGTTCGTCCGGACCCTCCCCCGACTGCAGCGCGCTGACGAACATCTCCAGATCCCCGTCCTTCCGGCAGGTTTCCCACCAGACCGTGGCCGCCTCCCGCGCATCCACCGGCGGCCGCCCGAGCCGGGTCTCCGCGAGCACTCGCACCACCGCGAACGAGCCGTACCCCGCGACCTCCGCAAGGATGGACTCCACGCACCGTCCGACCGGCCACACCTCCTCGGGCGAAGGCAGACCGATCCCTCGATGTTCGACGACCCGACTGAACCGATCATCCGCGAGGGCCGGAATCAGGTGCGGAATCGCCTCGGCGCCGAGCGACACGAGCCGCGCGCTCGGCGTGGCCTCGCCGTCGCACTCCTCCTCCAGGTGCACCGGACCCGGAACGAGGAACAGCCCACCAACCTGGTCTTTCAGGCGGAACACCCATTCCTCCACACGCTCGGACAGGGACAAGGAATCCGGATCGCGCGGCGGCCGCACCGACCGGGCCCGCTCTTCCGCCACCATGCGCAAGAGGCGCTCGCGGTACGGCCGCGCCACCTCGGCTGCGGGGGTTCCCGGGAACGACTCCAGCACGCGCTCGTAGGCGCGCAGCATGTCTTCGCGAGAGGCCGCGGAACTGAGCAAGCCGCCGGCGTGCTCCAGCATCCGACGGGAGAGCCCCTCTTCCATGGCGATCACCAGGTCCCCGGGCGGGTCACCCCGGCCATACCGCAACTTGCGGATCGCGGTGCGGCGACACAGTTCGGCGGCGTGATCCAGCATCCCGTGCGCCTCACAGTACGCGGCGAGAAGGATGAACTCGTGATGCTCCCACCCGGCGTACGGCGGCCCCTCGTCGCCGAGGGACCGGACCTCCCCCGCGAGGTTCGCCAGGCAGCGACGCGCCTCGCTCTCCAGATCCAGCGTCACCACCGTGGCATGGAGGGCATCGTGCGGGCGAACCCTGACGCGCGGAACCCGGACGGGTTCGGGAAAAATGCCCTGGAGAACGATCTCCTCCGCGCTCTCGGAGAGCAGGTAGCCGAACATCCGCCCGTACTCGGAGGGGGCTCCGCCGGCGAGCGGGCGCCGTTGCATGTCTACTCGGACCATCGGCCGCGGGGCCGCGGCGGCGAATCCCTGCGCGCGAAGCCAGCGAAACGGAGCACGATCGCAACGCTCCCCGCCCTCGCCGGCCTCGAGGCAGAGCGGTGCGGCGAAAACCTGGAACGCCGCGAGGAGCAAGACGGGAACGCGGGGGATCATCGGCAGCGACATGCTGTCTCCTCCTCGAATCCTTCGACCCCGAACAGCGGATTGGACGGGGGAGGGCCCGCCGCCGTTCAGGGGAAAGTCGAAGAAACGGCGTGCCGCGTAGGAACGTCGCAGGGCGGGAGGACGCACTGCGCAGGGTCCTCTCCTTCGGCGGCGAGGCGCGGGTTCGTGAGTGTGCCGCCCTTGCCGAGCGCGCACGGGTGGCTCTGGACGAAGCGTGCGCAGCGGAATCGCAAGGGAAAGGACGGAGGGGGGAGGAGGGTCTCCTCAGTGCCCCGCGGTCGCGCCCTTCGCGCCATAGCGCCTGGCGAGGGCAAGCCGGTTCGTGGCGCGTGCCTGGGCGGCCTCGGCGCGATCCCGATCGATCTCCTTGGCCGTGGAACGGAGCCGGTCTTTGGCGCGCGTGAGCGCCCCCTGGGCCCGGGCGACGTCGATTTCCGAAACGATCTCCGCGGCATCGGCCAGGACGATCACCCCGCCGGACCCGACCTCGAGGAATCCGCCGCTGACCGCGAGGTGTTCCTCCCCCTTGGCCGTTCGCACCTTGATCTCACCCGGGATCAGGGTGCAGAGCATGGGCGAGTGCCCGGAGAGGATCCCGAGGTACCCTTCGTACGCCGGGGCGATGAGGCTCTCCGCTTCCGCGGAGAGCAGGGTGCGCTCCGGCGTGACGACTTCGACCTTGAATGTTTTGCCCGCCATGGTGGTTTCCTCGCGATCCCGGACCGGGTTACATCTTCTTCGCCCGCTCGATCACGTCGTCGATGCTGCCCTGGAGGTAGAAGGCCTGTTCCGGCAACTGGTCGTGCTTGCCGTCGATGATCTCGCGGAACGAGCGCACGGTCTCCTTGCGGGAGACGTATTTGCCCGGGGTGTTCGTGAACGCCTGCGCGACGAAGAACGGCTGGGAGAGGAAGCGCTGGAGCCGGCGCGCCCGGGCGACGACCTGCTTGTCCTCGTCGGACAGTTCTTCCATGCCCAGGATGGCGATGATGTCCTGGAGGTCCTGGTAGCGCTGCAGGATCCGCTGCACTTCGCGCGCGGTCTTGTAGTGCTCTTCGCCGACGATGAGCGGATCGAGCAGGCGCGAGGTCGACCGCAGCGGATCGACCGCCGGGTAGATGCCGAGTTCCGCGATGCGCCGCTCGAGGACGATGGTGCCGTCCAGGTGGCTGAACGTGGTCGCCGGGGCCGGATCGGTGATGTCGTCGGCCGGCACGTACACGGCCTGCACGGAGGTGATCGAGCCGCGCTTGGTCGACGTGATGCGCTCCTGGAGCGCGGCCATTTCCGAGGCCAGCGTGGGCTGGTAGCCGACGGCCGACGGCATGCGCCCGAGCAAAGCCGACACTTCCGAGCCGGCCTGCACGAAGCGGAAAATGTTGTCGATGAAGAGGAGAACGTCCTGGCCTTCCTGCTCGCGGAAGAACTCGGCCAGGGTGACGCCGGTCAGGCCGACGCGCAGGCGGGATCCGGGGGGCTCGTTCATCTGACCGAACACCAGCGTGGTCTTGTCGATGACCCCCGAGTGCTTCATTTCCAGCCAGAGGTCATTCCCTTCGCGGGTGCGCTCGCCCACGCCGGCGAACACGGAGAAACCGCCGTGCTCGACTGCGATGTTGCGGATCAACTCCTGGAGCAACACCGTCTTCCCGACGCCCGCGCCGCCGAAGAGACCCATCTTCCCGCCCTTGGGGAAGGGGACCAGGAGATCGATGACCTTGATGCCGGTTTCGAAAATGAGCGGGGCAGTCTCGAGGTCTTCGAGCTTGGGAGCGGGCCGATGGATCGGATAGTAGTCCTGGGCCTTGATCGGTCCCTGCCCGTCGATCGGCTGCCCGAGCACGTCGAGCAGCCGGCCCAGCGTGCCGCGACCCACCGGGATCGTGATCGGGGCGCCGGTATCTTCGACGTCCATTCCCCGCACCAGCCCATCCGTGGACTTCAGCGCCACGGAGCGCACGGCGGTATTGCCGAGATGCTGCGCGACTTCGGTCACCAGCGAGAGATTCCGCGACGGATCCTCGATCTTCAACGCGGTATAGATCTCGGGCAGCCGCTGGTCGAAGGCAACGTCGACCACGGGGCCGATGACCTGCAGGATCTTCCCGATGTTCTTCTTCGGCGCCACCATCTCGGCTCTCCCCTCGTAGTTGCGTAAGGAATGCGCGTCAAACGCGCGATCCGCGTTACCCTTCCCCTACCCCTTGAGCGCCTCGGCGCCGCCCACGATGTCGAGCAGCTCCTTCGTGATCGACGACTGACGCGCCTTGTTGTAGACCAAGGTCAGGTCGTCGATCAGTTCCTGGGCGTTGTCGGAGGCGTTCCGCATCGCGCTCATGCGCGCGGCGTGCTCGCTCGCCATCGTTTCCAGGAGAATGCTGTAGAACGTGATCTCGACATATCTCGGGATCAACGTGCCGAGGATCTTCTTCGGTTCCGGTTCGTAGATGTACTCGGGGGCGGCGGTCTTCGACCGCCCGGCCGCCTCCGCGTGCGACTTCTTCTTTTCCCGTTCCGAAACGCGCGGTCCCGTGATCGGCAGGAACTGGATCACCTTCGGCGTGTAGCGGACCGCATTCACGAATTCCGTGAACGCGATCTGGATCACGTCGATCTCCCCCTTCTCGAACGCCGCGGTGAGGTCCCGCAGGATCTCGCGGATCTGACCGAACGTCGGTTCGACGGGAAGCCCCAGATGGCTCCCCATCACCGGCCAGCGCTCGCGCTTGTAGAAGTCGCGCGCCTTGCGCCCGATGGTGAGCAACTTCACCGACGGCGCTTTCTCGGCATTCAGGAACCCGTTCGCCATGCGGAACAGGTTGGTGTTGTACGAGCCGCAGAGACCCTTGTCGGAACTCAGGACGACGACGGCGACGTTCTTCACCTGCTCCGGTTGCTTCAGGTGGCGGTAATCGGTTTCGCCCACCCCGGCCATCAGGTTGCCCATCAGTTCCTGGATCTTGGAGGCATACGGGCGAATGGCCATCAGGCGGCTCAGCACCTTCTTCAGCTTGGCCGCCGACACCATCTCCATGGCGCGGGTGATCTTCTTGATGTTGCCGACCGCCCGGATCTTCCGGCGGATGGCCCGTGCGCTGACGATCTTCATCTACTTGGCCTTCTTCTGCCACAGGTCCTTGAACTCGCGGCATGCGGTCTTCAGCTGTTCCGCGGTCTTGTCGTCGAGCGACTTCGAACTGCGCATTTCCGCCCGCACGCCCGGATGTCGCTCCGAGATGAACTGGTGGAATTGCGTCTCGTAGTCCTTCACCTGATCCAGGGGCACATCGTCCAGGAAGCCCTGCGTCCCGGCGAAGATGATGATGACCTGGTCTTCGAACGACATCGGCACGTGCAGGGGCTGCTTCAGAATCTCCACCAGGCGCTCGCCGCGCGTCAACTGGTCCCGCGTGGACTTGTCGAGATCGCTCGCGAACTGAGCGAACGCCGCCAATTCGCGGTACTGCGCGAGATCGAGGCGCAGGCTGCCCGCCACCTTCTTCATGGCCTTGGTCTGCGCCGCGCCGCCTACGCGCGACACCGAGATGCCCACGTTCACCGCCGGGCGGACGCCCGCGTTGAACAGGTCGGGCTCGAGATAGATCTGGCCGTCCGTGATCGAAATCACGTTGGTCGGGATGTACGCGGACACGTCTCCCATCTGCGTCTCGATGACCGGGATCGAGGTCAGCGATCCGCCGCCAAGCGCGTCATTGAGCTTGGACGCCCGCTCGAGGAGGCGCGAGTGCAGGTTGAAGACGTCTCCCGGATAGGCCTCGCGGCCGGGCGGGCGCCGCAGGAGCAGCGACAGCTGCCGGTACGCCCAGGCGTGCTTGGAGAGGTCATCGTACGCGACGAAGGCGTGGCGGCCGCTGTCGCGGAACTCTTCGCCCATGGCGGTTCCGGCGTAGGGAGCGATGTACTGAAGCGGCGCAGGATCGTTCGCGGTCGCGGAGACCACCGTGGTGTACTCCATCGCGCCGTATTGCTCGAGCGTCGAAACGATGTTGGCCACGGTGGACGCCTTCTGGCCGATGGCGACGTAGATGCAGTAGACGTCGCCGCCCTTCTGATTCAGAATCGTGTCCACCACCAACGCCGTCTTGCCGGTCTGCCGGTCGCCCAGGATCAGCTCGCGCTGACCCCGTCCGATCGGGATCATCGAGTCGATCGCCTTCCAGCCCGTCTGCAGCGGCTCCTTCACGGGCTGGCGCTCGACCACCCCCAGGGCGCGCACTTCGATCGGAAGGAACTTCTTCGCCGCGATCGGTCCCTTGCCGTCGATCGGCTGGCCCAGGGCGTTGACTACGCGCCCCATCAGCGCCTCACCGACCGGCACCTCGACGATGCGGCCGGTGCACTTGACGGTGTCGCCCTCCTTGATCCCGCGGTCTTCGCCCAGGATCACGCAGCCGACGCTGTCCTCTTCCAGGTTCAGCGCCATGCCGAAGACCCCGCCGGGGAACTCGACGAGTTCGGCGGCCATGACCTTCTCGAGTCCGTACACGCGCGCAATGCCGTCGCCGACCTGAAGCACGGTGCCGACGCTCTCCATCTTGAGCTCGGACTCGTACCGCGTGATCTGGGCGCGGATGACGGCGCTGATTTCCTCGGCCTTGATCTGCATCGAACAGCTCCCCGATTGACCTTCCACGAAGTTCGAACGGTTCGGGGCGAATCGCCCCGCTTCCGCGCCGGGTTCGCTACGCGAACCGGACGGATGCCGCCAATTCTTCCTTCAATCGCTTCAATCGCCCCGAGACGCTTCCGTCCACCAGCACATCTCCGATCCGGACGGAAATCCCGCCCAGGAGCGCCTTGTCCTCGCGTTCGGTCAGCGCCACCTGTCGCCCGCCGGTCAGCCGCGACAACGCCTCGAGCAGGCGCTTGCGCTCCTCCGGAGAGAGCGGGGCGAAGGTCGCAACATCGACCCGCACCAGCCCCTCGAACTCGTCCGCCAGCTGGTCGTAGACCGAGGCGACCTCGGGAAGAAACTCCATCCGGCGCTTGCGCAGGAGGACCAGCAGGAACTCCAGCATTTCCCGCTCGATCCGGGACTCGAATACGCTGCGGAGCGTCTTCTCCTTCTCGACGAGCCGGACTTTGGGGTGCGCGAGGAAGTCGCGCAGGTCCTTCATGTCCCGATAGATTCCCGCGACCGCGAGCACCTGCGTCTCGATCACCCGCACCTTGTTGGCGCGCACCGCGACATCGAGCAGTGCCTGCGCGTAGCGTTTCGCCAGCGTCCTGTCGATCACGCCGGACCTCCCTTGTGGATGAGCTCACGCGCCTTTTCCACGTCCAGGATGAACGCGTTGACGAGCTGGTGATGCGTCTTCACGTCGATTTCCTTGGGCAACCGCTCCTCCGCAGCCTGCAGCGCCTGGTTCAGGACCGCTTCACGCACCTCGATGACCGCCGCATCGCGCGCGATCTCGATCTCCCGCCGCGCCTTGTCGACGATCCGGGCGGCCTGGGCCTCGGCCTCGCGCACCATTTCGTCGCGGATTCGCGCGCCCTCGGCGACCGCTGCATGCACGCGGGACTTCTCCTCCTCCGGAAGCTCAGCGAGCTTTTTCTCCAGATCCTTCAACTTACGGTCGGAGTCGTACTTCGCTTCGTCCAGGCGCCGGTAGGTATCGGCGATCGCTCCTCCGTGCGCGCGGAGGGACTTGGAGAGAGACGGCCAGACCAGCCAGCCAAAGCCCGCGAGAAGCACGCCGAACCCGATCAACTGGATCAGGAACGCCTTCCAGGCGGTGACCAGACTCATGCCGTGGTGCTCGCCCCCGCCCTTCTCTCCCGCCGCCTTTTCCGCCGGCGGGTGATGCTGATCCTCCTGGGCCTGCGTGGGGGACGCCACCAGGACGAACAACAGCGCGAGGGCCGCCACGAGCAGGAGGATCGACCGGATCCCGATCGGACTTCCCGTTCGCTGCCGGGCGCTGGTGCCGTTCGACATGGCTGCCTCGCTGTGTGATTCGGGTCGAAGGTTACTTCTTCTTCCGGCGCTTTTTCTTCTTCTTGCCGAGTTCATCGTCGTCGTCGGCGGCGTCCGGCTTGGCGGCCGGCGCGGCCGCGCCGGTGGCCGCGGGAGGCGCGGGAGGCGGGGAAGCCGGCTTCGCCTCGTGCTTCGCCTCGTGCTTCGCCTCGTGCTTCGGCTCGTGCTTCGGCTCGTGCTTCGGCTCGTGCTTCGGCTCGTGCTTCGCCTCGTGCTTCGGCTCGTGCTTCGGCTCGTGCTTCGGCTCGTGCTTCGGCTCGTGC
>CAZWCX010000055.1:0-30397 GCA_964632945.1 uncultured Planctomycetia bacterium | reverse complement strand
TGCTTCGGCTCGTGCTTCGGCTCGTGCTTCGGCTCGTGCTTCGGCTCGTGCTTCGGCTCGTGCTTCGCCTCGTGCTTCTTCGGCTCCTGCGCTCGGGCAGGGGCGGAAGGAGCCGCCGCCGCGGCGGCCGCAGCCACCGACCGGAGGGGCCGCCATGCGGCCGTGGAGATCAGCGAGGCGTTCGACACCTTCTGGCCCGGCTTCTTGAGGCGCAGGAGAATCTCGCCGGCAAGCTCGTCCACGCTCTTGCGCAGGTCGCCGATGGCCTGTTCGCGTTCCCGTTCCAGGGCCGAGCGCGATTCGGTCAGGAGCCGGCTGGCCTCGTCATAGGACCGGGAGATGGCCTCGGTCCGCTTGGCGAGGCCTTCACGGACGACGCCCTGCATCGCTTCATACGCCTTCTTTTCCGCCGCCGCGACACCGGCCTGGTAGACGCCCGCGCGTTTCTGGACGACCTGGTTGCGTTCTTCCACGTCGGACGTTCGCTGCGAGATCTCTTCCGCGCGGTAGTGAAGGAACGAGAGCACGCGCCCGAAGAGGTGCTTGCGCAGGATGCTGTAGAAGACGAGGAAGCCCGCTCCCTGCAGCAACATCACGGTGAAGCTGAAGAAGAAGGGAGGGCCGCTGAGGTCCATGTCGATCCCACTCCCGTCGAGGGTCTGGCGAACGGGTCCGCCGCACGGCTGCGCCGGGGTGCGCCCGGCGCAGCCGCCGAGAACCGGCGGTGTCGCGACCGGTTACTTGAGCTTGCTGATGATGTCGGCGGCCGCCGGCAGCTTGCCGGCGAGCACGAACGCGATGATCAGCGAGTAGATGGTGAGCGCTTCGATCAGCGCGCCGCCGGCGAGCAGCGTCACGCGGATCGTGCCGGCCGCTTCGGGCTGGCGCGCGGTCGCTTCGACGGCGGAGCGGATCGACCAGCCGAGACCGATCGCCGAACCGATGGCCGCCAACGCGAGACCGAGACCGGTGGCGAGGGCCAGGTAACCCAGATAGTTTTCCATGTCGACACCTCCAATTCCCTTGCGGTTTCTTCACTCCCCGGCCCGGCGGGATCCCGCAGGTCCGGGATTTGGTTACGATCCGACGCTAGTGGGCCTTCGCATGTCCGGCCGCGGGGGCCGCGGCGTGGGCGTGGGCATCCCCGTGGGGCAATGCGGCATGACCGTGCCCCGCGGCCTCGTGTTCGCCGTGGCCGTGCCCCTCCCCGTGTTCTTCCCCGTGTCCCTCGTCGAACGCGCCCACCGCCCCGCCGATGTACACGGCCGAGAGCAAAGTGAATACGAGCGCCTGAATGGCGCCGGCGAGGAACGCCAGCAGATAGGCCGGGAATTGCAGCGGAATCGGAATCCCGATCATGGAGAAGACGAACACCGAGAGGAAGACGATCACGGCGACGAGGGTATCCTCGCCCATGATGTTCCCGAATAGACGCAAGGACAGCGACAGCGGCCGCGCCACCTCACCGAGAAGGTGGATGGGAAGCATGATCGGGAACAGCCAGCGCGGCTCGCCCATGAAGTGGCCAAGGTAGCCCTTGAGGCCATGGGCCCGGACGCCTTCGTACTGGGTGACGAAGAAGACGATCAGGGCGAGCGCGGCGGTGGTGCTCAGCTTCGACGTGGCGGCGTGCATTCCCGGCAGGATCGCCGAGTAGTTGTTGAGGAGAATGAAGAGAAACAGGGAGCCCAGGAAGGGCACGTAGCGTGGCGCCTGCTTCCCCAGGAGCCCGTGCAGGAAGTCCTTCAGGCCGGTGACGAGGATTTCGATGAAGGACTGGTAGGGATCGGGGACGCGTTCGAGCCGGCGGGTCGCCTTCTTGGACATCCACACGAGGCCGTAGCCGACGATCACGGCCATGAGGAAGGGCATCCAATACAGCAGCTCGAGGCCGAGGAATTTGGCGTCGTGGTGAATGCCCACGAGGTCAAAGAAGCTCGGCACCTCGAAATGCAGTTCGAGTTCGCCTTCCTTGGCCATTCCCAACCCCTCCCGTTCAGATCACTTGCCCGCCGATCACCTTGCGCGGGCCGTTGAACATCGAGCGGCCGAGAATCTTGAGAACGACCACGGCCGGAACCAGCGAGACGCCCCCCGCGAGGGCGAAGAGATCGACTTCGAGATAGAGGATGCCGAAGGCGAGGAGACCGCCGAGGACCGGGAGCTTGAGAATCGTGACCCCGGCAACCCAGGCCATCGCGTGGGCGCGCACGGTTTCGCGATCCTGGCGGATCACCTTCCAGACCAGGAGATTCCAGGCCCAGAAGGCCAGCAGACCGACCACCATACCGAGGAGGAAGCCGGCCGCGACCCCGGGGGAGAACTGGAGGAGCAGAAAGACGAGAAACACGCCCCCCACCGCGGCCGAGGTGGCCATCACGCGAACCGCAAAGCCGTCATCGCTTTGGCGGTCCATCGCGGGTTGCGTCATGCTTCACGTCTTCCGTCATGAGCGGCTTCAGCAGCCGCCAGCACTCGAATGCGCCGCCGGCGAGGAATACGAGCATGCCGACGACCGAGAGCCAGGGGTCGGTGCCGAACTTCCCGTCGCACCACCGGCCGATCCACCACCCGAGCAGAACCGAGCCGCCGAGGACGAAGCCGATGTGCCCCAGCGCAGCGAGGGATCGAAGGGCGCTTTGGGTCTCCTTGTCGAGTCGCAAGCCGCTTGGACCCTTGCGTTACGGGCTCTTCGCACCCCCGAAGCGGTGCGCACTATATCAAGGTCGAAAACCAAGTCAAGCAATTTCGCCGGACTGCGAACGGGGCCGAGACCGCGCCGAAATCCCGCCTCCGGCACAGCCTCCATGGGCGGCGTGAGTTGCATCAATCCCAGGTTGCGGACGGGGGCCCGGAGGGCTCCCGGACGGGGGACGACCGGCGCGGGACAGGGCGCTGCGCACGTTCTGCATTCGCGGCACCTCCGCGCGGGAGGCACCCTGCCCCGTATCTCCCGAACCCCGCGTGGCCCGGAGGATCCACCCCCGGCGCACCGCTCCCCACCCGCCCGGGGTCGCCCACTCCCGCGGGGGGTGGCCCGGCGAAGCCGCGCTCGCGAACGTCCGGGGTCCCGGCTCCGCGCTTCTCCGGCGGCCCCCCGGGACGCCGCGGATCGGCGCCGCCCGGCGGCCCCGGGAGGCGCCGGCTCCCGCGCTCCCTGCGATCCGAATGCCCGTCCAAACCGCCTCCCCGATTGCGCGGATCCCGCCCCCGTCCGCTATCGGATCCGCTCGAGGACGTACGCCATGGCCTCGCGCCCGTCCCTCGGGGTGCAAACGAAGTCCGTGATCCGGAATCCGAGCCGGAAGTAGTTCTGCAGGAGCGCGCGAACGTGCCGGCGCCACCGGTGGGCGAGCGCCAGGTCGCCGCGCATGATCTCGTTGATGTTGGGCGGGATCTCCACGGCCACGCGCGGCCGGCGCGCCGGTTTCGCGGCTCCGGACGGCACCAATCGGCCGCCCGCTCCGCCGCGACAGCGATTGGCCCAGGCGATGTCGTCATACTGCCGCCACGCCTGGGGACGGACCGATCCGCCGTCCATCCGCGCCCGTACGCCGGCCGAGGCCAGTACCCAGTCGACCTGCAGTCGGTCGGTCTCCATCCCCGCGTTGAGGACGCTGCGCGAAGTCCCGTATACGTTGACCAGGTAGGTCGAAGACGTGGCGCCGAGCTTGGAGACGTTGAAGTGCGCGTTCCCGGCCTGCAGAGGATCGAACGTCCAGCAGGCGTGCTCCACGCCGCGCTGCAGGCACCAGGTTCTCTGGGCCGCCTTGAGGTGGTAGCCGATCTCCTGACCCTGCAGCTCCGAGAGCACCGCCAGCATCCTCGATACGTGAAAGACCCGCCCGTGGGGCTGCGGCGTCCCGGGGTCGTGTACCCCGTGCATGCCGAAGACGAAGCCGACCATGCGACGTCCGAGGAACGCACCGAGCAGCAGGCCTTGGCTCCGCTTCACCCCGATGAGTTCGTTGACGGGAACGATCTCCCGGTCGGGGAATTTCCAGACGGCCTGTTGCAGTTCTTCGCACGCGCGATAATCCGCCAGGTCCTGGAACGGTCGGATGATGATTTCCCGCACCTTCGCCCCTCCTCCGGGTTTGCCCCCGCCTCAGTCGTGCGGCCCTCGCCGCGTGTCCCGGAGGATCCTAGCGGAGCTCCGAAACGACCGCCACAGAAACGTCGCTTGACGCCCTGCTTCGCGCCCCCTAAGATCATGTCTGCATCTCCATCGGAGATCGGCTCTTGCGTTGCCCCTGCGGCTGCGAATTCGAACCCGGATCGACCGGCCGCCCAACGGCCGGCGCGCGCGGAGCGCCCGCCTACCCCTGCCCGCAGTGCGGGAAGCCGGTTGCCGTTCCCTCCCTCGAGTCCGGCTCCGTCACGGAACTCGAGCCCATCTCCAGCGGCACCGCGACCGGCCCGGTCCCGGGGCCCCGTCTCGCCGCCGGCGCAGGTCACGAGACTGAAGTCCCGATCGTGGAGGACGACGGGGCCGACAGCATGTCCGCCAAGCCGATCGGGGAGCTGGAGGAGCTCTCCGGACTGGGGTGGAAGATCGGCTCCACGGTCCTCGACCGGTTCCAGATTCGCGAGATCCGCGCGGGGGGGATGGGAGTCGTCTACATCGCGTGGGACCAGCTCCTTCAGCGCGACGTCGCCATCAAGTCCCTGCAGAAGCGCTGCCTCGAACGCTCCGGCTCCGTCGAGCGTTTCTTCAAGGAGTGCATCCTCTGGATCCGGCTGACCGAGCGGCACCCGAACATCGTGCAGGCGTACTTCGCGCGACGGCACGGCGACTATCCGCTGCTGTTCCTCGAATTCGTCGACGGCAAGAGCCTGCGCGCGCGGATGCGCGACGCCCGGCTCGCCTTCGACGTCGTGATGGACTTCGCCATGCAGGTCGCCTTCGGGCTCCTGTACGCGTGGGAGCGCCACTACGTCGTGCACCGCGACATCAAGCCCGAGAACATCCTGATCACGCGCGAAGGGATCGCCAAGATCACCGACTTCGGCCTGGCGACCGTGAACGTGGAGGCGCTCAAGCTCGTGGCCCAGGCGGGTGCGAGCGGCACCGGCACGCACAAGCGCCCCGGCGCGGAACGGGGGCGCGAGGCGAGCGACGCCTACCCGGGCGCCGCGGTCAATCCCGCCACGGTCGCGGGGCTGCACGGGGCATCGCGCCTCACCCAGGCGGGAGAAATCGTCGGGACGATTCCGTACATGTCGCCCGAACAGATCGCCGGCGACCGCGTCCTCGACACGCGGTCGGACATCTACTCGTTCGGGCTCACCCTCTATGAAATGCTCACGCACCGCCACCCCTTCTACGGCTCCACGCTGTCGGGGCTGCCCACGGCAATCCTGTTCAATCAGCCGCCGCCCCCCTCGGAGGTGAGCGCGTCGTTCCGCGCCCTGCCGATCGCGAACGACCTGGACCGGCTGGTCATGCGCTGCCTGGAGAAAGACCCGGATCGCCGGTACGCGGACTTCGACGACCTCCTGACCGACCTCGAGCGCCTGGGACATGCCCTGGGGGTCGAGCCCCACTTCGAGATCGACAAGCGTTTCATGCTCATCGGACCCAAGGAGTGGCAGGAGAAGATCGCCTCGCTGCGCGAGCTCGGCGCGGAACAGGAAGCGAAGGAGGCCGAGGAGGAATCCGCCTTCCAGGCCGCGCTCGGACTGGACGATGCGCGGGCGCGCACGCCGGTGGTGACCCGCGGCGAACGGAGCAACCGGCCCAAATTCGAGAAGACGACCCTCCTCCGCACCCTCGGGAGCCGCCAGCTGTTGCTGGTCCTGGACGGGGGCGTGACCGCGTACGAGCCCGATCTGCTCATCCGGCAGCTCGAACTCAACGGCTGGTTCTCGGAAAAATCGCCGGTCTGGAACAAGGAACTCCAGGCCTGCGAAGGATACGTCGTGCGCATCCAACGGTCGGGGGGCGTCGACCGGATGCTCGAGGCGCGAACGACCCTGATCGAGGGGTGCGCGAGCGAGGCGATGCTGCTGAATCAGCCGCGTGCGCTCGCCGACCTCCCGGCCTTCTATGCCGCCCGCCAGTGGAATGAACTCACGGTGGAAGAAGAACTCGGGCGGCTGCGCACCGCCCTCTCCACCGCAGTACAGACCCTGGGACCGGACGAGCGCCTGCTGCTGCGCGATTTCGACTACGTGGTCGGCAAGGTGAAACTGTCGTCGTATCGGGAAGCGGTCGTGACGGAGACCACCGACTACGCGTCCGGAACCGTGGATCTCGAATTGACGATCCGCGCGGGCGCATCCTACTCCACGCTGCGCGAACACTGGGAAGAAGTCGTCCTGCCGGCCTTCCGCACCGGCAAGGTTCGTGAAGCCTGGAAGGCGCTCGGCAAGTCGTTCATGAGCCTGCGCGCGTATCGGCGCGACGCGGGCGGGGGCGAACACCCCGCGGTGGTCAACGACCTGCTCCACTCGATGGCGGCGTACCTGCGCATCCTCGAATCTCTTCCGCCGCTGCGCGATTTCTCGCGCCCGTTCCCCCACCTCGACCTGAAGCTGCGCAAGGGGGCGGATCCGACGGGCCGGCCGCTCTCCGCGGAAGTCACGCCCTGGCTGGAACCCTACCTGTACGGATTCGGCGGGGTCGCCCTCGAGTCCCTGCCGCTGCCGATCCAGTCCGGGAAACTGGCCGCCTGGGAGAAGTGGTCGGGGACCGTGACGCTGCCGATCACCATCGTGGCGGTGCGAATCGCCGGCAAACGGACGGAGGCGCGGCGGCTGCGGGTGCCGGATTCGGACGACCCGGACGGGGGTGAGGCCGCCGACGGCACGACGTGATCCGATCCGTCCTCCTGATCGTGAATCCGATCTCCGGGCGGGGCCGGGGACCGCGAATCGCCGGGGCTCTGGCGTCGCGGCTCGAGGCCCGGGGGATCCGTGCCGTGCTTTCCCCGACCCGCGCGGCCGGCGACGGCGAACGCCTCGCTGCGGCGGCCTCCGGACATGACGCGGTGCTCGCCGTCGGCGGGGACGGGACGGTCAACGAAGTCCTTTCCGGCCTGGTCGGGCGAGACGTGCCGCTGGGCATCGTCCCGCTCGGGACCGCCAACGTGCTGGCGAAGGAGTTCGGACATTCGCGCCATGTGGAGGCGGCGTGCGACCTGATCGTACGCGATCGCCGGAGACGGATCGACCTGATCGAAGTGCTCGAGGAGGACGGCCGCCGCCGATGCTGGGCCGCGGCGGTCACGGGGGCCGGGTACGACGCCCATATCGTTCGGGCCTTTCACTCCTGGCGCCGCGGCCCGATCGTCGGCCACGCCCTCTACATCGCGTGGGGATTCGCCATGATGCTCGACTATCGCCCGCCCCGAATCCGCGTTGAGGCCGACGGCCGCGTCCTCGATGAAGCGGCCACGTTCGTCGTCGTCTCCAACACGCGAACCTACGCCGGCCCCCTCTCCTTCGCTCCCGAGGCCCGTCCCGACGACGGCTGGCTCGACGTCTACCGCTTCCGTGCTCTCGGCCGGTTCGACTACCTGCGCGCGTTCGGCTTTGCCATGCTTCATCGTCCGCACTGGAGCGGCCGGTCGGCAGGCGCGCGCGCGAAAGAGATCCGCTTGACGGTGCTCGACGGACATGTTCCGATGCAGGTCGATGGCGACCCGGCAGGAAATGCGCCCGCCCGAATCCGGGTCGCGCCGGGTGCGCTGGATTTGCTGGTGCCCGCCGGGATCGCGGCGGAAGACGATACGACGAGGTGAAATCCATGGCCGTCAAGCCGCAGGTCTCCGAAGAGGAGTCCGCGCGCACGTTCGTGCTCGAGATGGTGCAGACCGTCAGCGCGAACTGGCCCACCATCACCGAAGGCTGGCGCCCCTACGTCCGCGGAAACTCCGACCCCATCGATTCGCCCTGGGCGATGCACGAGTTCATCCTGTCCGCCGCCACCTGTCAGCTGCGCAACCTGCGCGGCTGGTTCAGCCCCGAGCAGGCGGACCGCCTGCGGGACCTCACGGTCGCCGCCCTCGCCACACCCGATCTGGGAGTCTCCGCCCTCGACGGCGCCCAGGAGTACGAGAAGGCGTTCCGCGACGCGCAGGCGGCCATGCAGCCCCCGTTCTATTATGTGGCTCACACCTATTTCTCGCGCATCGCCGGCCGCCTCCCGCCCGGCGCCCTGGGCGAGGACTACCGCCAGCCCCCTCTCCTCCTCGCCGTCGGACAGTCCATCGCCAACATCTGCGCCCGATTCTGGCGCGACCACGCGGCCCGCTATCGCGTCACGCCGTAGTCGCCCCCGAACCGCCGGCCGCCGGCACCGCGCACCTCCCGCCGCGCGGCGCGCCGCCGCGCCGGAGGAACTTCGGCGGAATCCCCGCATCGCCGGCTCTTCCGGACCGCACTCCGTCCCCTCCTCGGGACGGTCGCCCGCCGACCCGTGGGTCGTGCCCGATCGGGCGCACCCGGACGGGTTTCCCGACTTCATCCCGGATTCCGACGACACCGACCGGAGGCGCCCGGGGGAGCGCGAAGCTCCACGGTGGCGGGATTCCCGACGTTCGACCCTCTCGCGGATCCCTCCGCCAGCCTGGTCCCGTCACCCACCCAGCCTCGCCGCGATCCGCGCTGGAGCTGCCAGCCCCCGGTCCGTGCTGCCGAATTGACAGGAGTTTCCCGGTGGCGCCCGCGTCCGCGCCCGCGGTTTTCGGGAATGCCTCAACCTGTCCATCCGTTAGGACTTGAGCGGATGAAACGAAGCGATTCCGGAGCTCTTCGAGTAGCCACCGGCAAGCCTTTTGCGTCCGCGGACCATCACGGCAAACGGACCCTCTGAACCGGAGATGAACATGTTTTTCGATCCGATCTACTTCCTGTTCCTGGCGCCGGGAATCCTCCTCGCCTTGTGGGCGCAAGTGAAGGTGAAGAGAGCCTACGCGCGCGCGAGCGAGGTTGCGCCGGCGAGTGGACTGTCGGGCGCGGAGGCCGCGGTGGCGATCCTGCGGGAGTCCGGCGTGTCCGGGGTGCGGATCGAGCCGACGCAGGGCTGGCTGTCGGACCACTACGACCCGCGCGAGCGGGTCCTGCGGCTGAGCCCCGACGTCTACCAGGGGCGTTCCGTGGCCGCGCTGGGGATCGCGGCGCACGAGGCCGGACACGCGCTGCAGCACGCCTCCGGGTATCCGCTCCTGGCCTTGCGCAACGCGATCGTCCCGCTGGCCTCGGTGGGAGGGAACCTCTCCTGGATCCTGATCTTCGGAGGGTTCATCCTGGGCGCGCTGAACCTCGTCGTGCTGGGGATCGGCGCCTTCGGCCTGACGGTCGTGTTTCAGCTGGTCAACCTGCCGGTCGAGTTCGATGCGAGCCGACGGGCGAAGGCGCTGCTGCGCGACCTCGGTCTCGTCCGCGGGGAGGAAGGGCCGCTCGTGGCGGGCGTGCTCAGCGCGGCCGCTCTCACCTACGTGGCGGCGACGATCTCGAGCATCCTCACGCTGCTCTACTTCCTGTTCCGCGCCGGGCTGCTGGGCGGAAGGAGCGAAGAATAGCGCGATGGGGGCCGACCTGGCGCGGGCTACGCGCCGGGTCGGGGCTCCCGCTCAGCGACCGGACTTGATCGTGATCGGTTTGGTCGCCTTCTTCAGGAACAGAATGGCGAAGCAGGTGTCCTGGACGATGCTGTCGCCGAGCGCCGAAGCCCAGGAACCTTCCGGCTTCTGCTCCTTGAGCAGGAAGCGCGCGCCGTTGCTGTACCACTTGCGCGCCCCGAACTTCTCGACCCCGGCCAGCATGCCCGTGCGCTCCAGCGCGTACAGGTAGTAGTAGTGCCAGACCGCCCCGCCGCCCGGGTGATTGGGCGCCGGGTTGTCCGCGAACTTCGCGTTCTCCTTGACCGTGAAGTTCGTCCCGATCCACTCGAGTCCCTTCTGGATCGCGGGGTCTCCCTTCCAGCTCTTCTGCCCGAGGTAGTAGCGGCAAATGATCAGACCGCAAACGCCGGAGCAGGACATGCTGCCGTAACTCGCGCCCGCGTCGGTCACCTTGGATCCTGCGGCGGCGTCGAGGGGGCTCGGGTAGGAGTAGCTCCACCCCCCATCGAGGCGCTGTCCCTGCTCGAGGATTCGCAGGGCCTTGTTCCAAACCTCCTTGGGGATTTCGATCGCGGCTTCGGCGCAGGCGCGCAGCCCGAGGAGGGCGAACTGGGTGTTGGAGTGATCGCCCGTCGGGGGACCGATCGGGCGCTCGCACTCGACCTTCACCTTCCTCATGGCCGTGGTCTCGCGGCCGGTGCGGGAACCGCCCGGCTTGTCCCCGCCGCCGCCCGTTTCCACGGTCCCGCCGCCGCCGGAGGGGACGAAGCCTTCGACGTTTTCGCCGTAGGCCCACTGCCCGTTCACGCACTGATTGCAGATCAGGAACTTCGCAAACGCCGCCAGCCGATCCTGGAAAGCCGCTTTGTTCACGTGCTCCAGGCACATCGCGGCCAGCGAGACGCGATAGGTCTTCTCCTTGAACGGCAGCGCGGTGATGTTGAGTTTCTTCACGTACTCCAGGGCGGCCGAGACCGCGGGGTCGTTGAGCGATTCCCCCGCGTGGAGGAGCGTAAGCAGGACCAGTTCGGTGTTGGGGTTGTGGTCGCCGGGGGTGAATCCGGCCTTGAGGAATTCCGCCCCCTTGCGAATCGCCTCGTCCACCGCCTTCTGATCGACCGAGTCCTTGTCCGCCGGCTCGGCGCCGGCCGGGCGCGGAGACGGAGCCAAGCAGACCACCAGGGTCAAGGCGAGCAGGAGAGCGAATCGGAGCGGTCGGGGCGACGGGGACATGCGGCAACCCTCGACAGGCGTTCTCGGGCGGATGGAACGTCGGTCATCCTATGGGGCTGTCGCCGTGCCCGTCAAGGGTGGGGAGAGCGCAGGGTAGGCCGCCGCACCCGCCATTTGGCTTGACGCCCCCCTCGGGGCGGCCGTAGACTTCGCCCCTTCGCCCGACCGCGTCCGGGCAGGGCTTGCTGTTCTGCCGCCCGGTCGCGTCCCCGAGCGAGGATCCGCCATCGGGTGAAAGTGCCCGTCGTCGTGCGCGGGCCCCGTCCGATCGATCCCAGGAGGAGATACCCCCATGACTCAGGAGAAAACCGGCCTCGTCACCTTCAAGGGCAACCCGGTCACGCTGTTGGGCCCCGCCCTCCAGGCGGGAGACGCCGCTCCGGCGTTCAAGACCATCGATCAGGGCCTCGCCGAAGTGACGCTGAAAAACAGCGCAGGCAAGGTCCGGCTGATTTCCGTCGTGCCTTCTCTCGACACCGGAATCTGTGACCAGCAGACCAAACGCTTCAACGAGGAAGCCGCCAAACTGCCCGACAAGGTCGCGGTCCTGACCGTCAGCGTGGATCTCCCCTTCGCGCAGAAGCGGTATTGCGGCGCCGGGAACATCACCAAGATCCAGACCCTTTCGGATCACCGGGACACCGCGTTCGGCCTCGCCTACGGAGTCCTGATCAAGGAACTCCGCCTCCTGGCGCGCTCCATCTTCGTGGTGGGCGCGGACGACAAGGTGAAGTACGTGGAGATCGTGAAGGAAATCACCACCCACCCGGACTATGAAAAGGCGCTCGCCGCGGTCAAGCAGGCGGCCGGGTAGTCTCCTGCCCCCCGGCAGACCCCGGCGTGAAGGCGGAATATTCCCCGCCTTCGCCGGGTTTCAGCGGGAATCGCCGGTCCGAAGTCCGTCCCGATGGGTTTCAGACCCAGGCGGCCGTCGTGCGCCGCCTGTGGGTCCGTCTCCTGCCTTGGAGGTCTCCATGAATCCGCGCTCCCTGTTACCTGCGCTGTCCTGCGCTTTGCTGGTTCTCGCGTTGTCGATCGCCCGCCCCGCCGTGGCGGACAGCCCGGGGATCGGGTCCCCGGCACCGGACGTGACCCTGACCGACACGGAAGGGAAGTCGGTGAGGCTGGCCGATTTCGCCGAATCCACGAGCGACACCGGCGAAAAGAAAGAGGGCAAGGTCGCGGTGGTCACGTTCTGGTCGTACAAGTGCCCGACCGGGGCCCAGTACATGGAGAAGTACGGCCAACTCGCGGCCTGGTGCAAGGAGAACGGCGTCGAGTACTTCGCCGTCGACTCCTACGGCGAGACCACGGACCAGGCGCGCGGCTACCGCGAAAAGAACGGCATCCCGTATCCCATCTACATGGACGAATCGACCCAGATCGCGGCCTCCTTCGGCGCGCGCAAGGTGACCGCCACCTATGTGATCGACCGCCAGGGGAAGATCGCGTACATGGGCGCCTTCGACAGCGGCGGCCGCTCGGGCGACGAGGACTTCGAGCCGCTCGCGCAGAAGGCGGCCGAACAGGTACTCCGGGGCGAAGCCGTCGCCAAACCGGTCACCAAGGCCAAGGGCTGAGGGATCAAGCTCCGCAAGTAGCCGGTCGGCTACAACGAGCAGGCACCCCCGGGAGACGCGCTTCGGACCGCCGGACGCGTCTCCGGTGCGTTTCGGAGCGCGATCCCCCCGGGGCCCGGCAGCCGCGTTCGGTCCGTGCGCCGCGCAATCGGCCGGGCCCGCCCCCGGAGCAACCATCAGGCGATAACAAGTATCGGGATATCCAATCCACTATTGCACCCGGCATCGGTTCGGGTCGACCCGGTTGACATGGGTGAAATTCCCGCCTATCCTGCCCCGGTTACATCCACGTCGAGGGGCGCGGGGAGCGTCCTCGACCGGGGCGTGAGACCCGCGCGGGTCGAGCGCCCCCCGCGCATGCATCGTCGCGGCCCGGCTGCGACGCGCGGACCCGGGGCCCTGCGGATCCGGTCGGACTCGTGGGGTTTTCCTCACTTCTTTTGAGAGGTCGAAGCACGATGAAGCGAGTGATTATCCCCTTGGCGATGGCGATCGTCCTGCAGCTCGCCGGCGTCCTTCGGATCGAGGGGCAGAGCACGGCGGCGCCCGTCGTCACGGCCGACATCCAGGCGGGAATCGAGAAGCACATCGAGGAACAAGTCGTGAAGGGGGGAGGTCACTTCCAGCTCCCGTTCCAGAAAGAGACCCTGCAGCTCAAGCTGGTCAAGGTTCACACGGAGTACCTGGCCAATCTGGGTCCGCGCTCGCACTTTGCCTGCGTGGATCTGGTCGACACCAAGGGCGACGTCTACGATGTGGACTTCTTCCTGAAGGGGGACCCGGGCGCGATGACGGTGACCGAGACGACCGTCCACAAGCTCAACGGCATCCCCTACTATCTCTGGGATCAGGCGAACGACGGGACCTGGCATCGGATCGAGGTGAACGACGGCAAGGACTATCACTTCGGGATCCGGCGCTCGAACGACGAGTTCGACTTCCAGTACCGGGCCACGCTGCCGGAGATCACGGGTCCGGCCCGCATGTGGATCCCGCTGGCGACCTCGGATGAGTTCCAGCAGGTCGAACGGATCTCCACGCAAGTACCCGGGAAACTCACCGAAGTGACCGACAAGGAACACGGCAATCGGATCCTCTTCGTCGAACTGGGTCCGGAAGACAGCAAGAAGACGCTGGAGATCCGCTACCACGTGCGGCGGAACGAGAAGGCGGCATATGGTTCGGATCCGAAGGCCGCGGAACGGCACCTGAAGGCGGAGCGGTTGGTCCCCATCGACGAGAAGTTCAAGAAAATCGCGCAGGAGGTGGTTGCGGAAAAGAAGGGCGAAATGGTGCGCGCGCGCGCCATCTATGATCACGTCATCGAATCGATGAAGTACGCCAAGGCCGGTCCCGGTTGGGGCAAGGGCGACGCGGTTTATGCGTGCGACGCACGCAACGGGAATTGCACCGACTACCACGCTTATTTCATTGCGTTGGCGCGGGCCTCGAACATTCCCGCCCGGTTCGCCATCGGCGCGGCCCTTCCCTCCGATCGCAACGACGGCGGCTGCGACGGGTACCATTGCTGGGCGGAGTTCTATGCCGACGGCAAGTGGTGGCCGATCGACATCAGCGAGGCGGACAAGTATTCGAGCCTGGCGACCTACTACTTCGGCCACCATCCGGCCAACCGGGTCGAGTTCAGCCGTGGGCGCGACCTGGAGGTGGATCCGATGCCGGCCTCGGGTCCGATCAACTTCCTGGCCTACCCCGTCCTGGAGATCGACGGCAAGCTCGCCAAGACGAAGAACGAGTTCCTGTTCCATCGGAAGGCGGCGGGACGGTAGCCTTCGCGCACCGGGCACTTCCCGCGCATACGGCCGCGGGCCGCGGCTCCGCCTCCGGTATCCCCGGGGGCGGAGCGGCCCGATCCGTCCCTCCGCGGACTCCACCACGCCGCCGGTTCCGAACCGCGGGTCGTTTCCCGGTTTCGGTTCGTGTCCGAATGCCCTCCCCGGCGGGGTGCGCTCGACGGCCTGGTGGGTGCGGTGGAAGGGTGGCCGGCGGGCGCATTCCTCACGCAGCCGGGCGGGCTCACGGACGATCCGGGGCTACCGGATTTCCATCGCCTCGCGGCCGCGCGCGATCACGCGCTTCGCCCGCTCGAACAGTTCCACGTAGTCGACCATCCCGCGCGGCTCCCCGTTGATGAGATTAACGCCGCTCGTGGTCGCCCCGACGAGGAAATACTCCTCCCCGTCCACCGCCTGATCCAGCAGCGGCCCGAAGTCCGGCCGTTCCACGCGGCGATACGTCGTGATCGGCGGAAACGCCAGCGTCTGCTGCCGGTACTTCCCGCGCATGCGGATGAAGGTCCGACCCAGTTCCGCCTGGTATTGCATGCGGGCGACCACGCCGAAGTGGATGTACTTGAACGTGCGTTTCCGCACCGTATCCTCGAACATGGCGGAGACCCCGCCGCTGAACGTCCCCAGGCTTCGCGCCGCCTGGTGGTCGATGGTCTGGCGGACGCCGCCGTCGCCGGACCAGGAGGCGTTGTCCACGTCGAGCTCGAAGGCCACGGGCGTCCCCTCGAATACTTCGAGATCCCGCACCACGGCATCCACCTTCCCCTCGATCGTGCCGACCTCGGGAAAGACGCGGCAGGCCTCCAGGAGATCGATTCCCCGCGCCGCGATGTCCGCCTCCAGGCGCCACCGGCTGATCGGATTGCGAACCTGAAGATCGCGCAGGGTCACCTGTCCGCCGAGGAGGTCGCCGGAAAGTTCGCCCCCGCGCAGGTCGAGAACGTCGTTCTCGAAGACCGGCTGCTCGATTCGCCCGCTGAGCGATCCCGGCAGGGGCCGGTCGATCCCCGCCATGTAAAGCGCCAACCCCGGGCGCACGCCGGCCAGCTCGAGCGCATCCGCGCGCCACTCCGGGCGGTACGGGTCGGACAGTCCCCGGGGAATCAGCCCGCGGGCCGTGAAGCCGAGGAAGCGCATCGTTCCGCCGGCCACCGGAAGTTCCAGCGGCCGACGGGTGAGCACACGGTTCCCCACCCAGGCGAATTCCAGGTCCAGGCCCTCCATGCGGAATCGGCCCTTCTCGACGGATTTCACCGCGACGCGGGCCCAGTCCGCCTCGCGCAACCCTTCCGGCGCCTGCGAATCGGGAAGCAGCGGGTACCCGATCCAGAACGGCACCCGCCCCGCCAGCCCCGCCACCGTCGCGCCCTGCAGCGCGAAGGACGAGTCCTCCAGGTCCACCCGGCCGACCAGCACCAGATTCTCGTCGATCCTGTGCACCGTCGACTCGCCGCTGCCGCGGGCGTACCCCAGGTTCGGATGCTCGAGGTCGAACCGGTCCAGTCGCAGCCGGCGCGCCGCGCCGTCCCACGCGCCGCGAACCTGCGCGATGATCGGGTCCTTGCGGATTTCGTCGTAGAGCGTGTCCCAGAGAATTTCCGCGCGGCGCACGCGCAGGTCGATGCGACCCGCCACGCCGTCCGCCGGCCGGTCGAAACGCAACTCCGTCGATGCACGCAGCGCGATCTTCTCCGCCTCGTAGAGTCTCCCGTCGGAACGCGCCGAGCAGCCGTTCAAGTCCACCGTGGCGGTGAAGACCGGCCGGTCCCAGCCTCGTTCCGGGAACAGCGCTTCGCACTCCACGCCGATCTGGCCCCCGGTCAGTTCCACGTCATAGTGGCGCGAGAAGAGTCCCGGGGAGGTCAGGTTCCCCTTGAAGTGGATTTTCCCGTCGGTAGCCGTTCCACGGGTGACGGAGCCGAGGGTAATGCGGCCGTTGATCTGCCCTTTCCCCTCGAACAGGTCCTCGGCGACGCGGGCGGCCCGCCGGACCAGGTCCCAGGTCCACCCGCCGTCCATCGCGTACAAGTCGATCACCCCTTCGGTGGGCCAGCCGGTGCGCAGATCGAGGACCATCCGGTAATCGCCATGGCCGCGCGAACCGAGTCGCGCATGTCCGTTCGACAGTCGCAGCATCCGGGCCGAGGTGTCCAGTTGAAAGGCCCCGTCCAGGTCCCCGGCCAGCCCGATCGGCCGGCCCGGATCGGTCACGGCTTCGAGGGCGAGGTCGGGTCCCTTGAGCACGAAGTTTCCCTGGTAGGAATTCTCGCCGGTCGTGCCGGGACGCACCTTCAGCGAGAAGTCGGCGGAGCCGGTCAGGGTCCAGAAGGGCGCGGCCCATCCAAGGGTGCGCCGCGCGGTGTCCTGAACGAAGGGAAGATCGACGCCCCGGCCTTCCACCTCCAGCGCGTCGAACTTCGCGGCGTGCACGCTCAGATCCGCCGCGACCGTCAGATCGCCGCCGCGCCGCGGGGAGAGCTTGAGACCCGCGAACCGCAGCCGGCCGGTGCGACGGTCGTACCGGAGCCGCGGCGCGTGCGGCTGCCCTTCCTCTCCGGTGGAGCGCACGAATCCCACCGTGACCGGCTCGCCCAGTACGAGGGCGCGCCCGCCGTCCTGACCGGCGACGACGAGGTCGCGGATGCGCGCGTCCACCTGTTCGACGTCGAAGACTCCCTCCCGCCACCGGTAGACGCCCCGGAAGACGACGCCGTCCGCCCCGCCGTCGCCGCGGATCTCAAACCCGCCGCCCGCATTGGCCAACCGCGACGCCGAACCCACCGTCCCGATCACGCAAGTCCCCGCCCGCGAGTCGAGACCGATCGTCGTCCGCACTTCCACGCCGCTGCCCTGCACGATCGACGCGTCCGTCCGGTAGGCGGCAGCCAACCGCTCCGCCACCGCGGTGCCCGTGACGGTGAGGTCCCACTCTCCCGTGCGCTCGTCGCGCCGGAATCGACCGGTGCCGGATCCGAGATCGGTGACGCCGCCGAATTGCCAACCCGTCGCGCGAACCCCGGCGAGGCGGTCGAGAAGGGCGAGGTCCACCTTCTCCGCGCTCCAGGATCGCACCAGGACCTCCTGGGTCGCCAGCGATCCGGTGGCCTGCGCCTCGTAGGTTCCGTACGACTCGGTAACGAGACGGAGGCGCTCGAGAATCGCCTCCCGGGAATCGAGCGTCACGCCCATCCGCACGTCCCAGGCGCCGCCGGCGGGGTGGCGCTCGCCGTTCGGGAGACCGATCTCCAGGCGGGGCGCCGCGCCGGAGCTGACGACGGTGAGCCGGCCATCGGACAGCTCGAGATCCAGGTCCGCGCGGGTCGGACCGGACGAGAGGGTCCAATCGCGCAAGCCCAGGGCTGCCAGGGCGGGGGTGATGGCGCGCAGGTCCTCGGTCGCGAAGGCGAGGTCTTCGATCCGTCCCTCCGGGCGGTCTCCGAAGGGCCGCATCTCGATCGTCTTGCACGCCAGCGTGACCGGCGCGGCCTCCAGCGTGGCGGCGTCGAGATCCGCCTCGAGGGGGCGGGCGAATCCGATGCGCGCGCCGCGCGGCAGCGACATTCGGATCGGCTGATCGAGCGACACGCGGCCGGCGTCGACGTCGAGCCCCGATACGCGAGCGACGAGATCGTCGGTCCAGACGGTGATCTCGAGCCCTTCGATCTTCAGGTCGTCCGCCTGCGGGGGACCCGCGATCGGCGCCCCGCCGGCGCCGCCCCCCCCGACCCAGGCGCCGAACCGGCGCCACCGCCAGCCGCGGACCTTCTCATGCGTCAAGCGGATCCGGGGACGCACGAGCGCGAGCGAGCGCACCTTTCCCTCGCGCAGCTCCATGGGATCGTAGACGAGCCGGACCTCCGGGACGGTGAAGACCGATTCGCCGGTCTCCGGGTCGACGCCGGAGAGATCCCGCAGGATGACGTCCGAAAGGACGCTCCCTTCGAGCGCGCCCAGAGTCACCCGCAAACCGAGGGCATCCCCGAGGACGCGTTCGATCTCGGGGTTGTACGTGCCGCTGCGCACGTACCACGGGAAGGCGACGAAATAGACCAGGGCCGCGAGCGCCGGCACGCCGAGGAGCGCCCCCACGAGCGCCTTTCGCCAATGTCGACGCCACATCCGCGCATCCGCCCCGTCAGCGCTTGAGCCGGAAGGAAACCTGCGCGGAACCGACGTTCCCGCCGAGGTCGATGGCGCGCACCGCGACGACGTGCGACTTCTCGTCCTCGACCCCGAGCGGGACCGAGAAGGCGAGTTCCGACGCGTCATTCAAGCCCCCGAACGGCGCCACCCGCGCCCAGGGGCCGCCGTCCAGGGAGATCTCGATCCGCTGCACCAGGCTGTACCCGTCGACCGCGATTCCCCGGCAGGTCCCCTCCGGAGAAACCGCGAGATCGAGAACGCGCGGCTTGGTGTTGTCCACCAGGATCGGCGGCGACACGAGCGAGTGGCGCAGCGCGTCGGCCGGCGGGTTGGCCTGCTCGTCGCTCCCCTCGACGCGGAGGACATACGTCCCGTCGGGGAACGACTCGGTGTCCCAGGCCCAGGTCGATTCCGTGATCGGCTCCCGGGAGGTCAGCAGGATCCAGTCTTCGCTGCCTTCGCGGGCGCACCAGACCCGGAAGACGAGCGCATCGCCATCGGGGTCTTCCGCGGTCCACTCGATGGCCTTGATCCGGCCCGCCTGCTGCGCGAGCTTCGGGTGCCCGCCCCCCCCGGCCCCCGCGGTCGGCACGGAGTCGGCGACCGCCGCAAGCAGGGCGGCGAGATTGCCGGATCCTCCGCCGGAGGCGCCGCGGGCGGCCGTCTGGGCGAGGGTGCCTGGGCTTGCCATGTCTGCGCTCTCCCCGGACGCGGCCGCGGGACCGATCTGGATCGAGCGCACGCGCGGGCACTGGTTCGCCACCTGGTAGGCGATCCGTACCGCGCGGAGCATGGCCCCCGGATCCTCGCTCCAGCCGACCCGGAACTGCAGAAAGCGCCCGGGCGGACTGGCTACTTTCGCGGGCGAGGCCGATCCCGCCGCCGCCCACTCGGACCACGTCTCATCCGGAACGGCGGTGTTGCCGCTGCGCGTGGAAAAGGCGAGGCGGCCGTGGCCGACCCAAAAGGCATTTCCCCACGCGGCGGGAAACCCCGCATCCAGAATGCGGGACGTGTAGGTCGGATCGGCCGGCCGCCCGGGTTCGACCGCCGCGACTCCGGCCAGGTTCGCCAGCGCCGCGTGGGTGAACTCGCCGCGTTGCGTGCCGATGGCCTGCACCTGACGACCCGCCGCGCGCAGGAGGGTGAAGGTGACCCCGTCGGCGCGCACGCGGATCACCGTCCCGCCGGTCCCCGCCGCCACCCAGACTCCGCCGTCGGAGGAGGCCCGCACCTGGGCGATCGGGCCCTCCGCCAGGTGCAGGAGTTCCTCCACTCGGCCGCGCGGATCGAGCCGATAGACGAAGCCTTCCCCCGTTCCGCCGCCCAAATCGAGCGCCTCCGGCATGCCGTGCTCCGCCGCTTCGACGATCTCGGCCCCCGCGGCCCCCCCCGCGGGAGGAGTCCCGCCCGCGGCGCCCGGACCCTGCACCCACGGCGAGAGGTCGATCCCCGCGCCCATCGGACCTCCCCCGGGGGCCGGCGGCGAGGTGATCCGGTTGGCCGCCACCACCGGTCCGGCCGGCGTGAGCGCGATCGACCTCACTTCGAGATCGCCGAAGTCGTGCAGCGCCCGCACCTTCCCGTCCGGGGCGCGCGCGAACAACACTCCCGGCCGGTCGGCTCCGAAGTAGACCGTGCCGTCCGGCGCAACCGCCAGGGCCAGGAGATTCTCAGCGCGCGCCTTCCAGATCTCACGCACGCGACCGCCGGCATCGATGGCGAAGAGCCGTCCTTCCGGTCCCGTCGCCGCGAAGACGTCCTCCCCGACCCGCGCCAGGGCCCACACCTGTTTCGCCGGCAGTTCGGCGAAAAGCGTACACGCGCCGTCCGGCGCGATCCGGAATACACGGCCGTTCGGGATGGTGGCGGCAAGCACCCCGTCGCTTCCCGGGAGCAGGTCGGTCACCACCAGTTCGCCCGTGCGCGCCGCTTCCTCGAGGACGCCCTCCCGCAACCGAAAGACCCGTCCGCTCTCCGCGCTGCCGGCCCACACGCCGCCGTCCGGGCCCACCGCAAGGGACCAGAGGCCCTTGTCCTCGCAGGGAACGATGCGCGCCGCCGCACCGAGAAAGACCGACCCTTCCGAGGAGACCACGGTGCCGTCCAGTTCGCCGAGACGCAGTTCACCCGGCGTGGTCAGTTCCCACAGGCGGGTTTCCACGGCGGAGGCGGCAACCGCGACCGCCGCGGTCAGGAGCCCGGCGAGGACGGCCTTGCGCATTCTTCCCCCCGTGATCGACTTCCGGGATCCGCTCGTGCCCCGGCCGGTCGCCGCGGGCGCGGTCCCCCCGTTTCCGGCAACGGTCAACGGATGCGCACGAGCGCCTGCATCGCCCCCTGCACGACCCATTCCGTTTCCACGGCCGCCTCCAGGGTATCGGGCACCAGCAGCGCATGTTCGCGCAACAGCGGGGCCAGATCGTGCAGCACGGATGGAGGCAGGGAGCGGGTCTGAAAGCCCCGGTACACGACTCCCATCCCGGGCGGATCGAGGGCGGCGACCAAAGTTTGGGAGCTGCGTCGCGCGGCCGCGACGCGCATCAACTCCGCGAGGCTCGTGGGCGGCGCCGCTGGAGTCGGGGAAGCCAACGCCCCTCCCGCCACGCGCACGGCCAGGAACGATCCGCGCGGCACGGACATGGGAACGCGCAGTTCCAGTTCCCGGACGACCGGACTCCCTCCGTAGGGTTTGAGCTGAACCAGGACATGGACCGGATCGCCCGGAGCCACCTCGGGCTCGCGCACCCGGACGGTCAGGATTTCCGCATCGCAGCGAACCGGCCTGCGCGAGATCACGACGTCCACCGCGTCCAGGTGGACCCTCTCGAACGGGTTGTCCAGGAGTTCGTCGATCAGGCTGAATGCGCGAAAGAGCCCGAAGCCGTCGCCGAGCGGGCCCGCGGCGCTGCTCAAGCGATCGCGCACTTCCACCGGCGCATGGCCCCGGACGCCGACCTTGAGCGACACGTCGAGTGTGCAGTCGCGCGTGCCGGGCTCCAGCGTCTCGATCGCGTTGAGCAGCGCAGCGCGCACGAGCATGCCGGTGTACGCGGGGTTTCGGATTACCTCGACGCGAAAGGCGTGATCGCGTCCGCCGCCCGGCGAGGAGAGGCGCAGGGATACCGGCAGCAGGTCGCAGGTCCGCCCGCGAACCCCCATGACGCACGAAATCTGGTCCTGGACCAGGCTGCCGATCTCGGCCACCGGGGAGGCGAGCTTGAAAGACACGTCCTGGTTGGCGACGACCGTGTGGACCCGCGCGGAGACCATCGGCATGGAGACTTCGCCGCCCTGGAGGAACGGGTGCCCGAACGCGAACACGCGGTCGCCGTCCACGTGGGTCACCGTTCCCACGCCCGTGAGGGTCCAGTCCCCGCGCATCAGTTGAAAGCCGACGGCGGCTCCCGGGACGAGTTCCGGCGCGGGGCCGGCCGCGCCGCCGCCGCCGCCGCCCTCCAGAGGGAGCAGGCCGAACGGACCCAGACGCTCTTCCAGCAAGGCCAGCGCCCGCGGCGAAAATCCCCCGGCGAACAGGGGCGTGGCGCACGGCCGCAGTCGCGCGCGCTCCCCCGCCTTCCAGTAGCGGCCGTACTCCAGTCGCCGGCCGCCCTCGTCGAGCATGTCCTGGATCGGCGTGAACAGGGCGATCGCCTCCTTCGCGCCGGGAAACGCCCGGGACAGGGCCCCGGCCAGCCGCCCGTCGAGATAGATCGGGCTCCCGCTCATGCCGGCGATGATCCCGGCCTTCTCCAGCACCGGCGACCCCGTGCAGCGCACGAGCACGAGGTCGTGTCGCGGCAGGATGTTCCGGAGCACGCCCAGGACGACGACCTCGAAACGCGCCACCGTGCCGCCTTCGAAGACACTGAGCCCGTATCCGGTCATCCCCTCCCGGATCTGGTCGACGGGCAGGAGGTCGGCGGCGCGTACGGGCGGCGCGGCCAGGGCGAAGAGACCCGCGACGGCAAAGGGAAGCAGGAAGCGGAGCATGGCGGGAACCTCCGCGACGGGGATCGGGGCGGGGCACGGACGGCAGGCGCGGGTCGGGCCGGATTCTATCCCGCGTCCGAAATCGTCGTCAAGGAAACAGTTGACACCGGACACGTCCCGGATTAGGAAGCCGGGGTCTTTCGCGCAAGGGAGCCGCCATGGACCGTCGCACGCTCGTCCCTCTCTCCGCCGCATTGCTCCTCGCCGCCGCGGCGCCCGGCCCCGCCGGGGCCCAGGATACGCTCCCGAGTCCGGGAGTCCTGACGACGGTGCACGGGATCGTCTCCGCCACCTTCTCGTTCGGCACCACCGGGCTGATCACCTATGCCGCCTGGCGTCTCGTCTGGAAGGGCCTCTCCGAGGTCGTCGGCGACCGGATGGCGCGCTTTGCGGCCGGCTTCGCCTGCCTGGTCGTCCTATCCGCCGGACTGCGCGTCGCGGACGGATTCCTGACCCGGTCGGGAATCCCGCTGCTCCAGGCGGTCTCGAACGGAATGGTGGAAACCTTCGTCGCCGTGATCGGCCCGTCCGCCATGAGTCCGGTCGAGTTCCTGTGCCTGCTCGGCCTTGCCCTGTTCGCCACCTACTGGATGGTCTCCCGCTTTCCCCCGAAGACCCCGTGGGACCAGTTGCGCGAACGGATCGACAATCTCTCCGACCGCGTCAGCTTCCTGGAGAAATAGGAGACGGCGGTGGGCCCCCGGCTGCGGCGTCTCGTGAGCCTCTCCGCGCGCATGGCCGCGGGCGACTTGCCGGGCCTGGCGCGCGAAGCGGCCGCGGCGCGCAAGGCCGGGGTTCCGCTCGCGTGGATCCGGGAACTGGCGTTGCAGAACTACCTCTTCCTCGGCTTCCCGCGCGCGATCAACGTCCTCGCCGTGCTGCCTCCGGCGCGGGCGCCCCGTCGCCCGCGCGGGACGGACTCCCCGGTCGCCGCCTGGCGGCGGCGAGGGGAACGCCTGTGCCGGCGGATCTACGGGGACGCGTACGAACGCATGCGGGCACAGATCCGCCGCTTCCACCCCGATCTGGCGGAGTGGATCATCTGGGAGGGATACGGGAAGGTGCTGGCGCGCCCGGGCCTCTCGGCGCGGACGCGCGAGTTGTGCGTCCTGCCGGTGCTCGCGATCACGGGATCGCTGCCGCAATTGCGCGCGCACGTCCGCGGCGCACGGAACGTGGGCGCCAGCGCGGCCGACGTGCGCGCCGCGCTTGCCATCGCCCGGCGGTGGGTGCCCGCGCCCTGGCGCGCCGGGGTGGCCGCCGCCGCGGCGCGGGAACTGCCATGATTTCTTGTTGACGCCCTCCTCCAGTTGCGATAGAAGCAGTGCCGATATAGGGATGGGAGTTCGTGTCTGGAGGTGCCCATGCGTCCCCGCGGCATCACGGCGAGTCTGTTCGCGTTGCTGGCCCTGTTGGCCCTGTCCGCCGTCGCGCGGGCCGAGGAGGACGGCATCTCCCCGGCCGATCATCGCCTTCGCCGCTTCCAGAAGAAGTCCCCCCGTCCCATGGAGCGCCCCCTCCTCGCCGGGGCCGCCGCCGCCGCGACCGAAATCCAGAGCAACCGCGACCGGCGCGAGGTCGAACCGGCCGCCGAGGCCCACCCCACCGGCAGCGATCACCCGACGCGCCAGCGCGAAAACGTCGAACGCAGCGGCTCGGAGAGCACCGTCGCCAAGATCGGCGCCAAGCTCGGCCGCGGCATCGTCAACATCCTCACCGGCTGGATCGAGTTCCCGGTCCAGATCGTCAAGCGCTCCAAGAGCGACGGCATCGGCGCCGGATTGTCCCTGGGTCTGCTCGAAGGCGTCGGCATGACCGTCGTGCGCACCCTCGCGGGCGCGGTCGAGGTGGTGACCTTCCTTGCGCCGCTGCCGGGGGACTACGACCCGCTCCTGGAGCCGCCGATCATCTTCCACTAGGCGCCCGCGGCGGCCCGCCCACCCTGCAACATCCCGGATCGTTCGGGAACCGAGCCGATCCCGGACGGACGCACGGTCCCATTCCGCGTCGACCCCGGCGCACGACGGACCGCCGGCCTCTTTCGCGGTCGTCCGGACATGCTCCTCACCCGACCCACCAACGAAGAAGGGTGGACCCCGATGCCGTCCTCCCGTAGGGTACGGGGGTGAGCGAGGAATTGCCATGTCGCGTACGGTCAGCATTCGCAACAGCCTGCTGCGGAACTTCATCCTCGTCATCGCCCTCTTGAGCGGGTCGATCCTGGCCGCCACCTTCTTCTGGGCCGATCAGGCGGTCGAGACCCTCTCCCGCTCCCTCATCCGGCAGACGATCGAGCAGATCGAACTGCAACTCGACCGGTTCTTCGACCCGGTCCGCTCCCTGCTGGAGACGACCCGCGCCTGGAACGAGTCGGGCATCCTCGAATCGCTCGAGCCGGAGGCGCTGAACCCGCTCTTCGTTCCCGCACTGCGGCGCCACCGGCAGGTTTCCGCCGTGCTGATCGCCGATGCCCGCGGACGCGAATACATGCTCCTGCGCGCGGGCGGGCGCTGGTCGGTGCGACGGACGCAGCGCGACGAGTGGGGCGACCGCACTCGTTGGCTCGAGTGGAACGACGACGGCGGGGAGATCGTCCGCTCCGAGAAGGAACTCGATTACGACCCGCGGGACCGTCCCTGGTTCCAGGGGGCGCTGAGCCGTGCCGCCGACGCCGCGTCCGGGACGGACCCGGGCGCAGCCGTCCATTGGACTCGCCCCTACCTCTTCTACACCGTCCAGCGACCGGGAATCACCGCGGCGGTCGCCGTCGACCGCGAGGATCGGCTGCAACGGGTGGTCGGCCTGGACGTCCTGTTGAGCGACATCTCCGCGTTCACGACCGGTCTGCGCGTCAGCGAGCACGGCGCCGTCTTCGTACTCACGGACGACGAGGAACGCGTGATCGGCCTGCCGCGCAACCCCCGATTCGAGGACCCTGCGGGACGGGCGGAGGCGTTGCTGCGCCACCCGGACGAACTCGACGTGCCGGCGATGGCGGACGGCAACCGCGCATATGCGGGGCGGACCGGCCGGCTGGAGGAACCGTTCCGATTCCGGAGCGGTGGGCAGCCCTGGTGGGGCGGGGTTCGGCCCTATCCGCTTTCGCCGAACCGGTCGCTCCGCATCTTCGTGGTCGTGCCGGAGTCCGACCTCTTGGGACGGCTGGCGCAAATGCGCCTCTGGATCCTCGGCCTGACCCTGGTCGTCCTGGCCGTATCGGTCCTGCGCGCGGTGGCGGTGGCGCGCACCTACAGCCGGCCGATCGAGGACCTGGTCCAGGAAAGCCATCGGATCGCCCGCGGGGACCTCGAGGCGGAGCGCCGGATCGACTCGAAGATTTCCGAAGTCAGGCAACTGGCCGAAGCGCACGAACGGATGCGCATCGGCCTTCGTTCGCTCCTGAAGCTGGAGCGCGATCTCCAGGTCGCCCGGCAGATCCAGCAGGACACGTTTCCGCGCCAACTGCCGGAACTGCGGGGATATCGCATGGAGGCCTGGAGCGAGCCGGCGGAAGAGACCGGCGGGGACTCGTACGACGTGGTCGGGCTGAAAAACGATCCGGGCCCCGGCCAGGAGATCGTTGCGGGCGGACGCGCCGACCGCTGCCTGCTCCTGCTGGCCGACGCGACCGGGCACGGGATCGGACCGGCCTTGTCGGTGACCCAGGTACGCGCGATGTTGCGCATGGCGGTTCGCACGGGAGAGTCCCTCGCGAGCATCGTACGGCACATGAACGCACAGCTCTCGATCGACCTGGATTCCGGTCGGTTCGTGACCATGTGGATCGGAGAGCTGGATGCGCGGGCGGGGACCCTGCGGACCTTCAGCGCCGGCCAGGCGCCGCTGCTGTTCTACCGCGCGGCGACCGGGGTCGCGGAGTTGCGGGATGCCGAAGCCCCGCCGTTGGGGATCCTGCCGGACCTGGAGTGCGGCGACTGCCTGCCGATTCACCTCGAGCCCGGAGACATCTACGCCGTTCTTTCCGACGGGATCTACGAGGCGCACTCCCCGGAGGGCGCGACGTTCGGCGGCGAGCGGGTGCAGGAAGTCGTCGTCGCGCACCGGCATGAATCTCCGGACGCCATCCTGCGGGCGATCCGGGAGGCGGTCGCGGCCTTTACGCAGGGAAGGCCGGCGGAAGACGACCGCACCGCGATCATCCTGAAGCGCGACCCGGCCTGATCCCGCGGCGGGCCCATGCCGGCACCCGGCGGACCGGAATCGACGACGCATCGGGCGGCGTCCGCCGGCGCGGCGTTGCGGGCGGCCGGGTCCGATCCCGGTCCGGACTGCCCCTGCCCCCTTCCGGCCGGCGGGACGGATTGCGTCCTCACGCATCCCCTGCTAGACTTTCCCCGATGTTCGCCGCCGTTGTTCTGGCCTCCTTGTGGCTCCAGGTTCTCGACCGGGTTCATTGGGACCGCGCGTCGGGCGAGATCACCCTCGCCGGGCGGAATGCCGCCCTCCGCGAAACCCCCGCCCCCTCCCGCTGGGACGTGGTCACGGACCTGGTCGAGCATCGCGGCAAGATGCTCGCCGCCGTGTGCATGGACTTCGACGAGACGTCGTTCTACCCACCGCTCGCCTACTCCCACGGGGCGAGAATCCTCGTCTTCGAACCGGCGGTCGGCGAGTGGAGTCTGCTTCGGGAGCACGAGGAGTCGATGTTCTTCAACCTGCGGGTGGTCGGGGACCGGTTGCTCGTCCCCGAGTACTTTCCGATGAACGACCGGTCGCGGCGCATCCACACCTTCGACGGGGAAAAATGGGGCGAACTGGGATTGTTGCCGCGGCAGGCCTGGCATGTGATGGACGTCCGCGGCATCGGCGACCGTCTCTATGCGTCCGGCTCCTGGCGGGATGAGGACGAGGAGGCCAGGGGATCGGATCCCGACTGGTGGGCCGGCTATGGCCGCGTCTTCGAGTCCGGTGACGGCGGCGAGACCTGGCGAAGCATCCGACGCTCCCGCGAGCGCGGCCGGATCCTGGATCTCGTCGAATTTCGCGGCCGCCTGTGGGCGAACGAGGCGGGCCGGCACTTGATCGCCTGGAACGGGTCCGCCTGGGAAGAGGTGCCGGTGCGCCTTCCCGGGGTCGGGACGGCGGCGAAACTCGGCAATGCCAGACTGATCGTGTTCGGGGGCCGGATCCTCGCCTACCACGCGGAACTCCTGTACTCGTTCGACGGCCGCGCCTGGTCCTCCCGCCAGCCGGGCGCCCTGGACCTCTGGGCGGAGCCCGGACGTCTGTACGGTCTTCGGGCCGACGGCCACGTCTGGACGTCGGAGGACGGCACGAGTTGGTCGCGGCTGACGCGGGAGGGGATTTCCGCCGCGGAATTCGACCGCAAGACGCCGAAGGGCCGACCGCTGCACCGCGGATCGATCGCGCTTCATCGCGGCCGCCTGGTGGCGGGCACGGCGGCCACCGGAAAGATCTTTGCCGCGCCCTGCGAGGACCGCGGAACCTGGACCTCGGACGCGGTCGACCTCGCCGGTCCGGGCCCGTTCCACCTGCATTGGGAAGCGGATGGATCCGGCGTGCGGGTCCGGTTTCGCTCGGCGGGTTCGCGCGCGGACCTGACCCGCGCCCCCTGGTCGGACCTCGCCGAATCGCCGGCCCGGGTCCCGATCGGGCCGGGTCACCGCTGGGGGCAATACCGCGTGGAGCTGCATTCGGACGGGCTGCGCACGCCGGTGGTCCGGGCCCTCCGGTGGCGGGCAAAATGATCCGCGGGGCCGCGCCTCCGACGGGGACGACTGGGCGATGAAGAGCTTTCCAAGCGGGTCCTTCGGGAAGGCCGGACCCGTCCGTACGCTGGCCCGACCGGGCGGAGTAGGCTATGATCGGCCGGTCGGTCGTCCCCCCCGCGCTTCGAGGTCCGGGTGATGTCGCGCGCCGTCCCGCGTTTGGTTCTTCTCGGCCCCACGGCGGTGGGAAAGGACGAGGTTGCGCTGCCGCTCGCGGAATCGCTCGCGGCGGAAATCATTTCGGTGGACAGCATCAAGGTCTACCGCGGGATGGACATCGGCACCGCGAAGCCGGACGCCGCGGCGCGCGCGCGGGTCCCCCACCACCTTCTCGATGTCGTCGACCCGTGGGAATCGTATTCCGTCGGCCGGTTCGTGGACGATGCGGAGCAGGCCGCAGGATCGATCGAGGCCCGGGGCGCCGCGGTCCTGCATGTGGCCGGCAGTGGACTGTATCTCCGCGCGCTCCTCGAGGGACTGATGCCGGCGCCGCCCGCGGATGCGAACGTGCGCGCCTACCTGCGCGCGCGCGCCGATCGGGAAGGGATTCCCGCGCTGCACGCGGAACTCGCCCGCCTCGATCCGACCGCCGCGGCCCGCATCCATCCCCACGATTTCAAGCGGATCGGCCGCGCCCTCGAGCACCATCGACTCACCGGCGAGCCCATCTCCGCGCGCCAGACCCAGTCCGGGAAACGCAGAACCGACTGCCGGTTCCTGCTCTTCGGGCTGACTCGGCCCCGCTCCGAATTGCGGGAACGCGCTTCCCGGCGGGTGGATTCCATGGTCGCCGCCGGACTCGTCGACGAGGTCCGCCGATTGGCGGCGCATCCGCGCGGGATCGCCCCGCAGGCCGCCGAGGCGATCGGGTACCGCGAGATCCTTGCCGCCCTGCGCGAGGGACGCCCCCTGACCGACGCCATCGCGGAAATCAAGGTCAACACGGGACGGTTCCTGAAGCGGCAGGATACCTGGTTTCGCCGCTTCGCCGATACGCGCTGGTTCGAGATTTCGGACGCCTCGGATCCCGTGCACATCGCGGGGGCGATTCGCGCCTGCCTCGCCGATTCGAGCGGCCAGGGTCCGTTCGGTCCGCTCCCCGGGTCCGAATTCGACGGCCGGCCCGGGTGATCCCGGTCCCGGGACGACCCTGTCCCGCGCGATACACCCCCCGGGCGGATCGAGACCGCGCTCGGGCGACATCCGGCGGAAAGTGGATCGATCAAGACCGCCGGGACCCGCGCACTTCAACGTGATCGGAACGAGGCGCTTCGGTCGAGATCTCCCCAGGGCATCGGCAATTCGCGATACGATCTTCTCGTCATTGTCCCGTGGAAAGTTCGATGGTATGCTTCCGCTGGAGAGCCGAAGATGGCCTCCAATTCGGCAAGGACTCCGTCGACTTCTGCAGGGGTCGCCCGGCCGGCATCGACCGGTCGCGCGGGCGACTCGGGCAGGGCGGGCGGCACGGACTCTGCGCACCCGGAATCGTTCCGTTGACCGGACTTCAAGCAGGCGCTCGGCATGACCGCTGAATCGGACTCCACCACAACCGGGACACCGGACAGCAGCGGCATTCGCCGCGCCCCTCGCGCAGAGATCCTGGTGGAAAAGGGGAAGAACCCCGGGATCTCGGTGACGGTGGGGGAGCACCTGTACATCGGACGCGAGGCCTCCTGCGGGTTGCAGTTGTTCGATCCCGCGACCTCGCGAAGGCACCTCTTCATCTTCCGGGAGAACGACCGGTACTTCGCCCAGGACCTCGGCAGCCGGAACGGAACGCTGCTCAATGACCGCCGTCTCGATCGTGCCGAACTGTTCGACAACGACCGGCTCATGATCGGCAGCGTGCGTCTGCGATTCCTCTGTCCCACCCGCGTCCGGGAGGGAGACAGCCATGTCGAAATCGGCGCGCCGTCAGACGTTCATAACGCCGTTCCGTCCCGGAGCCGGCGGCCGACCGAGACGCGCGAGTTCGACCCGAAGCACCCCCTCCAGCCCGAATCCGGGTCCGACCATTCGACCTCCGCTTTCATCCTCGCCTTGAACATGGTGCAGGAGATCACCCGCCAGGACGAGGCGGTCGGTATCCAGACGACCCTTTTCGAATCCGTCAGCGACCTGGTCCCGCATCGGCGCGCCGTGCTCTGCCAATCCTTCCCCGGCTCGCACGACCTGCTCCCCGTCCTCCAGCGGCTCGCGCCGGAGGATACTTCGTCCGACCGGCTGCTGATCAGTCAGAAGAGCCTCGAACGCTGCTGTCGGGACCGGATCGGACTCGCGGAAACAATGTCCGACGGCGGCCAGCGTCTGTACAT
>CAZWCX010000054.1:0-44975 GCA_964632945.1 uncultured Planctomycetia bacterium | reverse complement strand
CGCGAAAAGCGACCGGACCAACCTGGGAAATCAAGGTTGAAGCCCCACTAGTTCTGGGGCGGCAACTCGATCACCTCGAGGCCGATCTTCCGCGCGACCTCGGTGATGCGCGCGCGGTGCTCCTCCGCGCGGTAAGGCGCGCCGTACACGAACCGGCTCATGCCGGCGTTCACGAGCACGCGGAAGCACGCCCAGCACGGGCTGGCGGTCGTGTAGATGCACGCTCCCCCCACCGCGACGCCGCGTCGGGCGGCCTGGGCGAGCGCGTTCATTTCGGCGTGGATGGTGCGGACGCAGTGACCGCCCTCCATGTCGTGCCCGACGTCGTCGCAATGCGGCATCCCGCGCACGGATCCGTTGTAGCCGGTCGCCACGACCTGCTTCTCCACGACGATGACGGCACCGACGTGCTGCCGGTCGCAGGTGGCGCGCCGCGCGGCGGCGCGGGCGAATCCCATGAAGTACTCGTCCCAATCCGGGCGACTCATGCCGGGCTCCTTCGCGAGGGGTGGACGTTTCCTCTGCTGCGATCGGTCAGCGACCCGCGCCGTTTCCTGCATCCGCGCCGGCGGTTCCGGCGCGACGAAGGCGCCACAGCCCCAAGATGGCGGACAGGTTGTGTTGCACGTAGTCGTTGCGGATCTCGAAGTTCTCGAGATGCCGATGAAACCCGCCCAGGATCCGCGGCGGGTCACGGAAGTACATCGCCCGTTCGGGTAGAAACTGGGTCTGCAGGGAGAAGCGCACGCCGCGATCGATGGCGGCGAGCACGGCATCGGCCTCCCCCGGGTGTCCGAAATCCCGCAGCAGCCGGCACGCCGCCCCCAGGCCTTCGGATCGCGTCGCCACCGGGGTGGAGTTCGGAATCGTGTAGTAGCCTCCCACGTAGTCGGCGCGGTCGTGACGCCGGTGTTGCGCGTCCAGGATGGCGCCCACGATCTTGCGGACGTGAGCCAGGTACGCGGGACGCGGACGCAGGCGATGAAGGCCGTCGAGGCCGTAGAGCAGCCAGTGGTCATGTTCCTGACGCCGGGGATCGGGGTCGGCGTCCCGCACTTCGATCAGCCAGCGGGCCGCGCGCTCGGCCGTGTCCAGCCAGGAGTCCTCCGGCGCCAGCGGATGGATGCGGACCATCGCCAGCAGGGCTTCCCCGGGGTAGTACTCGCACTTCACGGGCAGCGGTTCTCCGCCCGGGACGGTCCATTCATGGACGCCGAATTCGCCGTCTTTCGCCTGGAGGGACTGGATCGCGCGCCCCAGTTCGATGAGCGCCGGCAGCGGCTCGCGGTCCCCCGTCACGCGGACGTATTCGGCGATCGCGACCGCCCCGAGGGCGACGGCGCCCAGCGTGCCCTTCGTCTCCTGTACGACCCCCGACCCCGAGCCCAGCGCCGGCGGCAGCGGGCGAATCGCGTTCCGCAGGTACCCCAGGGCGCGACGCGCGGATTCCAGGACGAGGGGATCCCCGGTCGCCTCCACCGCCTCCATCATCGAGTAGAGCGTCCCCGCGTGCCGCACGATGTTGTACTGCCGCGTTTCCGAGTCGGTGGTCGGCCAATAGATGTAGACGAACCGTCCGTCCGGCTTGACCGAGCGGGCGAGGTAGCGTGCGCCGTCCCGCGCGGACGCCAGGAGCTGGTCGGGCGTGACCGCAGGGAACATGCGATGGCCCCGATGCAGCGGAACGACCTCGCGGCCGTCCGCGTACCACGAGAGCGTGCGAAATCGGAACCACCCGGTCGCGGTGCACGCCGCCGCCGTCGCTTCGGGATCTTGAGCCCGCGCCTTCGCCCAGGCGGCGACCGCATCGGTCCGAAATGCGCCGCCTTCTTCCAGCAGCCCGTGCGCCGTCAATTCCTCGGGGAGAAAGGCCGGCCCCGCCGCCGCGCCGAAGGCCAGCCCGTCCAGTCCGGCGTCCAACGTCCGTTCCTCCCCGGGCGGACCGGCCAGGGGATCGGCTTCCCGCACCAGATCGACCTTCAGCCACCGGATGGGCGATCCTCCGACCGCCATCTTGCGCAGGCGTGCCGCGCCCCGTTCGAGCGCCTGAGCCAGCCCGCGCCCTTCGATCCGGGCGATCCGGCAGGCGGACATACCGTCGCTGACGGACAGGAACAGAATCCGGGGTTCCCCGTCTTCCCGCACGGCGGCGGGGAGGGGTTCCGGGGCCGCATCCGTTCCCCGGAGCGCCGAGGCCAGCCAGCGCGTCACCGCCTCCTGGTCACGAACACGCAAGGCAAGGACCCCGCGCAAGTCCGCGAATCCGATCTCTTGAGCCGTTCCCGAGGAGGCAATCCCGAGCAGGACCAGCACGATTCCCCATCGAACCTTCGCCGGTTTGTGCATTCTCATCTATGCGCTCTCCCCTGTCGCCCGGCCCTGCGGGTCACTTCCCTTCCACCCAAGTCCGCTGGCCCTGCCCGCCCGCCGTCTTGAACCAGATCTCGACCTGACCGAGGAAGGACCGATGCGTATAGTCTTCCCCGTCCAGAATCCGCGTGAGTCCCGATCGCGTTTCCTCGAACACCCGTTGAAGAGCGGTCGCATGTCGCCCCATGAATCCCTTGTAGTCCTCCATCACCCGCTGCGAATCGGCCTTGTTGTCGGAAAATGCGGTCTTCGGGAACCGTTCGCGAACCGTCTGCTGCATGTCCGACTGCAGGGTGTCGTATTCGGTCAGCTTCCGGCGGAGCAACTCCTCGCACTGAGCGCGACGGTCTCCGTCCAGGTGGAGGAGTTCGGACGTGCCCTGAAGGAGCACATCGAGGTACTCGGATTCGGGGACGCTCTGGCGGATCTGCGCCAATCCGGAGAGATCGTTCCAGAATTCCTTCACCCGCCGGTTGGCGGCCAGGAGGCGATCGACCTTCGACGCGGATCCCGACTTCTCCGCCTCGACGATTTCGCCCGGCGCATCCCCGCGGGGGTGCGCGTCGACCGACCTCGCTTCCGGCGCCGGGGAAGGCTCGGACGATCGCTCCGCAAGGGTGCGCACGTCACGCGAGAGTTGCGCCAGGTGCGCCTCGATGGCGGTCATCCGGTCGTCCAGAACCGCGTGGGCCGGGGCAGGGATCGGAGTCGACGTTCCTGTCGGCGCGCGCGGCCGTTCGACGTCCGCGGGCGTTGCCGCCGGCGCGGCGGCGGCGGCGGAGCGGCGCAGGAGCAGAACCAGGCACGCGCCCTGGGTGATCAGCAGCGCGGCGATCAGTCCGAGTTGGATGGCCTCTTTCCGCATGCTTTCTCTCCGCCAAGGGACGATCGCCGCAGCGTACCACACGACTCCGCCTTGGGCGCTCGAATTCGTGGCCCGCCGGACTCCCCCGGCCAGGGTGCGGATTCGGCCGGCGCACCGGGCACACGCGAGCCACCCGCCCAACCGCTCGGGACTCGCGGCGTGCATCCCGACCCGATTCTCCCCCAATCGTCCTCAGGATGTCGCCGCTCCCAGACGCCGCTCCCGCTCGCGCAATGCCCGGTTCACCTGCTCCGGCATCGCCGCCTTCTCGCGAATGAGGCGCGCACCCGATCGCCACGCGTCTTTGTTCGGCCAGCACCACGCCGAGGGGCGGTGGTGCCGAGTTCCTCGCCTGTACCTGCAGCGCCTCCTCGAGGTGGGTCTGGGTGAGAAGCCCCCGCGCGACGGCGAGACGACCGAGCATGGGCCAGAGCGGCTGGGACATGCGACGCGTGTACCTCGGACGAAACGGTCCCGGGTGCCCACGACGGTCACACGGGGTTTTTTCGCGGTCAAGCGACCCGCGCGGGCGCCCCCGTCCCCCGGCCCACAGATCCATGGAACCATCGCACGAAAGTGACGAACGCCCCCGGCGATGGGGATAATTTGCCGTCGGGCGGACCGGCGGAGTTCGCCGAATCTGGGGGACGCAGGTTCCCCTCCTCCCAACCCCTTGCGGGAACTCGGGCGACCCCTCGAGCACACCCCGGGCAAAAGTCCCCTTCTTCGGGAAGGAATCCCCTCTCATTTCCGCGTGCGAGTCCCGGAGGCGGCGCGGCGGCTGCGAAGAGCCCCGATGGTCGGGGGATGCGGGCGAATCCTTCACTCTTCGAGAGTGCGGCTCGGAAGTTGCGGAAGAATCGCGTGGTCCTGTGAAAGCGGCTCTGTCGGAGGTAAGCCCATGATCACGCGAATTCTATGTCCCCTGGACGGATCCCTCCTCTCCGACGAGATCCTGGTCCAGGTGAAGCGGATTCTTCGTCGCAGCGATGCCGAAGTCCGCCTGCTCCGAGTCCTGCCGGAACCCGGGATTCTGGCGACCGAAACCTGGCAAGAGGAGGTGCGACAGGCCCACCTGCACATGGACCGGCTGCGGGAGAAACTGACGACGGAGGGGGTTCGGGTTCACAGCGAGTTTGCCAGCGGCACGGACCCGGCGGCGGAGATCCTGAAGGTGGCGATGGGCTGGTCCCCTTCCCTGGTGGCGATGTCGACGCACGGGCGCACGGGCGTCGAGCGGTTCGTCCGCGGCAGCGTCTGCGAGCGTGTCCTGCAGGGATCGACGTTCCCGGTGCTGGCGCTGAATCCACACGCGGCGACCAAGGCGGCCACCGGCGATCCGGAACAGCGGTTCAAGAGGATCCTGGTCGCCATGGACGGCTCCGACCGGGCGGCCGCGATCCTGCCGCTGGTGTTGGAGATTGCCCGGAACTACACCTCGTCGGTCCTGCTGTACTATGTCGCCCCCATGCCGCAGGCGCCGGGCGTCGATCCGTTGCTCCTCAAGCGCTACACCGCACAGGAAGCGCTTCCCGTGCTGGAAGGTTACCGTGCCACGCTGGCCAAGGCCGGACTGAGGGCGGAATCCGCCACCAGCGCCGGCGACCCTGCGGATGAAATCCTGCGAGCTTCGGAGGCGGGCGGCTGCGACCTGATCGCCATGACCACGCATGGGCGGTCGGGGATCTCGCGGTGGACCTACGGTTCGGTTGCCGAGAAGGTGCTGCGGCAGATCCGGTATCCGATTCTGCTCCTGCGTTCGGGCGCGTGACCGGGCGGTCCGCGATTCGGGAGGTGTCCCCCCCCGCCCGGGGGGACGCGGACGACAAGAATGGAGAGACGACGCGGCTCGAATCCGCGAGGGAGGAACGTCATGAGCGGAGGTATCCTGGTTCCGATCGACGGCACGAAGGAATCCGAACGGATTCTGGAGCACGTCGAGATGCTGGTCAAGCCGTGGCCGGCGCGTGTGGTCCTGCTGCACGTCCTCCGGCGCAAGGGGAAGGCGGCGCTCGCGCGCGCGGAGGGCGAGCTCGGCCGCCTGCGGGCCGCGTGGGAGGGTCGATTCGATTCCATCGAGATCCGGATCGCGACCGGGAATCCGGTGAAAGGGATCTTGCACGCCGCGCTGGCGCATCGTTGCGGGATGATCGCGCTGACGACCGGCGGAAAACGCGGGCTGCGCCGGTTCACCTTCGGCAGCACCGCGCAGGCCGTGCTTCGGCGTGCACCGATGCCGGTGCTCGTCGCGCGTCCCGACAGCCGATGCGAGCGGATCCGCAAGATCCTGATCCCGCTCGACGCGTCCCGCAATTCGCTTCGCATCCTGCCCATCGTCCAGCGCATCTGCGAAACCACGGAGGCGCGTGTGACCCTCCTGCACGTCTGTGACGAGGGCACGAGCGACAACAAGGCATCACGGCTGCTGGAGACGGCGCGCGCGCGGCTGGAGCGGAAGGGGATCGTGACCAGCACGGCGATCCGCACGGGGGACCCCGCGGAACAGATCCTGAGCCTGGCGGAGGCCCAGAAGATCCCGCTCGTGGCGATGACGACACACGGACGGACGGGACTGTCCCGCGCCGCATTCGGCAGCGTCGCCGAGTCGGTCCTGGGTCGCTGTTCGACGGCGACCCTGATCCTCCGCTCGCAACCGTTTGCCCGCCGGCTGTCCCGCGCGCCGCAAGCGACCGCGAAGCGTGCCGGGAAACCCCAATCGTTCGGGGACACGCTGGCGCGCGCGCCCGGTCCCTCCGGCGTCCGATCGTGGTGGGGAAAGTTCTAGCGCGGGTTTCCACGAACGGCCTCGCCGTTCGCGCCGATTCCGGCCGCGCCGGGCCCGACGCGCCGGGCGGAGCAGGACCGCCTCGCCCGGCGGGCGACACGGCGTGCCGCATGCCGGGCGCTCCACCGGCCTTGCTGCGCACTCGGCTCGGCGGCCGGTGGACGGATTCCCGACGGATTCCTCGTGAAGCCGCGAAGCCGACTTCATGAATCTTGCCGGGCCAGCGGCTCATGCCCCGTCCTGGGGCTTGCGCGGGACCTCGAGCCGATGCTACGCTGACAACATTCCATCGGAGCCCTCCGCGGTATGCGCGTCCTCTTGGCCGACGACGATGCGGTCTCCCGGCACATGCTGGGAGCCGCCCTGGGCGGTTGGGGATTCGATCCCGTGGTCGTCGTGGATGGGACGCAGGCCTGGGCGGAGTTGCAGAAGCCGGACGCGCCCCTCCTCTGCCTGATCGACTGGGTCATGCCCGGGCTGGAGGCGCCGGAACTCTGCCGACGCCTGCGGGATGCGAAACTTCACCCCCGCCCGTACGTCGTCGTTCTCACCGCCCGGGACTTCACCACCGCCCTGGTCGAAGTCCTGGATGCCGGAGCGGATGACTACGTCGCCAAGCCGTTCGTCTCGGAGGTGTTGCGCGCCCGGCTCTCCGTCGGCGTGCGCGTACTCGATCTGCAGGCCGCCATGTTCCGGGTCCTGGCCGAGCGCCAGGAGGCTCTCGCCCGGCTGAAGCGGTTGCGCGGCCTGCTGCCGATCTGCAGGAACTGCAAACGCATCCGCGACAACCGCGACTACTGGGGCGAGGTCGAGCAATACATGCGTCAGCACGCCGAGGTTTCGTTCACCCATGGCATCTGCCCGGCCTGCTACGAAACGGTCATCCGTCCGCAGATCGAACAGTTGCGTCAGAAGATGCGCCAGGATTCGGAGTAGCCCCGCGATGGACGCTTGCCCCGTTCGGGTCCTGGTCGTGGACGATGTCCCGGTTCAGCGAATCGCCCTGCAGAGGCGGCTCGACAAGTGGGGCTACGAGGTCCTGGCCGTGGAAAGCGCGGAGCAGGCCTATGCCAGCCTGGGCGATCGTGATGCGCCCACTCTCGTTGTCCTGGACTGGACGCTTCCGGACATGGACGGGCCCGAACTCTGCCGGCGGATTCGGGCGCACGCATCGCTTCGCACCGCCTACCTGATCCTCTACACGAGCCGCGAGTCCTCCGAAGACCTGGTGGCGGGTCTCGAAGCGGGCGCCAACGACTTTGTGAGCAAGACGGCGGATCCCGAGGAACTGCGCGCGCGGCTTCAGGTCGGCGCCCGCTATGCGCTGCTTCACCGGGATTTGCAGGCGCGGACGCGCGAAGTGGAGGCGGCCCTGGAAACCGTGAACAAGTTGCAGGGGATCCTGCCGATCTGCTCGTATTGCAAGCGAGTCCGGGATGACCGCTCCTACTGGCACGAGATCGACCGGTTTCTGGTGCAGCGAACCGATCTCGAGCTCAGTTGGTCCACTTGCGACCAGTGCGCCGGTGCGACCGGACACGCCGAGGATCCGCCTACGCAGCAGAGCCAGCACTCGTCCGGCGATTCTCCTCTCGCCTAGCCCGGATGACTCCGGAAGCCGCCTTCGCGGCATCACGAAGAATCCGCTCGCGGGCTCCTGGCTGCGTCGAGAGCCGGGACCGCGGGGCGACCGTCGTGCGACCCACGGGGTCGCACGCTGGGCGAGGCGCTCGTGTTCCGGACGGCCTTCATGGCCCGGCCGGAGCCGGATGGTTTGCGAACCGCGAAGCGGTTCGCGAGGACTCCGGGGTAGACCCGCGCCGGAGCGGGTCCACAGACCTCGTCCGACGTCCATGCCCACTGGCGGGGTCTCGCCGGTCCCCCGCCACCCTGCTCGAGGCCCCGCGAGGCGTGATGAACGTCCCTTGCGGTCCCCGCGCGGGGGTGTTAGGATGAACGCCGCGGGGCAGGCCGAGGAGGTGGGGGAAATCCCCCATTCCGTCATGGAGGAACTCTGCTTGGGGTTGAAACTTCCGATCTACCTGGATCACCATGCCACCACGCCCGTGGATTCTCGCGTGCTGGACCGAATGTTGCCCTTTTTCACGGAAGTGTACGGCAACGCCGCCAGTCGCTCGCACGCGTTCGGATGGAGCGCGGCGCAGTCGGTCGACGAGGCGCGGGCGACGATCGCCGGCTGGATCGGTGCGGACCTCCGCGAAGTGATTTTCACGAGCGGCGCCACGGAGGCGAACAACCTCGCCCTGCGCGGTGCGATGGAGATGTATGCGGATCGGGGTCGCCACGTGGTGACCAGCGCGGCGGAGCACCGTTCGGTACTGGATCCCGTGGAGCGGTTGGCCCGCACCGGCTGGGACGTGACGGTCCTCCCGGTCGATGGGCACGGTCGCCTGGATCCGGCGCGGGTGCGGGATGCGGTGCGGGACGATACGGTACTGGTGTCCGTCATGCTCGCCAACAATGAAGTCGGCACGATCAATCCGGTGGCGGAGATCGCCGCGATCGCGCGCGCGCGCGGCGCACTCGTCCACACGGACGCGGTCCAGGCGCTGGGTCGCCTGCCCGTCTCGGTGGACGACCTCGGTGTCGACCTGCTGTCGATGTCGGCGCACAAGCTGTACGGGCCGAAGGGGGTGGGCGCGCTCTTCGTCCGGCGTCGGGGGCGCGCCGTGCGGCTGGCCCCGATGCTGGAGGGGGGCGGCCACGAACGCGGGCTCCGCTCCGGCACGCTGAACGTCCCGGGGATCGTGGGTTTCGGGGCGGCGGTGGAGATTGCGCGCCACGCACAAGCGGAGGAAGTCGACCGGATGACCCGGCTGCGGGACCGGCTCGAATCGATCGTGACGGGGCGGCTCGACGGCGTGGTGAGGAACGGCCATCCGACCGATCGGCTGCCCAACAATGCGAATCTGTCCTTCGAGGGGATCGAAGGAGAGTCGCTCGTGCGCGCCCTCTCCGACGTGGCGGTTTCCACGGGCGCGGCGTGCAGCTCGGCCACGGTCGAACCGTCGCACGTGTTGCGCGCGATGGGCGTCGAAGACGCGTTGGCGCGCGCGTCGCTGCGGTTCGGCGTCGGCCGGCACACCACGGAAGAGGAAATCGACTACGCGGCGGACCAGGTGGTGGAGGCCGTGAAGGAATTGCGCGCGCGCCGGGCGCGACGCGCGACGGCTTAGGGTCCTTCCCGACGGCGCGCGAACCGCGCCACCCGGAAGGATCCTGCGCCGCCTGAGATGCGGGCGGACTTTTTATCGAGGAGGAATCGATGATCACCCTCACGACCCGGGCGGTTTCCGAGGTCAAGAAAATCATGGACGAGCAGAAGCTCCCTACGGAACAGACCGTTCTGCGCCTGGGGGTCCAGGGCGGCGGATGTTCGGGCTTCTCCTACATGATGGGCTTGGATATGGCCGCTCCCGGAGACACGGACAAGGTGTTCGAGCACGAAGGTCTCAAGGTCGTCTGCGACGGCAAGAGTTACCTGTATCTGCAGGGGATGACCGTCGACTTCAACGACAACATCAACGGCCGCGGCTTCGTGTTCAACAACCCGAATTCGCCGCGCAGTTGCGGCTGCGGGAGCTCTTTCTCGGTGTAGGTCGCCGCGGCCGGCTGGCGGACCGGGGACCGGCGCGCCCGCCGTGTCCCCGGCCGGAGCGAACGTTCTCTTCGCGACGCCCGGGCGGCGCCCCGGGGGCGCAGGCTCGCGGCGCCCGCGCGAGGGACCCTCCCCCCCCACCGTCACCGGGTTCCGCGCCGCCCGCGCCCCCTCCTCCGGAGACTCCGAACCGATGGCCCGCACAATCTACCTCGACAACGCCGCCACCACGCGCCTCGATCCCCGTGTGCTCGACGCCATGACCCCGGCGCTCTCCTCGCTCTACGGAAATCCGTCGAGTCTGCACGCGCTGGGACGGGCCTCCCGCAAGGCGGTGGAAGCCGCGCGGGAGGAGGTCGCGGCCCGGCTCGGTTGCGAGCCTCGCGAAGTCACGTTCACGGGCGGCGGCACGGAGGCGGACAACCTGGCCCTCCTGGGGGCCGTCCGGGGCGCGAGCGCCCGCGGCCGCCACGTCGTCACGACCTCGATCGAGCACAGCGCCGTCCTCAAACCCTGCGCGCGCCTGGAACAGGAGGGAATCGCCGTCACGCGTCTGGCGGTGGATCCGGGCGGGCATGTGTCGCCCGATGCCGTGGCGGAAGCGCTCCGGCCGGAAACGACCATCGTCTCGGTGATGGCCGTCAACAACGAAATCGGGACGATCCAGCCGCTGGCTGAGATCGGGGCCGTCGTCCGCGCGCACGGGGCGCTTTTTCACGTCGACGCGGTGCAGGCGGCGGGCAAGATCCCCGTGCGACCACGAGACTGGCAGGCCGATTTCGTGTCGCTCAGCGGCCACAAGTTTCACGGACCGAAGGGCGTGGGGGTCCTCTTCGTCAGAGAGGGCGCCCCGCTCGCCCCGCTCGCACTCGGAGGGGAGCACGAGTTTCAGCGCCGGCCCGGAACCGAGAACACCGCCGGGATCCTCGGATTCGCCGCCGCCCTGAAATGGGCGGACCAGGAGCGCGAAGCCGTCGGCGCACGGGTCCGCGAGCTGCGCGACCGCCTGGAGGCCGGTCTGCGGGACCGCTGCGAGCAGATCGTGGTGAACGGCGCCGAACCGCGCGTTCCGCACATTCTCAACGTGTCTTTTCGCGGGGTCGAAGGGGAGGCCATTCTCCTCAGCCTCGATGCGCGGGGGGTGTGCGTGTCCACCGGCTCCGCGTGTTCGGCGCACAGCGCCGAGCCGTCGCACGTCCTCCGGGCGCTCGGCCGCTCGCGGGAGCTGGCGCAGGGATCGATCCGCTTCTCCCTCAGCCGGGAAACGACCGGGGAGGAAATCGACGCGGCGCTCACGGCGGTCCTGGAAAGTGTTGAACGGCTCCGCACCCTGAGTCCGATGTATGAGTCGGGGGGGTAGCCGATTCGGCCGCGCGCGGGACGGGAGGCCCGGAGATCTGCGCGCGATCCGCGCGGTCCCTCCGCCCCCCGCGGGACGTGCCCCCCGCGCGGAGGCTGGCCTTGCCCCCCGTGTCCCCGTGCCGAGCCCCGCGATCGCCCATGACGGACGTCCGCATCAGCGTGATCGTGCCCACGTACCATCGCGCCCGACAGGTGGTCGAGGCGATTGAGAGCGTGCGCGCCCAGACCGTCCCGGACTGGGAAGCGATCGTCGTCGATGACGGAGGCGCGGACGACACGGAGGCGCGCATCGCCGAGGTCACGGCACGGGACCCGCGCGTGCGCTACCTCCGGGTCGCGCACGGGGGACCGTCCGCCGCGCGCAACGCGGGGATCGCCGCGGCGCGGGGCGAATGGCTCGCCTTTCTCGATTCCGACGACCGATGGGAGCCGGAACGGCTTCGGGTCGCCGTCGAAGCGCTTCAGCGCGATCCCGGGGTGGCCGCGGTCGTGACCGGCTACCGCTTCGAGGGCCCGGACGGCGCGGCCCGGGAGGCGCCGGAACCGCCTGCGCCGGGGACCGGCGACCGTCTCGTCGACCTCTTCGAGCGGCAGTTCTTCCTCCTGCAGTGCGTGGTGGCGCGCGCCTCGGCGCTTCGCGATGCCGGACCGCTCGACGAAACCCTGCCCGCGGCCGAAGACCTCGACCTCGGCCTGCGGCTGGCGGCGCGCGGACGGCTCGCCGTGCTCCCCGACGTGCTCACGGTGGTGCGCCGCGGGGGGGCCTCGATCACCGCGGACCCCGATTCGGTCCGCTACCGTTATGGCGTGCTTCGGCGCTTCCTCGCGACCCATCCGGGGCGGGTGCCGTCGGAGATCGCGCGCCGCCGGCTGCACGCCGTCGCGGCGGGCACGGGAGACACCTTGCTCGCCGCCGGACGCCCCGCCGGTGCCGTGCCTTTCCTCGCGCGCGCCCTTCTGCACCGGCCCGGCGACGGCCGCTCGTGGAAAAACCTGGTCAAGTCGCTCCGCGACCTGGCCCTGGCGCGTGGACAGGGAAGCGACGGCGGTCCCCGCGTCGGCGCGGTCATGCTGCGCATGGGCATGGTGCGCGCCGTCGCCCTCGGGGTCGCGATCGCGCGCACCAAGGTCGTCGCCCTGTCGCTGGGCTCGGCCGGCGTGGGCGTGCTTTCGCAACTCGCGCAGTTCGTCAATCTGCTCGGGGTGGCGGCGTTCCTGGGCCTGTCGCGCGGCCTGGTCCGCGAGGTGAGCCGGCGCGCGGCGCGCCCGGAGGAAGGCACGCCGGGAGATCTTCGGGCGACGGCCGTCCGCTTGCTGGCCGGCACGACCGTCGGAATCACGCTGCTGGCCGCCGTCGCCGCGGCGCCGCTGTCGACGCTTCTCTTCGGCGAACCGAAGTGGGCGGGCCTGATCGTCCTCGGCGCGTTGTCGGTCCCGTTCACCGTGGCGGTCCAGTACTGGGGATGCCTGCTCTCCGCTCATCGGGACCTCGACGGCCAGGCCCTCGCCGCCGCCGGCGGCGGCTGGACGGCGGCGCTTCCGGTCATGATCCTCGCGCCGACGGCGGGGTTGATCGGAGCTTCGGCGGCCATCCCGATCGCCGGCGCGGTGGCCTGCGCGTTCGCCTGGACCTCCTGGCGCCGCTCCCCCGCCCGTCCCGCCTGGCTGGCCTCCCCGGGCCGCGTCGATCCCTCGCTGGCGCGGATCCTCCTCGGGTTCGGCGCCGTCGGCGTCCTCGGGGCCCTGGCGGAGAACGCGTCCATGACCGTCGTGCGCCGCCTCGTTTTCGACGCCGGCGGAGAGGCGGCGGGCGGCCACTACCAGGCGGCGCTTGGACTCTCACGCACCCTGACCCCCCTGCTGCTCGCCACCCTGTCGCTGGAGACCTTCCCCCGCCTCTCCGCCGCCGCCCCGCCGCAGCGCGCGGACGAATTGCGGCGCACGTTTCGCGCCGCCTTGCTCCTCTGCGCGCCGGTCGCGGCCCTGCTTTCCCTCGCGCCGGCCGGTTGGCTCCACCTGCTGTACGACGCGCCCTTCCGCGCCGGCGCCCCCGCCCTCCGGTTCCAGGTGCTTTCCGACTGGCTCGACGTCGTTCCCTGGGCCGCGATCTGCGCCTGGACCGCCGAGGGCCGGCTCGCGCGGGTCCTCCTGGTCAACACCTTCGTCTGCGCTCTCCACGTGGCCGGCTCGGCCGGGCTGATTCCCCTGCTCGGCGCCGCAGGCGCTCCCGCCGGACATGCCCTGGCCCGCGTGGCCGAAATCGCCCTGGTCGCCGCCCTCGCCCGCGGCACACCCCTCCCCGACCTGCGCGGACTCGTCGCCTGGATCGCCGGCGCGGCCGTCCTGGCCGCCCTCGCCCTCGGCGCATAGCCGCCCGCGTTTTTCTTGCGCCCCCCGGGTCGCTCGCCTATCCTCCGGCGCATGGACCTCACTCTCGCCCGCGGCGACTACCACGAACTGATCTGTCACGGACTGCGACCGACCGAGTTGATGCAGATCCTGGCCGGCTCGTTTCCGCACGGCACGATGCTGGTCAAGCATCTCGAAATCTCCGAAATCGAGGGCATCGACGCCCGGCTGGAGAAGGGGGATTTCGCGCATGAGGTGATCGCCCCCGGGGCTTACCTCTTCGACGCGCCCGTCGGCGTCACGTTCCTCGCCAACGTCCACATCCGCAGGGGCGAAGTCGCCGTCTTCGCGGAATTCCCGCCCCCGGGACCCGCTCGAGACGCCCTCCTCGGCCCGAAGGAACTCTGGCCGGAACAGGTTCGAGCCGCCCGCGCCTTCTTCTACGCCGTCACCCCGAACGAGGACCTCGTCAGCATCGCCACCACCGAGGAGGCCCTCGCCCGGGCGGTCCTCGCGGGGACGGTGAAACTGCGCACCCTCGGACGCGTGACCCCGGACGTCTTCGACGGCGAAGACCAGCTCTGGGACCACCTCGCCCCGCTCGCCGAGGAACCTGCCCTGTGGATCCGCACCCGGCGCGCGGAGTACGCCGGGGAAAAGCGCGCGGTCGCCCTCAGCCACGCCAGCCAGTGGATCCGCGGCGTCGTTCGCGCGCGTCTGCGCGCGCGACGCCTCGACTATCGGCACCCGGCCACCGTGACCCAGCGCGAAATCATCGCCTACACCTCGCAGAACCGGATCGAGGTCTCCCCCGCCAAGACCGTTTCGCTCCGCGACCTGCTCGGTCCCAATCGCTGGCTTTTCGACCGCTTCGGCGCGATCTACTTCTTTGCCCTGCTCGGCGTGTTCCTCGTCGCCCTGTGGCCCGCGGCGACCCTCTTCAAGACCGGCCCCTCGGCCGTGGGCATCGCCGGCGTCGCCGTCCTCTGCGCAGCCTCCTGGGCAATGTACGACATGGGCAGCCGGGACTGATCCCCGGGCGATCCGTGACATCATCGCCCGGCGCGGGTATGCTCAAGGAAACCCCTTCCCCGGGAGGAATCCACCGATGTCGCGTTCCCGCCTGCGGTTGACCCCTCTCCTTCTGCTCCTCGTCTTCCTGGCGCCCGCGCTCGCCCGCGCGGAAGAACGCCCGGCCATGAAGTCGAAGGCCTGGCTCGCCCTCTATCGCGGCGATTACAAGGGCGCGCAGAAGGAGTTCGAAGCGGAATTCGCCAAATCCCCCGACGACCTCGCGGTCGTCCTCGGGATCAATCGACTGCGAATCGAGACCGGGCAGTATGAGGAGGCCGAAAAGCACCTGACCGAATACCTCGCCGCCAAGGACTCCCTGCTGGTCCGTCGGGCCCTCGTCAAGGTCCTGCTCCGCCGTGGCCGGCTCAAAGAGGCCCTCGCCCACGCGGATGCCGTGCTCGCCAAACAACCCGGCAACACGTTCGGACTCGTCGTGCGCGGTCAGGTGCTCGAAGAACGCGGACAGTACGACGAAGCCGAGTCCGCCTACCAGGCGGTCATGGACGTCTACTGGTCCACCCCCGATCTCCTCCAGCAGGCGTCTCCCGACCCCGATCTGCTGTACGACATCGCGGTCGCGGGCTCCCGCGCCGGGACGCGCACGGGCGACAGCGGGACGCTCCAGACCGTCGTCGACCAGGTGCTGCCCGCCGTCGCCCAGGCCGACAAGTACTACTACGATGCCTACCTGCTCGAGGCCTTTCTTTATCTGGACAAGAACAACGCCGTCGACGCCGCCAAGACCTTCCGCCAGGTCACCGACTTCAACAAGTACCACCCGGAAGCCCGCATCGGCCTCGCCGTCTACAATCTCCAGAAGTACGCGCTCGACGAGGCGGAGCGAGAGGTGGCGCGTGCGCTCAAGATCAACCCCCAGCTCGTGCCGGCCCTGCACCTGCAGGCGATGCTCCATCTTTTCGACGAGGAATACGACGCCGCCCGGAAACACCTGGAACGGGCCGCGACCATCAATCCCGCCGACCTCGACACGCTCGGTCTGCTCGGCGCTCTCCACCAGTACCAGGGGGACGCAGCTGCGCTCGCCGCGGTCGAGAAGTCGGCCGCGGCACTCAATCCGCGCTGCGCCCGCTTCTACCACCACGTGGGACGGATCTGCATCCGCACCCTTCGCTTCACGGAGGCCGAGGTTTACCTGCGCAAGGCCGTCGAACTCGACCCCAAGGACTGGGGGGCGCGCAATTCACTCGGCATGTGCCTCCTCCATCAGGGGCGCGAGAAGGAGGCGTACGAGGAGATCAACCTTGCGTTTCAGAACGACTCCTTCCAGGCCGAAGCCTACAACACCCTCCAGTTGTTCGATCTCATGAAGGAGGAGTTCATCGACCACGAGGAGGGCAAGTTCCTCTACCGGATGGCCAAGACCGAAGAGCCCGTGATGCTTCCCTACCTGTCGCGCCTGATCGCCCGGGCCGACGCCACGCTGGGGAAGAAGTACGGCATCGAGACGCAGGGACCGATCCTGATCGAGATGTTCCCCAAGTACCAGGACTTCTCGGTGCGCACCGCCGGCGTGGTGGGAATCGGCGCGCTGGGAGCCTGCTTCGGAAAGGTGTGCACCCTCCTCTCCCCGGCCGGCCAGAAGCAATTCGGCGTCTTCAACTGGGCGCGGGTCACCTGGCACGAATACGCCCACGTGGTCACCCTGCAGAAGAGCAAGGGCCGCGTGCCCCGCTGGCTCACCGAGGGCCTCTCCGTCTACGAAGAGAAGGAACATCGGCCGGATTGGGCGCGGGAGATGGAGTTGGAACTGTACGACGCCCGGCGCAAGGGGATGCTGCTCGGCCTGGGCGAATTGAATCGCGGCTTCACCCGTCCGAAGTGGCCCGGGCAGGTGATCCTGTGCTACTTCCATGCCTCGCTGGTCTGCGACTACATCGCCGGGAAGTACGGATTCGAGAAGATCGTGGCGATGCTGGAAGCCTACGGTGCGGGCAGCCGCACGCCGAAGGTGGTGAAGGACGTCCTCGGGGTGGAGATCCCGGAGTTCGACCGGGATTTCTTCGCCTGGCTGGACCAGCGACTCGGTACCCTGCAGGTGCCGCCGGCGGTGAGCGAAGAAGAGAAGGACGCGCTCGAGGCGAAGGTGGCGGCGGACGCCAAAGATGCCGCCGCGCTGGCGAAGCTGGCCTGGTACCACTTGGGGAACGGCGCGGCGGCGGAGGCGCAGACGATGGCCCAGCGAGCGGTCGACGCCGCCCCGGGGAACGGCGAGGCGCTGGCGGCGCTCGGGTACCTGGCCCACGGGGCCGGCAAGAAGGAGGAGGCCCGCGGACACCTCGATGCCGCGGTCAAGGCGGGCGCGGGCTACTACGGCGTCCACCTGCGCTTGGGCATGCTCCACCAGGCCGCCAAGCGGAATCCCGAGGCGATCGCCGCGTTCGAGGCGGCCAAGAAGGCCTATCCCAACCGCGCCGAGAAGGACAACAACCCGTACCAGTTCCTCGCCCAGATCTACGAAGCCGCCGGGGAGACCGACAAGCAGATCGCCGAACTCGAGGCCCTGCGCGCCATCGACCAGGACGACTCCGGAGTGCGTCGCAAGCTTGCGGAGTTGCACACCGCGCGCGGGAAGCACGACCTGGCGTTGCGGGCCCTGGAAGAGGCCAACGAAGTCCATCCCCTCGACGTCGATCTCCACGTCGAAATCGGCCGCGCGCATCGCGCGCTGCAGCAATTCGACGCCGCGCTGGCGGAGTACGGGATTGCCGTCTCCACCGCGCAGGCGATGAATCGCCGCGGCAACATGGATGAGCGCATCGGCAACCTCTACTGCGACATGGCCGAGATCGCGATCGACAAGAAGGACCTCGACGAGGCCGAACGGTACGTGGACGACGCGCTCTACCTGTTCCCGAAGCTCGAGCGGGGAGATCAGCTGCACCAGAAGATCGCCCGGATGCGCCGCTAGCCCGATCCCCTCCGGGTCCCCGCGGAGCGGTTGCCGGGAAAGGGGACACGGTCCCGATGCGCGCGATCCGAGGTCGCACCGACTGGACGTCCGTCGCTCGCGAGGGGTATACTGTCGCCGATGGGTCGCCGAACCCGGGAGCGCGCGGGCGCACCCGAATGACCCGTGGTCCCTGCCGGAGGTGTTCATCCATGCGCGTCGGTTGGGTCACCCTCCCGCTGCTTTGCCTGGCGCTGCTCTGCGCCTGGGCCGAGCCGCTTCGCCCCGGGGCGGATGTCCCCGAGATCAAGGTCGCCGGCTGGCTCAACGGATCGGCCCCCACCGCCGAGGAGCGCAAGGGCAAGGTCCAGGTCATCGACTTCTGGGGCTACTGGTGAGGCGCGTGCGGCGAAGCCGCCCCGAGCCTCGTCGAGGCTTACGAGAAGTTCAAGGAGAAGGGCGTCGTCTTCATCGGTCTCACCCCGGACGCGGAAAAAGACAAGCCCAAGATGGAAGCGTGGCTCCGGGAGCACAAAATCACCTGGCCGAACGGCTACGGCGATGAGACCGGGGAGGCGTTCGGAATCGAGTACTACCCGAGCACCTTCGTGGTCGGCCGGGACGGAAAAATCTTCTGGAGCGACGAAAACGAGGAAGTCGGCCTCCAGGAGGCGATAGAGAAAGCGCTCTCGGCAGCCGAAAACAAGTAAGAGGGTGGGCGTCCATCCCGGATCCTGCGCGCCCCGGCCGGCCCCCGCCGGACCGGGGCGCGATGCGTGTTTGTGAGGAGGGGAGCCCTCCATGACCTCGCCGACCAATCCCCCGACCGTGGAAGTTCCCGCGCGCGTCGCGTCGCCATCCCGGGTCGTCGTGCCCGAGCTGGCCCTGCCGGAGGACTGTCCCGAGACGCTCCGGGCCGATCTGCAGCGTCAGCGCGGCCTGGCGTTGAAAGACCTGCGCGATTCCCACCATCTCAACGAGATCGGCGAGGCGTTGCGCAAGCAGCTCCGGCTCCCGGAAGCGGCCATCCCGTGGCACCGGGAGGCCTTCCTGCGCCGCCCGACGGAAACCCGCGCGGTCGAGAACCTGGTCGAGATCTACCGCGACCACCTCGCCGACGGCGATCAGGCGATCGCGTGCCTGGAGGAGGCGATCGCCGCGCGTCCCGGCTACGCCCCGTACCACGAATGGCTGGGCATGCTGGCCCGCGATCACCGGGACGACACCGAGGCGGCCATCCGCTGCTTCGAAGAGGCGCTGGCGATCGATCCCGGCCGGATCCACGTGAACGCGTGGCTCGCCGAGATCCACGAACTTCGCCTGCGCAACTGGGACGAGGCGATCCGCTGGTGGACCGCGGCCGCCGCGGCCGATGTGAATGCCGGGTGGGTTTGCTGCCGACTTGCGGATCTCTACCGCGACCGCGCGCGGGACATCGACTCGGCGGTGAAGTGGTGGGAGGAAGCCGCCCGGCGTGATCCGCACAACTGCAATCCCTTCATGGCGATCGGGGAGATCCACCGGGAGCGGACCCGCGACTGGGACAAGGCGATCGAGTGGTTCAGCAAGGCGGTGGAAGCCGATCCCGACAACTCGGCCCATGCCTGCAACTCGCTGGCCGAACTGTACCGCGACCGGAAGAACGACCCCGAACAGGCGATCGCCTGGCTCGAAGCGTCCATTCGGGCGAATCCCCTCTCCGAGCACCCGTACATCCAAATCGCCGTGCTCCACCGGGACCGGCTCAAGAATCCCGACCAGGCGATCGAGTGGTTTTCCGGCGCCGCGGAAGTTTCGCCGCAGAATGCCTGGATCCGCATGTCCCTGGGCGACCTCGCTCGGGACGCCAAGGACGACTTCGAGGAGGCGGCCCGGCACTACGAACAGGCCGCGGGTCTCGCCTCGACCGACTCCACACCCTGCATCCGGGCGGCCGAGGCGTACAGCCGTCTGGGCGACCTGGAAAAGGCCATCTCCTGGTTCGAGAAGGCGCTGCAGATCTCGCCGGGCAACGGCTATGCGGAAACGCACCTGAAGCGGCTCCGGTTGCTTCAGGAGGGAGCCGCCTGACCCGTGGACGCCGACGGCGACCCCGCGCCAAGCCATTTCTCTTGATCTCGAAACGGCTTTGTGATAACGCTCTCTGATTCCATCCGGGCCTGAATCGTGCATTTTCGGCTCAGATCCGGGCGGCGCTCGGTGTGGAGGTCGTCGGGGCGAGCGGCAGACGGGACGTCGCCGGCGGAAAGCACCCCGGGATTTCCATGCTCGAGAAGGGGAGGATGTCTGTGGAAAAGCCTGTGCGCGGCTTCGACGTCGAGATGTCGGCGCCTGCGGAACCCAAACGCGCCGCGTCGACGGACCTGTTCGAGAAGTGCAAGCACTTCCACAAGGCCAACGACCTGAAGAAGGCGGGCCTCTTCCCCTATTTCAAGCCGATCCAGTCCTCCTCCGGCCCCGAAGTCGTCGTCGAGGGCCGCAAGATGATCATGGTGGGGTCGAACAACTATCTCGGACTCACCCAGCATCCCCACGTGATCGAGCGCGCGGTCAAGGCGGTCGAGAAGTACGGCAGCGGGTGCACCGGATCCCGGTTCCTGAACGGGACGCTCGACCTGCACGAAGAACTGGAGCGCCGTCTCGAGCGCTTCATGAACAAGGAAGCCGTGGTGGTGATGAGCACCGGCTTCCAGACCAACCAGGGCGTGATCTCCACGATCGTCGGCAAGGACGACGTGATCGTCAGCGACCGGCAGAATCATGCCAGCATCGTGGACGGCTGCCGCCTGTCGTTCGGGCGCACCGTCAAGTACCGCCACAACGACATGACCCACCTCGAGGAGGTCCTGTCGACGGTCCGGGAGCAGACCCCCGGCGCGGGGATCCTGATCGTGACCGACGGGGTCTTCAGCATGGAGGGGGACGTCGCCAATCTCCCCCGGATCGTGGAGTTGAAGAAACAGTTCGGGGCGCGCCTCTTCGTCGACGACGCGCACGGAATCGGCGTCTTCGGCGCCCATGGACGCGGCGTGGCCGAGCACTTCGGCGTCGAGGATGACGTCGACCTGATCATGGGGACCTTTTCGAAGTCGTTCGCCTCGATCGGCGGATTCGTGGCCGGTTCGCGGCTCGTCATCGATTTCATCCAGCATCTGGCGCGCGCGCTCGTGTTCAGCGCCAGCATGCCCCCCGCCGCGGTGGCGGGCGTGATCGGGGCGCTCGACGTGATCGAGTCGGAGCCCGAACGCCGCCAGCGACTGTGGGCGAACGCGAGCCGCATGAAGCGGTCGTTCCAGGAACTGGGTCTTAACACGGGCAACTCCTCGGGCGCCATCGTCCCGATGGTGATCGGAGAGGACCTGAAAGTCTTCCAATTCTGGCGCACGCTCTTCGATGCCGGCCTGTTCACGAATCCGGTCATCACGCCGGCGGTCGCCCCGGGGGAAGGGATGATCCGCACCAGCTACATGGCCACGCACACCGACGAGATCCTCGATCGTGTCCTCGAGATCGTCCGGCGGTGCGCGAAGGAGTTCGGGCTGGTGTAGCGCCGGGGAGCGCCTTCCAACGGCCGGGTTCGAACCTCCAGACTCTTTCCGCGCGCGCCCATGCCCGTTCACGTCACCGAAGTCACCACCGACGCCGACCGCAAGACGTTCGTGCGCTTTCCCTGGCAGGTCTATGCGGGAGACCCGAACTGGGTCCCTCCCCTCCTGCGGGACGTGGAACGATTGACCGATCCCGCCGTCCACCCGTTCCACCGTCACGCCGAGACCGTCCACTTCCTGGCCCGCAAGGACGGCACGGTGGCCGGTCGCATCGCCGCCTGCGTGAACCGTCTTCACAACGAGACCCACGGGGACAAGACCGGCTTCTTCGGGTTCTTCGAGACGCGAAACGACCCCGAAGTGGCGCGCGCCCTGGTCGACGCCGCCGCGTCGTGGCTGCGCGCCCGCGGGATGGAGCGGATGCGCGGACCCGCGAGCTACTCGACGAACGAAGAGTGCGGCCTCCTGATCGAAGGGTTCGACCGGCCCGCTGTCGTCATGATGGCCTACAATCCGCCCTGGTACCGCGACCTCCTCGAGGGCCTCGGATTCGCCAAGGCGATGGACCTGCTCGCCTACGACATCCGCGCCGAGAATCTGCGCATGCGCGGAATGGAGCGGGTCGCGGAGGCGGCCAAGAAGAAGCACGGGATCTCCGTGCGCCAGGGCGACCTGCGGAATTTCGCCCGCGAGGTCCAGACGGTCCGCGAGGTGTACAACCAGGCCTGGTCGCGCAACTGGGGCTTCGTCCCGATGACGCGGGAGGAATTGGAGTTCGCGGCGGCGGACATGAAGGCGGTCATTGATCCGAGGCTGCTGATCTTCGCCGAGCAGGCCGGTCGCCCGGTGGGATTCGCGCTTTCCCTCCCGGACATCAATCTCGCCCTCAAGCACGTGAATGGCCGGCTCTTCCCGTTCGGCTGGGCGAGATTCCTGTGGCACAAACGCGCCATCCATTCGCTGCGCGTGATCACCCTCGGCGTGATCCCCGAAGTCCTCCCGACCGGGGCGGCCCAGATCCTCTTCTACGAGACCATCCGACGCGGCATCGACTCCGGCTACCCCCACGCGGAGATCTCGTGGGTGCTGGAGAACAACGACCTCATGACCCACGCGGCGGAACGGCTGGGGGGCGTCCTGTACAAGCGCTATCGAATGTACGACCGGGTCCTGGGCGCATGAACGAGATCCCGGTCGAGCTCGGCCCCCGCCGCTACCCGGTCTGGATCCGGGACGGGCTTCTGGCCCAAGCCGGCGCGCGCGTGCGCGGGCTGTTCCGGAACGCGCGGCGCGTGATCGTGATCGCGGACCGGCGGGTCCTCACGGCCCATGGCGGGACGCTCCGGGAGTCGCTCCGGCGCGCCCGCCTCGCGCCGACGATTCTGTCCGTCCCCCCCGGCGAGGGCCGGAAGACCCTGGCCATGACGGGCCGGCTCATCGGCCGCATGCTCGCCGCGGGCGCCGATCGCGCCACGCCCCTCCTCGCCTTCGGCGGCGGCGTCATCGGCGACCTCGCGGGGTTCGTCGCCGCCACCTACATGCGCGGCATCCCGTTCGTCCAGATCCCGACCACCCTTCTCGCGCAGGTCGATGCCAGTGTCGGCGGGAAAGTCGCCGTCAATCATCCGCAGGCCAAGAACCTGATCGGGGCCTTCCATCAGCCCGCCGCCGTCCTCATCGACCCCCGGGTTCTCGGGACGCTCCCCGCGCGCGAATTCCGCAGCGGCCTCGCCGAATGCGTCAAGGCCGCCGTGGTTCGCGACGCGGACTACTTTCAGTTTCTCGAGAAGAATGCCGATGCCATTCTCGGACTCGACCGGTTCGCCGTCCGCAAGGCGATCTCGGTCGCCGTGTCGATCAAGGCCGACATCGTCGCCCGCGACGAGCGCGAAAGCGGCCTGCGCATGCTGCTCAATTACGGCCATACGCTGGGCCATGCGATCGAATCGGCGACCCGCTACCGGACGTACCTGCACGGCGAGGCGGTCAGCATCGGCATGACCCTCGCAGGGCGCATCGCCGTCGCGCGCGGGACCTTTCCGGAGGCCCATTGGGAACGCCAGACCCTCCTGCTTTCCCGGATGGGACTCCCGGTCCGGCACCGTCTGGACGCGGTGACCTTGCTGCGCCTCGCCCGCCACGACAAGAAAGCCCGCGGCGGGAAACTTCGGTTCGTCCTGCCGGGGAAACTGGGGAGGGCGACGGTGGATTCCGACGTCACCGATACGGAGGTGCTGCTGGCCATCCGCGCGGCGCGGGTTTCCTGAGGCCCCGTCGGTCGCGCGGCGTGGGGACAGGACGGGCCGGGGGCAGACGAGCGAATGATTGTGCGCCACTCGGTCGCCCGCTGCGCAAAGCAGCGTGCCTTCGATGGAAACGCGCAGACGCAATAATTTGACTTGACCCCGGCCATCCCTATAATGGCCGCAGCCGTCCTGGGACGGTCTTTTTGAGGAGGGTGTCTAGATGGTGTCGTTCCGCATCACGTGGGTCCTCGTCGCCTTGGCTTGCGCCACCTTCGTCTGGGGCGTCCCGGGCATCGCATCCGCCGACCTCATTCCGTCCGCGCCGGGAACCGCCGGCCCCGAGGCCTTCCCGCCGGCGCCCGCGGCCGAGTCCGCCGCCACCCCGCGCGAGATCGTCTCCTCCCAGCTCGCGGCCGCCGGGATCAGCGCCGCGGAAATCCAGAGCCGCCTCGCGGAGTTGACCGAGGCCGATCTCCAGACCCTCGCCGCCTCCCCGGAGCAGGTGCAATTCGCCGCCGGAGGCGTCGCCTTCTGGCCGATCGCGGTGATCCTGATCGTCACCGCCGTCCTCGTGCTCTACCTGCTCTTCACCAACCAGCTGTAGAACCGAGCCGGCAGGGAGACCCGCAATGAAGATCCTGGCCGGGCGCCCGTTCGCCCGCGCGCTCGCGTTGGCGGCGTGCTTCGCGTTCCTGGGCGCCCCCACCCTCCGGGCGGACCTGATCCCCTCTTCTCCCGGCGCATCGCCGGCCGGCACGACCGCCGGCGACGAGGCCCGGGAAACGGTGGAATCGCGCCTGGCCGGATTCGGCCTCACGGCCGACGAAGCGGCGGACCGGTTGGCCCAACTCGACGAGCAGGACCTCCAGCAGATTGCCGACGCCCCGGAACAGGTGCAGATCGCCGGCAACGGAATCGGCCTGGGCCTGATCCTGATCGGCGTCGGCGTGGTCCTGTTCGTCCTGCTGTGGTTGATCGGCACCGAGAAGATCAATCTTTGATCGCGCGCGGGCATTCCGGCCGTCGGTCTGCGCCGACGGCCGGTCGCGTTTTCTCCCCGTGCCCGGGTCTGCCGCCGCTCTCCCTACCAGCTCGAGAAACTCGACCCGGAGGATTTGGGCTTCGAGGAGAACGAGCTGAAGCTCGACCCGGATGATCTCCCGGAAGAGGACCCCGACCACCCGCGGCTCGACGAGGACATCGACGAAGAACCGATCGAGAAGGTGACGGCCCTCGCCGCCTCCCGCCGCCGTCGCTCGTCCTCCTCCCGGCGGCGCTTCGCCCGCTGCTCCGCTTCGATCGCGGCGACGATCGCCCGCACCTGGTCCTCCGCATGCTCGCGCGCGCGGCGCAGGTCTCGGCCCGCCGCTGCGGCCTGTTTCAGGGCCCGCTCGTATTCACCGGCATTCCAGCAGCGACGGGCATCCGCGAGCAGCGAGTCCGCCGACGCGGTCTGGACCACGACCCCGTGGCGATGGAAGGTCCGCGCCGAGGCGAGTTCCGCCTCCGCTTCCGCGATCTCCCGGCGCAGTCTTGCCGCCAGATCGATGTCGGCCTGCGCCAGTTGCCGCGCGCGGTCGCAGAGGGCGCCCGCATCGCCGACACGGGTCGACAACCGGGCCCACGGAACGGTTCCGTGACGGATGGCATCCTCGACCGCGCGGAGTTCGTCCGCGGCGGCGACCAGCGTGAGGGCCGCCGCCTGCCGGTCCTCGGAGTGCGCGTCCAGGAACCGCTGGACTTCCTGATGCCTCGCGCGCGCCGCGGTCCGATCCGCCTCCAGTCGCTCCCAGGCCTGCGCGTCGTTCCGGGCGGCTGCCATGGCTTCGTCGAGCCCGGCCGCGGCCTGCTGCAACGCGTGGCGGGATTCCTCCCAGTTCGGCGGGGTCTTTTCGGCGAGCGCCAGGGCGGACGCGAGCCCGTCGAAGGCATGCTGCGCACGCGCGCGCGCCCCCGGTTGCACGCGTCCCGCGCGCTCGGCCAGGAAGGCGTGGAGCTCGCGGGATCGTTCGCCCAAGGCCGTCTGCAGCCGGCCGACGTCCTCACGGAACGCCAGCAGTTCCGCGAGTCGGGCATGCAGGGCGTTCATCGCCTTGTCCGCCCGCTCCTGGTCGGCCTTCACGCCTTCGAGCAGATTCGCGGCATGAAAGTACTTCTGCGCCTTCGCGGAGGACTGCGTTTCGGCCTCCTGGATTCGCGCCGGAAACCCTTCCATCCAGGCGCGCGCGTCGGCGGCGCAACGTCCCACGCGGGCCCAGGCGTCCGAACGGTGATCGCGGGCGAGTGTCTGGTGCGCAATCTCCGCCCCCGGCCAGGCCGCCGCCAGGCGCGCCGTCTCCGCGACCCGGAGCGGGAGATCACGCTTGACGAAATCCCGCGCGGCGCGCTGAGACGCCACCACGTGCGCCGCGCGCGCGGCGAAGTCCGTCCCCTGCCGCAGCTGCTCGACCGCCCCGGCGTGGTCGGCCACGGCGATGCACTGGCGGGTCTCCTCGACTTCCGCACGCGCCAGGTCGAGGAGCGGATCGGGATTGCCATTCTCCTCCCGGAGCAGGAAGCCCTCCTTGCGCGCGGTCGCGGCGGAGGCCGCCGACTCCTCGATGGCCTTGCGGAGAACGTCCAGCGCGACGAGATCCGCGCCGATGTGGTGCGTCAGGTCGGTGAGCGCGTGGGCCAGTTTCACGCACTCGTCCGCCGCCCCGATCGCCCCCAGCGGGTCCTTCTCCTCCCGGCCGGTCGCGGTCGCGCGCGCCGTCTCGATCGCCTCCAGGTCATCGGCATACGGCGTGGCCGGATATCCCGCCGCCGCGATCCGGGCGATGTCCCCTTCCGCAACGCCGCGGCTGCGATCGACGTCCGCGATCCGCTCCCGCACCGCCGCGCGCGATTGTTCCAGCGCCTCGAGCGCAGTCCCCATCGCGACGATCGCGCTTTGCACTTTCGTCTGGTCGATCTCGGCGGCCTCGCGAAGAATGCGATCCGCCGCCTCCAACTTCTCCGTTCCCAGCGGAGATTCCTCCTCGATCATCCCTCGCGCCTGCGAATTCTGCTCGTTCTGCCCGACCCAAACCGTCCAGGCGGAGTCCAGTTCGCGCCGGATGCGGTGGTACTCCTCGAGCGTGCGTCCGGCGATCCGGGACTCGTCGCCCCCTTCCGTGACCAGATACGTCCGGCACCGCTCCTTGAGCCCGTCCAGGGTTTGCATCACGGCGACGATCCGTTCATTGTGGGCCGAAAGGCGGGCGACGACCTCGGCACGACGCGTCACGTGTTTTCTGCGACGAGCGAAACCCCACCCGGCCGCCGCCAGGAGGAGCAGGGCGACCCCGACCCCGGGAGCCACGGTGTGCGTGAGGAAGCGCCGCTCCACCGCCGCGACGGCTTCGCGCTCGGCGGCGAGCAGGCGCGCGCGGGCGTCGTGGACTCCGCCAAGCACCCGCTCGGCGCCGATGCGCGCGGCGATGTAATCAAATCCCGAGTGCCCCCGGGCTGCCTGGAGCTCGGCGTCCAGCCGCTCGGCCGTCGCTGCGAGGTCGCCCGTCTCCCACCCCTCCAGGCGCGCCCGCTCCAGGCTCGCCCGCAGATCGCGGATCTCCTGCCCCGCCCGGGTGATCGTCTCGCGCGCCTGGTCCCGATGCTTGCCGAGATGGGTCAGCCGGATTTCCAGTTCCTCCGCCGAACGAAGCGATTCGACCGCGGCCGCGTGGGCCCCCTCGGGGTGCCCGGCCAGCGTCCGTTCCGCGCCCGTCAGCTTCCCGGCGAGGATTTCCAGCGTCCGCCCCGCGTCTCCGGTCGCAAAGCCTTCCGCGACCCTCCGCCTTTCGAGCGCCGCGGTGCGATCCAGCGCCGAGCGCAGTTCCGCGACCTTGCCGGCCGCCTCCGCAGCGTCGCGCCGGCGCCCCTCTTCCGCCGCCCTCGCCTGCGCCGCGCGCGCCTCGTCCGCCCGCTTGAACCAGGCTTCCGTCTGCGCCACCACCTCGCGGATTCCCCCCACCGGGTCGCCGGCCCGCGCCTTGGGGATGAAATACGGTCGCACGATTTCCTCGTCGATTCGCTGCGCGCGGAATCCGTAGTCGCGCTGCAGCGCCACTCCCGGGCGCAGCGAGATCTGCCGATCGCCGGTGGAAAGGAGAACGAGGATCGTGCGATCCGGATCCAGTTCCCGCCCGCGCGCGGTCGACTCGCGCAGCCAGCGCTCCCAGAGGGAGTCCTCGTACGCATGGTGGGCGTCCGCACCCAACCCGGTCCGGGACACGACCACGAGATACCACGATCGATCGCCCGCCGCGCCCGCACTTGCGAGCACGGACTCCAGCGCGGCGAAGTCCCCCGTCTGCGCGCCTTCCACGGTCACGCGTTGGCCGGTGAAGGCCGGAAACGAGGCCTGGCCGAACGCCGAAACGGCCGCGGCGAACAGGACCACGGCCCCGATGCAGGCGAACCGGATTGCGCTCATGGCGAAGTCTCCCCGCCGCGACGCACTCCCCGGGGTCGCGGCATCCCGGGCTATCCGACCCGACCCGCCCGCACGTCCCGACGTGGTCGGGGGAGGTCGAAAGCGGCGTCATGGTAGGAGTGCGCGCCCGGGGTGTCAAGAGCGCCCCCGGGCGTCCGAAACGCTCGCGCCCTGAAAGTGTTGTGTTATCATGGCCCGCGGGTCGACCCGGATCATGCGGAAATGTCAGGAGGACCGATGCGCCCGTGCTTGCTCGCAGTCGCCGTGGCGGGGATCGCCTTCGGGATCGGTACGGGCGTCGTCGCCCAACCGGAGATCGGAATCGTGCAGGTCTACGGGACCCTCGACGAGGCCGCCGGGTTTGTCGGTTGCGCCGATGACCTTGCGGAGGCCGCCCAGGCCGGAGCCACGCGGGTCGCCCATTTCCCCCCCGATCGCGCGCGATACGCCGGACTCGCCGACTGGCTTTCCGCTCATCCCGAGGACGCGGCCTTGCAGGAAGCGGCCCGTCAGGTCTTTCCGGATCAGGAGGACCTCGCGTTTCAGCTGTTCTTCTGGAAGACCTATCTGCGCGACGCGGGGCGCGCTCCGGGCGGCGCGCTCAAAGTCCTGGTCGGACCGCTGTGGCCGACCTTCGTGGACGCCAAGAGCGGCGTACGGGCCGAACAGGTCGAGCGGTTTATCGCGGCGCTCGGAGAGTTCGAGAAGTCGCAGGCCCCCGAACGAGTGGCAGGGTGGGTGCTGACCGAGGAACCGCTCGCCGAGCGCAACCGGCACGATCCGGCGCACGCCAAGCCCCTCGTTGACGCGATCCGCGCCGGCGAGACCCGCGCCGCGCTGCCGCCGCGGCCGGTGTGGGTCTGGGAATCCATGGCCCGTCCGCCCAAGCAGGTCGGCGCGTTCCTGGCGGTGGCCGACGACCTTCTGTTGATTCGCGACGGATGGCTCTGGAACACCGATCCTCCCGCGCGCGTCGAAGATCCGGCCTGGGGGACGATTCCCGTTTCCCTGCGCACCGCCCGCGAAATCGCGCGCCTGGTGAAAAACGAGAAACTTCGCGTTCATGTGTCGATCCAGGCCTTCGACTGGGCCGACGACGACATCCTGCAACCCAGTCACCTCGACATGCACCAGCAACTGCGCCTGGCACTCTCCGGGGGCCTCGCCGACCGAGGCGCCTACCTGGGCAAGCCGGCGTGGGTGGATCCGCCCGCGGGGGTCTGGCTCTACGCGTGGTCGGACTGCAAGAGCGAGCGGAAGACCGATCCGGTCCATCAGCGCAATCGCTGGGACGCGGCCGACGGTCCCGAGTGGGCCGAGGCACTGCGCGCCGAGCGGAACGGCGAAGGCGGCGCGATCCATGTCACGCGCGACGAGACCTGGTTCGGCAGCCTGACCCTGATCGGCGACGTGATCGTGCACAAGGGCGCCACGCTGACGATCCGTCCGGGGACGATGGTGCGCGTGGCCGCGATCGACCAGTACCAGGGAGGAAAGGACAAGAAGCACGTGGAGATCGTGGTGTTCGGCACTCTCGTGATCAAAGGGAACGAGCAGATGAAGGTGACGTTCCGCTGCGACACGGAGAGTCCGGCCCTGAACGCCAAGCCGCGCAAACCCGCCAAAGGGGACTGGTACGGATTCCGGGTCGAAAAAGGCGGGGCCGTGGACCGGAACAAGCACACGTACGTGAGTGAAGCCCTGAAGGACTGACGGCTCCCGCGGGGGGTGCCGCCGCGCGGCCCGACGAGGAGCGCGGGCGCCGCCACCCCGCCGGTCTCCCCGCGGATGGCTCTTCCGGATGAACGAGACCACTTCTTCCCCGCCCCTCACGGAGATCGGCCGATACCGGATCCAGGGAGAGATCGGTTCGGGCGGAATGGGGGTGGTCTACCGGGCGCTCGACCGCGACCTCGGCCGGGTCGTGGCGATCAAGATGCTCAAGCCCCGCTCGGCGTCCACCACCGACCGGGAGCGCTTCCTGCGCGAGGCGCGCACCGCGGCGAAACTCCAGCATCCGTGCATCGTCCCGATTCACGAGATCGGCATGCTGGGCGATCGGCCGTACCTGGTGATGGACTTCATCGCCGGATACACGCTCGCCGATCTCCTGGCGGCCGGACGGCGCGGAGGGCAAGCGGGCGCCGGCGCGGCGCCTCCGCCGGCGTCCGGCAATCCCACCGTCGACGATCTGCCGCAGCCGGGAACGGACTCCGGACAGGCCGCGTCGGTCATCGGCGGCGGCGAGTCGCCCACGCGAGCGCAGCCCCCGGATCGCCCGGCACCCTCCCCCGGCGCCGCCCCGGGCGATCCGATCCGCGTCGTCGCCCTCCCGGACGAAGTCCCCCGCCTGTCGCAACGCGTCTCCCTGGAGATCCTGCGCGACGTTTGCCTGGCGCTGGAGCACGCGCACAGCCACGGGATCATCCACCGGGACATCAAGCCGTCCAACATCCTCATCGACAAGGCGAGCCGGCGACCGTACCTGACCGATTTCGGCCTCGCCCGCGAGGTCCTCGATCCCGAGCGGATCACCCTGTCCGGCACGATCGTCGGAACGCCGCAGTACATGGCGCCGGAGATCGCCACCGGCGGCGACGAGCAACTGACCTCCGCGGTGGACGTGTACGGCCTCGGCGCGGTGCTCTACGAGATCCTCGCCGACCGTCCGCCGCACGACGGCCGGTCCGCCGTCGAAGTCGTCTACAAGGTGATCCATGAGGATGCGGCTCCGCCGTCGCGTCACAATCCGCGCACGCATCGCGACCTGGAGACGATCGTGATGCGCTGCCTGGACAAGGATCCGCGGCGTCGCTATCCGACGGCGCGGGACCTGGCCGACGAGTTGGGGCGGTTCCTGGCCGGAGAGCCGATCCTGGCCCGCCCCGCCGGCGCGATGACCCGCGTCTTCCGACGGGTGTCGCGGCACAAGCCCGTTGCCGCCGCGCTCGGGTTCGCCCTGTTCGTTCTGGCCGCATCCCTTGCGCTTCGACTGGATGACGCCGTCCAACGCCGCCGCGCCGCCGGCGCGGCCCTCCGGGAAGGAATCCGTCGACTCGAGTCCGGCGACACCGAAGGGGCCGTGCAGACGTTGGCCGACGCGTCCGCGCTCGCGCGTACCGACGTCGAAATCGAGCGCTGGCTGCAGACCGCCCGCCAGCGGCAGCACGAACGCCGCCGTGCAGACCTGGAGCAGGCGCGACAGGCGGCCCTGGCGGAGCAGGCGGCGCGCCGCGCCGCCGCCCTGCCCCATTACGGGAAGGGCGAGGAACTCCGCGGCAAGGCCGCCGTCCTCGTCCTACATGGCGACCTCGCCGCCCGCCAGGCCTATCTGGAAAACGCAGTCGAAGCGTACGGCCGCGCAGTCGAGCAGGACCCCGGGTTCGCCGAAGCCTTCACCGGGCGGGGCCGGGTCCACGTCGAACTCGGCGACGCGCGCCGCGCGCATGAGGACTTCCGAACCGCGGTCCGGTTGCGACCCGAATTCACGGAAGCGTATCTCGGCCGCCTGCAGCTCCTCACCGAGGAGTACGAGGCCCTCTGGATGAAAACGGGTCGCGTCACCAGCGCCGACATCGGCAGCATGAGCTCCCTCCCCGACCTGACCGGCGATCCCGATGCCGAGGCGATCAAGCGCATCATCGACGAGGACATCCGCACGGTGCTCGCGCTCGGCGTCAAGCCCGAGGAAACGCGCTACTTCGAGGGTTGGCTGCTGCGCAATGCCGGCGACCGCGAGGGCGCCCGCAAGGCGTTCGAGGAGGCGATCACCCTCTGGAAGTACTATGCCCCCGGATACGAAGGGCGCGCCTGCATGCGCCTCCTCCTCGGCGACCCCGACCTCGACGGCATCCAGCGGGACCTCGACTAAGGCGTTCGACTGGACCCCGCCTTCTACCGCGTGCGGTTCCTGCGCTTCTACGTGCTGCTGCGTCGCAAGGACTACCTGCGTGCCCTCGCCGAGATCAATGAACTCACCCGGCTGCGACCGCGGTCGGCTTCGATCCACATGGCCCGGGGATACCTGCGGCGACGATTCCTGAACGATGTCCCCGGCGCTTTCCAGGACTTCCGCGCCGCCATGAAGTACGACCCGGACTGCCTCCTGGCCTATGTGAACGTTGCGCTGTTGCTGCGTACGATGGGCAAGCTCGAGGAGGCGGTCCAGGAATTCAATCGCGCGCTGCTCATCAACGACCGCTACGCCCTCGCCTACTACCACCGCGCGTCGGCCTTGCGCCAGATGAAGCGCAACGACGAGGCGCTGTCCGACCTGGAGCGCGCGATCGCCCTCGACCCTGCGTTCGGGCCGGCCTACCTGGAACGCGGGCGCCTGTATCTCGAGCAGAAACGCGCCGACGAGGCCCTTCCCGACCTGAAGCGTGCGTGCGCACTCGATCCGAAAGACGCCGACGCCGTGCACGTCACGGCCAATGCGCTCTATTCGATGGGGCAGGAGGAGGAAGCGATCCGTTGGTACGACCGGGCGATCGAGATGGCCCCCCGTGAGCCGATGTACCCGTTCAATCGCGCTCTCGTCCTGCTGCGGGCGCGACGCTTCGCCGAGGCGGAGGCGGGATTCGAGCGGGTTCTCGCCCTGACTCCGGCCGCGCCCCTGCGCTCGTCGGCGGAACGCCGGTTGACGGAGGCCCGCGCGGGGCGGAAGGCCGACGAGGGGAAGTAGCCGGCCGGCCTACGCTTGTCCGGTGGTGGGCGTCGGGGCGTCGGGCGAGCCTTCCTCGCGGAGCCGCTGGCGGTACTTCGCCTCCAGCTGCCGCACCTTTCCGGAGATCGCCCGGACGATCTTTCCGATCACGAAACCGGCGATGAGGATCCCGGCGAACAGGAAAATCCCCGGGGCCTGGAACGAGTACACGATCAGGTCGAGTTTCTCCGGCCGCCAGTTGAAATAGATGGCCTGGACGATCAGCAGGATCACGATTCCCCACCCGATCCAGCGCATGCGGGCCCCGAGTTCGATCTTCAGGGCCTCGAGCCGGTCGGACAGCGTCGGGGCGGCGGGCTTGTCGGACATGCGCCTACCCTCCCTTTTCCGGCGAGCGCGCGGCGGCGTCGCTCGATTCCTCGGTCATCGGCTGCGGCGCCTCCTGCGGTCCGCTCACCGGCCCGGCGGGCGCGGCCGGCTCGGCCGCGGCGACGGCCGCCGGCGCACTCGCCGCAGGCGCCGCGGTCGCGGCGCTCGCGACGGACGCGGCCGTGGTCGCACCCTCTCCGGCCGGCACCACCATCTTGTCGCGGTACTTCTGCTCGATCTCCTTCACCTTGTCGGCGGTAAAGTGGAAGATCGCGCCCGCATGCCAGCCGATCAGGAAGAGCCCCGCGAAGATGACGGCTCCCGGGGCGCTCATCTCGATCACGATCACATTCAAGGTCACGCGGCTGAGATTGAATCCGACGAATCCGCCGGCCAGCGCGAGCGTCAGCAGCCATCCGATCCAACGCAGTCGGACGACGACTTCCGCCTTGATCTTCTCGAATTGCGTCATCGGCTCGAATCCTCGGGACGGGAAGCGCCGGGACCGATCCCCGGCGGCGAGACGGAATGATACCGGCGCGATCGCGGCGCTTCCACCCTTTTCGCCCGCGCGCAAACCGCTGTCAGAACAGGGCCCGGCAGCGGGTGCAGAAGTCCGGTCCCTTGCGGTCGCTCTCGGCGATGTGCGAGGAGAAGTACATGACGCACGCGGGTGAGGTGCAGTGCGCCAGGCCGAAGACGTGGCCGAGTTCGTGCACGGCCTCCACGAGCGCGCGGCGTTGGAACACCGTCGGAGCCGAGCGCAGCCGGTGAAGGGACATGATCGCGACGCGGCGGACGGGATCCGCCTCGCCGAACACGAACGTCATGTGCGGCGCGAACAAGTCGACGCGCGTGATCCCGAGCACGGCCCCGGGCTTCGGCAGGGCCAGGCCGGCGAGCAGGGCGTGATAGCGGCGGGTCGAGCGCTGGCCGTTCGTTTCGCTGCCGTCGTCCGCCGGGTCGTCGACGCCGGGGAGCACGGCGACCTCGCGACGGTAACGGGACTGCAATCCCTGCGCGAGAAGGGGCAGCAGCTCCCGGAGCCCCGGATCGGGATCGGCCGCGAACGGCTGCAGGAAGATCATGCGGGGGCGCCCTAGTCCTCGAGGCTCCCCCGGATCCCCACGGCGGCTTCGCCGAGCCACAACCCGCGCTTCTTCGTGTTGCCGTCCACGAGCTCGATCCGCGGCTCGCGCTGGACCCACTTCTGCTGCAAGGTCTGGTAGACCGGCTTGCCCGTTTCCGGATCCACCCGCGGCCGGCCTTCCGCGTCGAACTGGTATTCGCGCTTCTCCTGCGTGTATCGCGTCCGACTCTCCACCGTCACCCGCCCGAGCGTCCAGCCGGTGGTGAAGTCGACCTCCTTGGCGATGTCGGTCACCAGGGTCTTGCGGCCGATCGGTTCGCCCGCGCGGACGACGAACGTCATGTGCTGCCAACCGTCGTCCACCCACTTCGAGACGCGCAGGCGGGCCTCCTCCGGCTGGGTGCCGGTGGCCACCCCGATGCCGATGAAGTGCAGCTTCAAGTCGCCCGGCGTCTCCAGGACGACCTCGGGGCTCGACACCGTGGGGGCGCCCGCGGGGGTGACGGCCTCGACCTTGTAGACGTACTTGGTCTTCGGCTTCAGGTTGCGGTCGAGGAAGTATGGGTCTCCGGGCTTGAATACGATCGGCTCGGCGAATTCGGGTTCCCCGGCAGCGCGACGATAGAGCCGGAACTCGGTCGGCTTGACCCCGCTGGCGACGTCCCACACCACCTGGATCCCCTCATCGACAACCGCGGCGAAGACCTGGACCTCGCCGGTCCCGGCGACGCGCTCCTGAGGCTTCTCGACGACGATGGTCTCCTGGATCGGCTCCCCTTCTTCCCGCGCCGGCGGGGAACCGACCTCCGGCGCCGGCAGCGCGGCGACCGGCGACTCGGGACGGCGCTCGCGTCCGAGCGATTCCAGCAACCGCTCCGTCAGCGCCTGGTAGTGCCGCGCCACGTCCCGGTACTCCTGCACCACCGCGGGGTCCAGCGTGGGCGCCGGCGGACGTGTCGTCGAGATCGACAGCAGCGTGCGCTGAAGTTCCAGGGTCTGGTACATGAAGAAGGCGGCGAACGGGATCAGCACGGCCGCGGCGACCGCTCCCGGCGACCAGGACAGCCGCAGCAACGTACGGCCGGCATCGGACCAGCCCGACCCGCGGGCGCGCGGGCCCGCAGCCGCTTCCGCCCGGTCCGGAGCGCCGCCGACGCGCGGGAGCACCCCCTGCACGACATCGTCCGCGAAGGCGCGGGTCGACAGCGATTCCTCGACGAGGTCCTCGTTCGCCTGGAAAAGGTCCCACTCCTCCCGGCACGGGGCGCAGGAGCGCACATGCTCCGCCAGTCGGCGCTGGTCGTCCTCCGACGCCTCGCCGTCCACCACCCGGGAGATCAGGATGCCCATCTTGTCGCAGGCCATGACTTCACCTCGACTCCGTCAACGCCGCAAGCCCGACAGCCGTTCCTTGAGCAGGAGCTTCGCGCGGTACAACCGCGACTCCACGGTCGCGAGCGGCAGGTTGAGGAACTCCCCGATCTGCTTGTACGACATCTTGCGCAGGTGCTTGAGCAGGACCACCTCCTGGTAGATCTCCGGCAGGGAGTGCACCGCCATCAGCACCTTCTCGTAGACTTCTTCCCGCTCGAGCGTGTTGCCCGACTCCCCCTCCGGGTCGGACTCCTGGACCGGCTCCCGCCCTTCCTCGGCCATGGTCTCCAGGGAGATGGCCTTGAACCGCCTCCTCCGCAGCCAATCCACGCTCGTGGTCCGCGCGATGCCGCACACCCAGGCGCGGAACTTGCCCGGATCGTCCAACGTATCGAGCTTGCGGTGGACCTTGAGGAACGTCTCCTGGGTCACGTCGCGGGACAGGTCCAGGTCCCGGGTGATGTTGTACGCGATGCTCCCCACCAGGTTTGCGTGGCGGCGCATCAGCAGTTCGAAGGCAGTCGGGTCCCCGTTGCGACACCGCTCCACCAGCGCCACGTCGTCCATCTGCTCCGTGGCGGCGTTGCTTCCCTGCGGCATGGACGGTCCTCGAAGCTGGTCGTTGCCCGGTCGGCAACGGACACGCAGTATACCATGCCGGCCCGCGGCAAGACTCTCCTGCCGCCGCCGGGAACGCTCCTCCCGCCAATGGGCGAACCCGGGTCGGAAGGGGGGAAAGTTCCTCCCGGCCCGGGCCGCCTGCCAACCAGGGGCAGGTGCCCCTGTTACCGTTCGAGTCTGAGCATCTGGCTGCCATGACGCTCGCTTCGGATCTCCACCACCGTCAGGGGCAGGGCAACAGCCTGCGAGCCGCGCCCGCCCGACGCCGATTTCTCCTGCCGGATCTCCGCCAGGACGAATCCGGTCGAGAAGTCGATCGGACCGAACTCGTCTCCGAAGATCGTGCTGTCGAGCCGTCCGCCGATCGGGCCGCCCGGGGAGACGACGAAGCGGGCTTTCCGCCAGCCGCGAGACGCCCCGAAGAACTTCTCCACTTGGAACACGGCCTGCCCGTTGGCGACACCCGAGAGATGGAAGCGGTACGGAAGGGGGATTCGCGCGGCGACCGGTGCGGACTCCGCCGTCCGGTTGCCGTCCACCGTGCGCACGGCGTACTCGTACGTACAACCGGGCTCGACCTTGGCGTCCCGGTACTCGCGACCGTCCCCGAAGGGAAGTCGGACGATGACCTCGGCCGGCGAGTTCGGGCGCTCCCGTCCGTCCGGACCGGTGAGCGCGCGGCGGGCGATTTCGAAGGCCGCGGTCTGGGTGACCTTGCCCTCGCTCAGCGTCCAACTCACGTCGATGGACGATTCCGAAGCGGCCAGGGTGACGGCGGGAAGCGGCGGAGGAAGATGGTCGAGGTCGCGCGGGGTTCGCGGTCGCGCGGGCCCGACCTCGGTGACGAAGATCCGCTCGATCTCGGTGGCGTAGTACGCGGTGCCGTCCGGATTCCGGCGCGGGGAATCCACGCGGGTCCAGTCGGCGCGAACGCGCCCGGTCAGGTCCGGAAGATCCTGACGCGGCGCGCCGGCGCGGGCCAGGAGTTCGCGGACGTCGGCGGCGGATTGCATGGCGGCCGTCTCCCCCGCCGGGGTGGAGCGCAGCGTCACGTCGAGATTCGCGCACAGGATCGTGAAGATGCCCGCAGCGGAGAGCCCGACGAGGTACAGTTCCGGATGACGCTCGATGCTGGGTCGAAGATTCATGATGGTCCTCTCCTGGCGCACCGATCCAATCTGGTCCGTCCCGTCCCGCGCGCCGGGGAGCCCGTTCACGGGTCCTGGCCCCCTCGAAGCCCGCGTACCCAACGTTCGTGAACGCGAAGCGCTTCGGAATAGGAGACGGCGGCGGCGTGCGGATCCCTGCACGAATTCCCGGATTCCCGCGCAAAAGGCGTGGAAGCCTGCGCTCGGGACGGGAGTTACGACGGGCGACGGCCCTTGAAGAGGTGAAACAGCAGGGCCAGCGAGGGGGCCAGGAGGAGCGTGCCGACGGCGGTGGCGACGAGCATCATCCGCAGGACGGCATCCGGCGACTTGGCTTCCTCGAGGGAGAGCTGGCCGGGGAGCAGGTCCGGATACTGCCCCAGGGCCCACCCCCAAAGCACGGTGGCGACGGTGAGGGCGGCGCAGAGAACGGCGGCGTTGGTGCGCCGGCGCCAGAGCGCCGTCAGCGAGAGCGTGCCGAAGATCGCCGACGCCAGCACGAGGGGCCCGGAGCGAGCCGAGAACCCCGCGCGCAGGTCGGGCGCCTCGGTCCAAAGAAGGCCCAGTCCGGCGGCAGACAGCGCCCCCATCCAGAGGCCGGTCGAGATCGCGCGGCGTTGCCAGAGGTCGGCGAGGTCCGCGAGTCCCTCGATTTCGGCCTCGCGGATGAGGTAGACCGCGGCGAGGTAGGCGCAGGTGCCGACGCCGAAGAACGCGCCCCAGATCGACAGGGGACCGATCCAGCCCCAAAGCACTTCCTCCGTGGTCGGGTGCGCCCGGAGGCGTCCGGACGCGATCGCGCCGGCGCACGCGCCGAGGAAAAAGGGCGTGGCGGTGGAGGCGAAGGCGAACACCGCGCTCCAGGCCTGCTGCTGCCGGACTTCGCCGGCCGCGTAGGAGCGGAGGACGAAGCCCATGCCGCGGAAGATGATGCCGACGAGGGCCAGCAGCAGCGGCACCCAGAGGGCCCTCGAGAGGGCGGCGAAGGCGAGGGGGAAGCCGGAAAAGAGGAGCACGATGGCGAAGATCAGCCAGACGTGGTTGGCCTCCCAGACCGGTCCGATCGCGCGGTAGAGCAGTTCCCGCTCGCGTTCCGGCGCACGCAGGATGGTGTTGAACTCCCACACTCCGGCGCCGAAGTCCGCGCCGCCGAGGAGCGCATAGAGCGTCAGCGCGGCGACCAGGGTCGCGAAGACCGCCACTTCGGGGCTCACGTCCGGGGCTCCGACTTCAACGGGATGCGCGCCAGCCGGCTCAGGACGGTCCAGGTACCCGCGGTGAGCACCGCGTAGATTGCGAGCGCCGCCGCGAAGATCCACGGTACCCCGGGAGATTGCGTCACCGCATCCCGGGTGCGCATGATCTCGTGGACGATCCATGGCTGTCGGCCCACTTCCGTCACCACCCAGCCGGCTTCGAGGGCAACGACCGTGGCGGGCCCCGCGACGACTACCGCGCGGAGGAACCAGGGCGACTCCGGCAACCGGCCGGTCCGGATCCGTCCCCAAGCGGCCCAGGCGACCAGCCCGAGCAGCGCGGTGCCGATGCCCACCATGATCTGGAAGGCCACATGCACGACCGCCACCGGCGGGCGGTCATCCGGCGGGACGTCGTTGAGACCCAGCACACGCGCGTCGGCATCGCCGTACGCGAGCCAGGAGAGTCCGCCCGGAATTTCCAGGGCCCAGCGAGTTTCGCCCGTCGCGGGATCCGGCCAGCCGCCGAGGCGCAGGGGCGCGCGCGTCTCGGTGCGGAACTGTCCCTCCATCGCCGCGAGTTTCACCGGCTGGGTTTCCGCCACGGTCTGCGCGGCCCAGTGCCCCACCGCGGCCTGCACCGGCGTGAACACGGCCCCGAGCGCGAACCCGAGGGCCATCGCGCGGCGCACGTAGGGGCCGTCCTCTCCCCGCAGCCGGCGCCAGGCGTAGGCGGAAGCGACCACGAATCCGGCGCACATGTAGGCCGCCACGATCATGTGGGCGGTCTGCGCCCCGGTCGCCGGGTTGAGCATGGCGGCGATCGGATCCGCGTCGACCACCCGACCGTCCTCGAGGCGGAAGCCGCGCGGGACGTTCATCCAGGAATTCGCGGTCACCACGAACCACGCGGACGCGACCCCGGAGATCGCGATCGGCACACCCGTGAGCCAGTGCCATCGCGGCGAAAGCCGGTCCCAGGAGTACAGGTAAATGCCCACGAAAATCGCCTCGAGGAAAAAGGCGAACCCCTCGAGCGTGAACGAGAGGCCGATGACCCCTCCGAAGCGCCCCATGAACTCCGGCCAAAGCAGCCCGAGTTCGAACGAAAGCACGGTGCCCGACACCGCGCCGAGGGCGAACAGGACGGCGAATGCCTTGGACCAGCGCCGGGCGAGTTCCTTCCACCCGGCGTCCCCGGTGCGCAGGGACTGCGCCTCCGCCCACAGCAGGAGCACGGGGAGCCCCACGCCGAGGCAGGCGACGACGATGTGATAACCGAGCGTGAACGCCATTTGCAGCCGGGCCCAGAGGAGGGCGGAACCGGCGTCGGCGTCCATGGCGCGACTACGGACCCCGCCGGCCGGGCGGGCTGTCCAGCAATTCGCGGACGCGCGTGACCAGCGCGTCGGGAGTGAACGGCTTGGGCAGGTACGGTGCGCTGGCGTCTTCGACGCCGTGACGGAATCGAACGTCGTCCGAGTAGCCGGACATGTAGAGGACCTTGAGGCCGGGACGCTCGCGCTGGAGTCGCTCGGCGACCTCGGGACCGCCCATCCGCGGCAGCACCACGTCGGTGACGAGCAACTTGACCTCGCCGTCGTGGGACGCCAGTTGCTCGAGCGCGCCCGCGCCGTCGGCCGCCTCGAGGACCGTATATCCCTCGGCGCGCAGGATCTCGCAGACCAGTTCCCGCACCGAGGTTTCGTCCTCGACCACCAGGAGCGTGGGACGCGCCGGCGGGACGTGCGTTTCGGGGGCGGCGGGCGTGGCCTCGAAATCCAGGGAGATCGGCAGGTAGATGCGGAAGACCGCGCCGGAACCGGGAGGGCTTTCCACCTCGATCGCACCGCCGCTCTGGCGAACGATTCCGTACACGGTGGACAGGCCGAGGCCGGTGCCCTTGCCCGCTTCCTTGGTGGTGAAGAACGGCTCGAACACGCGCGGCATGACCTCCGGGGGGATTCCCCGGCCGGAGTCTTTCACGGTCATCTGGATGTAGGATCCCGGCGGTACGCCCAACCGCTGCGCCACGGCGGAATCCAGCTCGGTGTGGCCGGTCGCGATGACGAAAGACCCGCCGCGGGGCATGGCATCGCGGGCGTTGAGCGCCAGGTTCATGAGCACCTGCTCGATCTGGCCCGCATCGGAGTTCACCGGGCCGAGCGCGGCGTCGAGGTCGAGCGTGAGGTGGATGTCCTCGCCGATGAGCGGGCGCAGCATGGCGGCGGTCGAGCGGATCACGTCGTTCAGGCTGAGCACGCGCGGGCGCAGGATCTGACGGCCGCCGAAGGCCAGCAGCTGGCAGGTGAGCGCGGAGGCCCGCTGGGCGGCGTGCTTCACCTTTTCCAGATTGCGGCGGACGGTGTGCCCGGCCGGCAGCGATGCCAACCCGAGGTCGGTATGCCCGAGAATCGCCGTGAGGAGGTTGTTGTACTCGTGGGCGATTCCGCCGGCGAGGCGGCCGATCGCCTCCATTTTCTGCGCCGACCGCTGTTGCTCTTCCCGGCGGGAGCGTTCGGCCTGGGCCCGTTTGCGCTCGGTGATGTCCCGGGAGATGACGAAGAGCCGGAGATTGCCCGCCGGGTCGTTCGAGGCCTGCCCTACCGTCTCCAGGTCGCGCCAGGCGCCGTCGCTCTTGCGGTGGCGCAATTCCACGGAGAGGGGAAGCCCCGGTGTCGCCAGGGCGGCGGCCAGGATTTCGCGGACCCGCGGGGTGTCCTCGGGATGGATTCCGGCGAAGAAGTCGGTCCCCACCCGCTGGGACGATTCGATTCCCAGAACCCGAACCCCCGCCGGACTCTCGTAGACGATCCGGCACGAATCGTCCAACACGGTCAATACGTCGGATACGTTCTTGATCCAGGCCCGATACGCCTCCGGGCTGTCGTCGCTCTTCACGTGGGTCATTTCGCCGTCCGTCGAAGAAGGCCAGGGATCCCCGCCTGTCATCCTCGCAGATAGTCGCGTCTGTCCAGGCCGTACTTCTTCATCTTCGCCTGCAACGTGGGCGGTTTCAAGCCCAAGAGTTCCGCCGCCCCGTCGCGGCCGTAGATCTTGCCCCGGGTCTTGCGCAGCGCCCGCACCAGGTGGTCCCGCACCGAATCCTGCAGCGTCGGGACCGACCCGACTCCGCCGGAGTGCGAAAAACCGTCGGGCTGCGGATCCAACTGGAACGCCGGCCCAGGACACAGGATAACCGATCGCTCCACGAGATTCTCCAATTCTCGCACATTTCCGGGCCACGGATATCGCCGGCATCGCTCCAGCGTCGCGGCGTCCACATGGTCGAAGGCGCGCCGGAGCTTCTGGGCGCAACGGCGAAGGAAGTAGTGCAATAGCGGCTCGATGTCCTCCACCCGCTCGCGCAGCGGTGGAACGAGGATCGGAAACACGTTGAGCCGGAAATAGAGGTCGTCGCGGAACCGGCCCTCCTCCCTCTCCACCTCCAGATTGCGGTTGGTCGCCGTCACGAGACGCACGTCCACCTTGATGGTCTGCGTTCCGCCGACCCGTTCGAACTCGCGCTCCTGGAGGACACGGAGGAGCTTTACCTGCATGTCTGCCGGCAGTTCCGCGACCTCGTCGAGAAAGAAGGTGCCCCCGTCGGCCAGTTCCAGCCGGCCGAGCTTCCGCTGCAGCGCGCCCGTGAAACTGCCCCGCTCGTGGCCGAACAACTCGCTGGCGATCAGCTCGGGCGTGAGCGCCGCGCAGTTGATCGCCACGAACGGCTTGTTCGCGCGCGGCGACAGGCGATGGATCGCGCGCGCAATCAGCTCCTTCCCCGTACCCGTCTCCCCCCGGATCAGCACCGTCGCGTCCGTGGGCGCGACCATGTCGACCTGCTGGAGCACCCGGCGCCAGGGCGCGCTCTCTCCCACCAGGTCGCTCAAGAGCGGCGAACGCACCATCACTTCGCGCAACTGCACGTTTTCCGCCTGCAACCGGTTCTTGAGCTTCTCGATCTCCCGATAGGCCTCGGAATTGGCCACCGCGCAGCTGATCTGCTCGGCGAGCTGGGCCAGGAAGTCGATGTCCTCGGAGGAGAATCGATTTGGACTGTTGCACGCCAGGTTGAGCGTGCCGATCGGCCGCTGTTGGACGAAGAGGGGGATGATCGCGCGGCTGCGGATCCCGGCGCGGCGCAGGAACGAGTCCTCGTAGTAGACCGATCCGGTCTCCAGGTCCGGCGTCACCAACGGCCGGGCCTCGCGAATCGCCCGGCCCGCGGCGCTCCCTTCGAGGGGAATCACCGAGTCGCGGCCGAGAAACTCCCGCTCCGGCGGCTCCAATTCGCGGAACCGCAGCACCCGATGATCCTCGGAGATCATCAGGATGCTCGCGCGCTCGAACGCCATCACCGGCCGCAGCGAGTTCACCAGCGTGTGAAAGACGTGTTTGAGATCCAGCGTGCTGTGCATCGCCTTGGCGATTTCCAGCAGAATCTTCTGCGTCTGCTCCGTCCGGCGCAGCTCCGCGGTCTGCCGGGCCACCTCGGCAGCCAGCCGTGCCTCGTACGTCTCCCGGAACGTGCGCGCCTCTTCCAGCCTCCGCTGGTCGGCCAGGCGCGCCGACAGCAGGTCTCCACGCTCGACCAGGATTGCCAGCAGCCCGGCCAGCGCCCCCGCAAATGCCTCGTCGGAGGAATCGTAGGCGTCCGCTTCGGGTGCCAAGAGGTCGAGCGCACCCACCACATGCCCGTCGACCGTCATCACCGCCGTCAGGCTCGACCGCCACCCTTCCGCGCGCAGCAACCGGACCCGCTCCCCCCCCCCCCCCCCCCCCCCCCCCCCCGCCAGGTCGCGCCCCCCCCGCCCCCCCCCCCCCCCGGCCCGCGGGGTCGCCCCCCCCCGCCCCCCATCCGCGCTCGAGGTCGAGCCTCGCCGTCCCGCGCCCCACCGGGACCGGCGGGATCGCCCCGCCCGGCGCCTCTTCCCGAAATCCCGACCCCAGCAGCAACGGACCGGGTGCGCACACCGGACCGACCCGCACCTCCCCGGTTTCCGGGGACAGAAAGCGCAAGGACAGGCGCCCGCACGACATCACCCGTCCCAACTCCTGGTGCAGCACCCCCACGACGTACTCCAAGGCCTGCCCGGCATTGATGAGTCGGGTGGTTTGGGTCAGGATCTCAAGCTGGGCCGATGCCGTCGGCGACGGAGGGGGCGCATCATTCATCGCTTTTTTGATGCTACACCAAAAAAACAGCGATCTCAAGGGGAAGAACCGCCTCCGGTGGGCCAATTACCGCAAAAATCCAGGGTACGATAGTTGCTAATTTGGTGAGTCCCCAACGGATTTCCTGGCTCGCCCATCGAGGAGGCCGCCCCATGGACTTCGAATCCCGGATGACGGCACCCCGTGCGGAGGCGGAGGAGCGGATCCATGGCTCGCTGGAACGTCTGCCGGGGGGGTACTTCCGCGCCCTGGCGGCCCTGTTCCTGCGCGAGCATCCGGACTGGTCGCGGGGCGCGCTGGCGCGGGAATTGGGGCGGCGGCTGGAATCGGGGGGGATTCGGTTCCATGAGCGGACCTTGAAGCGCCAGTTGGCGGGGACGATCGACACCGTGCCGCCGGAGTTGGAGAGTTCGCTGGAGGCCCTGCTGGGGGTGGGGAGCGGTCAGCGGACGCCGGAGCAATTGCGCGCGGAGTTGCGGGTTGTCGTGCCGGGATGGAATCCGGCGGACCATGCGCCGGAGTACCTGGCCGTGAGGCGGATCCTGCCGCTGGCGCAGCTGTGGCTGCACGGGAATCCCGGTTCGTCGAAGCGCTCCCTGGCCTGCCGGTTGTACGAGATGCTGGCCGGTCGGGGGATCTCCGTCAACGTCGACTCCCTGCAGGGGGCGCTGGCCGGGAAGAAGCGGCTGGTCCAGCCGCAGGTGCGGGAGGCGCTGCTGGAGTGCCTCCGCGCCCAGGGGATCGGCTCCGAGGCGGAAGCGCGGGCGCGCTGGGCGGAACTCGAAACCGAAGTACGCCGTTCGATCGAGGCCCGGGATTTCGTCGACGCGGGCCGGTTTCGCCGACTTTGCCTGCTTTGGCGGATGCACCGTCGGGAAGCCTCCTCCCGGGCGTTGGCCTTGCGGGTGCAGGAGGCGCTTCGCGCGGGAGGACGGCGGGTGGGACTTCATCACTTGCAGAATCTCGTGAATGGACGCACGCGGCGAGTGCGTGCCGGGATCCTCGCGGTTCTGGAGCAGATGATCGGGCGGGAGTGCCCGGAGGCGTTGTCCGGCGGGCCGGCGGAGGCGCCGACGGAGGCGGATCTGCGGCGGGCGGCGGACCTGGGGTGGGTGCGGGCCGATCCGATCGTGACGATGGCGCGTCAATTCCTTGCGGCGCACCCGGACTTCAGCCTGCGCCGGCTGGCGCTGACCTTGGCTCGCACCATCCGCCGGATGGGATATGAGACCAGTCCGAACACGCTGCAGCCGATTCTCGGCGGGTGGAAGCGCAAGACCCGCGGCTACGTGTATCGCGCCATGCAGAAGCACTTGGGGGTGCGACCGCGCGCGCGCATTCCGGTGGACCTGCTGATTTCCCCCCTGCCGACCGTCGGCGGTGGACTGACGGCGCCGGGTCCGGAGGACCCGCAAGAGGTCGCGGTGGCGCGCCTGGCGATCGATTTGCGTTCTCACCGGTCCCGGAACAAGCCGACGGCGGAGCAGTTCCTGCGCGCCGCGCACCGTCACCTGAAGCGCGCGCGGTCGGTGAACTTTCTCGAGTTCCAGGCCTGGCGGGCGTCCAAATGGTACGGCATCTCCCGCGCGGAGGCCCGCGAGCGGATCGTCCACGGGCTGCGCGGGCGGAGGATCGCCGATCCCGAGTCGCTTCCGGACGAGGCGCTTTGGCCGGCGGACGCGGACTGGGACACCCTCGACTAGTGGGTCTTCAATCTTGAGATCCTAGGTTCGGCCGAGGCGATTTTCGCG
>CAZWCX010000053.1:0-45836 GCA_964632945.1 uncultured Planctomycetia bacterium | reverse complement strand
GCGCGAAAAGCGACCGGACCAACCTGGGAAATCAAGGTTGAAGCCCCACTAGGATGGAGGGGCATCCAGCCGTCCTACCAGGATGAGCGGCGACCGGAATGGCCTTCCGACTCGCCCGTCCAGCCACAGCCGGGGACCGGAAGGCCACCGGGGGTGTTTCCCCCGAGGAACGGGACCCGACCGGCCGGTGGAGTCGAAGGCATGGGGAGGGGGCACGCAGGCCCCGGGAGTCACGCGGTCGTCCTGGCGCGGAGACCTGGTCGGATTCCTGGGCCCGGAATCACGACCGAGCGGGACCCGGCGGCGGATCCGCGGGGGCCGGAGGATTCACCGCCCCGCGGATCCATCCCTTGCGCCAGAAGACGACTACCTCGACGGCGGCGACCGTGGCCATGAGGACCATCACGCCGAAGTACCCCCATCGCCACTTCAACTCCGGCATGACATCGAAGTTCATCCCATAGACTCCCGCGATGAACGTCAGGGGGATGAAGACGGTGGACATGATCGTGAGGACCTTCATCACCTCGCTCATCCGGTTGTTGGCGCTCGACAGGTACAGCTCGATCATTCCCCCGAGCATCTCGCGGAAGGTCTCGACCTCGTCGATCACCTGCACGCAGTGGTCGTAGAGATCGCGGAAATAGAGGGACGTTTCGGCGCGCAGCAGAGGCGACTCCGCCTTGGCGAGGCGGCTGATCACCTCACGCAGCGGCCAGACCGATCGGCGAAGGAGGATCATTTCCCGCTTGATCTGGTAGACCCGATGGAGCGTGGCGGGTTTGGCCGCGGAGATCATCTCCACCTCGAGGGATTCGATCGTGTCTCCGACCTTCTCCAGGATCACGAAGTAGTTGTCCACGATGGCGTCGAGCAGGCAGTAGACCAGGTAATCCGGACCGTGCGTACGAATGCGCGCCTTGCCGCTGCTGATTCGGTCCCGGACCGGGTTGAATACGTCCCCCTCGCGCCCTTCCTCCTGGAACGAAAGCACCCACCGCGAGCCGAGCACCATGCTGACCTGCTCCGGGATGACCTCGCCGCGCCGTTCGTCGTAGGTGAGCATCTTGACGTCGAGGTAGAGGCAGTCGCCATAGTCGTCCATCTTGGGACGCTGATCCGTATTGCAGACATCCTCCTGGAGGAGGGGGTGCAGCCCGAACGCCCGACCGATCGATTCGACGAGCGCCGTGTTCTGCACCCCGTCGACGTTGATCCAGGTGGTGCTGGGAGAGTCGAGGAACGGTTGAAGTTCGGCGGGGTCGTGGATGTCCTTTTCGACCACGCGCGCCTCGTTGTAGTCGAGGAGGGTGATGCGGACCTTGTGGGCCTTCGGATCGCCGACGTGCACGACCGTGCCGGGCGGCAGCCCGCTTTTGTGCGATCGCTTCTTGCGCCGACGCCCCATGGATTCCTCCTGTCGATCGCCCCCCATCCGGAAGCTGCGATGTCGCCAGACCCGTCCCTGCACCGGCGGGGGACCGGGCAGGAATCCACACGAACCCGGGGATTCTACCCGCCGTCCGGTCTCCGGCGAAAGGCTTCTGCGATTGGAATCCGGCCAGACGCGAGGACATCGGGAAAGCGCTCCGGCGCCGCGCGCGGTACGAACTTTGCAATCCATGACCGTCCGGTGAATGCCCGTCCGAGTCTTTTCTCCATCGAGGAGCCTTCCCATGACACCCGCCGAAGTCCTGAAGAACGAACACCGCGTGATCGAAACCGTCCTGGCCTGTCTGGAGAAGGTGGCGGCGACCTGCGAGTCGGCGCGCACGCTCGATCGTCCGGTGGCCGAAGACATCATCGAGTTCTTGCGGAACTTCGCCGACGGCTGCCATCACGGCAAGGAGGAGAAGGTCCTCTTCCCCTTCATGGAGTCGAAGGGATTCCCGCGCGAAGGCGGACCGACGGGTGTGATGCTGCACGAACACGACCAGGGTCGGTGGCACATTCGGGAGATGGCCTCCGCGATCGAGAAGGCGGCTCAGGGCGACCGCGAGTGCATGGAGCGTTTCCATCGCAACGCGACCGCCTACTGCCAGTTGCTGCGCATGCACATCAACAAGGAAGACAACGTCCTCTTTCCGATGGCCGAACACGTTCAGACCCCGGCCGAGACGGAGGCGATGCTGCGCGCGTTCGATCGCATCGAATCCGACGACATGGGCTCGGGTGCGCACGAGCGCTATCTCAAACTTGCGGAGGACCTCGCGGATTCGCTGGGAATCTCGCGCGCGGAGATCGAATCGGCGCGCGCCTCGGGCGGCTGAGTGCATTGAACCGGCGCCGGTCGGCGCCCCTCCGCCCCCCTCGAACGGGCTCGTCGCGCGTCTGAGACGATGGCGTGACGCGGGCCCATTTGTTACGCTCCCTCCGAACCTGCTGCGGAGAAGGAGCCGAGAATGCGCGTTTCCCAGTGGATGTCCCCCGAACCCCTGACCATCCCCTCCGACCTGTTGATCGTCGAAGCCCTGGGCGAGATGCGAAAGAAGAAAGTCCGCCGCTTCCCGGTGGTCGACAACGAGCGCTTGGTGGGGATCATCACCCAGAGCGACATTCACGCCCACATCGGCCCATTGGCCCCGGGGAACGCCCGCGTCTCCGGCGCGCGCCGGATCGTCCGCGAGTGCATGACGGCGAATCCCGCCACCATCGGGCCGGACGCGTCCCTGGCCGAGGCCGCCGCGGAGATGTACCGTCGGCGCATCTCCGGCCTCCCGGTCGTGGCCGGCGACCGACTGACCGGGCTCATCACCGAAACCGACATGTTTCGCGCCTTCGTCATCATGCTCGGTTTTACCGAAGGGGGCGGGGAGATCGAATTCGAATTGGACCGTCCGGACCACCTCCTGGCGCAGATTCGACAGCGCACCGGCGACATGATCGTGCGCAACCTGCTCGTCTACCAGGACCCGCGCACCGGCAAGATGGGCGTCCGGATGAAACTGCGCGGTCGCGAACTCGACCCCACCCGGAAGATCACCGTGCCGAAGCGCAAGTGAGCGGTCGGGCGATTCCCGACGGCCCCGGCGGGCCGCGCCAGCCCGCTTCCGCCCCACCGTCGCGACCCGGGTCGGCGCCGTCCGGAATCATGCCGCACCGCGTCAGCACTGCTTGCAATCGCCCCCGGCCCGTGCGATCATGCCGGCCGTCCCGTTCGAGGGTTCGCCATGGCCGTGGAAATGTTCTCCGACGACTGGGCACGGACTTTCGGCGCCTCCATCAACGCCAATCCCGCGTACCGCGAAGCCGCCGCCGCGTGGGAATGGCCGCTCGTCCTGTCCTGTCACGCGGCACCCGACTTCGCCCTCCCGGAGCCCCGCGCAATCCATCTCGACCTCTGGCACGGCGAGTGTCGCGCCGCCCGCGCCGCCACCCCGCAGGACCTGGAAACCGCTCCCTACGTCCTCGCCGCCGACGTCCGCACCTGGAAGCAGGTGGTCGACGGCCGCCTCGACCCGGTCATGGGAATCATGTCCGGCAAACTCAAGCTCACGCGAGGCAAGGTGTCCGCCCTGCTCGGATTCGTCAAGGCGGCCAAGGAACTCGTCGGCACCGCCGCGCGCGTGGAAACGGCCTTCCCCCCGGGACTCGCCTGAGATCGGAGGTTCCATGTCCGACCCCATCCGCACCGGCTTCGCCACCACGGGATCCCACGGACTCCGCCATGACCTGCTCCCCATGCGGCTCTTTCAGAAGGCCAAGCGCCACGGCATCTGGAATCCCACCGACATCGACCTGGCCCACGACCGGGAAGACTGGAGCCGCCTCGACCCGGTCGAACGCGACGTTCTCGTCCGCCTGACGTCTCTCTTCCAGGCCGGTGAGGAATCGGTCGTCCTCGACCTCCTCCCCCTGCTGCTGGTGATCGCCCGCGAGGGACGGATCGAGGAGGAGATCTTCCTCACCTCGTTTCTGTGGGAAGAAGCCAAACACACCGAGTTTTTCCGCCGCGTCCTCGACGAGGTGTTCGGCGCACGCGAAGACCTGCACCGCTTCCAAACCCCTTCCTACCGGCGAATCTTCTGCGAGGAACTGCCGGCGGCCATGAACGCCCTCCTGCGGGATCCCTCCCCCCGGGCGCAGGCGCGCGCATCCGTAACCTACAACATGATCGTGGAGGGGGTCCTCGCCGAAACCGGATACCACGCTTATTTCACCGCGCTCGAACGCAACAACCTCCTGCCCGGACTGCGCCGGGGTATCGCGCACCTCAAGCGCGACGAGTCACGCCATATCGCCTACGGCGTCTACCTCCTGTCCCGCCTGGTGGCCGAACATCCCGGCACCTGGGAGGAGATCCAGGCGCGCATGGGCGAGCTGCTCGAACCGGCGCTTTCCATCATCCCGGAACTGTTCGCGGCCTACGAGACGATGCCGTTCGGACTCGTCATCGACGAGTTCACCGACTATGCCATGGACCAGTTCTCCCGCCGCCTCGCGAGGATCGAGCGCGCGCAGGGACAGACCCTCGAACACGTGAACGAGACCTGGAGCCAGGACGATCTTCCCGGAACTGGAGACGCCTCATGAAGCCGGAGTTCACGCTCAAGTCTCGCATCGCCCGCCCCGTCGCCGAGGTCTTTCAGGCCGTGGTCGACCCGAAGAAACTGACCCGCTACTTCGCCGTCACCGCGAGCGGCCCGCTCGTCCGCGACGCCAAAGTCGAGTGGATCTGGAGCGAGTCGGAGCGGGAGACCATCCACGTCCACGAGGTGGAAACGGACCGCAGGGTCGTCTTCTGCTGGCGCGCCGCCGGTGTGCAAACCAAGACCGAAGTTTCGATTTCGTTCGAGCCGGCGGGAGAGGGCGTTACGACGGTCGCCATCCACGAGTCCGGCTGGACCGCGGACCAAGCGGGGTTGCGCAGCAGCTACGAGCACTGTTCGGGATGGCAGCACATGCTGCTGTGCCTGCGCGCCTGGCTGGTCTTCGGGATCGACCTGCGGTAGCGGCGGCCGCGAATGCACGCGCGTCCCCGGGAACGCGTCCCGGCCGGAGGTGAGATCTCCCCATGTTCGACTGGCAGGAGTGGCGGCTCCGGCGCATCGCCCGACGGCTGACCCACTTCGAACTCAAGGCCGCCGAGCCGGACGATGCCGACTTCACGTCGGCGGACGTGTATGAAGAACTGCTGCGAAAGAAACCCAACCCGCTCTTCCTGGGCTTCTACACGCGCGCGGGACTCGAACAGGCCCTGAGGACGTACGGAACGCTCGACCGGATGTCCGCGCTCGGCCTGCAGCCGACGCTGACGACACACCACCCCGACGAGCGGCGCAACCTCCTCCGCATCTCGGACGGTCCGGGCGGACCGGCCATTTTGGAGTTGCAGGTCCGTTTCGCCGCCGTGCGCGCCCTCCAGTCGATCCCTCCGGTCGAGACCGGCGACATTCTCGATCTGCTCGCGGTGGAATGGCTCCTCCTGCAAAATCCGCGCAAGCGATTCTCCCCGGATCGCCTGCCCCTTCCCGGTCAGGAGCACCCCGGCCTCGGTCTCGGCCGCGAGATTCTGACCCTGCTGGATGTCATGTGCGAGCGCCTCGGCCGCGAGGGGTTGATCGGCTTCCCCGAACATCAACACAACGCGCTGCTCTACTCGCGAAAGTACCGCTTCTTCGACCCCCGCCGGGAGGGAGAACTTGCGGCGCTCCTTCGCGACCTGGAGGGACTGGATTTTGCCTCGACGGCGTGGGCCGTCGAGGACGGGCTTGTCCTCGACGGGCGCACCGGACTCCCCTACCGTTGGACCGGGGAGGAGATGGTCCGTCCGCTCGCACCGCGGCTGCAGGCGTACTTCGCCGGCCGCGCATACGTGGAGGAGGCCGAGCGGGTCCGACGGGAGTGCCGGTTCACGTACGACCCGGCGGCCGTGGCCGCGCGGATGCAGCAGGTGCGGCAGCGATGCACCGAGACCGTGGAGCGGGCGTGAACCTCACGGCATCGCGCCGGCGCGGAATTGCGCGCCTGGCCCGGATTCTTCACGAAGCCGCCGACGCGGCTCCATGGATCATCCGGGTTAGTCATGGTCGTGTCCCAGCTCCATATCGACCTCCCGCGCGCGCTTGCGATCCCGCATCGCCTCCACATGCGCGCGGATCTTGTCCGACACCGCGCGCGCATCCGGGATCGCCTCGACCAGCAGTCGCGGCGTGGTCTTGTCGCTGGTTTCGAGCAGGACGTTCGCCCGGCCGAACAGCCGCAGGAAGAACGGTACGTCGAGCGTGATGTCCTTGACCCGATAGAGCTCCATCGAGTCGATCCGGCGCGAGAGCACTCCGGTGGAGAGCGTGAGCCTCTCCGTGGTCAATTCGTACTTCCTGCACTTGAGGGCGATCCATCGGCCGAGCAGGTAGGGAAAGGGCAGCAGGAACCAGAGGATCGCCAGCGCCCCCCAGAGGCGCCGTGGGTCGGTCCCGTCGAGCTGCACGCCCATCTTGCCGGTCAGAATCGCCAGTCCGATGACCGCGGGGATCCAGAAGAACAGCAGGCTCTTGAAGAACGTTCCGAAGAGGAGGACGGCCGATGGCCGTCCTTCCCAGACTTGGTCCTCTCCCATCTTCCGATCCTCCTCGGCGACGGTGTTCCGGCCGGCGAACGGTCCGACCGACCCCTTCCCCCGGGACGGCGTTTCGCGACCCGGCTGCGGATGGGGCGAGTCTATTCGGCGCGGCGCGGGAACGCAAGCAGTCCCCCATCGTCCGGCGGTCCTCACGCCGGGCCGGGCGCCGGACCTTGACAGCCCGGCTGCGTCGGCCGAAGATGGTGGCGTCCTTCCTCACCGGAGAACGCTCATGGCGCAACCCGACCGGGTCATCCGCAGCCGCAAGACCGCGGTGGATGGAACACTGCGCCCGGCGGACGTTTTCGTCGAGGGCGGTCGGATCCAGGCGATCGCCCCCTTCGGTTCCGCTCCCGCCGGCATTCCCCTGCTGGACGCCGGTGACGACGTCGTCTTCCCCGGCCTCGTCGACGCGCACGTACACGTCAACGAACCGGGCCGCACCGAATGGGAGGGGTTCGAGACCGCCACCCGGGCGGCCGCCGCCGGGGGGGTGACGATGATCGTCGATATGCCGCTGAACAGCGTGCCGGCAACCACGACGCCCGCAGGACTGGCGGAGAAGGCGGCTGCCGCGCGCGGCAAGTGCAGGGTCGACGTCGGCTTTTGGGGCGGAGTCGTGCCGGGAAATGCCGGGCATCTCGAGGCCCTGCACGCCGCCGGCGTACTCGGCTTCAAGTGCTTCCTCACCCCGTCCGGGGTCGACGAGTTTCGCAGCGTGACGGAATCGGACCTGCGGGAGGCGATGCCCGTGCTCGCGCGCCTCGGCTCGGTGCTGCTGGCCCACGCCGAGTGGCCCGCGGTGGTGGACGCCGCGACGCGGAAGGTGCGCGCGAACCCCGGATTCAATCCACGATCGCACGCCACATGGCTGGAATCCCGCCCGCCGGAATCCGAGGACCGGGCCATCGACCTCCTGATCCGACTTTGCCGCGAAACCCATTGCCCCGTCCACGTCGTGCACCTGGTCAGCCGCGGTGCACTCCTGGCCCTGACGGCCGCCCGGCAGGAAGGATTGCCGATCACGGTGGAGACCTGCCCGCACTACCTCACCTTCGCGTCCGAAGAAGTCCCCGACGGAGCGACGGTGTACAAGTGCGCACCGCCGATCCGCGACCGCGAGAATCGGGAGGCGCTTTGGGCGGCGCTCGGGGAGGGCGGGATCGACTTCGTCGCAACCGACCATTCCCCCTGCCCTCCTGCCATGAAACGGCAGGAAACCGGAGACTTCTTCGCCGCCTGGGGCGGGATCGCCTCGCTGCAGTTCCTGCTTCCGGCCGTGTGGACCGGCGCGAAAAGTCGGGGGATCCCGCCGGAGCGGCTCGCCGAATGGCTCTGTCGCCGACCCGCGGCCCTGGCCGGGCTGGCCGGCCGGAAGGGGACGATCGCCCCGGGATGCGATGCCGACCTGGTGGTCTGGAACCCCGAAGCCACCTTCCGCGTCGATCCGACCGCCGCTTTCCACCGACACCCGATCTCGCCCTACGCCGGACGGACATTGGCGGGCCGGGTGACGCACACGATTCTGCGTGGACGCACGGTCTATGCCCCGGATGCCGCAGACGGCCCATTCCCCGGCGTCGCTTCCGGGTCATGGATGACGCGAGCTTCGAGCTGACCGACGCCTTCCCCGCGCCGGGTGCTTTGCGAGCGCGGGCAAAGCCGCCACCCGCTGCCGAAAGTCCCACCCCGCGACGGCGGCAGGATCGGCCCCTCCCGGAGGAGACCTGACCCGACTCATTCACGAACAGCGTCGCTGTTCGCGCTCAATCCGGCCCCCGCCGGCCTGGGAGGCCGGCCGGAGCGGGACGGCTTCGCCCAACGATCGACACCGCGAGCCGCACGCCGGCCGTCCCGGCGGTCCTGGCTGCCGACGCAGCCAGGAGCCTGCGGCGGATTCCTCATGAAGCCGCTGGCGCGGCTTCATGAATCGTCCGGACTAGCGAGCGTTCGGAAACTCGCGGGTGCGATCTCCCCGAATCTCGCGCAGCGCCTCGCGGGCCTGCTCCCTCCCCGGCCAGCCGGCCGGCGCGAACCGGAAGGCCTGCTCCAGGTCGGTCGCCGCACGTTCCGGCTCCCCGGCGGACTTCCAGGCCAGCCCCCGGAACAGGTACGGCTCACTCGCCTCCGGACGTGACCGGACCGACCGATCGAAGTCCGCCGCCGCGCCGGCCGGATCCCCCAAACGCAGCCGCACCAGCCCCCGATACAGGCGCGCCACGGCGTGTCCGTCGGCGAGCGCCAGCGCCCGGTCCAGATCCTCTTCCGCCCCGCCGAAATCGCCTGCCGTTGCCCGCGCAACGGCCCGGCGGGTGAGGGAGTCCGCCGATCCGGGATCGGCGTCCGGGACGGCCTCGGCCGGAGGGTCCGCTCCCGGCGCGGGGACCGTTCCCGCGCCGCGTGCGGTCGCCCCGGCGAGGCAGGCATCGACCATGCGGGCGTCGAGCAGTTCCGCCCCCACTTTGCGCAAGCCTGGGCTCCTGGGCGGTCCCGCCGCTTCCTCATTTCCTTGTGGCGCGATAGCGAAAACCCCCGCGACGATCGCCGCCGCGGCCATCGCCATGGCGGCGGGCCGGGCACGGCGTCGCAGGGCCGCCGCCCAGCGCGCGAAAAACGGAAGCGGACGAGCCCGGACCGGCTCTCCCGCCAGCCACAAGCCCAGGTCGTCCGCCAGCGCCTGCGCGTCCGGATAGCGACGCGCGGCTTCCGTTTCCAGGCAGCGGCGGACCACGGCTTCGAGGTCTGCGTCGACCCCGCCGGCGTCCGCCGGGCACGTCTCCGGTGCTCCCCCGGGACCCACGCGAACTCCGGCCCGAACGGGCGATGCCTTGGATCGACCGGAGAGCAGGCAACGGAGCGTCGCACCCAGGGAGTAGACGTCGGCCCGTGCACCCACCGGAAGCCCCCTGGCCTGCTCCGGGCTCATGTAGGCGGGCGTCCCGCACACTTCCACGCTCGCGCCGGTATCGCCGACCCCGGTCAGGTCCCGCGCAATTCCGAAGTCGATCACCGTCACGCGGTCCCCGTGCACCAGCAGGTTGTCCGGCTTGACGTCCCGGTGCACCAGGCCGACCCGGTGCGCCTCGTGCAACGCCAGGGCCGCATCCCGGACCGCGCGAACGGCCGCGGTTCGGTCGAGCCCTGCCGCGTGTGCCGGAACCCCCGGAACGAGGCGGAGAACGAAATACGGAATTGCCCCATCCATGCCCGCGTCGTAGATGGGAGCGACGCCCGGATGATCGAGACGGGACTGACGCTCGGCCTCGCGGCGGAACCGGTCCAGATCGCGGGGCGAAGCCCATCTCGGGATCTTGATCGCTACGACACGACCCAGCACGCGATCCCGGGCGCGAAACACCTCGCCGCAACCTCCACGGGCAATGCGCGAGAGGATTTCATACCGTCCGCCGAGGAGATCTCCCGCGCGAATCCCCGCCTCCTCGAGCAGGCTCGCCAGCCGATTCTCCACCGCCGTGGGCATCGTGCTCATGACTTCGTCCCGAACAGGATCGACAATTCCTGCGCCAATTCGTCGGCCGAAGCGACCGTTTCTCGCAACCGGCCGATCAATCGCGCCCGATACTCACCCCGCAACCTGCGCAGGGCGCCTTCCATTCGTCGCTCCGTCCAGCCAAGGCGCTCCGCAAGCGTCCGGTGGGTCTCCCCTCCGCCGTCGGCGACCGCGCGGAACAGGTCCATCTCCTCGCCCCGGCCCTCGCCGCGCAGGTCCCGGTCCATTTCCTCGAGGGCACCCTCCACGAGCGCGCGCCGCCACTCCCGGTCGAATCCGGAATCGCGATCGTCGGCAGCGACCGGTTCGACTTCCTCGAGCGGAGTCCGATGCATCCGGCCGCCGCGCTTCCATGCCGCGCGGGACCTCAACGCCTGGCGGATGAAGTTATCGGCGCAGGCGCGGAGGAAACTGCGCAGTCGCCCCCGCTGCGGGGCGACCTCGTCGAGCGCCCCGCGCTTCATCAGATGCAGGAAGAACTCCTGCGTCAGGTCCTTGGCCTCTTCGACGTCATGCACGCGCCAGCTCCTCCGGAAGTACGCGTAGACCGGGCGCCAGTACCGCCGCGCGAACTCGTCACGCCAGCCGGGGTCGCGCTGCTCCAACAGGAGCGTCCAGGGGGTGGATTGCCAGCTCGTCCGCCCGCGCAAGATCGCCGTGTCGTGGTTCATGTCGGCACCCTTCCGGTTCGATATCGCGTTCCCCGCTCCGAGAACCGTCCCGCACGGGGGATTTGAGCCCAGTCCCGGGATTTCTCGCAATCGGCGGGAATCTCCGGCGGAACCGCCGGCCGACCGCATTCCCTCTCCGGGCGACGGTGGTCCGGGTGCCGGACGCGCCGCCTCCCGGCCCGGCAACCTGCCCGGGCCGGTTCGTCGATCCGCAAGCGAGGCGCGCCATGACGTACCACAGGAACCGATGGCTCATGCTTCTCCTGCCCTGGATCCTCACCGCGGCGTCGGGCGGATTCGCCTTCGCGGAACCCGCGGTCGGGGATCGCGCACCGGTATTCTGCGATCCCCCCTCGGGGTTCGTCGACCTGGGTCCGTGGTCCGGGAGCGGCCCGGCGCCCGTCTTCGTCACTTTCACCCTCAACATCAACGACTTCCTGCGTCCGGAGCGCGAAGCACAGGCGGTCCATCGGTTCCTGGACACGACGACCCGCCTCGGGATCCCCGTGGTGGAACTCTCGTTCACCGGGCACGTGCTGGAGGCGCTGCAAGAAGCGGACCCCGGCCTGATCGAGCGGATTCGGAAGTCCCGTCCGACGATTCGGCAGCATTATCGCTTGATCCGTTACGCGGGCCTGGTTTCGACGGAACGAGACCTCTATCGAACGGATCCGCGCACGCTTGAGATCGACCGCTCCCGCCCGGGTCCCCTGGTCCTCATCCAGCGGGTTTTCGGGGTCACGCCCCTGGAAGGCGGCGGGACGATCGCCGACCGGCTGCGGGCAGACTGGGAAACGGGGGACGCGACCCGGGCGCTCCAGGCGCACGGACTCGAGTCCATCGACAAGAACAACATCCTCTTCCATCCCCACCGGTTGGTCGGCTCGGTCCTGGATTGCCGAGCGACCGACGGACATCCGGGCGTGGATGCGTACCTGAGCATTCGCCGCCGGATGGAGCGATTGGCGAGCGGCGCGTCCTCGTCCGTCGGCGAGGCGCGTTCTCTGTTCGACGAGCTGGCGCGAGCGGCGCAGTGGGCGCGCGCCGCCGGTTCGGACCCGGGGACGCTGCCGGAGGTTTCTCGGTGGTTGGACGTGAGACGGATCCCGGAGTTCACCGCCACCTTCGACAAAGTGCGACCGACCGACGGGGATCGGGCCCGATTCGAAGCCGCACTGTCGCGGGATCCCGACGGCACCGCCCGCGCGCTCACGGAGGCCTGGCGCGCCCTCGCCGCGGGCCTGTCGCACGCAGGGACGCCGGCCGAAGAAGTGCGCGCGAAGTTGAACCGGTTGCGGTCCGACCGGGTCTACGCCGCCCGGGTCTCCTGGCACGCCACCGACGACTACACCCTCGAGACCTGGTCCTCCCGGCTGGGGAATATCCGTCGCCCCCCCCTGCAGATGCGTCCGGCCAGTCCGCGGCCGATGGGCCAGCAGGAGGCGATCTGCCGGGCGTTCGATGCGGTACTCGAGACCCTCGCCTCTCACCCGCGGGTGCAGGCCGTCAGTCTTCACCACGACACCCAGTGGGCGAACGCCAATTCGCCCGGGATCGGATACCCGCGGGCCTTGGGCGTCGAATGGAACCGAGTGCCGGATGCGATCGACCTCCCCGCGGTCGAGGGGAGTGCGCGGCGGGAACGAAAACCCGGAAGCGGACTCCCGCGCTGATGCGAACTCCCGGCAGGCACCGCAACGCCGCTGCTTCAAGAAAGGAGCCATCTCATGAACGCCGGACTACTTCGCTCCTCCTTCGTCGGATCGGTCCCGTTCGCGTGGGGAATCTTCTTCCTCGGCCTTTGCGCCTGGATGTCCGGAGGGAGCGACGCGGAGCCGCGCCGGCGGGCCTCGCGCCCCGCCGGGTCGGGGGATGCCCCGGTCCATGTGTGGGTCTACTCCCACCACTACGTCGGCGGCGGCGGCACCTACCCAACCGCCCGACACGTTCGCGAAATCGCCGAAGTGGTGCGGGAGGTCAAGATCCCCGTCACATTCTTCCTGGACGGGATCCTGGTGGAGGAATTGCAGCGCCAGGATCCGTCGCTTCTCCCGGACCTGGCCGCGCACCCGTACCTTTCGTTCGGCTATCACGGGGAGGAGACTCACGGTCCCTATCCGATTCCAACCGACCTCCTCGGGGGTGTGCGCCGCTCCCCGCCGCTGGACCTGACCCATGGAAAGACCTGGGACGACGCGTTCGCCGCCGTGGCCGACTTCGCCCGCTTCGCCCGCTCCTACCGGCTGACGCCGGAAATCGCGACCGGAGCCATGCGACTGGATCGGCGATTCGGCGGAGAGATCGATCCCGGGCGCGCCGGCGGAGTCCGCCTCGTGGAGGATACGCTGGCGCGTCACGGCGCCTCGCTCACCATCGCCACCTATGCCGGAACGCAGGGCGCGCCGGTCCAGGCCGCGTTCCAGTCGGTGGTTCCCGTCCCGGTCGTCCAGGCCGGCGTGCCCGTGGCCGCCCACGCCCTGCGTGCCCCGCCCGCGCTCCAGGAGCGGATCTTCGCCCTCGGCGGAACAGGCGACGTTTTTTCGTACATGGGGACGCTGAACACCAAGAAGGGGCCGGATGCCGAGCTATCCACACGGCTCGCCTGGTCGGAGGCGCGCGCGGTGCTGCAATCCCTCGACCGGACCCGCTCCCGGTTCCTGCACTATGGACTGATCGCCACCCCCGATTCCGTCACGGGAGGCATCGATCGGTCGGCGCTCCGCGAGCATCTGGAGCGACTGCGGGACGACCTCGTCTCGCGGGGCCCGGGCTGGGCGTTCGTCACGCCCGGGGAACTGACCCGGCTGGCAAGAACGACGGACCTCTCGGCGGTGACCGGGGACCCGCTCGACACGATGGCGGTGGAACTGACGCGTACGGGGGAGCGGGGTTCCCTGCCGGACTGGCTGGCGATCCCGGGGGGCGCCTGCTCGCTGGCGGACGCCTTCGAACTCCTGGCCGGGGCGCTGGCCGCACGTCATTATACCGGGCGGCTTCCCCCTTCCGTGGCGGCAAGCGGCCTGCTCGGCCCCATCGCCACGCCCGCCGACCTCCCTCGCGGGGGGGGATTCTCCACCGCCGCCGGCGAGATCGTGGCCGCCGCGGCCGCCGCTCTCGAGCGGACGCGCAACGGGACGCCGTCGCGACCGCGCGCCGTGCCCGCCGCCGTCGACCTGGCCGGAAGAGCGGTCAATCCGGCCGAATTGCTCGTGGCCATGGCCCGGACCTGGCGACACTTCCGAGCGGGAGGGGCGCCCGCCGACTCCATTCCGGTGAGTGCCGTGAATCCGCTGCCGCCGTACGCCGGGGTTCTGGCTGCCGTTTTCCGGGTGGATCCGGCTTCGACTCCGCTCGGGTACACCCAATTGCAGCTGTGGACCGTGAAACCCGCGGCTCTGGAGGGTTCGTAAGCACCGGCGCGGGGCGGGGCACGCCCCACCCCCGCGCATCAATTCCCCTACCGGGCCCGCGGGGCGACGTGCTACGCTGCCTGTCGTCCAGGTTCCACCCCGGAGGGTCGATCATGATCCCGATTCGTCTCCCTCGAGGGCGCCGTGCCGCCGCCTCGTCCGAGTGGATCATCATCGCCTTTCTCATGATCGCGGTCGGCGTGGCCCTGGTGACCGCGTTCGGACGCAACCTCAGTCGCCGGTTCGCGGGCAGCACGCAGGCGCTCGACAACGGCACACCGATCGCCAAATCCGCGCCGGTCGCCCCGCTCAACTCCGACTTCATCGGCGGCCCCGGCGCGGCCCCGAACGTCCCGGGAACGCTGCCGACGGTTTCCGCGCCGGCGCCGGGAGCGGCCACGACCAATCCCGGCGGCGGCTTCGCCGCGCGGACGCCGGACGACACGGAGGTCACGCCGGGACTCACCCTCGCCCACCCCAACGCCTGGAACCCCCAGGCCATCCTGGCCGGCATGACCCAGATCGACCAGAATCCCCAAACCAACTGGGACAATGTCCGCTGCGCGCTGGCGAGCGCGCTGGCCAGCCGGGTCATGGCCGGCCCCGAAGCCGTCGACCGCCTCCTGGCCGATCTCATGCTGCGAGCCAACAACGGGACCGTCCCCAATTACTCCGCCGGCCCCCCTCCCATGGTGGGCGCGATCCCCCTCGATCAGTACATCCAGACCCTCGGCGACCTCCGCGACCGGCTCGCCGGCCAGACGCTCGATCACCGGGACCTCGGCACGATCATGGAGCTGATGTACGAAGGGTACAGCCTGACGTCGGGCGGGGCCGGGACCTACTTCTACACGGCCGGGGGACCGCAGAACTACCAGGCCGTCATGGAACTCGGCCAGGGGGTGGATCCGGGCGGCAATCGGATCGGCGCGCCGGGGTCGGCGAACAACCAGGCGACCACCATGACCCCCGCGCAACTCGCGACCAGCGTCAACAACCTGCGGCCGGGCGAATCGATCACTCTCGGCGTCGACGAGTTCGGCCCCTCCGGACCGGACGGAAGTCCCGACCACTTCATCGTCGTCGGCCGCGACGCGAACGGACGACCCTACTTGTACGATCCATGGCCCCACACCGCCCCGCCCGGCTCGCCGGTTCCGCCCCAACTCGTGTACTACGAGAACAACCAGGCGGTGTACGACTACTACCTGCAGAACACGCAACCGACCGGAGGCTTCATCGTCTACAGCCCGGTCCGCCACTAGGGAGGGGACGATCATGCGCTGCGTGCCGGCTTCGTTCGCCCTGTTGATCGCCGCGGGGGCGTTCGCCCGCGCGGGCGCCCGGGTGGACCTTGCCCCCTACCCTACGGGCGGCGGGGGGACCTGGGCGCTGCGCGAGGTCGAGGACGCGCATCCCGGGGATGCCGCCGCGCCGGGAAACGGGAATGGGTCGGCGGAGGCCGGGGAGCGCCTGCGGCTGGCGGTCCACCTCCGCAACGCCGGGTCGCGCATCCTCGAGAACGTGTACATTCGCCTGGCGATCCAGGACCCGGCCGCCCAGCCGTGGGCGCGCGTGCTCGAATCCGAACGGACCCTCAGCGCCCTTCCCCCGGGCGCCACCAGCCCCGCCGAACCGGCCGGCGCGCACGGGCTGGAGATTGCGGCCGACGCCCCCGCGCCCGCCTCCCTGCAACTGACCTGCACCGTCTCCTGGAAGGACGGTCCTTCCGAGCCGCAAGTTCTCCCGGTTGCGCTGCCGATTCGCCGCGCGCCCGCACTCGCGTTCGCGGCGACGCCGCCGGAGTCCGCCGCGCCGGGCGCCCAGGCTCCCCTGCGCATCACCTTGTCCCCTCCGGTCCCTGCGGGGCTGAGTCGAGTGCGCGCGGTGATCTTGCCGGAAGACTTCGAAGTGCGGGTAACTCCGGCGTCCCTGGAAGACCTCGAGCGGGAGGGAGAAGGCGCGTTCGCCTGCGAGCCTCACCCGGGCGCCTCCCGCGGGGCGCGACTGACGGTCCTGGTATCGGGCACCCACGAGGGTGCCGTTTACCGTTGGCGCCGCGCCGTCACGGTGCCGGTTTCGGGGGCGGGGACGATTGCGTGGGTGCTCCAGTCCCCGGACCCGTTCCCGCTGACCTCCTGGGGCCGCGCGATCACGCGCCCGCACCCGCCGGCCGGGGCCCCGGGCGGGGCCGCGCGCGTAACCGTGCCGGACCGCCCATACCGGCTCCTCGTGGAGTGCCTCGCGCCTGCGAGCCATCCCGCACCGCCCTTCGTCGTGCGTTGCGGCGGGGCGGAGGGGAAGTTGCTGGCGCCGGGCGCCGAAGTTCGTCCCGGAGACGGCGCCCTCTTCTTCGGCTGGGCCTCCCAGGGGGCGAGCCAGTGGAGCATACGCGTCGAAATCCGCGAACAGGCGATCGCGTTCGTCCTCGCGCCGGTGCCCCGGGGATCAATCTACTTCCCCGAAGCGAAAGTGGGCATCGGCTCCGACGAACCGCGCGCGGGGGCGTCCGGACCGCGACACGACGCCAGCCTGTCGGCATTCGCCCTGGACGCCTACGAAGTGACCCGCGGCGAATACGCGCGCTTCCTCGAGAGCGAAGGCGCGACCGCCCACACCCACTGCTCCAGGGCCGAGCCGCGCGGCAAGGACCACACGCCGCTCGGATGGGGGCCGAATTGGAAGAGTACGACCCTGGCAGCCGCGGACTACGCCCTCCCGGTCACCGGTGTGGACTGGTTCGACGCCGTCGCGTATTCCGCCTGGGCGGGAAAGCGTCTCCCCACCGAGGCCGAATGGGAGCGGGCCGCTGCGGGAATCAAGGGCCGGTCGCGACCCTGGGGAGACGCCGCCGACTCGATCCATCACGCCGTCCTCGGACGCGTGCGCGGCGGCCCCCTGCCCGTCGGCCAGGCGTGGAGAGATCGCACTCCCGAGGGGGTGTACGACATGGGCGGCAATGCCGCGGAGTGGTGCGCCGACTGGTACGACGCCGCCTACTATGCCACCGCGCCGGCGGTCGATCCCCAGGGGCCGGATACCGGCCGCTCGCGCGTCGTCCGCGGCGGATCCTGGGACCACTACGACAACGACGCGCGGTGCTGGGTGCGTCAACACGCCGATCCCCTCTTCCGCGCCCCCTTCCTCGGCTTCCGCTGCGCCGCCGCAACGGGGAAGTGAGCCTCGCGCAGGTCGTGCGAAAGCCGGGTACGCGCCGCCTCCCACCGGAGATCGAACCTGGAACCGACCGTGGGTTTCCCGGGCGTCCCCTACGTCGTGGTGGCGCTCGTCCCCGTGGGCCCCGGATCCGGACCCCCGGCCTCGCCCGGCTCCCCTCCGTCCCGACGAACGCCGATGAGGAGGAGGAGGCCCGACACCGCCAGCGCGATGCCGCCGATCCAGCCCAGGATCGTCGATCCGTCCACGCCGCCGTCTTCGTCTGCGTACTCGTCGAAGGCGCTCGCGGCTTCCCGGTCTCCGGGATCCGACTCGAGGGCCAGGGAGTAGTAGAAGCGCGCGCGGGAGTAGTTCTCCAGGTGATCCTCGATCCAGGCACAACGCTTGAACAGGGCGGGATCCCGGGTACCGGAGCGCAGGGCCTCGCGAATCGCCGCGCGCGCCTCCTCCCACCGCCCCGCCCGCGCCAGGGCCCAGGCCAGCGTGTCGAGCGTCTGGGGGTCGCGCCGCGACTTGGTTTCTTCCTGCGCAAGGGCGAGTGCCTCCGTCGCCCGCGACTCGTCCTTTCCCTCCAGGAGAAGGCGGGCGAGCTGGCCGCGATGACCGAACGCCCCCTCCTGCAGGCGCCGGCGCAGGATCTCCTCCGCGCGCCGGCGCGCCCCGCCCGCTCGACCCGTGCTCCCGCCGGCATCGTGGATGCGCGCCTCGATCATCAGGTAGGCCGGGTCTTCGCTCGCCCGGTACGCCTCGTGGGCCGATCGTTCCGCATCGCGGATCCGGCCCGCGCGCAATTCCGCCTCCGCCCGCAGGCCCAGCGCAAGCGGATACCGGGGCAGGATGCGCAGCGCCTCCTCGAACAGCGCGAGGGCACGACCGACGCGGCCATGCACGAGGTGCAGCCGGCCCAACATCGTCCGGCTCCAGGCGGACGTCTCGTACTCACCATGTTCCTCGACGCGAAAGGCGGCCCGGAAGTCCTGCAGCGCCTCGCGTTCCCGCCCGCGCGCATGCTCGACGAGCGCGCGCAGCGTGAACGAGGTAACCGACGGCAAGCGATCGACGAGCGCATCCGCCCGTTCGGCGGCCGCTTCCAGACGGCCGAGGGCGAGGAGAGACTTGACGATGACGGCGAGCGCCTCGGGGTTCCTCGGCTTGATCCGCATCACCTCGCCGGCGCGCGCGATCGCTCCCTCGAAGTCGTGGCGCGCCTGCGCCGTTTCCGCGAGGACCAACAGGGCGTCGGCGTTGAATGCCGGCAGGCCGGCCAGGGACGCTTGCGCGGTCTCCTCCGCCTTCGTCCAACAGGACGGATCGCCGCCGCGGCGCGCCTTGGCGAGATAGAGGGACGCGAGCGCGGCCTTCTCGAGCGCGCGATCCGGGGCGGCCTGGACCCGCGACTCCACGAAGGCGATCCGCTCGTCGAGGTCGAGAGGCGTGCCGACACGGTGGGGGTAGGGGTACTCGCTGCCTCCCCCCGGCGGCCTGCCCGCGAGGTCGGGCCAGAAGAAGAGGATCACGCCGGCGAGAAAGAGCAGGGACGCGAAGCGGGTCAGGGACGCGGGGCGACCGCGTCCCCGACCCGTGGTTTCGCGCATCATCGTCGGATCAGTTGGCCGGCGCGAGGAACGGGAACGTGGCGGCCCCGAGCGGCACGCCCTGGCCGTTCAGGAGATTGTGGCCCTGCGCCGGATTCGCGCCCGGATTCGGATAGTCGACGTTGTCCGTGGTGATCGCCCCGCCGGTCAGGACGGTGAGGGTGATGTCGATGACGTCGTCCTCGAGCTTGCGTCCGGCCACCGGGCGCACCACGCCCAAGGCGCCGACCGGGATCGCCAAGTTCGCGTACGCCCCGACACCGACCGGACTGGCGATCGTGGTGTCGATGCGCATGACGTCCGGCAGGAACGCGGTCACGATGTCGCCGATGCGCGCGGGGGCGTTCCCGAACGCAGCCAGCGTCGCCGCGGCTTCCCCGAGGACCGCCGCCGCGGCCAGGTCGCCGTCCGGACCCACGCCGTTGAACGCGTTCAGCAGGTCGTTCGTGACGATCAGCCCCTCATTGACCGCGGGCCGCCCGAGGCGTTCGACCTGAACAAACCGGGGGCCGCCCTTCTTGCGGCTCTTCTTGCATCCCGCAGCCAGCGGAATCAGACAGACGGCAAGCAGGCCGACGACCACGACGAGCCGGCGGCGCTGGAAGATGTTCATGACACTCTCCTTCGAATGCGAAACGGTTCCTCTGGTCGCCACTCTAGCTCGTGGGCAGACTGATCGTCTCCCACACGTCGAACACCGTGGTTCCGGTCCCCGCCGCCAGGAAGGCGATCGGGACCCTCACCACCAGGGCGTTGACGTTGTACCCGCGGGCGAAATCCAGCGCGGTCGCCGCCGGGCGGAACACGGCGGCCGGCCCGAACCCCAACGCGCCCGCGCGCACGCGGAAGTACTGCTCCACATCGAAGAAGAATGGGTCCTCGCGCAGACCCGCGAAGACGGTCAGCGTCGATCCGAGGAGAGAGATGGTGTTCACGGTCGGCGCGGCCGCCGGAAAACTCAACGGGGTGGTCCGGATCGGCGTGCCGGTCGTCGTCACCGTGGTCGAATCGGTGAACCCGTCCCGCTGCGCCTCCACCCGAATCGTCTGGGTGGCGGTCGCGTCCGGCGGGAAGAACGTAAACCGGAGCAGGACGTCGACCTGACCGGTCGCCGCATTCGCGGCCGCCGTCTGGCGGGTCACGCGGAATTCGTACCGCGCGGCCGAGCTGAAGTAATACTGCTGGCGCGCCACAGACCGCGGGTTCGTGTTCATGATGAAGATCAGATTGGCGTTGTCGGCCGGCACCCCGTTCTGGTCCCCCTCGCGGAAGACATAGAGATCGGTCAGGTTCAGCGCCCGCGCCTTCTGGTCCGTTTCGCCGTCATCGTGGTCCGACGCCACCACCGCGCGGCCGGCCAGGCAGGCCACCGCCACGAGTGCGGCGACGACGGACGACAGAATCACCTTTCTCGACATGACCCCTCCCATCCAGATTCGGTCCTGAATTCCGCCGAGGGTCCCCCTCACGGGTCCCCCGCCAGCAGAGAATCGTACGCCAGCACCTGGTCGACGCGGAGGTACTGCCGGAATGTGGCCAGGACTTCCGGCAGTCGCACGATGAGACGCGGGTTCGCCGGCACCACCTGTCGCTCGGCGATCAGGCGGTCGAGGACCTCCCGCTGCGCCGCCGACAGGCCGAGCCGCTCTCCGTAATAGTCCACGTGCCCGTTGCGAACGCTGCGGGCAAAGTCCGCAAGATCCACCGGTGGCGGCGCGACGGCGGCCGCCCCCTGCTCGCGCGGGAACCCGTCGTCGTCGGGGTCGCCGTCTTCCCCGTCCGGAAACCCTGCCTCCATCGCGATTCGTTCCGTCGCGGATTCGGCGGGAATGACCGCTGCGACGGAGCGGACGGACTCCGGGCGTTCACTCTCCTGGACCGCGGGAAGCGGCTCCATGGCGCGGAGAGGCCGACGCGGAAGCCGCTCGGCACTGCGCGCCACGCGCGGGGCAGGCGCCAGGACCGGTGCCGGGGTCGCGCGCTGAACCGCCACCCCGATCACCACCGCACAGAAGGCAGTCGTCACGGCGCAGGACAAGATGAAGATGCGAAGCGGGTGAGAAGAAATGGCTCCCGCCTCCTTACCGGACTCCCTCACGCCCCCCTCCCCCGGGGCCCGGGTCACGGAGGGCCGGTAAGGACAGTATCGGCCAGCCCGATTCAGGGCAAGGAAAATATCCGGATGAATGGGGAACTTTCCGCAACTCCACCGAGATTGCGCGGGGAATTTCGCACCGGGTCCCAGCCGCTCATGACAAGCGCGGGGAGACCAGGAAACGCTTGAACCCGACCCCGGAACCGGCTCTAATCCGCTCCGAGGATCCGGCTTGCCGGCCGGTCCGTCGCATCCCGGCCGACTCAGGATGGCCCATCCCATGTCACACTTCACCGACCTCGTCGACCTCGCGGATGAACGATTGGGCGGCGCGGCCGTCGCGGCGAACGACGACTTTTTCGCCCCCAAGGAGAACCTGGTCAAGCACGATCCCGCCGTCTGGCTTCCCGACGAGTACACGGACCGCGGAAAGTGGATGGATGGGTGGGAGACCCGCCGCAAGCGGGTCCCGGGGTATGACTGGTGCATCGTGAGGTTGGGAATTCCCGGCCACCTGCACGGGGTAGTGGTGGACACGGCTCACTTCAAGGGGAACTACCCCGAGTCCTGTTCGGTTGAGGCGATCGCGGCGCCCGCGGATGCGGCGCCGGAGTCACTCACCGCCCCGACCGCGGCGTGGGTGGAGATCGTTCCGCGCACGACGCTGCAAGGCGACTTCCGCAACGGGATCCCCGTGCGCGACCGGCGGCGCTGGACCCATGTCCGCCTGAACGTGTTCCCGGACGGAGGCGTGGCGCGCCTGCGCGTGCACGGGGAGCCGTCCCCCGACTGGCGCGCCCTGCTTGCTTCGGGGTCGCCGATCGACCTGGCAGCGCTGGAGAACGGCGGTCTGGTGCTCGCCTCGAGCGACCAGTTCTTCGGGTCGAATCAGAATCTGATCGCCCCCGGTCGCGCCCGCCACATGGGCGAAGGGTGGGAGACGAAGCGCAGCCGGCGGCCCGGATTCGACTGGACGATCCTGAAACTGGCCGCGCGCGGCGTGCTGCGCACGGTCGAGGTCGACACGAACCACTTCAAGGGGAACTACCCGGACCGATTCTCGCTGGAGGTGTGCGACCTGGCGGACGCGACGCTCCAGGACCTGACGGATGCGCGCGCGCCCTGGGTCGGCGTGCTGCCGGAAACCCGCCTGCAGGCGAGTACGCGTCACGAATTCGAGCGGGAACTCACGTCCGCGCCCCCCGCCACCCACGTCCGGCTGCGCATCTATCCGGACGGCGGGGTGAGCCGGCTTCGGCTGTGGGGAACCCATGCGCCCCGCGCCGCCGGCGCCGTATTGGCCTCGTTGGCCCGCTGGAACGTCCTCGGGCGGGACGAGGCGATCGCGGAGCTCCTGCGCTGTTGCGGCAGCCGGCGTTGGGCGGAGCAGACCGCGGATCGTCGCCCCTTCCCCGATCCGGAGGTACTCGCGGAAACCGCCGACCGGATCTGGTGGTCGCTCGGACCGGTCGACTGGCGGGAGGCGTTCGCCGCGCACCCCCGCCTGGGAGACCGCGAGGCGCTCCGCAAGAAGTTCTCCGAGACGCGGGCCTGGGCCGAGGGAGAGCAGGCCGGAGCCACGGCGGCCTCGGAGGCGACGCTCGCGGCGCTCGCGGAGGCCAATCGCTCCTTCGAAGAGAAGTTCGGCCACATCTTCATCCTGTGTGCCACCGGCCGCAGCGCCGACGAGATGCTCGCGAGCCTCCGCGAACGGATGGAAGGCCCGCGCGAGACGGAACTGTACCGGGCGGCCGAGGAGCAGCGGCGCATCACGCGGATCCGATTGCAGAAGGCGTTGCAGGCATGAGCATCACGACCCACGTCCTGGATACCTCTCTGGGCCGGCCCGCGCGGGGGGTGCCGGTCACGCTGGAAGTCCGCAACGACGACGGCTCCTACAGCCAGGCGGCGAAGGGTCTGACCGACGCGGACGGCCGCCTCCGCACCCTCCTCCCCCCCGAAGCCACGCTGGTGGCGGGGATCTACCGGCTCACGTTCGACACTGCGGCCTATTTCAAGACCCAGGGGGTGGAGAGCCTCTACCCCGTCGTCCAGGTCGTGTTCCACGTGCGGCCTCCCGCCGGGCACTATCACATTCCCCTTCTGCTCAGCCCGTTCGGCTACTCGACCTATCGGGGGTCGTGAGCCGGCGCCCGTGTTGCGGCGCGGAGACGCGGACTCTCCCCGCGCCGTGGTGGCGCGGATCCGCATTCCACTGGCGGGGCCCGGCGTCCGAAACGTAGACTCGCCGGGAGACCCGACGCAGGACAAGCGGGAGCCGGACCATGGAGGCGCGCACCCACGCCTATTCCTCCGGGCCCGTGGTGCGTGCCCTCGGGTTGGCCGAGCGTTTGGAACTGGCGACACCGGAGCAGATCCGGGCGCTCCTGGCCGACCTGCGGGACGGCCGGATCCTCCCCATTCCTGCGCGCCTGGCCCAGCAACTCGGCATGCCGCCGCACGTCTTGGAATCGTTGGTCACGCTCGCGACGGCGCTGCCCCCTGCTCCGGCGGCCGGCGTCGGGATCGGCGACACGATCCTGTCGACGAATTCCCCCTCCCCGGGCCCCGTCGGTCCGCCCGCTCCGCTCCCTTCCCCGTCGCCCCCGATCTCCCCGAACTCACCGACCGAGTTCATTCCGCTCCCGGATACCGCGAACGAACGGACGGTCGTGGTCGGCGAGTCCTTCCCACCCACCGCTCCACGCGCTGCCCCGGCGCCGCCGTCGGCGGCCGTTCCTCTGCTGGAGGAGGTGGCGCGCGCATCCGCGGTTCCCGCCAACCGATTCGGTCGCTACATCCTGTTGACCCTCCTGGGGGCCGGCGGGATGGGAGTCGTGCGGCGCGCGTGGGATCCTACCCTGTCCCGTCAGATCGCCCTCAAGTGTCTCCGCGAAGATGCCATCGCGGCCTCCCCGGTGGTGGTCGAACGCTTCTTTCGGGAGGCGCGCGCGGCCGCCCGTCTTCGCCATCCCTCGATCGTTGCCGTGCACGACGTCGGCGAGATCCAGGGACGCCATTATCTCACGATGGACTACATCGAAGGCGGCACGCTGTCGGCGGAAATGGAGAAGACGGCGGAACCAAAGCGCCATCTCCAGTCGGACGCGTTTCGCGGGCTGAAACCGGAGATCGCGAGATTGCAACAGGTCGCCGACGCGGTCGGCCACGCCCATGCCCTCGGGATCGTTCATCGCGATATCAAGCCGAGCAATGTCCTGGTGGACCTCGAGGGCCGCCCGCACGTCACCGATTTCGGACTGGCCAAGGATTTTCGCGCGAGCGAAGGGGTCCTGCCGGCGATCTCGCTGACCGGTGACGGGTCGCTCCTCGGAACTCCCGCCTACATGAGCCCGGAGCAGGCGTCGGGCTCGAAGGAGGTCGGCCCGCCGAGCGACGTCTACAGCCTCGGCGTGATCCTGTACGAGACGCTGACCGGACGACTGCCGTTCCTGGCGCCCAGCGTGGCGGCCATGCTCATCAGCATCCGCAGCGAAGATCCGACCCCGCCGCGGCGGATCCACCCGCGGGTGCCGCGCGACCTCGAAACGGTCTGCCTGAAGTCGTTGGAGCGCGATCCCGCGCGTCGCTACCCGGACGCGGCCGCCTTCGCCGCCGACCTGCAACGGTGGCTGGAGGGGGAGCCGGTGACGGCGCGGCCGGTTTCGCTGCCGCGCCGGACCCTGCGCTGGTTGCGACGCCACCCCGTCCTCGCGGGCGCGGGCGTGTTCGCCGCCGCGATCCTGACCGTCACCGTGTCGGTGCGGATGCAGGAGCAGCGCCGGTATGCCGAGCAGATGCTGCTGCGCGAGTCGTTCCGGGAAGCGGCGTCGTCCGCGCTGTCGGCGTGGCGGGTGGGGGACGCGGCCCGCCAGGCCGAGGAACACGGGCGCGCAGAACGGCTCGCCGCCGAGGTGCTGCACGCGCAACCCGATCTCGCCGACATCCACCTGGAGCGTGGGCGGATGCGATTGCGCGCGGACCACTTCGGCGACGCCAAGGCGGACCTGGATCGCGCGGTGGCGCTCGTGGGCGACGGCGATCCGACCGCGCGCGCCACGCGCGGACGTCTGTGGATCCGCCGCTACCGGCTGGGGCTCGAGGAGGCGCGCGAGCGGCTCCCCGACCCGCTGCGGGCGGCGGACGCTCCTCCCGCGGAGTTGGAGCGCGCGATGCCGGAACTCGGCGACCTGCGCGCCCAGGCCCAGGCCGACCTGGAAGCCGCGTCGCGCCTCGGGCTCGCCGGGGCGGAGCGGGCCCTCGTCGCCGCGCACCTTGCGGCTCTGGCCGGAGACTGGCCGGCCGCCCACGCCGCCGCATCCCGTTCCCTGCGCCTGGATGCCTCCGCGGAAGCACTCTGGCTGCACGGCGCCGCCTGCATCGAGCTCGCTCGGATCGCCTTCGGCCGGGACGGCGCATCGACCGGGCCCGCCTCCGATGCGGCCCGGCGCGAGGCGCAGACCCTCTTGCGCTCGGCCCTGGAGTCGCTCGGCGGCGCCCTCGCGCTCGGCCGCAGCCTCGCCGACGCCTGGCTTGCCCGCGCCGAGGCGCGGGGAATGCTCGTCGAGGACCGGCGGCACGAGGCGATCCAGCAGATGTTCCTCGGCCTGCGCCCCTACGCGGACGTGGATCCCCTGGTCGACGAGCTCCAGTCTGCGATGGAGGACGTGCGGCAAGCCAAGGCGCACGGCGCCTGGCCGACCGCGGTGGGCCGCATCCTCGGACAGTTGGCGTGGGAAATGGGAGAAATCCTGCGCAAGACCGAGTCCGAACGCCGGCGCCTCGAAATGCCGGAGGCGGACGGGAATCCGTTCCGGATCGCCGCCGTGCGACGACGCATCGGGCCGCTGCTGACCGAACTCGAGTCGCTCGAACCGAAGTACCGCGGCGTGGACGTCCTCTACCGCACCGGCCAATTGTGGTCGTGCTGGGCCAACGCACCCGCCGACGGCGAGACGGACGCGCGCGAGGAACTCCGCCATGCCGCGGACCTCTTCACCGAAGTCCTCGAGCGCAAGCCGGAGTGGATCGCGCCGCGTCTGCGACGCGGGTACACCTGGTTCGAGCGAGCCTCGGCCTCTCCCGGGCTGCACCGATTCCGGCTCGGGGACTTTCACCGCGCGGTGGTCGATTTCACGGCGGTGCTGGAGCGCGCCCCGGAAGAGCACTACGCTCGCCTCTACCGGGGCGACTGCCGGATCGCGTTCGGGGATTGGCTGCGTGTCCGCGGCGCCGATGGGCGCGCCCAGTACCGCGCCGCGCTGGAGGATCTCGATGCGCTGGACGCCACGGCGGTTCCTCCGGTCCGCTTCTCCCGGCTGCTCGCGCGGATCCCGCTCCTCATGATCGAATTCGCGGCGGGGGCCGACATCACCGCCCACCTGGAGAAGGCGAGGGCCGACTTTGCGCTCCTCGCCCCCGAGCGACCGGAAGAACGGTTTCCGATCTACTCCGGCTGGGTCGAAGCGGTTACCGGGCGGCTTGAAACCGCACGCGGCCGCGACGGCTCGGAGTGGTTCCGCCGCTCCGCGCAGCACTGCCTGCTGGAGAAGGACGGCAACGTGTGGTGGGTGGCGTGGGCCGCGGACGCACTGGTTCGCGCCGGGGCCCCCCGGGAGGCCCTCGACCTGCTCGCCCTGGCCCCCCGGTATCCCGAGGATGCGCGACCCTTCATCGCCGACGCGCTCGCGGTCGAAGCGCTGGAAGGGCTGGGCCGCTTTCTGGCCTCCGCGCCGGTCGACCCGGCCCTCGCCCGCGGGGCGTTGCACCTCGCCGCCCTCGCCGCCCGCCTCTCCGGCCGGGGGTTCGCCGAGCGGTTGCGCAACCTCGCCTTCGACGCGCTCGCCGCGGCGCGGCGGCACGGGAATCTCTCGTGGGACGACCTCACGGCCCGCCCCGAATTCGAGCTTCTGCGCCAGGACCCGCGCTGGGGACGGTAGCCGGCCCCGCTAGCCGCGACGATTCTTGAGGATCTTGACGAACGACCGCCCGCGCAGCTCCTCCAGCGTCAATCCCGTGGCGAGCGCCTCCTCCTCGGTGAGCGCGCCGCAGTTGATCCCGCGGAGGAAGTAATTCAGCAGCCCCTGGCCGGTGGCGGCATCGTCGAACACGTCGCCGACCAGCGTTGCCTGCGCCGCCTTCCGGATGAAGTTGCGCAACCGGTCCGACGCCGCCTGCAGCCCCTCGAGGAAGAACACGAACACCGCGGCATAGCGGGTCGGCAGTTGCGCCGGATGCAGGTCCCAGCCCTGGTAGTAGCCGGTCTGCAGCGAATGGCGCACGTGGTCGTAGTGCGTCTTCCAGGCGCGGTGGACCACCGCCCGGTTTTCCAGCGACTGCTGCGGCGTCAGCGCCGTTCCGCCCGGTTCCGCCCGGTGCGGACCGACCGGCATGATGTTGGTCGCGCCGTCCGACAACGTCACGCCGGTTCCCGCGAGCGCCACCTGCATCATGTCCTTGGCGAAGTCGCAGGACGGGTGCGCCATCTGCTGATACGCGGCCGTGATGTTGCAGCAGGCGGTGTAGTCGTAGGTTCCGAAATGCGCCGCAATGCAGCGGCCCCGCCCTGCCGCCACGATCGCGGGAAGCACCATCCGACCGTCGGCACCGATCAACGACTGCGTCGTCTCCACCATGATCTCGAATCGAAGCGTGCCGGCGGCCAGGCCGTTGCGCTGTTCGAACAAGTCGAGGAGGTCGGCCAGGGCGGCGGACTGCTCGGGAATCGTCACCTTCGGCTGCGTGATCAGGAATCCCTCGGGCAACGACTTCCCGGTTTCAGCGAGGAGGGTGGACAGGAAGATGTCGAGAGTGCGGATGCTGCGATCGCGCAGCTCCTCGGTGAAGGGCTTGAGGCGGATGCCGATGAACGGGGGAAGAGTTCCCTGCGCCTTGCCGCGGGCGACCTCGCGCGCCGCGGATTCGGCATGGCCGTCCTCCTCCGCGTCGGGGCGATTGCCGTAGCCGTCCTCGAAGTCGATCCGGAAATCTTCCACGGGTTCGCGCTTGAGCTTGTCGATCACACGGTTGTACACGGTATAGGCGATCCACGCGGCGGGATTGAGCGCGCGGATCCCGGGCCCATTCTCCAGCATCGACTCCAAGAGTTCCGCCAGCGAGCCGCGATCGGCTCCGGTGACGCCGCTGGTCGGTCCGAGAATCGCCCGCATGTCGTCGACTTCGGCCGAGGTCTCGGGGAGGGTTTCCGCCCCGGGCAGGCCGATCGCCCGGGCGAAGACGGCGAAGTTCGGGGCGCTTTCCTCCAGGGCGGCCAAAGCGAGCGCCCCCAGGCGTGGCGCGGAGTCCGCCTTGAAGAGATGCGCGCCGCCGTACACCGAGTGCACCGGCTGGCGCGCCCCCCCCTCCCCGGGATACGCCTTCATGAACCGTTGATTGGCCTGCTGAAGCCGGGCAAGGATGTCGCGGGTGGCATCGGACGTCAGAGAGGTCTTCATGGCGGCGCGGGCTCCTTGTGCGCGGGACGTCGACCGGATATACCCGATGGCCCCGGGACTGGCAACGACAAAACCCCCACACCTTTCCTTGCCCGTGCGAAGCCTCCGGGGCGATAATGCGGCCATGAATTGCCCTGCCTGCGAGACCAAGAACCCGGAGCGCGCGAAGTACTGCCTGGAGTGCGGACAGCGACTCCCCGCCTCCCGCACGGTTTCGTCCCCCGACCGCACGGGATTCCGGCGCCGGGTCCCCGCCGCGAAGCCGGTGGTGCGCGTGGAGGGCGAGCCCCGGAGGGTCGTGCTTCTTTGCGTAGAGGTGGCCGAGAGGAGCGCGACCCCGCAGAGGTCGGACGTGGGGGGCCGGCGCGACCGCGTATCGGGACTCCTGCGCCGCTTCGAAGCGGTCGTGGAAGGGGCGGGCGGTACGATCGACCGCTTCCACGGCAGCGGCCTGACGGCCGTGTTCGGGCTGCCCGAGGGGCGGGACGACGACGGGGCGCGAGCGGTGCGCTGCGCGCTCGCGCTGCAGGACGCTCTTTCGGAGTTCTCGGCGGAGGCGGCCGCGGGGGCTTGCGAGGCCGTAGGCGCCGGGGCGAGAAAACGCGGACCGCGCCGGAAATCCAAGCTCCCGCCGTCCCCCGAGCTCGCGCTCCGCATCGGCGTCCACTGCGGCGAGGTGATCGTGGGCGGCGGCGGCACGCGGGGCGTCTCCGGCGATGCGGTCACGACCGCTCAGCATCTCATGGCGCTGGCCGACGCCGACACCGTCCACGTCAGCCGCCCCGTCCAGCGCGCGCTCCAGTCCCAGTTCCGCTTCCGTCCTCTCCCGCCGCTTCACCTGCGCGGACGCGAACGGTTCGTCCACCCGTTCCGGTTGCTGGGGCCTCAGCGGACGCCCCCCTGGTTCCACACCCCCTTCGTGGGCCGCGAACTCACCCTCGCCCGGCTCCTCGAGCATTTCCACCTGGCCGCCTCGCAGAGCCGACCCCGGTTCGTCCTCGTCGAGGGAGCGGCCGGCATGGGAAAGTCGCGGCTCGTGTTCGAGTTCCGACAACAGCTTCTCGACCTCCCGCAGGCGGTCACGGTCCTGCAGGGCCGCTGCCTGCCGCATCGCGTGACCCCCTTCGGCCCGTTCGGCGAGATGCTGCGCGCCCGACTCGGCATCCCCCCGGACGCGACCGCGCGGGAAGCCCTGGCGCGACTGGAATCGCTGTGCGCGCGCGTTTTTCCCGGCGATCCGTTGGCGCCGCACTATCTGGCGCTCATCCTCGGCTGCCGCATGGAGGCATCTCCGCTGGCGTTCATGGACGTACGCGACGCCCACGCCGGGGCCCACTACACCTTCAAGCGACTGCTCGAGGGCATGGCCGGAGGCCGCGTCCCTACCGGCCGAACGCTGTTCCAGGAGGCGGCCGATTTCGTCACGCGGGTGGAGGGAAGCAGCCGCCGCCGCCCCGCCGCCGCATCCCCGGGCCTCCCCGGCGCCCCCGCCCGCCAAGCCGCGATCGACGGCGACTCCGCCGGCGCCGAATCGGCACCGGGCGGAGGCGCTCCCCGTCCCGCCCTCGCTCCCGAATTGCTCGATGTCCTCACGCCCGTCGTCCTGGTCCTCGAGGAATTCCACTGGCTCGACACGAATTCCCTCGACCTCCTCACCTACCTCACCCAAACCCCCTTCTACGGCCCCATCCTGATCGTCGGAGCGGGCCGGCCCGAGGGCGTCGTCGGCGACTTCCTCTCCGGCAAGCGGATCGGCAGTGAACGCTGGGAGGCCGTCCATCTCGAGGCTCTGCACCCGACCGCTTCGGCGCGCCTCATCACCGCGATGGGCCAGGGCCGCATGCTTCCCGCGGAATCCCTCGAACGACTGCTCCGGATCTCGGCCGGAAGCCCCTTCCATCTCGAAGAACTTCTCAAGTGGCTTCTGCCCCGACTCTCCTCCGCGTCGATTCCTCCGCGGGCGGCCGCGCCCGAATTGCCGGACTCCGTCGAGGAACTCCTCGCCGCCCGCATCGACAGCCTCCCTCCCGCGCAGCGGCAAACGCTCGTGACCGCCGCCGTCATGGGCCGACTCTTCTGGCGCTCGAGCCTGGAAGCCGTGCTTGCCCGCCCGGTCGACGACGATCTGAGAGACCTGGAAGGTCAGGGGATGGTCTTCGAACTGGGTGACTCCCCCTTCCCGGCCGGCGGCGCGCAGTACATCTTCAAGAACGTCCTGCTGCGGGATGCCGCCTACCGCACGCTCGGGGAGGAACGCCGAGCGGGGCTCCATGCGGCCATGTGGGAAACCCTCGAGCGACTCGATCCGGCCATCCTTCAGGACCACCCGCGCGTGCGCCATTTCGCCGCCCATCACGCCGTGGAGGCGGGGAAGCATTGGGCGGCCTTCTCCCTGTACCTCCAGGCGGGCGACCAGGCCCGGGAGGCGCGGTCGGACATCGAGGCGCTCGAAGCCTACGGCAAGGCGCTCGAGATCGCCGACCGGGTCTCCCCCCTGCCGGCCGGGCGGGCGGTGGAGCGCGTGGCCGTACTCGAAAAGCACGCCCTCACGCTTGCCGACCTGCGCCAGTTCGACGAGGCCGAGGCCGAGTTCGAGCAGGCGAAGAAGAAGGCTTCCGGCCCCGACAAGGCGCGCCTGGAAATGCACATCGGCGCGCTCTACGGCGCCCAGGGGAAACTGCGCACTGCGGCGCGCCACTTCCGCGCGGGACTCGAACAGGCCGGCGCACGGTCCGCCCCGCTCGCCGCGCGTCTTCGCCTCGAACTGGCCGAAACGCTCACCGAGGGGCGCGAGGACCTCGAGCAGGCCGCCGCCCTCGCACGCGAGGGGCTCGCGGCGGCGAAAAAGCAGCCGGCGCTCCAGTCCCGGGCGTGGCAAATCCTCGGCACCCTGGCCTGGCTGGACGGCAAGCCCGAGGAAGCGATCGCCAACATCCGGCGAGCACAAAAGCAGCACGAAAAGTCGGACGACCCCATCGCCCAGTGCCGCGCCCTCCACCTGCTCGGGCGGGTCCATCTGGCGCAGGGCAGCCTGGGGAAGGCCATGGACCATTTCCGCAAGCACCACGACCTTGCCGAGCGGTTCGGATACGAGCGGGAAGTCGAGACGGCCTGTCTGGCGATCGGGGAACTCGAGCGCCTCAAGGGGCGTCACGAGCCCGCCCGCGTCGCCGCCGAGCGCGCCGCGGGCATCGCGCTGGAGCTGGGCGAGCCGCGCGGCGTGGCCCGCGCGTCGCTTCTCCTGGCCCGCATCCACCTCGAGCAGGGGGAACCGGAAGGGGCGCGACAGCTCGCCGAGAGCGCACTCTCCCTCTTCGAGACCGTGCAGGATCCGGTCGGAACCGCCGAGGTGCGCGGCGAATTTGCCCGTATCCACTTGCTGAGCGGCGACTTCGAAGCTGCGCGCGCGCACGCGCAGGACTACCTGGCGGCGGCGGAGCGAAGCCGCGATTCGCGGATGATGGCGGCCGCCTCCGCCCTGCTCGGGACCGCGCTCCACGAATGCGGCGAGGCCGCCGCCGGCCTGCGGATGCTCGAGCGGTCGCTGACGATTTGCGACCGGATCCAGGACATCCCCTGCTGGACCGCCTGCACCCATCGTCTTGCGCAAGCCCTCTTCGCGGGCGGGAAGATGTCCCTCGCGCTCGACCTCGCCAAGAGCGCCTCGTTCGCGGCCCTCAACATGGAGATTGCCCCGGAACTCGGCCGGATCCAGACGCTGCTGGCGGAGATCTACCTCGACAACGGCCTGCTGGCGGAAGCGCTCCACTCGTCCCGCAAGGCGCTCCACCAGCTCGCCGGGTCGGAAGGTTCGCCCGCCCGTGTGCCCGCGCTGCGCGTGTGCGGACGCGCGCTGCGCCGCATCGGCAAGGACGAAGAAGGCCAGTTTCGCCTCCGAGAGGCGGAGCGGTTGGCCACCCGCCTCGGCATGAAGGCGGAAACCGAGCGCTGCCGGACGGCGCTCGCCGAGGCCGCGCCTTCCGGAGGCGCGTAAGAACGGGCGCCGATCGTTCGTCGGAGTCGCGCGGTCCGTCGCCGCGCAGGCATCGGGCAAGGAGTTCGCGCCATGATTCCCCGCCCCTTCGATTGCACTCGGCCGGTGATCGGCATGATTCACGTCGGGGCGCTCCCCGGCACCCCGGCGTCGCGCTTGGGTGTCGCCGAACTCGCGGACGCGGCCGCGCGCGAGGCGCGAATCCTGTGCGCGGCCGGAGTCGACGGAGTCCTCGTCGAGAACATGCATGACGCTCCCTACCTCGCCGGTGCCGTCGGACCGGAGGTGACCTCGGCGATGACCCGCGTCGCCGGGGCCGTGCGCGCGGAATTCCCGCGACCGGTCGGCATCCAGATTCTCGCCGCCGCCAACCGGGAGGCGCTGGCGGTCGCGCACGCCGCGAGTCTCGACTTCGTCCGGGTCGAGGGGTTCGCCTTTTCGCACGTCGCCGACGAAGGCTGGATCGACGCATGCGCCGGTCCCCTCCTGCGCTACCGTCGGGTGATCGGCGCGGACCGCGTGGCCGTCTGGGCCGACGTGAAAAAGAAGCACGCCGCGCACGCGATCACCGCGGACGTCTCGCTCGCCGAAGCTGCGCGGGCCGTGGAGTTTCTGCGCGGGGATGCCGTGATCGTGACGGGCCCCGTCACGGGAGAGCCGCCGCGCGCGGAAGAGGTTCGCGAAGCGAAATCCCGGTGCGGATTGCCGGTCGTGCTCGGCTCGGGCGTCACCGGGGAGAACGTGAGCGCCTTCGCCGCAGATGCCGACGGCTTCATCGTGGGTTCCGCCTTCAAGGCGGAGGGGCGGTGGGAGAACGCGGTCGACCGGGACCGCGTCGAGCGGTTCCTCGACGCCCTGCGGAACGCCGGCGCCCGGTGATGCGCGCCCGTTGACCCCGCGCCACGTCCCCGTTGATGACGACCCGCGGGACGTCCGCGCCGGGAGCATCCGGAGTGCGCGCGATCCCCGGATCAGTTCCCCGGTCCGACGGCGCGCGCCCACTCGGCGCGGAAGAACGGATCGGCGTCGGCCAGCGGCAAGGCGGCCAGGAAGGCCCGATCGGCCGCGCTCACCGCCCCGGACGGTCCGACGAACGCGCGCAGGAGCGCCGTGCGGGTCGCGCCATCGGTCTCCCGGGTCAGGGCGGTGCGGATCGGGTCGCGAACTTCTTCGCGGGTCAGCGCCACCGGTTCCAGGTCGGCGGCCGAGGCGATCACCCCGGCGGCGACCCTGCGCACCTCCGGCGAGGGATCGCGCAGGGCGAAGAGGACCGGCGGCCAGCCGGCCTGCGACGGCGCGGGGCCCAGGGCCAGCACGGCGCTGGCCCGTCGTTCCGGATTCGGGTCGATCGTCGCCATGGCCCCGAGCGCCGACTCCAGATCGGCGCGCGGACCGCCCCGCAGCAATTGGGCGAAGTATCGGCTCGCCACGCGCTCGTTTTCGCGGTCCAGGAGCCCGAACACCGTCACCGACGTCTGCGGTTTGACCCGCAGGAGCGCGGCCATCCCGCGATCGAGAAGCGCCTGGCGCGCGGGATCCGTCCCGCCCGAGTTCATCATCGCGGCGATCAGCGCGGCCCGATACTCGGCCGCCAGTCGCTCCATTTCCTCCTCCGGACGCGTCAGATCCACTCCCAACTGCCAGAGGACCAGGAGATCCGGATCGGTGGGCGGCGCGTCCGGCAATTCCCCGTCGGCGCCGGGGCGGGCGGCGATGGCCGCCGGACCCCCGTTCGCCGGACCGGATTCCCCGGCGTCCGGCCGCGTCGGGTCGGGCCGGGGGTCGGCCGCTCCGGCGGCCTCGGCCGTCCCGAATCCCGCCGATCCGCCCGGTTCGACGCGCGGGCCCACCTCGGCCGAACCGATCCGGCGCGCCGGGCCGGCGGCGCCATCGACCCGGATGCGGGATCCGCCACCCTGTCGGACGGACCGGCGCATTCTTTCCGCCTCTTCTTGCCGCGGCGGCGACGTGCCGACCGGGATCGCGGCGGCCGCGAACGCGCATCGCGACGGGTTTCCCGACTCACTCGGCGCCGGCGCAGTGGCGCGCAAGGCGAGGACCACGACCAACGCCCCGCCGCACACCCCCGCCAGCAGGCCGACGAGAAGCGGAAGCCGAAGCGCACGAGGGGCAAGCTCCGGCTCGCCGGCGGTCCGGAGCCATCGGTTCTGCGTCGGCATCGCTCGGATCCTGCCTGGTGGGTTTTCCAGCGTGAAATGCCGGGTTTGCCCGAAGCGGTAATCGCGCCCGGCACGGCGCGAGGAGAAGGCGATGCCCCGGTGCATCGCCGACGACGAGCAACGAAGCCCGGCGCGAACCGCGACCGGATCAACCACTAGTTGCGCGCAAAGAACGGATCGTGCTGCGCGGCGCCGAGATGCTCGCGCCACCAGAAGCCGGCCGTGGGCGCCGCGGGCGAGCCGAACACGCCGACGAATCCGGCGTCGAACGCCTGTCCCGCCTCTCCGCCGTGCGAATCCGCGGGCGAGCCCGACAGGTTGAACACGCCGCCGAACGCGCCGGCCGAATACGGGATGCCGAAGACTTCCCGCGCCGTCGCATTGGCGCCCTCGATCCAGGCAAACCTCGCCGTGTCCGCGGTGGTTCCGGAGAAGCCGGCGAGCCGGGAGACGGCGGCCGTGAGGGAGAGATTCACCTCCGCGCCGAAGGGACCGCCGCTGGGCCGGATGACGCCGTAGATTTCGAACGGCACGAACGTCGCGGGAGCGGCGTCGTACACGATCGCGATCCGGTTCGTCGGCGTCTCCCGGAACAGGTGGATCCGACCGGCCCCTTCGCCGCCTTCGGTCGAGGTCGCCAGGTGGAGCACGGTCTCGGCGGCGAAAGGACCGCTGGCGTTGGCGGTGCCGACGCTGCCCGCCGCGAGCAACGCGCCTCCCGCAAGGTCCTGGCGCTTGTACGCGATCACCGGCGTGCTGCCGTCGAGGACGATCCCGAGATCGCGGAACGAGGTCGGCGCGCCGCCGGGCACGACGGCGGACGCGCTGGCGGCGAACGGGCCGCCGGACGGCCGGTAGGCGTGGTGGACGGAGGTGGGCGGGAAGGCCGCCCCCTGCGCCCAGGCCACGTACAAGTCCCCGTCCGCTTCCACGGCGATGCGCGGATGGCGGTAGGTCGGCACCAGCGTATCCGAAACGATGTCGCCGGGCGCGGCGGGCGTCCAGGTCGCGGCCCCGGTGCGCGCCCGGTGCCGGACCGCGCGCACCGCCCCGTCCGGCTGCGTCGCGACGTAGACGATGTGCATGGTTCCGCCCCCGCCCACCGCGGGCAGCGGCGCCGGCACCAGCGCGATCGGGAGGTCCGCAAAGTCGTCGACGTCCCCGACGAGGGCGTCGGCGTTGTTGATCGTGATCGCGATCTTCTCGTCGGGCTCGTTGCCGGGGAAGAGACCCGTTCCGCCCGCGTCATAACGGGCGGCCACCACGCACTCGTCGAGCGTGCCCGGGCCGAAGAACTGGGCCCAGGCGGCGTAAACGCTGCCGTCCCCGGGATCGAGTTCGGCGACCAGCGTATCCGGACTCGCATTCCCGAACGTGGGGAAGGGCACGGTCAGGCCGGCCGGAGTGGCGCCGTCGGAGATGACGGTGTCGGCGGTGAGGACGACGGGCGGATCGCCGGCGTCGACGCGCGCCATGTGAATTTCGCCGGACCCCGCACCCACCTCGCGCCAGAAGATGAAACTGACGCTCGCGTTGACCCCCACATTGACGGTGACGAGGCGGGGATTCTCCTTGAACTCGGTATCCGCCGCGGAGATTGCGATCGGGGCGGTCCAGGTGCCGGCGGCGCGCCGGCGGGTGAACATGACCTGGCTGGTGTCGTTCGGGCCGGCCTCGGTCTGGTCGAAGAGGCCGTTGAGATTGGAATCGATGACCCGCAAGAAGGCGAGGCGCTCGATTCCGTCCGCGCCGACCGTGTACCCGCCGCGCCCCAGACCCCGCCGGCCGTCGAAACGCTCATCCTCGGGCGTGCCGGGGGCGACGATGTTGGTGGAGGGGATCACGGGAGGAGGGACCGGCGCAGGGGCGGCAACCCCGCCCCCGCCGCCTCCCTTTTTGCTCTTGCGTTGTCCGCCCACACCGAGGTCGATGCAACCCGGCTGTGCCGCGAGAGTCAGAACGACGAAGAGAAGCGAGAAAACAAGCGCGCAGCGGCGGACCATGGACACCCTCCTCGGAGCGCGAACCAGACCCGGCAAGGATGTCGCAAGTCCCGTCGGAAGGCAAGGAAAACTACTTGATCACGAGGCCGCCTTCCGCGCCGGATTGGCCGTCCGTGGTGCGGGAACCCTTGCCGCCCTTGGCCTTGCCGCCGCCGCCGCCGGGAGACGCGCTGAGCACGTTGACCCCGCCGCCTTCCGCGACGCTGTCGCCGCCGGCCCCGCCGTCGCCGGCGGCCGCCGTGCCCTCGCCGGAGACCGTGGCGCTGCCGCCGTCCCCGCCGCCGCCGCCCGACCCCTTGTTCGACGTGCCGCCCTTGCCGCCGTTCCCGCCGTAGGCCTGGCCGTCGCCGTTCACCACCGCCTCACCGCCCGAGCCGCCCGGCTGGGCGGTCCCTTTCCAGATGTCCGCCCCCGCCCCCCCGTGACCGCCGACCGCGATCCCGGTGCCGCCCTTGCCGGGACTCGCCACCGCCTTCCCGGCGGCCCCGCCGCCGCGGCCTTCACGGCCGTAGCCTCCGTTGCCGGAATAGGCGATGTTCATCTCGCCCCCGCTCGCCGTGGCGTCCCCGCCGTCGCCGGCCGGCGTCTCCGCATTCGCGCCCGAACCGTTTCCGCCGATGGCGATCACCACCCCGCCGGCCCCGGTCGCCGTCGCCGGGAACCCGTGCGGATGCTCCTCGGCATTCCCCGAACGTCCGACGACGTACTTCACCTTGACCGGGACCTTGTCCCGCGTCTTGGCGGTAAACTCGCCCTGTACGATGGTGTCCGGGATGCTGCGGAAGTTGCTGTCGATCCAGGAACGCAGGGCGCGGACTTCCTTGTCGCCGGTGCCGCGATAGGTCAGCTTTCCGCCCTTGGTTTCGATCTGATAATACACGAAGTCCTGCAGGAGTTTCCGGATCGCTTCCGCCTGCGCCTCGACCTTCACGGCCCCGAGCAGACTCGCGATCCCGATCGTCGCCAGCACCGCCAACTTCTTCATCGTCGGGTCCCTCCATAGCGTCCGGAATTCGCTCCGGCGGGCGCGCCTCGCGGCGTCCCGGCGGACGACTTCCCCCTGCGGTTCCACCGTAGCACGGCGCCCGGCCCCAAATCCACGGTTTCCTTGCCCGGCCCGCCCACAAATCCTTGCACGCCCCCCGCGATTCCGCTACTTGTGGGATTCGTTCGGGATGCGAGGAGCCCTGCCGTGACGGACGCGTGGATCGGTGCCCCGGTGGGGCGCAAGGAAGGCCGTGAAAAGGTCACCGGGGCCGCGCGCTACGTCGACGATCTGGTTCTCCCGGACATGCTCCACGGCGTCACCGTCCGCAGCCCGGCTCCGCGCGGCCGCATTCGCGGCATCCACTTCGAACCCGGCGTCCCTTGGGACCGCATCGTCGTCGTCACCGCCAAGGACATTCCGGGCCGCAATGTCGTCTCCCTGATCCTCGAGGACCAGCCCTACCTCGCCGACGGCGTCGTCAATCACCCGGAAGAACCGGTCGTCCTGCTCGCCCACGCGGACCGCCACCTGCTCGAGGAGGCGCGCCGCCGCGTCCGCATCGACATCGACCCCCTTCCTCCCGTCTTCACGATCGCCGATTCCCTGGCAAGAAAAGAGGTCATTTGGGGCAAGGACAATCTCCTGCGCGAGTTCTCCATCGTCAAGGGAGAGGTCGATGACGTGTGGGCGACCGCCGACCGCGTGATCGAGGGGGAGTACGAGACCGGCGCGCAGGAACAGCTCTACATCGAGCCGAACGGAATGATCGCGCAGGTCGATCCCGGGGACGGCGTCACCGTATGGGGCTCGCTGCAGTGCCCCTACTACGTCCACAAGGCGCTGGTTCCGCTCTTCGGTCTCCCGGCGGACAAGGTCCGCGTCGTGCAGGCGACCACGGGCGGCGGCTTCGGCGGCAAGGAGGAGTACCCCTCCATGATCGCCGGCCACGCCGCGCTCCTTGCCTGGAAAGCGGGCAAGCCGGTCAAGATCATCTACGACCGCGCGGAGGATCTCCTGGCGACGACGAAGCGCCATCCGTCGCGCACGCGACACCGCACCGCGGTCTCGCGCGACGGGCTCCTGCTCGCCATGGAGATCGACTTCGTGATCGACGGCGGCGCCTACGCGACGCTCTCGGCGGTGGTGCTCTCTCGCGGCGCCATCCATGCCGCAGGACCGTACCGCTGCGACCACGTGCGCATCCGCGCCCGTGCGACGGCGACCAACGCCCCGCCGCACGGGGCCTTCCGCGGCTTCGGCGCCCCCCAGTCGATCTTCGCCGTCGAGCGGCAGATGAACCGTATCGCCCGCGAACTGGGCCTCGACCCGGTCGAGTTGCGCCGGCGCAACCTGCTCCGCCCGGGCGATACCACCGCGACCTCCCAGACCGTCGAGGAGGAGATCCACCTGCCGCGCATGATGGACTTCGCCCTCGAGAAGGCGGAGTGGGACCGACGCAAGCGGGAGTTCGCCGCGCACAACGCGGTCCCCGGCCAGCGGATCAAGAAGGGGATCGGCCTGGCGACCTTCCACCACGGCTCCGGGTTCACCGGCTCCGGCGAGTCGTACCTCGCTTCGGCCGTGGCGGTGGAAGCGCAGGCAGGGGGGAAAATCGCGGTCCTGGCCGCCAGCACGGAGATCGGCCAGGGAACCAACACCATCTTCTCCCAGATCGCCGCGGACGAGCTCAAGATTCCGTACGACTGGGTCACGGTGGCCCAGCCCGACACCGCGAACGTCCCGAACAGCGGCCCGACGGTGGCCTCGCGCACGGCGATGATCGTCGGCAAGCTGGTGGAGAACGCCGCGGGCGCCCTGCTGGAGCGGTTGCACGGCGCCGGCCTGCTGGCGGGCGGATACGATCCGCCGGCCTTCGCCGCCGCGGTGGACCGGTTCCTCGCCGAACACGGCCCGCTGCGCGCCGAAGCCCGGTACGAGAAGCCTCCTCACGTCGAATGGGACGACAAGGAGTACCGCGGAGCCGCCTATGGCGCCTACGGCTGGGCGACGTACGTCGCCGCGGTGAGCGTCGATCTGACCACTTTCGAGACCCGCGTGGACGACTTCGTGGCCGTCCAGGACATCGGCACCGTGATCCACCCGGTGCTCGCCGCCGGCCAGGTCGAAGGCGGCGTCGCGCAGGGCATCGGCTTCGCCCTCTACGAGAACGTCGTCTGGCGCGACGGGCGCATGGCCAACGCGCGCATGACCAACTACGTCATGCCGACCAGCGTCGACCTGCCGCCGATCCGCGTCTTCTTCTCCGCCGTTCCGTACGCCTACGGCCCTGCCGGGGCCAAGGGGGTCGGCGAACTCCCCATGGACGGTCCCGCCCCGGCGATCCTGAACGCGATCGAGAACGCGACCGGCGCGGCTCTCACCCGCATCCCCGCCCTGCCCGAGGTCCTGATGGACGCCCTGGAGGGACCCGCGCATGCCTGACGCGGTGGCCAAGATCGCCGTCACCTTCACGCTCAACGGCGAACCCGTGATGGTCCGCGCGTGGCCGATGCAGCGCCTCCTCGACGTGCTGCGGGAAGACCTCCGCATGACCGGCACCAAGGAAGGGTGCGGCGAGGGCGAATGCGGGGCCTGCTCGGTCTTCCTCGACGGGGTGCTCGTGAACGCCTGCCTGGTGCCGGTCATCCAGGTCGCCGGAAGCGACCTCGTCACGATCGAGGGCGTCGCGCGCGACCCGAGGTACGAGCCGCTGCGCGCGGCGTTCATCTCCTGCAACGGCGCCCAGTGCGGCATTTGCACGCCCGGGATGATGCTGGCGTCGATCGACTTGCTCAAGAACCGCCCGGCGCCGACCGAAACGGAGATGCGCGACGCCTTGGCCGGCAACCTCTGCCGAGGCACCGGCTATGTGAAGATCTTCGACGCCATCCGCGCCGCGGCCGCGGCCGCCGCGGAGACGGGGGGGACCCCATGAGGGCCTATGTCCCCGCGTACGACGTGACCGCAGCGATCGACCTCGACCATGCCCTGCGGCTCCTCGCCGAGGCCCCGGGCGAGGTCCGGGTGCTCGCCGGCGGCACCGACCTGATGGTCCTGCTCGAATCGGGCGATCTCCCGCCCGGGCGCTTCGTCAGCATCTGGGGCCTGCCCGAATTGAAGGGGATTCAGGTCGCGGACGACGCGATCACGCTCGGCGCGTTGACCACCTACCGGGAGATTCAGGCGCATCCCGTGGTGCGCGCCGAGTACCCGATGCTGTGCGAGGCGGCGCGCCTGACCGGGGCCCTGGCGATCCAGAACCGGGGCACGATCGGCGGCAACATCATGAACGCATCCCCGGCGGCCGATTCGCCTCCCGGCCTGCTCGTCTACGGCGCGGAGGTCGAGTTCGTGTCGCGGCGCGGGACCCGCCGCCGGCCGTACGACGGGTTCCACAGCGGCTACAAGAAGATGGACGCGCGGCCGGACGAGCTCTTGAAGTCGGTGCGCCTGCCCCGGCGCCCCGGCGGGGACCGGACCGTGCATTACTTCCGCAAGGTCGGCACCCGCGGCGCGCAGGCGATCTCCAAGGTCGTTTTCGCCGCCCTCGGGCGCCGGGAGGGGGATGCGGTCGCGGAGCTGCGCATCGCCCTCGGCAGCGTCGCCCCGACCGTCGTGCGCGCCCCGCGCACCGAGGCCGCGCTGCTCGGCGCCCCCCTCACCCCCGCGGCGATCGAGGCGGCGCGGCGGACGCTGGCGGCGGAGATCTCTCCCATCGACGACATCCGCTCCACGCGCCGCTACCGGCAACGCGTGGCGGGGAACCTGCTGGCCGAGTTCCTCGAACGGCTGCTCGGCGCCTAGCCCGCATGGTTCGAGATCCGCGCAGCGGTTCGTGAATCTCTCGGGCGAGTGGGCCTTCAATCCTGAGATCCTGCCCGCCCGGGCCTCACTCCCCCCGGATCTCGCGCTCCAGTTGCACCAGGAACACGCTCAGGAACCGCACGCGCTCCTCGGCGATCGCCCGTCCGGTCGCGGTGTTCATCCGCCCCGGAATGCGCAGGAGCTTGCGGAAGAAGTGGTCCACGGCCCAGCGCTTGTCGTCCGGCTCGCGGCGGCGGCAGAACGGATCGTCGGGATGGTAGAACGGCCGCCCCATCGTCGCGGTCGTGGCGAAGCAGCGCGCCGCGCCGATCGCCCCGATCGCGTCGAGTCGGTCGGCATCCTGCAGGACCCTCGCTTCCGGCGTCGTCGGGACGATTCCGAGCGAGAAGGGATGCACCCGGATGGCATAGCAGATCGGCTCGATGCACTCTTCGGGGCACCCCTCCATCTCGAGCGCGGACTTGGCGTGTTCCGCGCAGACCTCCCCGGACCGGTGTGCCTCGGGATGTCCCTTGGGGTGATTGAAGAGTTCATGCAGGTACGCGGCGGCGACCGCGATGTCCGCCTCCGTCCCCTCGGCCTCGCCGATCCGACGGGCGTTCTCCGCGACCCGGATCACGTGCAGAAAGTCGTGCGCCGGATCGGCGCCGCCGCAACGCGCCTCGGCGAGGCGACGCAACCGCTCGAGCAACGCCGGATCCAGGGCCAGACGCTTGTTTGCACTCATCTCACCGTCCCGTATTTGCTGCGGAAGTAGACGAGGGGTTCCGCCGTCTCGTCTTCGACCTTGAGGTCCAGCACTTCGCCGAGGTAGATCGTGTGGTCCCCCGCCTCGTGCCGGCCGTGCAGCCGGCAGTCGACCCAGGCGAGGACGCCGGGCAGAATCGGCGATCCGGACGGACCGAAACGAACTTCCGGCGAGCGCAGCGGGTCCTGCTCGAGCCGCTGCAGGTTGGCGAAGTGGTTGGACCAGGCCTCCTGCTCGCGGCGCAGGACGTGCATGGCGAAGCCGTTCGCCTCGCCCGACTGGAACAGCGCGTGCATCCGGGCACGATGGTCCACGCACACGAGCACGAGGGGAGGATTCAGGCTGACGCTGCACACGGAACTGGCGGTCATCCCGTGGAGGACGTCGCCGGCCTTCAGCGTGACCACGGTGACGCCGCCGACCAACTGTCCGAGCGTACGTCGGAACTGCTTGGAATCGATCATCGTCGTCTCTCGAATGGCGTCCCGGGTTCCCCGCCGACGCCTGCTCCCCGGGAGCGACGGGCGCCGATCGCCTGGGCGGCGCGGATTTCGCCGCGCGCGGGGCCGGGCTTCCCCGCGTCCCCGGCCGACGTCAACCCTCCCCGCCGGGCGCACCGCGTTCCAGGGCACGCACGGGCGTCCCGTCGCTCCACCGGCCCATGACGCGGGATTCCGGATCGACGCCGAAGATCGCTTCCAGCGATCCCCCGCGAAAAGCGGCATCGAGCAACCGGTCGCAACGCCCCCAGGTCCCATGCCAGTCGAGGGCGTCCGGGGGAAGGCCGTCCAGCCAGGCGCGCCGCACCGGTGCGGGCATCGCCCATGCCAGGACCGCGCGCACGCCGCGCGCCTCCGTGGCGCCTCCCGGCGGCGGCCGCGTCCCTTCCCGGACCATCGGGGCGAGCGGAAAATAGTGGTCGGCCACCAGCGGCGGCCGACCGTACTCATCCGACCGCACGACGACCAGCGCCTTGCGCCCGGGGGGCACGCTTCGCGCCCCGTCGTGGATCTCCCGGGCGCGCCGGTCCCCCACAAAGTCGTCCCGGTCGCCGGCAAAGGCCAGGAGCAGGCAGTCCCCCGGGATGCGGGCGGGGTCCTCGAGCATGCCGCCGCCGACGCGGTAGGCGGAGCCCAGATCGCCCGGTTGGACGACGAAGAGGGCCCTCGCGGCCGGCAGGCCGGCGGCCGGGCCGCGTCCGGCCAGGTTGGCGGCGATCACGCCTCCCATTGAGTGGCCGACGTAAGCGACGCGGTCCCGGTCGGGTCGCACCCTCCCGGGACGATCGAGGTGCTGCAGGGCGTCGCGGACGGCCTCCGCCGCGTCATCGGTCATCCGCGCAGGCCGGGACAGAAGCGAGGCCTGGTAGCGCGGGAACACCACCACGTGGCCGCCGCGGGCGAGGTGGCGGATCCAGGCCTCGTAGGCGTCGGGCTTGAGGGAGGCCCAGCCGTGCAGGAAGACGACCACCGGGGCCCGTTTCGGGGCGGGATCCGCAGGCTCGAAGATCCACCATCCGGCGCCCCCCTTTCCCCCGCGGCTCACGCGCACGGCGGCATGGGGTCGCTCCACGCCGCCGGGACCGGCGGCGGGCTGCGCAGGCGGCACCGCCGGGGCCTCCGCCCGGCCGACGGCGGCGATGCCGAGGAGAAGCGCGCCGGCGAGCCAAGCCGCGGTGAACGAGCGCGCGCGGCGGCTTGCGCGCAGGGCGGCGGGCTCAACCACGGGCGGCCCCCTTCGGCGCCGGCTCGGGGACCGTCCAGCTCAACGGACGGGCCGTCGTCCCGTACGCCGCCTGCAGGACTTCCGCGACGATACCGAATGCGATGTGCGGCGGCGACTTGTCGCCCAAATCGAGCCCGATCGGCAGGCGCACCCGCGAGTCGCCGCGCACCGGGAGTCCGCGCGCCTCGAGCTTCGCGATCGTGCCGCCGACCTTGCGGCGACTCCCCATCATTCCGACGTACCGGGCGGGCGTGCGCAGCGCCGCCTCCAGGCAGAGTTCGTCGTAGTCATAGGCGCGGGAGACGATCACGATGCAATCCCATCGCGTCACGCCGATGTCGTCGAACGGCGCCCGGTCCGGGTCGGCGACGACGATCCTTTGCGCCGCGGGGAAGCGCTCGCGCGTGGCCAGGTGCGGGCGGTCGTCCGCGACGACGTGGGGCACCTGCAGGACTTCGGCGAGCCGGGCGACATGGTGCCCGATGTGCCCGGCGCCGACCACGATCAGCCTGGGCTGGGGCAGGACGACGTCGATGAAGACCTCGACCGTCCCGCCGCAGCGCATCTCGGGATATTGCTCGAGGGCGATCGCGAGCTTCGCCGGCTTCGCCTCGGCGGCCAACCGGTCCACCGCCGCCTTCACCACGTCGTGCTCGAGCGGTCCGCCGCCGATCGTGCCGACGAACCCGCCGTCCTCGAACACGACCATCCGCGCCCCGACGTCGCGCGGCGCGGAGAGCTCCACCGCAACGATCGTGCAGAGGGCAAACGGCCGGTTCTCCCGGCGCCGCTGCGCCATCGTCTCGAACAGGTCGGTCATGACAGCCCCTCGAGGTCCGCCGGCGTGTCGACGTCCTTCAGGATGCCCACATCGTCGCACGCCCATTCGATCACTCGGTCCGGCCGGCGCCGCACCACGCCGCGCGCGCCCTCCGCCTCCGGCCCCGACCGGAGCTCGTCGAAAACTCCCGCGCCGAACACGACCGGATGTCCCCGCCGTCCCCGGTTCATGGGCACGACGATCGCATCCCGGGGCGCCGAGTCGGCCCGCTCGGCCAGCCCGCGCACCGTTTCCGCGCGCACCGCCGGATGATCGACGAGCGCCATCAAGAGCCACGGCACGTCCGCGGGCAGGGCCGCGAGCGCCAGCCGCAACGACCCGATCGGCCCCCGGTCCGGCTCGGGATTGAACAGGATCCGCTCCGGCGGGACCTCCACCGGCACCTCCCCGCGCGCCGCGGAGGAGTCCGGACCGAGCACCACCCAGAGGCGGTCGATCCCCGCGGCACGAATGCTCCCGACGACCGCGGCGAGGAACGTCCCCCCCGCGAACGGGAGCAGGGCCTTCGTCCGGCCCATGCGCGACGAGCGGCCCGCCGCCAGGACCACCGCGGCGCCGGCAACCGAGTCCGACATACCCTACATGTACGCTTCGGCACGCCGAGCGTCAACGGCGGGGAGACGTGGCGACTTGCCGCACCCTTGCTCACCGCCGCCGGCGAACGCGCGAAACCGGGCGAGGCGCGCACGCCCGCCATCCTCGCCGCACTCGAGAAGATCTCCGGGCAGACGCTCGCGACCTCGCGGGAATGGAGAAAGCAGCTCGCGAACCGGAAGAAGTGAAGCCGCGAACCCGACGCCCGGTGTGCAGCGGTTCCCCGGGGGGAACCGTCCGGATCGCCCTGGCGGGTCTTCCCTCTCGAGATCCTGGGTTCGGCCGAGGCGATTCTTGCGCCCGGCAAGGCGCGCGGAGGAGGCGATGCCCCGCTGCCTCGCCGGCGACGAGCAAGGAAGCCCGGCGCGAAAGGCGACCGGACCCACCCGGGAGATCCAGGTTGAAGCCCCCCTAGCCCGGATTATTCGCGGACAGCTTCGCTGTTCGCGAACAATCCGGCTCC
>CAZWCX010000052.1:0-45958 GCA_964632945.1 uncultured Planctomycetia bacterium | reverse complement strand
CCGGGAAGCAGAGGGGATTCGGGTTGGCGGGGAGGACCATCATGGTTCGTCGATGGACGTGGCTTTGCCTGGTCGTATTCGCTCTCGGGGCGGGATCCGCGTGGGTCATCCGCGCGGAGGAGGATCCGGCGAAGAAGTGCGACATGCGCTCCGGCGGCGGTGTCGGGTGGAAGTGTCCCAAGTGCGAAGCGATCCACGTCGACGGGACGATCGAGGGCACCGAGTGCCCCGAGTGCCGGACCGAGATGATGAACATCCCTCTTTGCATGAAAGTCGGCTTTCATTGCGAGAAGGACGCCATCTGCAAGCCGGAGGCGGGAAAGTGCCCGACCTGCGGCGATGCGCTCGTGGAGAAGCCGTTCCCGGCGGAAATCTATTACAAGTGTCCCAAGTGCGGGCAACGCGACGTTACCGGGCGGCCGGGCGAGTGTCCGGACTGCAAGGTGTTCCGGGTGAAGACCTGCGCTTCCTCCGGAAAATGTCCCCACCTTCCAACCCCGAAGAAAAAGGAAGATAGCGGGGACTCCGCAGGAAAGTGACGGGGTGGGAATGACAGGTACGGATTCGAGGGAGCATCCTCCGATGATCAAACCGGCGATCCATCTGATGGTGGCGGCGATCCTGGTCACTCACTTCGCGTTCCAGGCGGAAGGGCAGGACGCGCCCGCGCCCGCCGGGAAGTGCGCGAATAAGGTCATGCAGTTGGGTTGGTATTGCGCCGATTGCAAGGACTTCAAGCAGGAGAACGGGGACTGTTGCGATCCCTGCGCCTGCAAGGGGTGTACGGACAACAAGAAGGTCACGGTGGTGCAGGTCTGCGTTCGGGAGATCTACGCCTGCGAGATGGGCTGTCCCGACCAGGGTGCGACAGAGGCCGGCAACTGTCCGCAGTGCGGCAGTCCGCGCGCACGGAAGCTCAACCAGGCGAAGGTGATCTACCGCTGTCCCAAGTGCGCCGACGAGGCGACTCCGGCCCTCATCTTCAAGTGCCCGAAGTGCACCGAGGAGGTGAAGGGGAAGGAGTGCGAGAAGTGCAAGGCGAAGACGGTCCCCGAGTTCCAGGCCCCCGGCCCGTGCGGAAAGTGCAACGTGGAGCGTGAACTGACCTGTTCGAAGGCCGGTTCGGGCGTGCATGTGGCGACGGGTGACGCCAAGAGACAATAGCGCGGGCGCGGGAAGCCGGCGCGAGCAGCGGAAACAAGGCGCGAGGCGCGGGGGCCGCTGGCCCTCCGCGCCTCGCGGTGTTTTCGGGTGGGTTCCGCCCTCTTCCTCGGGGGCGGTCCGCGTCAGGCGCCCGCGGTTCCGCCGGAGGACTTTCGCTTCCGGGAAGTGGCGGTCGACTTTCGTTTGGTTGAAGCCCGCTTGGGGGCCGGGCTCTCCCCCGCCCCGGCGGAGTCGGCGGATGGCTCGGATCCGGTGGCGTCCGCGACCGCCGCCTTGGTGGATGTTCGCCGGGTCGATCCCTTGCGGCTCGTGCGTGCGGTCTTGCGGGCGGAAGAGGCCGGTTCCGCGGGGGCGGACGGCTCCGTCCCAGCGGCGGCCGGGGCGGTCACGGTCGAGGACTCGTCGGTCGTGGAGTCGGACGGGCGGGGCGCCGACTCCGCCGGGGCGGTCGCTGCCGGAGCGGGTTCCGACGGAATCTGGGGTTCGGCCCGTACCTCGCCGGTCTCCGAGCTCGTTGCGGGGGCCGGAGGATCGGCGGGCGCGCCGGTCCCGTCTCCCGGGACGGCGGTCCCGGCGGGTCGCCGCGGGGGCACGGCGGCGGCGGGCTTGGCGGGCGGTCGTGCCGCCATGCCGGAGCGGCTCACGGGATGCATCAGCGAGCCGTAGGTGCGGCGGGGTTTCGGGGCGGCTGCGGAGGGGGTGGCCGCGGCACCCGCGGCTCCGTCTGTCGGCGTCGGCGGCTGACCCGTTCCGGGACTGCCGGCATCGCCGCGGTTCGCGACTTCGGCGCGCAACGGTCCCTCGGTTCGAGTTGGGGTCGGCCGGGGCGGCGCGACGGGTCGGGGCGGGCTTTCCGGGCGCGCGGGGGTGGACATCCGTCCCGGCGGGACGAGGCGCGGAGCGGGTTCCATGCGACCCGGCGAGCCAGGCCGCAGGGTCGGTTCGGGTCGTCCGGGGATCGGTCGTCCGGCCGCGGGGCCTGGGACGGGGGTCGGCGCCTCTTTGCGCGGGGGCATCCCGGGGCGCGGGGGGAGCGGCAACGGGGCCGGGGCGGACGGCAGGGTGGCCGGCGCGGGAGTGGCGCGCGCGGCCACGTCCGGGGGAAGAGTCGGGGTGGCGTCGGGAGCCGTCTCCCCCACCGGTCGCGCGGCCGATTCGCCGCCCGCGAGGGCTTCGCCGGCCGGGGTCTCCTCGGCGCCCCCGATACCGGCCGCGAGCCGGCTTTCCTGGGCGGCGGCCAGGATGCTGCGGCGGAGTTCGCTCTCCCGCCGGCGCGCCTCGTTCCCGGCCGTGCCGGGCGACGCGCCGGTGGCGGACTCGGTCTTCACCGGCTGACGCGCGTCGTCCTGACACTGGAATTCCACGTCCGAGACGCGGAAGGAGGATACGCCGCGGATCAGCACGGTCTTGCGGTGGCGGTCTTCGAGCGCCACGAGGTCGCGGCGCTTGACGTTCTGCAGGTAGTTGGCGATTTCCGGGTGGACCTTGAGCTCGACGAAGGCGGCCTCTTTGGCGCCGAGCACCTGGCGCAGTTGCCGCAGCACCTGGAGGCTCATGCTTTCCACGTTCTTCGTGAAGCCCGTTCCCTGGCATTGCCAGCAGGTTTCGTAGGAAATCACGCGCACGCCGGGCCGAACCTTCTGGCGCGCCATCTCCACCAGTCCCAGGCGGGACATGCGCAGGATCGTGGTCTGGCTGCGATCCTTTTTCGCCGCATCGCGAAGCACCCGTTCGACCGAGGCGCGGTTCTTCTCCTCGCGGAGGTCGATGAAGTCGATGATGATCTGCCCGCCGAGGTCGCGGAGGCGCAGTTGGCGCACAACCTCCTCCGCCGCCTCGGTATTGATGCGGAAGGCCATCTCCTCGGGGGAATTGGTGCGCGTGAACCGTCCCGAATTGACGTCGATCGCGGTCAGCGCCTCCGTCTGGTCGATCACGATGGACCCGCCGGAGGGGAGCGGGACCACGCGCTGATAGATGAGGTCGATCTGTTTTTCGACGTCGTACTTGTAGAACAGCGGTTCCGGGTCGCGATAGAACTTCACGTGATCCTGATAGCGGGGCATGGCGGCCTGGAAGAACTCCAGGGTGCGATTGTAGACCGGGAACGAGTCGATGATGATCTCGTCGATGTCGGTCGTGAAGATGTCGCGGATCGTGCGGATGACGAGGTCGCTTTCCTGGAACACCGGCGCCGGGGCCCGGGTGTTCTGCGCGCGCACCACGACCGCCTTCCAGAGACGCAGGAGGTAGTCCAGGTCTCGTTTCAGATCCCGGACCGATTTTTCCGCGCCGGCGGTGCGGATGATGAAGCCCAGGTTCTTGGGCGGATCGAGCTCTTCCAGCAGCTTGCGCAATCCGTCGCGCTCGGCGGGGTCGACGATGCGCTTGGAGACGGCGACGCGGCGGACGCGCGGCGTGATGACGAGGTAGCGGCCCGGCAGGCTGATGTCCATGGTCAGGGACGGGCCCTTCTCCCCCATGCCGTCCCGGGAGACCTGGACCAGGACTTCCTGCCCGACGGTGAGGAGTTTCTGGATCGGGGGTTCCTCGCGGCCCTTGCGATCCGCCGCGTCCTCGAGAGCCTCTTCATCGATGTTGGCGCTGGAGCCGTTGCGGTCCAGGGAGCCGACGACGTCGGAGGCGTGCAGGAAGCCGTTCTTCCCCTTGAGGCCGATATCGACGAAGGCGGCGCGCAGGCTGGGGAGGATGTTGGCCACGCGGCCCTTGTACACGTTTCCGACCAGGGTTTCGCGGGAGGTCCGCTCGATGTAGAACTCCTCGAGGAGTCCCTCCTGGATCACGGCAATCCGGGACTCCTCGGGGTCGAGCGCGTTGATGAGCATCTTGCGGGACATCGTGGGCCGGGCCCTCAAAGGGGGGATTGGGGGGTCCAGGCGGCAGACGGCGGAGCCGCGGACCGATCCCGGGACGGGAATGCGCCCATGCCTCCCGCCCTGGGGGACGGGGCCGCGCGGCGCGGGGTGCGCGGATCGGGCGTGACCCGGAGGTCACGAGGCCGGTCGCTTGCGCAATCCGGCCGGCGATTGGACGTGGCCATCGGACGAGCGGAATGGAAGAATTCGGTGCGGTCCGGGCGCATCGCCCGGGGTCCGCGGACCGGGGAACTCGGACCGCCGAGTCACCCGGTGCGTGGACCGACCCGCGATCGACTCGGGCCTCCAGATGGACGCCCCGGGCCCGCGGATCTACGCGAGCCCGGGGCGCACCCGGATATCGTCTTCCTCCGTCGAGGGATTACTTGGCGGGTTCCGCCGCCGGTTCCTCGGGGACGTCGCCGCGGCGGATCTTGTCGAACTCCGCCTCCTGGGCGCGGCGCCGTTCCTCGAGCTGCTGTTCGAGCGTCTTGCGCGGTTCCCCGGTCTTGACCTCTTCCCAGGCGGCGACATTCGCGTCCGTCCGCTGGTTGACCTGTGCCTGGATCTTGTCCGCCGTCTCCTTGGTTCCCTTGATGATCCGCGGCGTGATGAAGATGATCAGATTTTCGCGGATGACGGTTTCGGAGCGATCCTTGAACAGCCAGCCCAGGAACGGGATGTCGCCCAGGAAGGGGATCTTCTGCACGCTACGCGTGTCGCGGTCCTGCACGAGGCCGCCGAGGATGCCGGTCTGGCCGCTTTCCAGCATCATCCGGGTGATCACGGTGGACGTCTGCACGCGTGGGAGATCGATGAACGCGGTGCCGACGCCGCCGATGCCGGTGCCGACCTGGAAGCGCTCGAAGCCGTCGACGGCCACGTTCGGGCGCGCGCCGGAGCCGGAAAGCACCTCGTTCTGCGGGATCACCTGCATCATCACCGAATTGATCTCGCGGATGATGTGAGGCCGGACCAGCAGCTGGAAGCCGATCTTCACCGGCGAGTTGCCGGCTTCCTTGACCGTGACGGTCACGTTTCCGGTGGAGTCCGACTGACTCGAGATTTCCGCGAAGCGGATGGTTTCGCCGACGAAGATGGTGGCTTCCTGGTTGTCCAGGAGGACGATCTGGGGCGACTGGAGCACGGTCGACTGCGTGTCCTGCTGGAAGAGCCGCAGCGTGGCGGTGATGTCGTACGCGGTGAGGAACCACTGCTGTCCGGCGTTGCGGACCGAACCGAGTCCGAACGGCAGGTCGGTCACCTTGCCGCGGGAAGTCAGCGCCGTGGGGTCATCGACCCAGCGTCCGCCCGCGATGCCGGGCAGGGTGGTCGATGTGCCCGGTTCCGGCGTGTGCAGGTCCTCCGGCGGCGCGGGGATGGTCGAGAGAGAGAGCCCCTGGTTGTCGCCGCGCGCGTAGCTGATGCCCATCTGGGCGAGTTCGGTGTTCCGGGTGCTGATGAAGCGGATCTCGATCAGGACCTGGTCCGGCGGCACGTCGAGGATCCGGATCAGGCGTTCGATCTCTCCGAGCACCGGCTTGGTGTCCTTGACGATGACGGTCTGGGATTCCTTGTCGTAGTCCAGGCTGCCCAGCGGCTTGCCCTGCAGGTCCTTGGACAGGACGCTGCGCAGGACGTTGAGGGCGCCGAAGGCGGCAACCGGGTCCTTGATTTCGTCCGGCTTGCCGATGTGGTACGCGGTGTCGATCTTGGGCCGGTAGTAGTCCGGCGGGATGAGGTACTTGAACTTGAAGTGCCGGATTTCCAGCTGGGTCTGGAGATCCGAGCGCTGGATGACGCGGATGACGTTGTTGGCCTCCTCGACCACCACGAACGGCCCGGCCGTCTTGACCACGCTCTCGAGCGCGTCGCGCCAGGGGACGTTGGTGAGGGTGAAGGAAACCTGCCCGCTCACGTTCGGCGAGATGACGATGGAGAGACCGGCGATCTTGGCGATGGCTTCGACCGCCTTGTCCAGCGGAGCCTTGGAGAACGTCATCGTGACGCGGGGCGGCTTGGTCACCCGGATCAGGTTCGGGCTGAGTTCCTGGGAGACGCATTCGGTGTCGCGCAGAATCACCTCCAGCACGTCCCGCCAGGGCTGATTCTGGAAGTCGCGCGTCACGCGCTCGTCGATGCCCTTGTCGAGGACGATATCGACCCCGCTCTTGCGGGTGAGCAACTTGACCGCCTCGACCAGGGGTTCGTTTTTCCAGTTGACGGTGATCAGCGCCTTGGCGCGCTCGATTTCCGCCACGATGTCCCCCGGCGCGCCCGCGGTGCCCCCCGCATCGGGTTGCTGCGCGGTGAGTTCCGCCGGCCAAGCCAACACGGCAAGGCACAGCAGGGCCGCGAGCAGGAAGAGTCTCATCATCCCAGCACCCTCCTCTTGGGTCCGACGTCCCGCGCGTCCGCCGATTCCGGCCCCTGCGGAACTTCGTACCTATATTCTGTATTCTGCTCCAGGTCAAGCGGCGCTATTCGCGGCCGAGATCGACCCGGATCTGTTCTCCCTGATAGTTGAAGTGCACGGCCCCGCGCTCGATCTTGAAGACCACGGTGTCGTTGTCGATCGTGGCGCCTTCCTCCAGGATCGTCGGTTCCGTGCCGCCGCCGACCTTGATCAGCGCAGAAGATCGCGAGCGCAGAATGTCCGCCTGATGCTCGCCCTCGATCCGGCGTCCGAACAGCTCGAGGCCGAGGTGCAGCGAGATCGGTTCGGGGACGAGATGGTAGATGATGCCGACGATCTGCGGCTTGCGTGCGGCGAACGACTCCCGCTTGCGGCCGCGGTCCCGCAGATCGCGAACCGTCGAGAAGTTCTGCAGGATTTCCTTCTCGTACTTCGTGTCCTTGATGGCGGTATTGGAGACGTGCTGGGTCGCCAGCTGAAGCTTCTCATTCAGCGGCGCGAACCTGCCTTCGTCGAAGTCCGCCTGCGCCTCGTCGCGCAATCGCTGCATGTCCGAGGCGATCCGTTCCACGCCGGAGTAGAGCTCCTGGGCGCGCTTGACGATCTTGTCGATCTTGTCCAGGAACTTGACGTCCTTCTTCTCCTTCTCGCGGACCATCCCGACGAGGGTCCCGAGCTTTTCATACGTATCGCGGAGCCAGCCCAGGCGCGTTTCCCGGGGCACCGTGGCGTCTCCGTTGTCGCGTTCCATTCGCGCCAGATAGTCCGCGGCCTGCTGGTAGAATTGCGACTGCTCTTCCTTGGTGAGCGTCACGGTCTGGGCTGCGGTGGAGCCGCCGGCGGCCTGAGTGGTCGCCTGGGCGGTGGCGTCTTTTGGCTTCACGATCATCGGATTTCGGAACGGATCCCGGCGCCCGCGTGCGGCGAACGGCAGCGGCGGGTTGTCGCGGACCGTGTCGTCCGCGACGATGAATTCCAGTTCGCCGGTTTGGTAGCGGAGGATTCGTCCCTCCGGGTCGACGAACAGGTTCCAATTCATCGGCTCGGCCTGGACCGAGGTATACGTCGCCGGCATCGTCATCACGCAGGTGAAACCCTCGAAGGTCCCCTGGTCCGCCTTGAGCTGGGACTTCTCCTTCACTTGAATGGAGAGCTCGTTCAGGAGCGGATTCGGCAAGCCGGTGATCATCTTGAAGAGATGGGTCTTCCCGGGGGAGAGGCCCTTGGCGGCCAGGAACTTGCCCAGCATGACCTCGACGCCGAAGTCGGTCTCGGACCACTTCTCGAGCATGACGCTGCCCTTGGGGCCGTCGACCCACAGGTTTCCGTCGAGGATTTTCGCCTTGAAACGCAGTTCCAGCTCCTCGGTGTCGCGCCGCCAGTGGTTTCCCCACTCGGACTCGACGAGTTCGTACTTGTCATTCACGATCGTGCTGGAGCGTCCGCTGTGGGAGAAGGGCAGGCCTTTGACCGGCGTGATCTGCCATTCCATCATGATCCGGAACCGCGGCTTGCCGCCCGCGGGCGAGATCCGATCGAGCGTGTAGTGGGCGTGGCCGATCGGCTCCTTGCGATACCAGACGCGGTACCAGAATTCCTCCTCGTGGGACTGCTTGGCCGCCGCCTCGCCGGGGGGCTTCTCCGCGGGCGGACTCCCCCCGCCGGGTTGCTGGGCCAGAAGCCCGGGAGCGCTGCCTGCGAGGAATGCGAGGACGACGATGACCGCGATGTACCGTCTCACGATCTTACGACCCTCCTGCCGCCGGACCCATCGGCTGACTGTAGACGTAGGTGGCGACCTTGATGTTCAGGGTGACCAGAGTCTTCTTGCTCGCCGCCTCATCCTCCTGGCCCGGGGCTACCCGCACGGTGGAAGTCTCCGGCGTGATGTCCCCGTCCACGATCTTCATCAGCCGCTCATGGTTCTCGATCTTGTGCATGAAGTGGACGACCTCGTAGAAGCCGCCCTTGACGGTGAACTTGAACTCCACGGTTTCGAACGGGGCTTTCGCCCCCGGCTTGGCCGCTCCGCCGGGCGGGACCGCGCCGCCCAGCTGCTGCTGCACTTCGGTGATGTCGGTCACCTGCACGCCGGCTTCGATTTCGAAGTCCTTCAGCATGCTGACGAACTGCCCGCGCGTGACCTGATTGGGGGCGGGGAGGATCTTGACGTACTCCTCCTCTTTCTTCTTCAGCTCTTCGAGTTCGAGCTTGAACTTGTCGAGCTCGCTCTTCTTGCCCTCGAGCTGCTTGATTTCCCCCTTGAGGGTGTTCTGCTTCTCGACCTTGACCTTGTGGTCCTTCTCCCACATCCACCAGTCGGCGAATCCGACGCCGCCGATGAGGAGGACGAAGATCCCGATGGTCACTCCGAGCAGCTGCTTTTCGTTCAACTTGGGCATCGAGGAGCCTGCCTCTCGTGGTCTGGAGGTCGAGTCGGTCGCGGGCTAGGAACCTCCCGGCACCGTGCCGGGCGGGCCGGCGGGCTTGGCCGCCTGGCTCAGTCCGAGCAGCAGGATGGTGAACTTGTGGGACCACGCCTCGATGTACTTTTCCTGCTTCTCGACCTTGATCGAGGACGGGTCGACGAGCTTGCCGAACGCCGCGGTGTCGATGAACTTCTGGGTCAGGACCTTTTCGACCTCGAAGTAGAGGTCCTTGTCGTTGGTGGCGGTCTGGGCGTCGCGCATCTCCATATAGTATTCGACGGTGCGGCCGCCGGTCTTGCGGGCGTCCACGCCGGACGGCGACCCGTCGCCGAACTTGATCGAGGCGAGCCAGAGGCGCGGGGTCTGGTCGACGGCGTCCGCGAGCGTGTCGAGCTGTTTCGACCAGCGGAATTTGCGCTTCGCCTTGATCTGGTCGACGGCATCCTTGCGCGCCTGGTACCGGTCGCGCTCCTCTTTGACCTTGGCGTATTCCGCGACCGCGGCTTCGGCGGCGCGCTTCTGGGCCTCGAGATTGGCGATTTCGCTTTCGAGGACCTTGATCTGCATGAAGATCCAGGCGCCCAAAGCGATGGCGCCGACCGTGAGCGCGACCCCCAGATAGGTCGTATAGAGACGCGCGGGCGGCGTCCGTTCGGGTCGCCGCAGTTCCGGCGGCAACAGGTTGATCCGGATCATGCGATCTGCTCTCGTGAACTACGGTCCCACGAGGTCCGGCCGGCGCGAAGGCCCCGGCCGCCCTTCCCTTGCCGCGCCCTCGTCAGCTTTGCAGGCGCGACGCCAACCCCACGGAAATGGCCAACTGACTCGCGTTTTCGTGCAACTGGGTTTCGTCGACGCCCTTGGCGTTGATGCCGAGGCCGTCCAGCGGATCCCAGCGCACCACCGGCTTGCCGAATGTGCGCTGGCAGGTTTCTTCCACCCCCACCATGAGCGAACCGCCGCCGGAGAGATACACTTCCTCGACTTCCTTTTCGAACTGGTTTTCGAAGTAGTCGAAGGAGAGGTGGACTTCGTGGCAGAGATCGTCGAGCACCGAGGCGGCCGCCTCGAACACTTCGGTGGCCTGTCCGCCCGGGTTGCGCTTCAGGTTCTCCGCCTCGATCCCTTCCGCGCTCGTCTTCTTCGCCACGGCGTCCGTGAAGTCGTTGCCGGCGATGTACACCTCGCGGGTGAAGTAGGAATTGTTCCCCCGGAGGATGTTGATGTTGGTCTTGTAGGCGCCGATGTCGACGAGCGCCACGACGCGCTCGGGCGGCGGAGCATTGGCGGACAGCTTGCCGCGCAGCTCGAACGAGTTGCCGAGCGCGAACGAATCGACGTCCAGGATCGCCGGCTGCAGACCGCACTCGGTCAGCATCGCGACATGGTCATCGACGTAGCTGCGCTTGACCGCGACGAGCAGGACGCGCATGTCCTTTCCGGCCGCGGCCTCGCCGCCGCCGGCCTCCTCGAGGCGCTGGCAGTCGAGCACCACTTCCTCGACTTCGAACGGGATGTACTTTCCCGCCTCGAACTTGATGACGTTCCGCAGTTCTTCCTCGGCCATCTGCCCCATCATCACGTACCGGACGATGACGGAGCGGCCCGAAACCGCCGTCACCACCCGCTTCGTGTGGAAGCCGCCGCCGGAGAAGAGTTCCCGGACGGCGTCCTTGACGCGCTCCGGCCCGGGGATCTCGACTTGCCGGAACCCGGTCAGTTCGTAGTTGGCGCCACCCGATTCGCACAGTTCCAGCGCCTTGACGAACTTCGAACCGATGTCGAGTCCGATCAGATATCGCCTAGCCATTGGCCCCCTGCTCAAGCAATTGGTTTGCCTGTTCGTAGCTGTCGATGTCGGCGATGTCGAACCAAGGTCCCTGCATCACATACCCGTAGAGATTCTCGCGGCGGCACAACCATTCGACGTAGTATCCCGGCGCATCCGGGTTGTGCCCCGCGTCCAGGTACTCCTTCACCCGCCCCAGGAGCGCGCGCGGAAACAGGTAGACCCCGATCGAGATCAGGGTCCCCTTCGGATTGGTCGGCTTCTCTTCGAACTCGATGATCTTCCCATCGGCGTCCAACTGCACCACGCTGAAGCGCCGGACCTCTTCGGGGCTGCCCATTTCCTTCAGGCCGATGGTGGCGCCCTTGTTCTTGAAAAAAGTCACCAGGTCGCGGATGTCGAACTGGAGCAGGTTGTCCCCGGCGACGACCATGAGGTCGTCCGCGATTCGTGCGCGCTCGATCGCAAATTGCAGGTCTCCCACGGCGCCGAGCCGGTCTTCCGGACTCATGGTGCCGTCGTCGAGCAGTTCGATCTTCTTGGGGCCTCGGTACGTGTCCAACCAGTTCCGGTACCGTCCGGCAAATCGATGATTGGAGACAACGTAGATGTGGTCCAACTCCTTGATGCCGGCGAGCCGAGCCATCGTGTGCTCGATCAGCGGCTTGCCCGCCATGGGCAGGAGCGGCTTGGGCCGGTCCTTGGTGAGAGGATAGAGCCTCGTCGCGAAGCCGGCACCCAGCAGGATGGCCTTCACTTGGACGAACTCCCTGCCATGACCCGGTCCTCCCCTGCACTTTCGGCCTTCAAGCCGGGAGGTTTCCCCGGCCGCAATCCACGTCCGCGCGCACCGGGTCGGTCGCGACGGGTCGGATTCCAAGGCTTAAATCGTCATTCTAGGTGCGGAGATGAAGGGTGTCAAGTGAAATTCGTGACTTAAGCCGATAGGCAGGCATAGGTTCCAATCGTGTGATTCGTCGCACCCCGGCACCGGTTGACAGCCGGCCCCACCCCTGCTAAAGTGCAACCCTTCCAGAGCTTGGGAATCGGGGAGTTTTTCGGTCGGGTGGTGCGGCCATGGAGTTCCGTTTTCTGGCGCTGACCGAGGCGGCGGCCCGGACGTTGGGTCTCCCCGCCGGGCGCGGGGTGCCGATTCGACGGGAGGGACCGCGGCCGGAGGGCGGCGACTCCCCCCCGCTCGACCTGCCCGAGGTCGTTCGCCTGATTGAAGACTACGTGGCCCACCACCAGGACGACCGCGAATACGACGCGTTTCTCCTCCGCTACCATCACTACACGGGTGCGCGGCTGGCCAATGACGGGCGGTTGGCCGAAGCGGTGATCCATTTGGAGCGCGCACACGCGCTCGCCCCGGGGGACGATGTCGTCTGCGCGGATCTGGCGCGCTCGGCCTTCGAGTTGCGGCACTTCGAGCGCGCGGAAATGCTGTTCCTCCAGCTGGTCGCCTCCGGTCGGGCCTCCCTCGATGCCCACGCCGCCCTGGCACGGATCCACATGGCGTCCGGCCGCACGGCGGAGGCGGTGGCCGTGGCCGAGGAGGCGCGCAGGCGCTTCCCGGCGACGTGGGAGAGCGCGGACCTGCTGACCACCATCTACTATCACGCCCGCGAGATCGCGAAGCTCGAAGCGTCCCTGCACGCCCAGCTCGAACTCGACCCCGCGAATGTATTGACGTTGGAGAAGCTGGCGGTGTATTACCGGGAGTGCGCGCGCCATTCCGAAGCCCGCACCGTAATCGAGCGGGCCATGCGCCTGGAACCGACCAACGTGCGTCTGCGGTATCAGTCGGGGATGATTCACTTCGCGATGGGCCGCTTCGCGGAGGCGGAGGAGGAGTTTCGCACCGCGCTGCGCCTTCAGGAAGACCACCTGGACACCTTGAACGGGCTGGGACTCCTGCTGGGCGAACGCACGCGTCCGGACGAGGCGAAGTCGATTCTGGAGCGGGTCCTGGAAATTGCGCCCCGGGATTATCGCGGGCCCCTGAACCTCGGACGGGTGTGCCTGCGTACGGGCGAAGCGGGGAAATCCGAAGCCTTGGCGTGGTTCGACAAGGCGATGGATCTGGGCATGGACGATCGGGCGGCCCTCAAGCAGGTTTACCTCGCTGCGCAGGAATTCGGGGACACGGACCTCGCCCAGCGGGCCGATCGGTTGCTCGCGCGAACCTCGGGTCGCGCGGCCGGAAAGTCTCAGGCGGTCGGCCGGGAGGCCGGATCGGGAGGTTGATTCCGTGGCGGACGAAAAAAAAGCCCAGAAGGCCTTCATGGTCTGCCAGTCCTGCGGGACGCTGTTCCGACTTGAGGTGGGCAAGACCGAATCGAAGAAGCCGTGCGTGAAGTGCGGGGGCGGCCTGGCTCCGCTGAAGGGGGATGTGCCCCACGATCAGATCGCCACCGTCCTGTTCCTGCGGGCCGACGAAACCGGGCCCCAGGTCGATCCGAAGCGGATGGGCGCCGATCCCGGGCGTGCCGGCGGAACGGAGGAAGGCGCGGCGCCCAAGTAGCGCCCGCTCCCCCGCCCTACCCCCCGCGCCCTCCCGCCGCGCGGCCGGCCGCGCGCAACCCCCACTCGCGCAGGTCGTCGAACAGCGTGTAGAAGAGCGGGACCACCACCAGGCTCAGCACCGTCGACGCGAGCAGCCCACCCATCACCGTGCGGCCCAGGGGGAAATACGGCACCCCGACGATGTTGCTCGCGCCGAACGCCATCGGCACCAGGCCGACGATCGTGGTCAGCGCGGTCATCCAGATGGCCCGGAATCGGGTGCGCCCCGCCTCCACGATCGCCTGTTCGCGGGGCAGCCCCTGTTTTCGCAGGCGGTTCACCTGATCGACGAGGACGATCGCGTTGTTGACCACGATCCCCGTCAGGATCACCACCCCGATGGACGCCATCACGTCCATGGGGGTGTCGGTCGCCCACAGCGTCCAGTAAACGCCGAAGAAGGCGAAGGGAATCGACACGATGACCGAGAACGGCAGGATGAAGGACTCGAACAACACGCCCATGAGCAGGAAGACGAAGGTGCAGGCGAGGAGGATGGCGAACAGGAACGACTCGGCCTGCTTCTCCATGCGTTCGAACCGTTCGCCCATGTCCCAGGAGACGCCGCGCGGCAGGTCGAATTGCGCCAGCCGGGTCCGCACGTCCCCTTCGAGGCGGGTCATGTCGTCTTCGCGGGTGAAGACCTTGATGGTCATGGCGGTGCGCCGATTTTCGCGCTGGATCCGTCCCACGCCGCGGGTGAAGGTGAAGCCGGCGACCGCCCCGACCGGGAGGTCCTGTCCCTCGCGGGAGCGCACGCCGATGTTGCGCAGCAGATCCACGCCGTCGGCGGGACCGGTGTCGAATTGCAGGAGGATGGGAATCTGCTTGTCGCCGGCCTGAAAGTCCGGCATGCGGTTGCCGCGGAGCGCGTACTGGAGAGAACCGGCGACGGTCCAGCTCTCCACGCCGTACCGCTGCGCCAGGGCGCGGTCGACCGAAACCCGGATCTCGTCGGCGCCGCGCTCCAGTTCGGTTTCGACGTCGACGACGCCGCGCACCGATCGCAACGCCTTGCCGATCGCTTCGCCCAGATCCGCGAGGGCCTCGCTGTCGGGGCCGTAGAGCCGCAACGACAGGTTGCCGGATCCCGTCTCCGACTCGCGCCAGTTGACGCGCAGTTCCACGCCGGGGAGGACGGGCAGGTACGACTTGACCCGTTCGATCACTTCCTCCATGCGCAGCACCCATCGATCGGGGTCGCGGAGCAGCAGCATGACCTGCGCGTGGTTCGCCCGGTAGGAGGCGTAGACGTCGGCGACCTGCAGTTCTTCCCGGTGCGGTTCGAGGGCCTGCTCGACGCGGCGGACGGCCTCGCCGGCTTCGGCCAGGGAATAATGGGCGGGAAGGCGGAAGCGCAGACGGATGGCGCCCGGCTCCCCTTCGACCCGGTCGACCTTCTTGATGTTCTGGATCGGGTACCAGGTTGACGCCATGAGCGCGGCGACGACGAGGAGGCCGTCGAGGCGGTGGCGCAGGGTCCAGGAGAGCGCGGCCGCGTAGGCGTCGATCACGCGGCGCAGCCCGCGGGTTTCCGCCTTCATCTCTCCGCCCACCAGCGCGACCGCGAGCGGGACGAAGACGAGAGCGGCAAACAGGGAGGCCACGAGGGTCCAGCACACCGGCGAACCGAGTTCGGCCATGAAAAAGGAGAACTGCGCGTCGTCCTGCATCAGCGCGAGCGGCAGGAACACGACCAGGGTGGTCGACGTGGCCAGGATGATCGCCAGTCCGACTTCGCCGGCACCCAACCGCGAAGCCTCGCGCGGCGAGAGGCCCTGTTGTCGCTTCTGGCAGATGCTCTCGATCACGACGACGCCGTTGTCGACCAGCATCCCGACTCCGAGGGTGAGGCCCATCATGCTCACCAGGTTGAACGATCCCCCGCGGAAGTACATGACGACGAGGGTCATGAGGATCGAGAGCGGGATCGCGAGCGCCACGACCAGGGTGATGCGGATGCTGCGCAGAAAGGCGAGCAGGACGATGACCGCAAGCGCGCCGCCCCAGAGGGCCGACCCCTGCAGGGTGTCGATGGACTGGCGGATCCAGCGCCCCTGGTCGAACATGACGTGGAACCCGTAGCCCTGAAGTTCCGGAATGGCCGGGAGGATCCGTCCGGCGGCCTCCGCGACGCGCGCGCAGACGGCGACCGCGTTGGCGCCGCTTTCCTTGAAGATCTCGGCGGTGACCGCGGGCTTGCCGTTGATGCGGGCGAGGCGTTCCTCGATCGAGAAGGCGTAGCGGACCGTGGCGACGTCCTTGAGCACCAGGTGCGGCGCCACCGGCATCTCCGCGAGTTCCTCCAGCGACTCGTATCGCCCGAGAGAGCGCAGCGCGTACCGGTAGCCGCCCTCGGTGACCTGGCCGCTGGAGAGCGCGAAGCTCGCCTCCCGGATCTGCTCCCCCAGTTTCACCATGTCGACCCGATGCGCGCGCACCCGTTCCGGGATGATGTCGATGCGGACGACGCGCTGCAGCATCCCCTCCATCTGCACCCGGGCGACCCCCGGTATCCGCTCGAGCTCGCGCTGGACCCGATGCGAAATCGCATAGAACGGATCCTCGGCCTCCTCCGGATAGGAGATCCCCATCCACACGACCGGTTCGTCCCCGGGGTTGTACTTCCAGAGGAAATGCCGCTCCTGGTCGGAGGGAAGGGAGGAGCGGACGCGCTCCATCCGGTCGGCCACTTCGAGGTAGGCGGCGTCCATGTCGATGCCGGGTCGGAATCCGAGGAAGACCCAGCAGCCGTTGTTGGAACAGTGCGTGCGCGTGGTGATCAGGCCGGGGACCGTCCCGAGGACGTCTTCCACCGGGCGCGCAATCGACCGCTCCACCTCTTGCGGCGTAGACTCCCGGTACGGCAGCCAGACCCCCATGAAGGGCGGGGAGAAGCCCGACGGCATCAACTGTACCGGGATGCGCTGGTAGGCGATGGTCCCCGTGACGAAGATGGTCAAGAGCAGCATGGCGCACGTGATTGGGCGGGCCATCGCGAGATCGACGAGGCGGAGCGAGCCGTGCTGGATTCTCGTCGTGGCAGGGGGGTTGTGGCGCATGCTCCGGCCCTATCACGGAACCCTTGTTACCGTCAATGCTTGGCGCACGGTTCAGCGCGGAAAATGTTTTTGACAAGGGGGGAGACGAAAGTATAATCGTACCCGCGCTGTCCTGTCCAACGATCCTGCGAGGGGCCTCCGGAATGTACACGCCGCAAAAGCCGCTGGGCCAGCTCCTGAAAGAAATGGAACTGGTGACCGAGGGTCAGATTCAGGAGGCCCTTGCGATCCAACGGGAGAGCGGCGGGGCGCTCGGGCGCATCCTCGTGGAGCTCGGGTACGTGACCGAGGAGGAAATGCTCCTCGCCCTCGGCGCCCAGGTCGGCATGGAGGTCGTCAACCTCGAGGAGATCGAGGTCAACCGCGAGGTGATCGCCAAGGTCTCCCCGACTATGGCGAAGGTCTACAAGGTCGTGCCGATCAAGTTCGAAAACAACACCCTTACGGTGGCGATGGCCGACCCCCTGAACGTGTCGGTGCTCGACGACCTCCGCTTCATGCTCAATTGCGAAGTCCAGGGGGCGGTCTCCAACGAGGCCGCGGTCGAGAAAGCCCTGGAAAGCTACTACGCCGGCCAGACCGAAACGGTGGACGACATCCTCAAGACCATGGGCGATGCCACCGCGGCGGCGGGTGCCGGCGGGGATGACGACATGAAGATCGGCGGCAAGGTCAAGGCGTTCGACATCACCAATGTCGAGCAGATGGCCGCCTCCGCCCCGGTCGTCAAGCTGCTCAACCTGATCCTGCTGCAGGCCATCAAGGACCAGGCCAGCGACGTCCACTTCGAACCGTTCGAGACCGAATTCAAGGTGCGGTACCGGGTCGACGGCGTGCTCTACGAAATGATGCCGCCCCCGCTGCACCTCGCGATCTCCCTGGTCGCGCGTATCAAGGTCATGTCGAATCTCGACATCTCCGAGACGCGGCTCCCCCAGGACGGCCGCATCATGTTGAACATCGGCGGGAAGCCCGTCGACCTGCGCGTCTCCACCCTGCCGACCATGTTCGGCGAGTCGGTGGTCATGCGCGTCCTCGACCGGTCGGTGGTTTCGCTCGACATGGAAAACATCGGGCTGCGCGAAGACGAAACCAAGTTGATGCAGCAGCTGATCAACCTGCCGAACGGGGTCATCGTGGTCACCGGCCCGACCGGGTCGGGCAAGACGACCACCCTCTACTCCTGCCTGAACTACGTCAACGAAATCACCTGGAAGATCATCACCACCGAAGACCCGGTCGAGTACGACCTCGACGGTATCATGCAGTGCCAGGTCAACCCCGACGTGGGCCTGACCTACGCGTCGGCGCTGCGCGCCATCCTTCGCCAGGACCCGGACATCATCCTGGTGGGCGAGGTCCGCGACCTGGAAACGGCCGGCATCGCGGTCGAAGCCGCGCTCACGGGACACTTGGTGTTCACCACCCTGCACACCAACGACGCGCCTTCCGCCATCACGCGCCTCATCGATCTGGGGGTGGAACCGTTCCTCGTGACCGCCTGTCTCGAGGCCATCGTCGCCCAGCGCCTGGTGCGCAAGATCTGCGTGAAGTGCAAGGAACGGTACGAGCCGCCCGAGGAAGTGCTGCTCGAATTGCAGTTGCCCAAGGAAGTCCTGCAGGACAAGGAGTTCTGCTTCGGGCGCGGCTGCCAGAATTGCAACAACAGCGGCTACAAAGGCCGCAATGCCATCTTCGAAATCATGCTGGTGACGCAGAAGATCAAGGAGATGGTCATGACCAACGCCTCGACGGAAAAGATCCGCACCCTCGCCCGCGAGCAGGGAATGCGGACGCTCCGCGAATCGGGGCTGCTCGCGATCTTCGACGGCGTGTCGACCATCGAAGAAGTCGTGCGTGAGACCCTGTTCGGTGGGTAAACGATAGACGTCCTTGGCGTCCCCGGTCCGCCGCGCGGCCCGCCGGGGGACGCGGCAACCGGGAACGCCAAGGGGATAACGGGACAGCGCGAAGGGAGGATCCAATGCCAGTCTTTGCCTACGAGGCAGTAGACAACAAGGGGAAGAAGATCAAGGCCGAGGTCGAGGCCACCAATACCCAGGAGGCGATCAGCAAGGTCCACTCCATGGGCTACTTCCCCACGAACGTGAAGGAAAAGGCCGGAGTGGGCGGGGCGGCCAACCGGCAGGGCGTCGCCAAGAAGAAGGGCGGCTTCGTATTCGGCGGCGTCAGCAGCAAGCAGCTCTGCGCCTTCACCCAGCAGCTCTCGATCCTGCAGGACGCGGGTCTGCCCATTGTGCGCTCCCTCAAGATCCTGGAAGGCCAGATGAAGCCGTGTCTCCTCAAGATCATCGTCGGCCAGGTGGCCGAGGACGTCGAGACCGGCAGTTCCCTCTCGGAAGCCATGGCCAAGCACCCCAAGGCGTTCGACCGCCTCTACGTGAACATGATCAAGGCCGGCGAAGCGGGCGGCGTGCTCGATACCATCCTCAATCGTCTCGCCTCGTTCATGGAAAAGGCCGAAAAGCTGAAGCGCAAGGTCATCGGCGCGTCGATCTATCCGGCCGCCGTCATCAGCGTCGCGGTCATCATCGTGACGGGCATCATGGTGTACGTGATCCCGTCGTTCGAAAAGGTGTTCAGCGACCTGGGCAAGCAGCTCCCTCCCCTGACCGACGCCCTGCTCAAGCTGAGCCGCTTCGTGGCCAACTACTGGTTCCTGATCCCGGGCTTCCCGGTGGCCGGCTGGATGGCGATCAAGTTCATCGGCAAGAACAAGGCCGGGCGAATCGCCATCGACCGGTTCAAACTGGGCATGCCGATGTTCGGCACCATCATCAAGAAGTCGACGGTCTCGCGGTTCTGCCGCACCCTCGGTACGCTGATCACTTCGGGCGTGCCGATTCTCGAGGCCCTGGCGATCGTCAAGAACGCGGTCGGCAATGAGGTCATCGCGGCCGCCATTCAAACGGTGCACGATTCGATCCGCGAAGGCGAAAGCATCGCGGAACCGTTGGCGCAAACCAAAGTGTTCGACGACCTCGTGATCAACATGATCGACGTCGGTGAAGAAACCGGCGAACTCGACAAGATGTTGATCAAGGTCGCCGACAACTTCGACGACGAAGTCGACGCGGCGGTCGGGGCGCTCATGAGCATCCTCGAACCCGCGTTGATCATCGGAATGGGCGGCACGATCGGCTTCATCGTCATCGCGCTGTTCTTGCCGCTGGTCGACCTGATCAAGGGCATGGGTTAGCGCGGCTCCGTCGCGCCCTCTTCGCGCGCCATCGTCCGCCGGACGCCCTCTTCACGGGGGCGTCCGCGGTGTTTTCGGACTCGCCGCCGGAGCCGGCCCCATCCCCCATCCGGGAACGGGCTTGCGCCGGATGGAGCGCGTGGTTATGATGAGGGCGCGCCATCCCGCGCGCGGGGGCCCGCTGACGTGTCGCTCCGCCACAAGATCCTGGTCGCCATCGCCTTCACGATGGTGCTCGTCCTCGGGCTCCTGTCGGTCAACCTGATCTACACCGCCCGGAGCCGGGCGGTCGCGGAACGTTACCGCATCGGGACCCTCGCCTCCCAGGTCGTCCAGGAGTGGATCCACGCGGACGAGACGCTCCGCCACGGCCCTCCGGACGCCGAATCCTGGATGCGTCTTCAGCGCCGCCTGGCGGGCTCGCTTCTGTTCCGCGCCTGGCTGATCGTCGACTCGGCGGGCGCGCCGCTGACGTCCGACCCCAACCTGGGCACCGACCTGGTCGACGAGCTCACCAGCCACCCCAAGCTGAAGGCGAGCTACAAGGAACATCGCCGGTACGTCGAGGGGGATCGGGTCTTCTTTCCCCTCGTGCTGCCGTCCAACGTCACGCTCTGCGCGATGACGTGCGACATCTCCACTCTGGTCGTGCCCGAGAGCTACGTCGACGAGTCCATTCAGAACGTCGTCGGAATCATGGCCCTGGGCGGCATCATGGTCGTGCTCAACGTCTTCATCCTCCTCAACCGGCTCGTCATCCGTCCGCTCGAACAGCTTGTCGACGCGAGCGCCCGGGTGGCGCAAGGGGACTACAGCAAGCCGGTTCCCACCGACGGGGGGCGGGACGAACTCACTCACCTGGTCGAGGCGTTCAACACGATGATGGGCGGATTGCGTGAGTACCACGGCACGCTCGAGGCCAAGATCGACGAGGCGCGCGACCAGATCAAGCAGACCCAGCAGGGACTGGTCATCGCCCAGCGCCTCTCGGCGATGGGCACCCTGGCCGCCGGCATCGCCCACGAGATCAACAACCCGCTCGGCGGCCTCATGAACGCGGCCCGGGTCCTGAAGAAGCCCGACATCGATCCGGCCCGGCGCGAGCAGTATCTCGAGCTGATCTCCGACGGCCTGGATCGGATCCAGGAAACGGTGCGCAAGCTGCTTCAGTTCACGCCGCGCAAGACCGAACCCCAGCCGATCCAGCTCAAAGAAGTCCTGCGCCGCGCGGTCGCCCTGGTGCAGCACAAGCTCGACCGCAGGTCGGTCTACCTCGATGACCGCCTGCCGGCGGAGTTGCCCTTGATCTTCGGGGATGCCTCGGAACTCCAGCAGGTATTCGTCAATCTCATCATCAATGCGACCGACGCGATCGAAGACTCGACCGGGTCCATCATTCTCACCCACGAGGTGCGCGATCGCGAACTCGTCCTCTGTATCGAGGATACCGGGTGCGGCATGAATGAGGCGGAGATCGGCCGCGCGTTCGACCTCTTCTTCACCACCAAGCCCGCCGGTCAGGGGACGGGACTCGGCCTCGCCGTCGTCAGCAACATCATCGGGAACCATGGCGGCAAGATCGAGATGAAGAGCGCGAAGGGGGTGGGGACGAAAGTGTTCATCGTCCTGCCCATCCTGCAGTCGGTCGCCGCCGCGAGCGCTCCTTCGCACACCGCGCCCGCCGAGTCGGCGGCGCCGGTCCGGACGTAACGAACTCGCAGACACGGCCGCTGCACGGCGCCTCCCCGATCCAGGGCGACCCCCCTTTGCTCCGGGATCTCATCTTTGCCGCCCTGCACCTTCCTGCCCATCTGGGGCGATCCGCGCCGCGTCAAGACCCCTCCCCCGCGCTTCCCGCGAGCGCCCACGCCGCGTCTTCGCTCGCAGCCCCCCTCCTCCCGGCTTGGGGGACGCCCCCCCCCCCGCTCGCGGAGAGGGTCGCGCGCGTCCGCGGGGGGATTTCTCCCCGTGAGCGTCCGGGCGAGCGGTACCGAGCGTTCGCCGGCGGAGATTTTCCGCGTCCGGATCTCCGGGCCCGGGGTCGTTTCTTGACAGTCCTCCACCGCCGTCGGTATCCTCTCACGAATTGTCCTTCGGAGAATTGCCGGATGACGGAGATCGACGAGCTCGAACGCGACTATGCCGCGGGCAAGTTCGATCGCATCCGCGCCGACCTCGAGGTGTTCGTCAAGAACCACAGGGAACAGATCCTCAAGTTCAAGGAGAGGCTCCGGCTCAAGGGCACTCCCCCCTCCGACGAGGTCGTGCTCAAGATGTACATCATGCAAATCCGGTCCATCAATCCCGCGGAAGAGATCAAGGCGCAACTGGCCGAGATTGAGCGGGAGATCTGGATCCGGGGCGAAACGATCGGAAGGGAGCCGGACCGAAAGCTGATCGCGCGGGAGTGGTGCCTTCGGCACGCCCCGGGCTGGCGCGACCATCGGGTCATGGAAATCGTCTTCGTCGTGGACCGGAATCGTGAGAGGCTGATCCAGCTTCTCCAGTGACTTCAAGGACTTCGGGCGGTCGGGCGCGGGGGCGGCGTACGCCCCGGTGCCCGTCCTGCTTTTCGGATACCTTGACGATGAGTTTCGGTAGGATATAATGCGTTCCGAATCTCCCCCAGCGGGGCAGACATGGCCCAGCAACGTCGATTCATCCGATTGCGCTCGAACCTGATCGTCAAGATCCGCAACCGGCGGCCGACGGATCAGGAGACCCGGGCGCTCGAAACGCGGATCACGAATATCAGTATCGGGGGCGTGTTCATCGAGACCCCCGACCCCTTCGACGTGGGGAGCTTCGTGGAACTCGATTTCACGATCCCCCGCCACGGCGATCAGGTGCACGCGCGCGGGATGGTGCGCTGGGTGGGCCGGGCCCCGGGGGGCCCGATGGGGATGGGGATCGAATTCGTCGAGGTGACGGTACACGCACGGGAGGCGATCGGCGGGTATGTCGGGCAGCGTGTGCGAACGGAGGGCATGGCGGCGCTGACGTCGACCCCGCTGCACCAGGATTTGATTCGTGTGCACGCGGCCCGCCGCGGACAGGTCCTTTCTCTGGAGTCTCTCGGGCGGTTGCTGCAGGCCCGCCACGAGAAGATCGTCGAGGCGCTCGCCGCCTTCGAACAATTTGGATTGGTCCGGGTTACGAAGGACGAGATCGTGTTCGAGGCGTGCGACGATCCGGGGTTGCGGATCGCGCTCGAGGAGTGGATCGCGGCGAATCCTGCCCCCCGCGGGGGGACGTAACGGACCCCGCGGAATCGACGATGACGGCTTTGAAGACGACGGGGATCGTCATCGACCGGCTGGATTTCAGCGAGACCAGTCAGGTCGTCTGTTTCTATACGCGGGACTTCGGCAAGATCCGGGTGATTGCGAAAGGGGCGAAACGGCCCAAGTCGTCCTTCGAGGGAGCGATCGACCTCCTGACCGGAGGGACGATGCTCTATCTCGACAAGGGTGCCGAGCGGCTCGGCATCCTGACCGCGTTTCATCAGACCGAAACCTTTCGCGGCGTGCGGAGAGACCTGGGCCGGCTGCACCAGGCGTTGTGGGTGTGCGAACTGCTCTCTCGGCTGACCCGGGAGAACGATGCCAACGAGGAGGTGTTTCGGCTCGCGTGGGATACGCTGGCGCGGATTGCCGCGGAGGGGGGCGGACGCCCGGCCCTTCCGGCATTCGAGTGCCGGCTGCTCGGCCTGCTGGGATTCGCTCCGCGGGCCGATCGCTGCACGCACTGCGAGCGGATGGCCGGAGCGGGAGACGTCCACGGATTGGGATTCAGCGTCCGGTACGGCGGGATGCTCTGCGCGGCCTGCGCGCGACTCGATCCGGACCGGCTCGAAGTTTCCCCGGGTGCCCTGGCGTTGATCGACAACCTGGTGTGGGGGAAGACGACGAGTCTGGAGCGTCTGAAGGTGGATGACGTCATCCGCACTCAGGCGCGCAGGGCGATGGCGGCGACCGTCACGCATTTGATTGGGCGGGAGCCCCGGATGCTTCGTTTTCTGGAGTAGGACCATGCTGCGATGTTTGCCGGCCGCTTGGATCGCCGGGTTGCTGGTCCTCGCCTGCATCGCGCCGGCCGAGGCGAAGTGGGTCTGGACGTCCGACACGGGCTTCGTCGACACGAAGGACTACGAAACCGCGGACCCGCAGGAGCTCTACGAGAAGGCCAAAGGGCTCTACGACGCCGGGAAGTACTCCGATGCCGCCACCGAATTCGCCCGGATCGCCCTGTACTCCTCCGAAGAGACCTTTCGCGAACGCGCCGGATTCATGGCGGGCGAATCCCTGTTCCAGGCCGGGAAGTACTACAAGGCCTACGTCGCGCTGGAGGACTACCTCGCCTATTACCCGCGCACGCCGCGCCTCAAGGACGTGATCAAACGCCAGCTCGATGTCGGCCTGAAGCTGCTGGAGGGGGCGAAGAAGGACCTCCTGGGGATGCCGATCCTGTCGGGCTTCTCGACGGGGCTCGAGGTGATGCGCAAGGTCCTGGACAAGCATCCGTTCGAGGACTTCTCGGACGAGTACCACTTCCAGTTGTGCGCGCGCCTGGAGCAAGCGGACAAGCACGAGGACGCCGCGCTGGAATGGGAGACTTTCCTGCAGCGGTACCCGTCCTCCGACTTCGCGCCGACCGCGCTGTTTCGCAAGGGCGACTCGCAATTGAAAGAGTTCGAGGGAGTCGACTACGACCCCAAGCCGCTGGTGAACGCCAAGCGGACCTTCGAGGATTACGTCCAGCACAACCCGCACGGCGACAAGGTGAAGGAGGCGGAACAGCGGCTGCTGGACATTGCCGAGAAGGCTGCGGAGAAGGACTACAACACGGCGATCTTCTACCTGAAGGACATGGACAAGCCGGGATCGGCCCGGATGTACCTCGAGAGCCTGATCGCGGACTATCCGCAGACCACGTGGGCGCAGAAGGCCCGCGAGACGCTGGCGAAACTGGATCGGGAGGGGAAGTGATCGGAGTGCGCGCCCCCGGGGCGCTCCTGGCCTGTCTGTTGTCGCTGGGGTGTCTCTCCTGCGGCTACTCGGCCAAGCCCCTCGTGAGGGACGGGTACCGGACGGTCGCCGTGTCGATTTTCGAAAACCCGACGGTCCGCCGCGCCCACGAGTTCGACCTGACCAATGCGGTGACGCGCGCGATCCACGCGCGGACCCCGTATCGGATCGCCGCGGAGGACAAGGCGGATCTCGTCATGGCGGGAACGATCCTGGACTATCGGACTCCCGCGCTGGTCGAGGACCGGCGGGATCTCGTCATCGAGTCCCGGGTCGACATTACGCTGCAGATCGTCCTGACGGACCGGTCGGGCCGTACGGTGGCGCAGAATACGGCAACGCGCGGCGCTGAGTTTTCCACGCGTCGCGGGGAATCGGAGGAAAGCGCTCGCGCCGAAGTGATCGAACAACTCGCGCGCTGGGCGGTGACCACCCTGGAAGAGAAGTGGTAGTTCCAAAGGAATAAGACTCGCATGAGCGATCCGAATCGCGACGAAAGACAGGAAGGGCGTCCCGACCGGCTCGGCGGCCCGGATGGAGGAGGCGGTCACGACGACCGCGGCCCGCAGATTCCGTTTCCGCGGGAACCCCGCCGCCCCAAGCCGATCGTCCTGGTGCTGCTCGCCGGCATCATCCTCTCCTTCTTCGTGGTCGCCAGCCGGTCCGCGGTCGAGGGCCGGACGAAGGAGGTCACCTACGTTCAGTTCCTCGAGGACTTGAAGGCCGGTCGGATCAAGAACATCGAGCACACCGGCAACGAGTTCGAGGGCGACTACAAGGAAGGCGGCGACTACAAGCGCTACCGCACCATCTTCCCCGAGAATCTCCTGCTGGCCAAGGATGAGCGGGGCCAGTCCAAGCTCGAGGAAATCCTCGGCTTTCTGACCAATCCGGCGGAGAACTACAAGTTCAACCCGCCGAGCATCTGGCTGGCGCAGGTGATTCTGCCGCTGATTCCGTGGCTGGTGCTGTTCCTGCTCGCCTACTACTTCCTCTTCCGACAGATCCGCTCGCCCAATGGTCCCGGCGGCGTCCTGTCGTTCGGGCGCAGCCGCGCGAAGCGCGCGTCCCGGGACCGGCGCAAGGTCACCTTCAAGGACGTGGCGGGGATCGAGGAGGCGGTCGGGGAACTGAACGAGATCGTGGAGTTCCTGAAGACACCGAAGCGGTTCGAAGAGGTCGGGGCGCGCATCCCGCGCGGATGTCTGCTGATCGGGCCGCCCGGCACCGGCAAGACGCTGCTCGCGAAGGGGATCGCGGGCGAGGCGGATGTGCCGTTCTTCAGCATTTCGGGGTCGGACTTCGTGGAAATGTTCGTCGGCGTCGGGGCGTCGCGGGTGCGCGACCTGTTCCGCGAGGCCAAGGAAAACGCGCCCTGCATCGTCTTTCTGGACGAAATCGATGCGGTCGGCCGGCGGCGCGGCTCCGGATTGGGCGGCGGCCACGACGAGCGGGAACAGACGTTGAACGCAATCCTGGTGGAAATGGACGGGTTCGACTCGGACGACAATGTGATCGTGCTGGCGGCCACCAACCGGCCGGACGTTCTGGATCCCGCCCTGCTTCGGCCCGGCCGGTTCGACCGGTCGATCACCATCGACCTGCCGGACGTCAAGGGACGCGAGGGGATTCTCAAGGTCCATGCGCGCAAGGTCAAGATGGCGGCGGACGTCGATCTGGCGATGCTCGCCAAGGGGACCCCGATGTTCTCGGGGGCCGATCTGGAGGCGACCATCAACGAGGCCGCCCTGATCGCGGTCCTGAAGAAAAAGAAGATCATCGACCATGAGGACCTCGAGGAGGCCCGGGACAAGGTTCGCTGGGGCAGGCAGAACAAGAGCCGGGTCGTGGCCGAAGAGGACCGCCGGATCACCGCCTTCCACGAGGCCGGCCACGCCATCGCCGCCAAGTTCCTGCCCGGGACCGATCCCGTGCATCGGGTTACGATCATCCCCCGCGGTCGCGCGCTCGGGGCGACGATGATGCTGCCGGACCGCGACCGCTACAGCATGGCCAAGCAGCAGGTCTTGAGCCGGATCAAGATCATGTACGGGGGACGCCTGGCCGAGGAGTTGTTCTGCGAGGACATCTCCGCGGGGGCGCAGAACGACATCAAGCAGGCGACCGACATGGCGCGCCTGATGGTCTGCGAATGGGGAATGACCGAGGCGCTTGGTCCCGTCAACTACAGCGAGACCGAGGAAACGCTGTTCCTGGGCCGGGAGATCTCGCGCACCCGGAACCACAGCGAAACCACGGCGCTCGAGATCGACCGCGAGGTGCGCCGGATCCTGGACGAGTGCTACGAGGAAACGCGTCGTGTCCTGACGGAGAATAAGGATGGACTGGAGCGTCTCGCCCACGCGTTGCTCGAACACGAGGTCCTGAACGGACACGAAGTGGATGTTCTGGTTGCCGGGGGGACGATCCCGCCCCGGCGCGTCGAGGGGGCGGCCGCTCCGGCCGGCGCGTCGGCCGAGTCGCAGAGCGCGTAACGCCTGGCGCGCGGGAAGAAGGCCAGGAACGTGCGTTGCTGGTCACCGGGAAGCCGCCCGACCGATTCGCGCCGTCCGCGCGCGGTCCGCACGTGAGGTTCTGAGATGCCGTCGACCTTCCCCTCCCCCGTCGCAATGCCCCGAATCCGGGATGCGCGGCGCTGGCGGCTGGCCGATCGCACGCTCGTCTTTCCGCGCACGACGCTCATCATGGGGATCCTGAACGTCACGCCCGACTCCTTCTCGGACGGCGGTCGATGGCTGGATCCGGGGCGCGCCGCGGCGCATGCGCTGGAGATGGCGGCGGCGGGCGCCCATCTCATCGACGTGGGCGGGGAATCCACCCGTCCGGGCGCGGGCGCGGTCGCCGTGGACGAGGAAGTTCGCCGCGTGGTCCCGGTCGTGCGCGCCATCGCGCGTTCGTCCGACATGGCGATCTCGGTCGATACGCGACGAGCCCCGGTCGCGGAAGCCGCGCTCGCGGAGGGCGCGCACGCGGTCAACGACGTGTCGGCTCTGCGAGACGACCCGCGCCTCGCGGAAGTCGTCGCGCGCGCCGGCGCAGGGGTCGTCCTGATGCACATGCGCGGCACGCCGATCACCATGCAGGAAGACCCGCGCTACCTCGACGTCGTCGGCGAGGTCCGCGAATTCCTGGCGCGCCGGATCGAGTTCGCCGCCGGCGCGGGGATCGACCCGGAATGCGTCGCGGTGGATCCGGGATTCGGCTTCGGCAAGACTTTCGAACACAATCTCGCCCTCCTGCGCCGCCTCGACGCCTTCGCGACACTCGGGCGGCCCATCCTCGTCGGCACCTCACGCAAGTCGTTCATCGGCCGTGTCCTCGGGCTTCCCCCAGGCGAGCGGGTCGAGGGCACCGCCGCCAGCGTCGCCATCGCGGTCTTCCAGGGCGCCTCGATCGTCCGCGTGCACGACGTCGCCGAAATCGGCCGCGCGACCGCGGTGGCGGACGCCATCGTCCACGCGCACGCAGGGGCAGGCGCATGAGCGATCTGTTCGCCTACTCCGAAGGACTCTCCACCGCCCTCGGCGAGATCTTCATCCTCTTCCTCGTCTTCTACGGCGTCCTCCGTTTCCTGCGCGGAACCCGCGCCGCGGGGTTGCTGCGCGGCTTCGTCTTCTTCATCCTCATCATGTTCGTCGTCGTGATGTGGGTCACTCAGTACCTGCAGCTCGAGCGCATCCGCTACATCCTGGAACAGTTCCTCCCCGGCCTCGTCATCGCGCTGGTGATCCTCTTCCAGCCGGAGCTCCGACGCGGCCTCATGAAAATCGGCCAGAATCCGTTCTTCGGTCTCATGCTCGAGGAGTCCCAGGTCATCGACGAATTGGTCAAGTCGGCCGTGCGCCTGTCGAAAAACCAGATCGGCATGCTCGTCGCCATCGAACGGGAGGTCGGCCTCGGAGCCTATGTGGAAGGTGGAGTGCAGCTGAACGCGCAGGTTTCGGCCGAACTCCTGGAGACCATCTTCTACCCCGGTACGGCCCTGCACGACGGCGCCGTCATCGTCCGCGAGGACAAGATCGTCGCGGCCGGCTGCCTGTTTCCCCTCACCGACAACCCGAACGTCTCCAAGACCATGGGTACCCGCCACCGCGCGGGGATCGGGCTCACGGAAGAAAGCGACGCCATCGTGATGATCGTCTCCGAGGAAACGGGGCGGATTTCCGTGTGCCACCGCGGGGAAATCACGCCGGACCTCGACCGCGACCGTCTGGAGCGTCTGCTCCGCGACCTGACCTCGCCGGGGAAGGCGCAACCGCGAGCCGCCGCGGCGGAAGCCGAGGGCGGCGCCTCCTGATCCTTGTTTTCATCCATACGGAGTCGCAATGTCCCTGGTGTCGCGCAGCGTCCTGATGAACCTGCAGACCATGGCGATGGCCGTCCTGTTGGCCATCCTGGTCTGGTTCTACGCGTACGCGCAGGACACCGGCGAGTCGAACCTCGCGCAGGTGCCGATCGTCGTGCAGGCCCCGGCCGGCGTCCTGATCGACAAGATCCAGGATTCCGGCGGCGCCGAGGTATCCAGCGTCCGCCTGAAGATCATCGCGTCCAAGAGCTCGCTCCGCGATCTGACCCGGCGGAACATCGTCGGGCGCGTTCTGCTCGACGAGCAACCGCGCGGCGACGAACCCCTGATCCTCGAAGTGCCCCTCGGGGCGGCGGAGTTCGAACTCGGTCCGGCCTTCCAGGTACGCCCCTCCCCCGCTTCGCTTCGAATCACGCTCGTGCGCGAGGATGTCCAGCGGATGCGCGTGCGAACCTCCGATTGCACCACGGGAACCCCGCGCGCGGGCTTCCGGATCGTCGAGATCATCGCCACCCCGACGTTCGTGTCGGTACGCGGGCCTGCCGCCGTCGTGCGCAAGCACAACGAGATCGCCGTTGCGAAGGTCGACGTCACCGATCAGGCCGAGGATTTCACGCAGGTCACCCAGATCGTGGGCATGCTGGATGGATCGAAGGTGCGCTCGGAGTCGCCGGTGACCCTGCGGTTCGTGCTGCAGGAGGAGGAGATCGAGCGGGAGTTCAAGCTGCCCGTTCGCATCCTCAAGCCGAGCTCCTTCGCGAAGCCGCTGACGCTGTCCCCCGAGGCCGCTTCGATCCGCGTGCGCGGGCGGCGCGGGGAGATCGAGCGTCTCGATGAGAGCCAGATGGTTCTCTACGCGGACCTGTTCGAGCTCTACCGCGATCCGGAAGCGCAAATGGAGGCGGGACAGATCTATAAGATCCCGCTCAAGTTGAATTTCCTGGCCGACGAGATCCGGCACGTGCGGATGCTCGAGCACACCGAATTCACCGTGCAGGTCGGCAAGTGAGCCTGCGGAAGGCGGATGACATGGACGGGGCGGCGGAACGGGAGGGGGACCGGAGTGTCCGGTTCGGAACCGACGGGATCCGGTCGACGGCGAACCGGGAGGCGCTGACGCCGGAGCGGATCCTGCGGCTTGGACGAGTCATCGGGATGCTGCTGCGCACCCGTCCGGCGCTGTTCCGGAATCCGCTCGCCCGGCGATTGCCGCCTCGCTTGGGATCCCCGCCCGCGTCCGGTGGCAGCGGCCGCGTGATCCTGGGCCGGGACACGCGGATTTCCGGGGACATGATCGGGGCCTCCCTGGCCGCCGGACTGCTCTCCACGGGCATCGACGTCCTGGACGCGGGGACCTTGCCTACCCCCGCGCTGGCGTACCTGTCGCGGGAGACCGGCGTCCGCCTGGGCGTGATGATCACCGCGTCGCACAATCCGTATGCCGACAACGGCATCAAGCTGATCTCCCCCGAGGGGCTCAAGGTCCCGGATCGCGCGGAGCGGCTGGTCGAGGCGGCCTTCCTGGAAGAATCGGACCGTCCGAGGTCGCCGCGTCCCGCGGGAGCCGACCTGGGTCGAATGGCGCGGGACCCGGGCCGGGTCGCGCAGTACGCGGCGACGTTGGTCGAGCGGTACGCGAAGCGCGCGAAGTGGAAGCGCCTGCGCATCGTTCTCGACTGCGCCCACGGCGCGACGCACGAAGTGGCGCAGGACGTGTTCCGACTGCTCGGGGTGGACTTGCGCGTGATCCACGCCCGGCCCGACGGCACCAACATCAACGAGAATTCCGGGGCGCTTCATCCCCGTCGGTTGGCGCGCGCTGTCACACTCGCCCGGGCGCATGCGGGCTTCGCGTTCGACGGCGACGGCGATCGCGTGGTGATGGTGGACGAGTCGGGGCGCGTTTTGGACGGGGACCACGTTCTCGCGATCCTCGGGCGTCACCTCCACGCCCGACGGCAACTGCCGGGCAAGACGGTGGTGACGACGGTCATGTGCAATCTCGGACTGCGATACGCCTTGCTCGAGGCCGGAATCCGCATGGTCTCCACGCCGGTCGGCGACCGCCACGTGCTCGAGGCCATGTTGCGGGGAGGGTATGCCCTGGGCGGCGAGCAGTCCGGGCACATCCTGTTCCTCGACGAGGCGACGACCGGCGACGGATTGCGTACCGCCCTGCGCCTGCTGGCGGTCGCGGCGGAAGCCGGACAGTCGCTGGGCGTGATGTCCGGAATCCTCAAGAAGTTCCCGCAGGTGCTCCTCAACGTTCCGGTGACCGCCAAGCCGCCCTTGGAGGAGATGGTCGACGTGCGGGACAGCATTCAGCGCGCGGAGTCCTCTCTTGGCGCGCGCGGTCGCGTCCTGGTGCGCTACTCCGGGACCGAACCGATCGCCCGCGTCATGATCGAGGGCGAAAATGCCCGCGCGATCCGCGACCTTGCGGAGGGGATCGCGGCGGCGATCCGGAAGCGGATCGGCGCCTAGCCCGCATCGGTCACGAACGGCCTCGCGGTTCGCGAACAATCCGGACCAGGCCGCGATTCCGCGCTACTTCGGCGGGAGTCGGAGGCGGGTCAGCAGGGCCTGCACCGCCCCCATCATCGACGGACGCGACTCGACCTTCTCCGCGGCGGTCGCGTAGCGGAGCGCCTTCTCGCGGTCTCCCTTCTCCTCCCAGACCAGCGCGAGCGACGTGAGCGCGTCGGGATTTTCGGGGGAGTTCTCCAGGAATTTCTCGAGCAGTGGGCGCGCCTCGTCCGCGCGCTTGAGCAGGAGGAAGCACCGCCCAAGCAGAAGACGCGCCTGGGGATCCGGAGGAGGATCGACATTCGCCTTCCGGAGGGGGGCGACGGCGTCCTCGAGCCGACCCTGGGTGTAGAGCGCCTGCCCGAGGGCAAAGTTCAAGGCGGTGTGGTCGGGCGACGACTTCAATCCCTCCAGCGCAGCGGCGGCGGCATGGTCCGGCCGGCCCACGTCGAGCCACAATTCCGCCTGTCGCGCCCGCGGGCCGGGGTCTGCGGGATACTCGGCGGCGAGGATGGCATAGACGCGGATCGCCGCGAGGCGGTCGTTGTCCGCGTTCAGGTGCTCCGCCAGCGATCGCAGGAAGCCCGCCCAATCTTCTCGGCCGATGCCGGTCACGGCGATCGTGTACTCGAATCCGCGCGCCTCCATCAGCCACTCATGGGCGTAATAGGGATTGAGGGGGTGGAAGAAGTTGATCCGGGGCGTGAACTCCAGCACCGGAAGATCGTCCGTGTTGAGGGGGGCGTTTTCCCAGGCCGATTTGGGAATCTCGCCGACCCGGCGCGCCGCGAACGCGGCCACATCGGCCAGCCCGAGTCGCTCGAGGTCGGCGCGGACTTGCGGCTGCTTCAGCCGTTCGCCGAAGGATCGTGCGTCCAGGACCATGGGCGAGTCGGAGGCCAGGATGATGTCCTCGCGGGGGACGTTCGTCTCCCAGACCGAGACGTAGCGGAACACTTCGGCATAGGTCCGCAGCAGGGAGCGCGCGGGCATGTCCTGGAGCGACCCCAGGGCGACCCACTGGCTCAGGATGCCCCCCGGATTCAGGACTTTCTTGACGTTGAGGAGGTGCTCATACGTGAACAGGTGCGACGGTCCGGTCACCCAGCAATCCGGTGCGTCGCTGATCACGAGGTCGTACTTTTTCTTCGTCAGGGCGATGAAGTTGCGGCCGTCGTTGATGTGGACCTTGACGCGCGGGTGGTTGATGGCGTCGTGGTTGAATTCCTTGAACAGGTCCGTGGCGCCCAGCACCGCCCGCTCCAGTTCGACGACGTCGATCTCGCGGATGAAATCGTGGCAGGTGAGTCGTCCGGCGGAAATTCCGAGCCCCCATCCGATCACCAGCGCATTCGACGGCGAGGGATGGAGCTGGACCGGAACTTCGGTGAGCAGGACGAGAGCGTCGGTCTGCCCGACGGCGGTGGAGGCCTCGGTCTTCCCGTTGATTTGCAGGCTGCGCCCCATGTTCGGCGCCTCCCGCACGGTGACGACGCTGTCGATGCCTTCGCGATCGTAGATCAGGGGGGTGGCTTCGAGCGTGCGGCGGATCTCCGCGCGCGACATGTCCTTGAAGACGTAGGCGTACATGTACGGTCCCGAGGTCACGACATGCCGGCTCCAGCCGGGCGCGAACAGGAACAGAGCCGCCAGCGAACCCGCCACCGCGGTTCCCCACCTCAGGCCGGCTGTTTTTCCGGTCGCCGCGAAGACGACGATCAAACCCGCCAGTCCGTTGATGCAGGCCGCGAGCCGCGAGGTCCAGACCGAGCCGAGGAAGGGAATGCAGAGAAACGCGCCCCCCAGGGCCCCGGCCACCGCTCCCAGCGTGTTCCACAGGTACAGCCTTCCCAGCCTTCCCCCGACATCCGGCGTGCCGCCGAGATACAGCCGCGCCGCCACCGGGAAGGTCGCGCCGATGAGCAGGGTGGGCACGATCATGGACAGCATCGAGACGAGAAACTTGAAGGCGACGAAGCGGGAGTGGTTGGCGCCCAGGAAGTCGTGCCAGGCGATCAGGAGGAACGGAAGCTCGCCGAGCAGAGGGATCACGAGCAGACCGAGGACGGCAATCCCCCACTCGAGGCCCAGAAAGAGGTGGGCCGGCGCGGAGGTGCGGTCGGCGTGACGGGAGATCATCGCGCTGCCGGCGGCAATGCCGACGAGGAATCCCGCCAGCACGACGGTGAGCGCGTCATGGGTGCTGCCCACGATCATGTGGAGGGTGCGGGTCCAGGTGACCTCGTACAGGAATGTGGCGCAGCCGGAGAGGGCCATGGCCGGGAGGATCCAGCGCGCGATCGACGAGTCGAGGGGGGCGGGCGCGGGAGCGGTTTCCGCGGCCGCGGCGACGGCGGGCGCCCCGCCGGCCTTGCGCAGGCGCAGGGCGAAGAATCCGGCCAGCAGGTTGAGTATGCCGGCGGCGGCCAGGCTCGCCTTCACTCCCAGCAGGGGCAGCAGCCAGATCCCGGCCAGCAGCACGCCGACCACCGCGCCCGCCGTATTCACCGCGTAGAGTCCGCCGACGTTGGTCGCGCGCCCGACCCCTCCGGCCGTGACGAAACGGACGAGGACCGGCAGCGTGCCGCCCATCAGCGCCGTCGGCACCACGATGAACGCGCCCGCCAGGAGGAGACGAAGGGAGATCGAGACCGGGAACGACGGGTCCAGCGCCGCGTGCAAACTGCCGTACGCGGCCTCGACGACGCGCACCAGAAAGGGACTGGCGATGCCGTACGCACCGATCACGATCTCGAGCACGGCGTACAGGAACAGGCAGTCCGCCGTGCGGTCCGCGCGACGCCCCAGCAGGACGCTGCCGAGCGCCAGCCCGCCCATGAACGAGGCCAGGACCGTCCCCACCGCGAACGAGGTGGACCCGAAGACGAGCAACAGCTGGCGCGTCCAGACGACCTCGTAAATCAGACCGGCGATGCCGGACAGGAGGAAGATCGCGTACAAGGTGATGCGGACGCTGGATGCGGACGGTTCCGGGGAGGATTCCGCGCTTGCGGAAGGGGATTCGGACATTCTCGACTCGCGATCGCTCGAAGCGTGGGCCGTGGGAGGTCGGGCGCGCCGACGTGGATGGTTAGGGTAGCGTCCGGATCGGATACGGTCAAGTTCACTCGGCAATCGCCCGGCGCAATCCCGGCATGCCGGCGCGCCCGGCCCCGGGTGCCTTGACCCCCCGGAAGGGGTGCGGTATCCTTGGCGACCTGGACCCGAAGCGGGTCGGACCGCCACCTCTCGCCGGGCCGCTCCGCCTCCTCCCGGTCGAAGCGGGCGCCTGCGCGCCGGTCGCGGATCGGGGGGGCGGGTGTCGTCGACGGGGCCGGTGCGCCGGGGAGGCCGGCCGTCGGCCCGGAGCAACGTCCGGGTCTCGAAGCGGGAGCAGCCGGAGCCTCATCGACCAGGATTGACTGCATCTTCTCAGCCGCGGCAACGGCCGGCGAACGGGTCATCCGTTCGAGGTTCCGGCGCGCACCCGCGACTGTTCCCTTTCCCGACGGGGGTGATTCCTATGTTCCAGGGTTCCATGGTCGCGCTGGTGACGCCTTTCAAGGACGGACGGCTCGACCTCGAAGCGATGCGGAAGCTGGTGGATTGGCACCTCTCTTCCGGCACCCACGGGATCGTCGTCTGCGGGACCACCGGCGAAGCGTCCACGATGTCGGAGGACGAGCGGCGACAGGCGATCACCTGCGTCGTGAAGGCGGTCAACCGCCGGATTCCCGTGATCGCGGGGACCGGAGCGAACGACACGGCCCGGACCGTTGCCGAGACTCGCGCCGCCGAGGAATTGGGCGTGGACGGGGCCCTCGTGGTCACGCCCTACTACAACAAGCCGACTCAGCGCGGCCTGATCGAACACTATCGGGCGGTTGCCGCCGCGACACGGCTTCCCATCATTCTCTACAACGTGCCCGGGCGGACCGGAGTCAGCCTCGCCCCGGAGACGGTGGCGACCCTGGCGAAGGAGAAGAACATTGCGGCCATCAAGGAGGCGGGCGGGAGCGTGGACGCCGTCTCCGCCATCCGGCATCGCTGCGAACTGCCGGTGCTCTCGGGAGATGACGCCCTCACCCTCCCGATGATGGCGGTCGGGGCGGTGGGGGTCATTTCGGTCCTTGCCAACGTCATGCCGGCCGAGACGGCGGCGTTGTGCACCGCGTTCCGGGCCGGGGACCTGGCGCGTGCGCGGGAGATGCACTACAAGGTCTACGGGGTGGCCCAGGCGCTCTTCCTGGAGTCCAATCCGATCCCCGCGAAGACGGCGCTCCGTCTCATGGGCCGCATCGGGCCCGAGCTGCGCCTGCCCTTGTGCGCGATGAGCGAAGAGAACGAGAAGAAACTGGGCGCAGCGTTGCGCGCCGCCGGTGTGCTGCCGGCGTAGGCAGGGAGTCGTCCGATTCGGGAAGGGCGCCGTCCCGCGGAGGGGCGCCCTGACGAATCAGGGGGACGGGACCCCCGGATTCTTCAGGGTCCCTCTCCCGTCCTGGAGATAAGGCTTGAGGCGTTCCCGCAGCCTGCGAACCGCCGAGAACATCCGCGACTTCACGGTGCCCTCGGGGATGCCCAGGATCCGCGAGATCTCCTCGTACTTGAACCCCTCCAGTTCGCTGAGCAGCACGACGTCCCGCTCGTGCTCCGGGAGGGCCTCGAGCGCCTGGCGCACCTGCTTCTGGAGTTCCCGCCGCATCAACTCCTCGTCGGGGAGCGGCTCCGATCCTTCCACGCGCGACTCGGGCGTGTCGTCGTCGGCTGCGCCGCGCACGCTGGAGAAGGGTGACGGCTTTTTCTTCTTTCCCTCGTTGATCCAGTAGTTGTGCGCAATGCGGAAGACGTAGGAGGAAACCTTGCCCTCGATCCGATAATCCTCTGCAGAGCGCCAGATTCGATAAAATACTTCCTGGAGGCAATCTTCCGCCGTGTGGCGGTTCCAGGACTGCCGGAAGAGGTAGTTGAAAAGCCGGGAGCGGTAGCGCTGGTAGAGGGTCTCGAACGCGCCGCGGTCCCCCTCCCGGATGCGCATCATGAGCTGGATGTCGATCTGATTGTCATCCATAGGGCCTGGGATTGTACTCGACGCCCCGGGACGTACAAAGGAGTTTCTCGGGTGGAGGAGGTGAGGCGCGAGTTGATCGCGATCCAACGGGACCTCGTGGGACGTTCCTGGGCGCGGTTGGAGCGGGGCGGCACCCAGGAATCGCCCGAACTGGCGCGATACCGGGCGGTACTGGATGCGGCGACGGCGCGCTACTCCGGGCTGTCCGGGCGCGACGACCTGATCGAGGCGGCGGCCGGCTCCCGCGCAGTCTTCGTGGGGGACTTTCATACGTTGCGGCAATCGCAGCGTTTGCCCCTGCGGCTCATGGACCGGTTGGCGGCGCGGCCGGCATTCGCCCGCGGCGAACGGCAAGTCGTCCTCGGGCTCGAAATGGCGATGGGTCGGCACCAGCGGGCGGTGGACCGCTACCTGGCAGGCGCATTGGATGAGGCCGCTTTCCTTCGCGCCACCGGATACGAGCGCACCTGGGGATTTCCCTGGTCCTCCTACCGTCCCCTGCTCGACTATGCCCGCTGGCGCAACATCCCGGTCCTGGCACTGAATTCCAAACCGCCGGGGCGCAACCGCCGGCTCGAAAGACGCGACCGCAACGCGGCCCGGATCCTCGCCCGCTTCGCGGCGGATCATCCCCAGGCCCTGCTCGTCGTTCTCTTCGGCGACCTGCATGTGGCGGACGATCACCTTCCCGCCCGCTTCCGCGAGGAGATGCGCCGCCTGGGCGGGTCCGCCTCCGTCACCCTCGTGTTCCAGAACATTTCCCACCTGTATTGGTCGCTGGCCGAGACCGGGCTGGAGCAGATTGCCGAAGTCGTTCGGTTGCCGGACGCCCCCGACAAGGACGTCCGCGGGCGCTTTTGCGTCCTCAACGCCACTCCGCTGGCCCGCATCCGTTCGCATGTGTATTGGGAGGAGAGTCGGAACGAGGACGCGCACGAGCGCTGGGGATTCCTGGGCGAGGCCTCCTGGAACGACATGGACGTCCCCACCGACGAGGTCGTCGAGTTGATCGAAACGCTGTGCCGCTTCCTGGAACTTCCGGCGCCCGATCTCAACCGGCTCACCGTCCGCGCCGGGGCGGCTCGCGGCGGCACGCGAGTCCATCTCCTCCGCGCCCGCGCGCGCGGCGTCGACACCACGATTCTCGCCCGGCGCCGACCCCGGCCCGCGACGGACGGGGAGGTCGTCTTCCTGCGCTCGGTCTCGGTGGATCGCACGGCGGAGGAAGCCTCCTACTTCGTGCACGCGCGCGCCTCGGGGGCGGTTCCGACCGACCCCCGACCCCGGCGGGACCAGGCCTACTACCTGCTGCTGCGTCACGCCCTCGGGTTCTTCGGATCGAAGGTCTTCGATCATCTGCGCACCACGTACCTGGAGGAGGACCTCCTTCGTCTGTCGGCGGAACGAGGCGCGGGCCGGAGCCGCAGGCAGAGAGGTCCGGCTCCGCACGGTCCCGTACCGTCCCACGTCACGCGCGTGGCGGACTGGCTCCTCCGGTACCTGCGGGAGGAGCCGGGCGCCGCCGGGCCTGGAGCGCGCTCCCCCGTGCCCGCGCGGGTTCCCAAGTCCCTCCTCCCCACCTTCGCCCGGGCGGCCGGGTACATGCTGGGAGAGAGACTGTATGCGGCGATGATCCAGGGATTCCTGCGCAAGGAAGAAATCCGCGCCCTGTATCGCGCGCCGTTGACGCCGCCCGGGGCGGCCGAGTCGATCGTTGCAGAGCTTCGAAAACGCCTGCAAGCCGTCCAGCTCTTCTACCGGAGCCGTGAGGACCACCTGTAGCCCCCGCAGCGCAGCGGCCCGCGAGGACCGCGGGCCGAATCCCCGCTCTCCCCTTCCCCCAGGACCGGGGCGCGTTGGCGCGGCGCCCGGATCTCCGCCGGATCGGGGCAGGCGCCGGGACGAAGGTTCGGCCCTTCCCTCCGCCGGCTTCGGATCGACACCGAGCCCGCGCAAGCGGAGCGGGCCGGCCAGCGTACCGTGGCGGACGTGCGGCAGCCGTCGGACTCCCGCGCGCGCGGTGGGGGCGCGGTTTTGCATGGAAAAAGCGTTGACTTGCTCTCCGGCACTGATATACTTTGAGCCTCTTTGCGTAGCCGTCGTCGGGCCTTGCATGGGCCCGAACCCTTGATACAACAGGAGAGTGCGGAGGAAGATCGGGCATGGCAATCGTATCGGTCAAGGAGCTCCTCGAGGCCGGAGTGCACTTCGGCCATCCCGTGAGCCGCTGGAACCCGAAGATGAAGCCCTTCATCTACGGGAAGCGCAACCTGATTCATATCATCGACTTGAAGCGGACCGTCGAGGGACTCGTGCGGGGTTACCACTTCCTGTCGAAGCTGGCGGCGCGAGGGGACCTGGTGCTCTTCGTCGGTACGAAGCGGCAGGCGCGGAACGTGGTGGAGCGCGAGGCGCAGCGGATCGGCATGCCGTACGTGAGCGAGCGCTGGATCGGCGGCGCACTGACGAACTTCGGCGTGATCCGGACCCGGCTGAACCGGCTGTTCGAGATCGAGCGCATGGAGCAGGACGGCACCATGGAGCTCTACACGAAGAAGGAGCGGGCCGGGCTGCAGCGCGAGAAGCGCAAGCTGAAGCGGAACCTCGAAGGCATTCGCAACATGGAGCGGCTGCCCGGGGCGATGATCATCGTTGATCCCCGGCGCGAGAAGATCGCGCTGGGCGAGGCGGCGAAGATGGGCATCCCGTCGATCTGTCTGATCGACACGGACGGGGATCCGGAGCTGGTGGACATTCCGATTCCCGGGAACGACGACGCGATGCGGGTGATCCAGATCATCATCGGGAAGCTGGCGGACGCGATCGAGGAAGGCAAGAAGGGCCTGCTGGCTGCGGCCGAAATGCGCGCAAAGGCAGCGGCGGCGGCGGCGGCTCCGGCCAAGGCCGAGGCGCCGGCCCCGGCCCCCCCGGCGGAATCGCCGGCTGGGGCGGCTACGGGCGAGAAGGAACGCGGTTCCTAGCCGACCGCCCTTCCCGCCTTCGTCCCGAACCCGCCATCCGTCGGGTTCGGGCGCCTGTCGACGGAACCGGGACGGCAGTCCGCACGCCGTTCCGGTCCTGGAGTGAGCCTGGCTCTTTCCCCCGGTTGCCGCGCCTCCGCGCGCGACCGGACGAAAGAGGAGAAGTGATTACCGAGGAGTGCCCGCAATGGCCGTGGACGCGAAGCTGGTCAAGGACCTGCGCGAGAAGACGAACGCCGGAATCATGGAGTGCCGCAAGGCGCTCGAGGAGAACGGGGGTGACATGGGGAAGGCCGAGGCCTGGATCAAGGCCCGCGGCCTGGTCAAGGCGGGTGAAGCAGCCGGCCGCGCCACCAAGCAGGGCAAGGTCGGTTCCTACATCCACGGCAACGGCAAGGGCGGGGCGATGGTCCAGCTCTGCTGCGAGACCGACTTCGTGGCCAAGAGCGAACCGTTCGAGGAACTGCTGCGGGACATCTGCATCCAGGTCTACGGCGCCCCGACTCCGCCGAAGTACGTCACGCGAGACCAGATCCCGCCTCAGGTCATCGAGGAGTTGAAGACGGTCTGGGCCGCGGAGATCCAGGGCAAGCCGGCGGAAGTCGCCGAGAAGATTCTGCAGGGCAAGCTGGAGAAGAATCTCTACAGCAAGGAAGTGCTCCTCGAGCAGATCTTCATCAAGGATCCGGACGGCAAGTTGTCGGTGGCGGATCTGATCAAGAGCAAGATCGCCACGTTCAAGGAAAACATCATCGTCCACCAGTTCGCGCGGTTCGAAATCGGCGGTTGATCCGAGCGGGGGAGGCGGGAGCGATGGCGGGCGACGGAACGAACGACGCGGGGAGGTCCGCGGGCGGCTCCGCTTCGGAGCCGGCCCCGAGCGTCCTCCCGGTCTACCGGCGTGTCCTCCTCAAGGTGAGCGGCGAGGGATTCTGTCGCGAGGGAGCCCGCGGGGTCGACATCGACGAAACGCAGGTGATGGCGCGCGAGATTTCGGCGGCGCATCGCCTGGGCGTGCACATGGCCGTGGTCGTCGGCGGCGGCAACATCGTGCGCGGCGCGGAGCTGCACGAGCGCGGCATCACCCAGGCGACCGGCGATTACATGGGCATGGTCGCCACCGTCGTCAATGCCCTGGCGCTGCAGGACGTCCTCGAGAAGATGGGCGTCCCGACGCGGATCATGACCGCGATCCCCATGCAGGCGGTCGCCGAACCCTTCATCCGCCGGCGCTGCATCCGGCACATGGAGAAGGGGCGGATCGTGATTCTCGCCGCCGGCACCGGGAACCCGCACTTCACCACCGACACCGCCGCCGCGCTGCGCTCGATCGAGATCCTGGGCGAAGTCCTCCTGAAGGCCACCAAGGTCGACGGGGTCTATGATGCGGATCCCAAGCGGAACGCCCAGGCCAAGCAATACGAGACCCTATCCTACATGGACGTCCTGAACAAGAAGCTGCGGGTGATGGACTCCACGGCCGTCTCCCTGTGCATGGAGAACAACATTCCGATCATCGTATTCAACATGCGCAAGGCGGACAACATCGTCAAGGTGATCTGCGGCTCGCCGATCGGGACCCGCATCGGCCATTTCACCGGTTCGCCCTGCACCTAGGGGGGAGGCTGTCCCATGCCGGTCGATGACATCCTGCTCGAAGCCCAGGACAAGATGGAGAAGGCCCTCGAAGTGCTCGTCGGCGAGCTCAAGGGCATCCGGACCGGCCGCGCCACGCCGGGTCTGGTCGAGAACGTGCGCGTGGAGTACTACGGCTCCCCCACGCCGCTGAAGCAGATCGCCGGCATCTCCGCCCCCGATCCGCGTCTGCTGATCATCAAGCCGTTCGATCCGTCTTCCCTGGCGAATATCGAGAAGGCGATCCAGAAGAGCGACCTGGGGCTGAATCCCGCCAGCGACGGCAAGCTGATCCGGATTGCCGTGCCGCCCCTCAGCGAGGAACGTCGGAAGCAGCTCTCCAAGCAGGCGAAGGAGACTTCGGAAAAAGCGAAGCTCGCCATCCGCAACGTCCGCCGCGATGCCATCAAGCAGTCGGAGGACGAGGAGAAGGAGGGTGCGCTTTCCGAGGATCAGAAGTTCCGCCTGAAAGACGAGATTCAGAAGCTCACGGACGAGCACGAGAAGAAGGTCGCCGACATCGTCGAGAAGAAGTCCAAGGAGATCATGGAGATCTAGGCGACGGATCCACCCAGGTCGGACGAGTCGCCCCGGCCCTCGGTCCCGTCCCCGGGGCCGTCCCTGCGGTGAGCCCCGCCTTGCAGACCACGGTTCCCGCCCCCCCGCCCGCGCGCAGCGACCTGCGGTTGGCGCTGGCCAGTCTCGTCCTGTCGCTCATTCCCTTCTGCCTGACCCAGTTCGTGGCGTTCTGGCTGGCCAGCCGCATCCTGCGGCGAATGCCCAAAGAGGACTCGCCGGGCGAGGCGCGGGGACTGGCGATCGCCGCCCAGACCTGCGCGGTTTTCATGGTTCCCGTCACCGGGATCGTGGTCGTGGCCGCGATGGCCCTGGTGATTCCGTGGAACCAACGCCGGCAGCTGGAGATGCAGGAACTGTCGGTCGTGGAGGCGATGCGGCTCATTCGCGACGCGCAGGCCCAGTGGCGACAGCGGGACCCCGAGGGGGACGGGAGGCACGAGTACTGCACGGAGTCCGTGCGGGCGCTGTACGAGACGCCGGACAAGGAAGGGCGGCCGCTTGCGCTGATCCCTCGCGAGATCGCGTCGGCCGACGCGGGCGCTCCGAACCGGGGCGGGGTTCGCCCGTATCGGGGCTACTATTTCCGTGTCCTGGCGCGCGATCCCGACGGCGTTCCGTACCCGGATCGCGCGGCGCATGCCTACGGCGTGGTGGCTTGGCCGGATTCCCCGCGCGTCTTCGGTGGCCGGATGTACGTGGTCAACGAATTGGGGGTCGTCTGGGGGAAGGAATTCACCGCCGGCGCCGAGGTCAAGGAGTGGCCCGCCCGGGACCCTGCGACGAAGGGCTGGCGGCCCATACGTTGAGTCTGGTAGGATGTGCGCGGCCGTACCCGAGGGCCGGGTCGGCCGCAGAACCGGGTCGATTGGAGGGTGTTGAGGCCATGCGCGAAGCGCAGCGGACTCGCGGGAACCGGACCTCGTGGATCCTGGTCGTCGTGCTCGCCTCGACGGCGGTTGCGGGTTGTCGGTATCGGACCCCGGTCATGAGCCGAAGCGACATTGCGATGATGAACGAGCGCCATGCGGCGGATGCGCTCAACTGGATCGCACGCTCCGAAGAACTCTGGAGGGTCCGCGACTCGGACGGCGATGGCGTGAAGAACTTTTACGTGGCCGACCTGGCCTTTCTTGAGACGCAGATCGGCGAACGGGCGCGCCCGCCCTTCCATGTCCCGGAGGCCCTGATTCGCGCGGACGTCGGTCGTTTCGGCGCCGAGGCGGTCCCGTACCACGGCTACTACTTCAGCGCCATGGAGCGCAATTCGGAAAACGTGCCGTACCGGGACGCGCACCGGTTCCAGTACGGGTTCACCGCGTGGCCGGCGACGTACCGGGACAGCGGCGTCCGTACGTTCATCCTGGACCAGGACGGCCACGTCTGGGCTCGGGACCATGCCGGCGGGCCGCAGGTCGTGTGGCCGGAGCCCAACCCCGTGGCGCGAGGCTGGGTCAAGGGGGTGTACTCCGGTTGGCCCCCTTCTTTCCCGCCGGAGCAGTAGGCGGTCGGCGTACCGCCGGGTCGAGAGCGTAGCTCAGCCGGTAGAGCAACGGCCTTTTAAGCCGTGGGTCGTGGGTTCGATTCCCACCGCTCTCATCGATCCGGATCGCCTGCCCCCGGGTGTGCCGGTTCAGAAAGGCGCGCGGGCGGCGGAAGACCTGCCGCGATCCCGCACAGGCCCTGAAAGCTCGCCCTTCCCTTCCCTCCCCTCCCCTCCCTCAGTGCGGCAGGTGCATCTCCGTCTGAGCGAAGATCCCGGCCAACATCCCCAACAGCTGGTACACGCCGTACCCGATCGCGATCAGCAGGAATACGACCGGGAGAACCTTGGCGATTTTCTGCAGCGAGTGGTGGATGTCGTCGTCGAGGGCGTCGGCCACCCGCTCCAGACACACGTCCATCGCCCCGCTCTGCTCACCCGTCTCGAGAATCACGAGCGCTTCGTGCGGATACGCCCCGGTGGCGGCGAGCGCCTCGGCGAGCGTCTTGCCGCCCTGCACGCCCGGGGTGATCGACCGCAGCCGGTGACGGATGGCGTCGTTGCCGGTCGCGGCGGTGGCGGTGTCGATGGACAGCAACAGGGGGACGGCCGAGCGGTGCAACGCGGACAGGCAGCGGGTGAATCGCGACAGGGCGGAGCGCGCGAACAGGCCGCCGAACCAGGGAAGGTGGATCTTCAGCGAGTCCCATAGACTCGCGATCGGCCCGCCGGCGCGGACGAGCGAATCGAACAGGAAGAGTCCGCCGACCGCTCCCCACAGGATGACGAGCGGGAGCGCGATCGCCCGGGCGTAGGCCAGGGGCCCCCGCTGCACCCACTCGATCAGCGGCGGAAGGAGGATTGCCGCGTGCACGAGGATGGCCGGATAGATCAGCGCGACCACCACCTGGTTGCGCATTTCCAACTGGCGCTTCTGGATTCGGAGGATCTGCTCGAGGCTCTCCTCGATCCGCCCGCCGGTTTCTCCGGCCTTGACCAAGGCCTGCTCCAGCGGGGTGAAGATTCCGGGGTACAGCGCCATCCCCTCGTGCAACGGCTTTCCTTCGAGGACGTTCTTCTCCAGTCCGTTCACGACCGGACGCCATCCTGCGGTGACGTTCCGCGCGATGGTCGACAGGGTCCGTGTGATCGGCACACCCGCCTTGGCCATCGTGCGGAGCCCCTCGTAGAAGGCAATGGAACGCTTCAACGGGGCGGAGCGGAGGGACATGGCGCCGCGCGCTGCTCCTCTGGGGTTCGGGGTCGGCGGAGTTCCCGCCACGACCCATTCAGGTCGACGGACGAACGAATTCGATCCCGGCGGGCCGCCCGATCTGATCCGCATCCTTCGCGGCAGGAAGGCCCTTGCCGGCAGACCTGCGAAGCGATCCCGGACCCTTCGCCGGGGGTTGGCCTCCCATTCGACCGGCTCGCTGGAGAACGACGCCCGGCGCGCGCGGGATGCGGGGGCGGTCATGTTCGAGACGCGGAGGACGCCGGGTTCTGCGCGCCCTGTAGCCCAGGAAGCGCGGTAGCGGCCGCGGGTACGAAATGCAGCGGGCGGCCCTCCCGAAAGAGAGCCGCCCGCGGCGGATGTCACCCAACAGGATTCAAGCGTTTCTCACACCTTAGGTGCGGAGACCGCCCGCGTCCGCGTTCGTCCCGTTGTTGAAGTTGAGGTGTTCGCCCGACGCCGGCGTGGAGGGCACGATCGTCTGGACCGAGCCGTCGAAGCGCAGACCGTTGAAGTCGTAATCCGGAGCGCCCGAGGTACCGCCGTGATTCGGGGCCGGAGCGATCAGGAGGTCGCCGCCGATATAGGTCGACGGCAGGCAGCGATCCGAGAGCACGCCGCCCGGGTACAGGGTCGCGTTCGCGAAGTCCGGCCCGCCGTAGTCGAGCGCGGAAGAGGTCGTGTTGCCGCCGAACACCTTACACTTGAACAGACCATCTTCGCCCGGCCGCTTGCAGACCGCGCGGGAGTTGGCGCCGCTCACCACCGGCGCGCCGGCAGGAAGCCGCCACAGGTGCTGGAAGAACGCGCCGTTCGCGCCGCCCGAGGCCGCGCCACCGACCGCGCCGGACGGGGCCGTCCCCGACGGGTAGCTGGTGTCGCTGCCGTACCGGCTGACGTACGTGTTCATGTAGACGCCGATCTGCTTCAGGTTGTTCTTGCAGTCCGTCACCTTCGACCGCTTTCTGGCGTCCGCGAGCGCGGGCAGCAGAAGGGCGGCCAGAACCCCGATGATCGCGATGACCACCAGCAGCTCAATGAGCGTAAACCCCTTCCTCGTGAGCTTCATACGACTGATCCTCCAAGTAACTCTATGAATGAACATGACGCACATGAATGGATCAAGGTGACGGGACGCGGATTCGACGGGATCGTGCTTCCGGACTCGGGGATCGAGGCGCGGATCGATCTTGTCGCCGAACGTCCACCATTATAAGAGCTGAAGTTGCATCGTCAAGAATAATAATCATTGAGCCGATGTGTTGTAACTCACAATGAGACATATTCTTGGGTTATCATGAGGGCCCCAGGATCATTCGTCCGATTATTCTTGGTTCGACCCTGGAGAAACCGAGCGTGGTTGCCGACGCGACCCCGTCCACCGAGGCGGCACCTGCGATTCAGACCTTCCCGCGAGGCGGGCCGTGTCGTGCCATCCCCTGACTGGACGGGCTACAGGCAGCCGGGTGATCTCGCGCGTGGGCGGCGCGGATCACCACCCGAACCGGTCGCACCGGATCGATCTAGCCCGGATTATTCATGAAGCCGCGCCAGCGGCTTCGTGAAAAATCCGCCCG
>CAZWCX010000051.1:33487-46936 GCA_964632945.1 uncultured Planctomycetia bacterium | reverse complement strand
CGGAGCCGGGTTGTTCGCGAACAGCGAAGCTGTTCGCGAATAATCCGGGCTAGCGGCGCACCACCCGCGGCTTGTTCCACACCGTGCGCGTCAGCACGGCGGCAAGGTCTTCCTTGCTCGCCGGCTTGGTGAGCAGATCGATCACCCAGGGGAATTCCGTCCGGTACTCCCGCTCGACCACGCTCAGCAGTACCACCGGGATGTCCCGCAGCACGCCGTCCCCCTCAATCACGCGAAGAACCTCCCAGCCCGACATCCCCGGCATCCGCAGGTCCAGAACGATGAGAGCGGGCCGCTCCTCGCGCGCCAGGTTCAGTCCCTGCGCTCCGGTGGCCGCGGCAAGCACGCGACAGCCGAGATCCTCGAGATGGTGGCGCAGGAGCATGCGATGGTCGGGGTCGTCATCCACGACGAGGACGGTGTTGCGCGGCAGCGATACCCCGGCGGCCGACTCCGCCGTGGCCGACTCGGACGGGCTCGCCGGGCTCGCGGAAGAAGCGGGATGGATCCGCGCCGCTCCCTTGGCCAGGGCTTCCGGAGGAATCTCGATCCGGAACCGCGAGCCGCGGCCGAATTCGCTTTCCACTTCGATGCGGTAGCCGAGCAGATGAGCGAGAGACCGGCTGATCGTGAGTCCGAGTCCGGTGCCGCCGTACTTGCGCGCCGTGCTCGCGTCCCCCTGCTGGAAAGCCTCGAAGATCTGGGTTACCCGCTCCGGGGGGATGCCGATGCCGGTGTCGGATACTTCGATCGCGTGCGGACGACCGGTCTCCGCATCGACGTCCACCCGGATGGTGACGGCGCCCCGCTCGGTGAATTTCACCGCGTTGCCGATCAGATTGACCAGGATCTGCCGCAGTTTCGCTTCGTCCGTGGACATCAAGGCCGCGGCGACCGGAATCTCCACCTCCAATCGCACGTCCCGACTGCGCAGGACGCCCTCGAATTGGGCGACCGTCTTGCGCACCAGATCCGCGATGTCGATTTCGGTGTACTCGAGGTCGACCCGGCCGGCCTCGATCTTGGACAGGTCCAGCACGGAATTGATCAAGCCCAGCAATTGCTTGCCGTTTTCGAACACGCGACTCAGGTACGCCAGTTCCTGCATTCCGAGCGCGCCGGCCCGGTTCTTCTGGAGCACCTGCGTGAAGCCGATGATCGAGTTGAGCGGCGTGCGCAGCTCGTGGCTCATGTTGGCCAGGAACTGGCTCTTGGCCCGGTTGGCCTGTTCGGCGGCGTTTTTCGCGATCAGCAGTTCCTGCGCCCGCCGTCGCTCGGTGATGTCGCGCACGATCGCGGTGAACATGCGCCGATCGCCGACGTAGTAGTCGCGCAGGGCGAGGTCCATGGGGAACGCGCTGCCGTCCTTGCGCAGCCCGGTGACCTCGCGCCCGATGCCGATCTTGCGGCTGAGCCAGTGACGCGCTCCGAACCCCGGTTCCTCCTCGGACGGCCCAGACGTTGCGCCGGAAAAGAGGATCTGAACGCTCTTGCCGAGCAATTCGGAGAGATCGTAGCCGAAGATCTTGACGACCGCCGGGTTCATCCACTCCACCCGGCCATCGGAGTCGTAGGTGATGATCCCGTCGACGACGTTGTTCAGGACCGCGCGGAACCGGACCTCGCTCTGCCGCAACGCCACCTGGGCTCGATCCCGTTCCAGGAACAGGCCGACGACCCCGGCCAGTTCCATGAGGACGTGAATCATGTCCGGGTCCGGTTCGCGACGCTCGCGCGAGAAGAACTCGATGACCCCGACCACCTCCTGCCCCGCCAGGATGGGGAAGGCGCCTACGGCCTGCAGGCCGTCCTTCATGGCGGCGGCACGCCGCGCCAAGTCGGTCCGCTCGGTGAGATCCGCATGCCAGCGGGGGCGGGCGTCGTCCCAAACTCGACCGGGGAGGCCGGCCCCACGCACGAACGCCCCCGAGACGGAGGCCGCGGTCAGGTGGGGAACGGAGACTCCCGGCCCGTGCCAGACCTGCATGCAGCGCAGGGTCTCGTTGAGGAGTTCGACGCGCCAGAGGATCCCGACGTCCCAACCCAGCTGTCGACACAGCGTTCCGAGGACGCGAGGCGCCGCCTGGGCGAGATCCGCGGATTCCGCCAGGGCACGGGCCACGCCGTGCTGGCATTCGATGCGGCGCTCGGCGCGCTTGCGCTCGGTGATGTCCCGGAACACCACCACGCCCCCGCACAGGGTCTCGGTCTCGTCGCGCAGCGGTCGACCCGTGACCGAGAGCCAGATCCCCTCGGGCCGCCCGGCGTGCCGGACGAGCATTTCTTCCTCGTCCACGCAATCCCCCCGGATCGCGCGGGCGAGGGGAAGTTCCTCCTCGCGCAGCGGGGTCTGACCGTCGGTGCGGAACGCGCCGTAGCGTCCGGTCCAGGAACCCACATCCCGGTCGTCGGCATCGATCCCGATCATCCTGCGCGCCGCCGGATTGAACAGCACGATTCGCGTCTGTTGGTCGGCGACAACCACGCCTTCGGCGATGCTGTCCAGGATGAGACGCAGAATCTCGGTTCGATGTTGCAGGGCCTCCCGCGACTGGGACAACTCTTCGGTGCGCCGCTCCAGTTCCTTCTGGTCCTGCGTCCGCGCGCTGCTCTCCTGCGCCAGACGCGCGCTCGCCGCATCAAAGTCGAGGGCCCGCCGCGCCGCCATGCGCGCCAGCACCAACGTCGATCCCAGCATGAGCGAAAGCAGAAATCCGAGGCCCAGAACCGTCCTCGGGACATGGGTCGTCGCCGCTTCCACGAAAGCCGTGGTCGGACAGGCCGTCACCTGCCAAGTGAGATCGTGCACCCGGGTCTCCGCCGTCGAACCCCACCCCGTCCCCGGGTGAAGTGCGTCCCCGGCGGCGCGATGATAGACCCGATCCGATCCATCCAGAATGGTGATCTCCAACCCCGGAAGAACCGCGGCGTCCGCGAAGTCTCCCACCCGGGACTCCACATCGATCAGGACGATCACGCTCGAGTCCAGAAGCCCTTCACGAAAGCAGGGCAAGAACGCAATCACACCCCAGTGTCCGGACGGCAATCGAATCGCTTTGCGCAGGTGCACGCCGTGCCCCCGCCGGGAATACGTCTGTTCGATTTCCTCCACCGCCCCGGAGACGAAGTCCTGGATGCTGCGCGCCGGTTCCCCGTCCGGAGGCTCGCACCACAATACGCGCGGTTCGTGTCCCAATCGCAAGACGGAGGTAAACCGGTCGGAGTGGGCCAGCAGAAATCGAGCTTCCTCCTGCCACTCCTCTCGCGACATTCCGCGCTGCAGCTCCCACTCGCGCGCCATCCACTCGAGATTGTGCAGGTCGGTCTCCATGAGATGCCCGAGTTCGCGCGCCAGTGTGCTCGTCTCTCTCCCGACGTGACGGCGGACTTGTTCGTGCTCCTGACGGCGCAGTTCGTGGAACAGCGCCAGAGCCAGCAGGCCGCCGAGAAGGAACACGACGAGAGGAGCCCCTGCCGGAATGCCGGCGGCGCGAAGGAGCAAGCGGCCGCTCCTGGGCTCAGGAGCGGCTGTCCCGGTGCGCCCGTCGCTCATGATCAAGCTCCATGGTCCGGCGAGGTCGATTCCTGGGTGGAATCTTGCCGACTCGTCGGGCGGCGGTGCCGCTCCACGGACTGACCCGCTGCGTGATTTCCGGCCGGGCGCCGGAGATTCCCCCGGGGGGGATCGCGCTCGATATGCGACCTACACCCAGCATCCATTTCTACCGATGAGAAAGCAAGGCCAAAGCCGGAATCGGCCTGTTCCGCTGCGCACCCTCCGGGTGTCGAAGCCGGAATCGCCGCCTCCCGCACCCGATCGACCGTCGCTATGGGACTGCCCTGCCCCCCCCTCTTGCTCCCGTCGCGCGCGTCCGACGCCGATCTCCTCCACGGACCCCTGCGGGGACCAATCTCACCTTCTTCCACCCCGAGGCAGTCCCCTTCGACCGCCAGGGTTGCCGGGGCAGCCATGGGCCGTGACCGGGATCACCGGATCCGGTCCCGTTCCGTCGATCTTGGGCTTCGCAGCCGGAGGCCGATCCGCTTCCTGACTCCGTGGTGGCACGGAGCGCGTCCGACAGGATGGAAAACCGCGTCTCTCCGCGACCACCCAGCGTGTCGACGGGAGTTCACGCCCCGCCGCCCGGGACCCGTTCGGAGACTCCTCCTCCGCGACCGAACCGAAATCGTCCGTTCGTTCGGTTGGTGCATCGCCCCAGACTCGCGCACCGATCGGGACTCCCCCAGACGATTCGTTACGGAATGTACGCTCCACTGTTCACTTACCGGACACAAGGCGTAAACTATTTGCCCCACGAGGTTTGTTCTCATCGAGCGGACGTGCGTGTAAAGCGGTCTGAACAACCTACGAATCACGTGTTATGGATATTCGCGTCCTTAACCTGTGTTAGCAACAGATGTTAGGTTCTGGTTTGGGCATCGGTATGCCCGTTGCTATTCTTGGATGCTGTGGGGTTCATCGGTCCTTGCGGGCGGGAGGAGACATGCTTCGTCGCACCCAATGGTACGCCTTGGCGCTGCTGTCCTTGGTCTTCGTCGCGGGTATCCCCTTCGCGGCCGCGCAGACCGCCCCGCTCTCCAACATTGCCGAGTTCGCTCCCGTCGACGAGGTGCTCCTGGGGTGCAACGACACGTATCTCGTGATGGACACGTATCGCGAGATGATCACGGCGCTCAAGGGCTCCGGCGTGAAGATCAGCGTGATCTGCTCGAGCAACTACGTCGCCAATCAGCTGATCTACGAGTACTACTACGGCGGCGTGGACCTGACGAATGTCCGGTTCTACCTGGCCCCGATCGATTCGATCTGGATGCGGGACTACGGGCCCAACTTCGCCAAGGACGCCGCGGGAAAGGTCGTCGTGGTCGACACCAACTACTACTACGACCGCCCCAATGACGACGCCTTCGTGAAGAAGTACGCCGCCTTCCGCGCCTTTCCGTACACCTACACCGACATCGACATGGAGGGTGGGAACCTGATGTCGGACGGCAAGGGCACGATCATGACCAGTAAGTGGATCTCCAGTCAGAATCCCCAGTATTCCGCCTCCGCGCTGGCGGCGAAGATGAAGGCCACGATCGGCGGCACCCGTTGGGCGACCAGCACGCCGCTCAAGTACGAGGGCACGCGCCACATCGACATGTACGCGAAGTTCATGAACAGCACCTCGCTGCTGGTTTCCTCCTACCCTTACGGGCATCCCAGCTACAGCCTCCTGGAATCCAATGTGAGCTACTTCAAGAGCCTGGGGTACTCGGTCAAGCGCATTCCGATGGCGGATGCGGCGACCGGTCTCGAGTTCGCCACCCACACCAATTCGCTCTTCGTCAACGAGCGCGCGCTGGTCCCGACCTACAATACGTCCAGCGACGGGCTGGCGCTGTCCACCCACTCCTCGTACGGGTACAAGAGCTACGGGATCGACTGTCGCCTGCTGATCGAGTACGGCGGCGCGGTGCACTGCATCTCGTACGGCGTCCCGAAGAAGTGATCCATGAACGGAATCTCGAAGCTCCGACTCGCAGCCGGGGCCGCGGCCTTCTGGGTCGCGGTCCTTTCGGCGTTCTGGCTGGGGACTCGGTACAACCGGGACAGCAAGGAGGGTGGAACGGCCTCCGCTGACGGCCCAGAGGTTTCGAACACGCGGGGTATGGCTGACGCCGGCGGGGGACCGGGTGTCACCGCCGGGAAGTCCGCGACGCGACAACCGTCCGGCGCGAACCCACCGGTCGCCCCTGGCCCGACCCCGGGAGGAACGGCCGGTTCACCGGCAAGCCCCCGCACGGGCGCCTTGCGAGACCCTGACGCGGCCGGCGCGGAACCGGAGGACCTCGGAGCGCGCGACCTGGCGCCGGGCGAGATCGTCGAGCTCAACTACGAGTTCAAGTCCGAGGAATCCCGGCGCCATTTCGAGTCCGATCAAAAGGCGCGCTGGGAGGCCCGTAAGGCCCAGGAAATCGTCCGCGTCTCCGAATACCTGGCGCAGGAACTCAAGCTCGACGGCGGGCAGGCCGACCGACTCCGCCGTCTCCTCGAAGAGGAGTCCCGACGTCGCGTCGATGTCGTCACCGATCTCGTCGAGGGCCGCATCGATCAGACCGACTTCCGGCGGCGCGTGGACTCGATCCGCGAGTCGGCGCGCCGGGAACTGGATTCCCTCCTCACCCCAGAGCAGCTCGCCCACTACAAGACTCTTTCCCCGCGGAAGAAGGTCCTGCTCGATTCCACCATCCAGGGACACTAGGGTCCGCCCCGGACCCCGGCCTCGCCCCCCCGCCCCGCCGCCGGCCATGGACCGTCTGCGTTTCCCGACCTCTTCCCTGCCCCTGCCGCCCCTTCTCGAGGCGGTCGATCACCGGTAGTCTTGCCGATCGAGCGTCGGGATCTCGACGCGGAGATTGCGACGCGCGCCTCCGGCGGGTAGGATTCGATCGACCGGCGAATCCTTCGTCGGGCGAGTGGCGGAACTGGCAGACGCAGAGGATTTAAAATCCTCCGGCTCGCAAGGGCCGTGCGGGTTCGATTCCCGCCTCGCCCATCGTGGTCAGCCCCGCATGCGCCGCGCCGCTACTCCCCCACGAGCGACTTCACGTGCGCGGCGATCGCGCGGCGCTTCTCCGGCGACAGATAGCTGAACGGCGGCATGGCCCCCTTCCCTTCCCGGATCCTGGTTTCGATCTCCTCCAGGGTCCACGGGGTCCCGCGCAGCGGCTTGTAGGGCGGCACGCCCTCGCCGCGCTCCCCGTGGCAACGGGCGCAGGTGACCTGATAGAGCGCCGGACCGTCGGCGGGGCCTGCGTCCTGCGATGGACCGGACCAGATCAGGGCGAAGAATCCCCCGACGACGAAAAGCAGGATCGGAACCAGCAGCCAGGCCGGTCCCCCGCCATTCTCCGACGCCGCCCCGGGGTCCTCCGGCCGCAACTCGCTGTTCATCCGCACTACGCTCCGCTGGGATGGCCAGGCGCACAGTCTACGTTGTCCCCCGTCACGGGGGCAAGATCCCGACGGCACGCGCGCCCGGGATCGGCTTTCTTGACACCCAAACGCCGCCCGCCTACCATTCACATCGGCGATCGACTCCGGCCCGCCGCATCGCCGGCCGCGCGATCCCCAGCCACGTTCCCCCCTGCAGGAGCCATCTGATGCCGGATTGCCCGATCTGTCAGAGCACGATTGCGGAAGGCGCCGACTCCTGCGCCAAGTGCGGAACCCAACTCAAACCGCAATCCCGGCTTCCCGAGTCCGAGACGTCCATCCTCATGCGCGACGGCTTCGCCTTCTACGCCGGCCGCTTCGAGGATGCCATCGTCATGAAAGAGGCCCTTTCGGGATCCGGCTTCAAGGTCATCGTCTCCACCGAGGATTTCACCAAGCTCGGGATCTCGCTGCACGACACCCACGGGTACAAGATCGTCGTCCCCCGCGCGGACGCCGAAGAAGCGTTCAACCTCCTGCGTGAGCAATGCCCACGCGCCCTCTTCAGCGACCTGGAATCGGGACTCGGCGTGGATATCACCGAAGTATTGAACTGGCCCCTGCACATGGACTTCCGGGCCGGGTTGCTTCCCGGTCTGACCCTGCAGGAGTTTCTCGTCAAGGTCCTGGGAGACCAGGTCGCGGAAGGGTTGTTGCGGGACCGGGAGGCGAAGGCGGAAGGAAGCGCGGCGATCGCCAAGACGCTGGAAGAGGCGTTCGCGGAGAAGGAAGTCCAGCACGACTCGCTGCAGGAGCGGATCCGGAATGCTTCCGCCGCGGCCTTCGACGCCCTCTTCGACGGGTTGTTGCGCGCCTGCCGCGAGAAACGCGACGACATTGTCTGGCCGGTCGCCAAGGTGCTCAAGCCGTTCCGCGGCGAATCCCTCTCCCGTCGCGCGCAGGACTTCGGCCCGGCGGTCCGCGCCGAGGACCCCGGCGTCCGGCGTCTGGCCGTCCTCGCCCTCGCGATCCTCTCCGATCGCAAGACCGTCCACTATCTGGTGGAAGCGCTGCGCGATCGCGACGAAACCGTCCGCTACGAAGCGATCGACGGGCTCTTCGGCATCGTCGGCGAGGACTTCGGGTACGTCAGCGACGGATCCCAGGTCGACCGCGAGGCGGCGACCCGCCGGTGGGAGGAGTGGCTCACCCGTCAGTGAGCGCGCGGGCGCGACGGGACGTCGTTCGGTCCGATTCCTCTTCCCCCGGCCCCTCCGAAGCGGCGCCGCTCTCCTTCGGTCCGGGGGACTCCCCCGGGTCCGGAAAGCGAACGTCGCGACCTCCCGGTCAGATTACGGGAATCCGCGCTCGCGACGTCACCGGGATCCGCTCGTCGGGTGTGAGGATTCCACGCAGGTTGAGCGGGTCGGCGGCCGCCACTTGAACGGGCGGCCCGCCTTCGCCGTCCCGCTCTCGCCGGAGGAGGGGTATCGCCTCGGGGCGCGCGAACTGTTCGCCTCCGAAGGGGATGACGAAACGCCCACCCCGGATCTCGCCACGGGCCTCCAGGTCGCGCAGGGCCCGCTGGAGGTCCCGCCACGGCGCAGGGATCCGCTCGCGCGCCAAGAGGGCCCGGAAGACCACCCCGTAGCGCGCGAGAAGCCGTCGGGCGACGAACTCCGCGTCGGGCGGTGGGGTCGGGAGCACGTCCGGTCTGCGGAACAGGCTCCATCGTCCCGAGGGCGCGGCCGGACCGCGACGCCGGGACGGCGGGACGATCCGCTGCCGCAGGGCCAGGAAGGTATCCCCGGTGACGAGGCCACGGGCGATCAGTTCATCCACCGCCATGTCCATGTGGGCGGGGAGGAGGCGGCTGGCCCGCGCCAGTTCCTGCGGGAAGAGGGCGCCGCCGGCACACAAGGCGTCGTAGGCGTCCCGGGCGGGACCGGAGAGCCCCTCCGCGGCGACCGGAGGCGTCCACCTCAGCCACGCGTCCAGATCGGAGCGAAGGATGAGGCTGATCGGAGTGGCGCGAATGGCGGACGCTCCGCCGCCCCACAAGCGGCCCCAGACGACCTCCCCGGTCACGGTCAACTGGTCGAGCCAATCCCGCCGATAGCCGCGCACGCGCGCCGGCAGCAGGGATCCTTCCCACGCCGCGGCCGGGGCCTCGAAGCCGGCCAGTTGCCCCACCGCCTCCGCAACGCCCCGGGGTCCCTCCCACCGGCTCTCCGGAAGCGCATGCTGCCAACGGGGCAGGAAACGGAGAAACTCCGCCGCGCTTACGGGCTCGATCTCCCGTCGCAGACGATCGAGGGTGTAGCGATGGATGCGCGCCAACAGGTGCCGCACGCACCACGCGGTCCTTCCCTCGACCCGAGTGCGCAGAAGGACCCCTTCCCGTTCCAATTCGGTGAGCAGGACCGGATCCCCCTCGAACACCGGTCCCAGCGCCTCGAGCCGCCCCCGCAGAACGGACTTCCCGTCCCGGGGCGCTTCGACCGCGAACCAGCGATCCCCGTCCCGGATCACCCGTTTGTCGACGGACAACTCGGCCAGCCACTCGCGCCATTCCGGGGCTTCCGCCGCGGTGACGTACCCCATCCACATCAGGGCCTCATGCACCTCTTCCGCGGTCGCGGGGCTCGGCCAGGCCTCCTCGCGCACGCGCCGGATCGCCTCGCCGTCGAGCTCCCCGAGTTCCCGGGCTGCGGGCGAGTCCAGGGCTCGCCGCGACATCACCGCCTGAGTGCGGCGCTCTTCCAGGGGGGCGTCGTCGAGGAAACTGTACGGGTGGGCGTTCAGAATCCCGTGCGCAAACACGGAGGGCTCCGGCGTGTCCACCGCCAGCCGGGCGATCCGTCCATCCCGCAGGCCGGCAAGGACCTCCAGGAAGCCGTCCAGGTCCATCGCCTCGACCAGGCAATCCTCGACCGTCTGCGCCACCAGGGGATGCTCCATCGGCACCGGCCGGTCTCCGGGCGGAAGATTCTCCCCGCAGGCCAGAACCTCCGGGAACGCCGCGGCCAGGGCGTCCTCCGCCCGCATGCGTACGATCGGCGGCGGGACGCGGCGGCCGCCGCGGAACCGCTCGATCACCAGCGCGCGCGTGGCATTCCACCGCCAGCGCGCTCCGAACATGGGCGCGTCCAACAGCGCCTGGACGAGCACGTCCCGCGCGGTGTTCGGGTGCAGGTAGTCGAATACCTCCTCGAGCGGGAACGAGTGCTGCACGCCCAACGACAGCACGATGGCCTCTTCATTCGCGGCGGCCTGAAGTTCGAACCCGAAGCCGCGACAGAACCGCTTGCGCAGCGCCAGGCCCCACGCGCGGTTGATGCGCCCGCCGAAGGGAGCATGAACGACCAGCTGCATCCCTCCGCTCTCATCGAAAAAGCGTTCCAGAATGACGCGGTTCGGGGTCGGAACCGCCCCCAGTGCTTTCGCTCCGGCTTCGACGTATTCCCTCAACTGCCGCGCCGGTTCGGCATCGAGGTCGGTCGAGGACGGCCGCGCAACCGGGTCCTGCGCCCGCTCCCGAATGCGCCCGATCGCCGCGGAAAGTTCCCGGGTGCGGGCCGGCGCTTCCCCGAGCCAGAACGGCAGGGTCGGCGGAGCCCCCTTCGCGTCCGCAACGCGCACCGTGCCGGGTTCGATCTTCACGATCCGCCAGGAAGCGTTGCCCAATTGGAAAATGTCGCCCACGTTGGATTCGATGGAGAAGTCCTCGTTCAGCGTTCCGATCAGGGTGCCGTCCGGTTCGAGCCTCACCTCGTAATCGGCGTTGTCCGGAATCGCCCCTCCGCCGGTGATCGCGGTCAGTCGTGCCCGGCGGGTTCCCAGCAGTCGCCCCCCGACCCCGTCGCGATGGATCAGGGCGGCGCGCCCGCGGGAGTGCAGGGCCACCACTGCCTCGAATTCCACCCGCGTCAACTCGCGATAGGGCCACGCGCGCCGCACCGCGGCGTACAACGCATCGGTGCTCCACGGTTGGGCCGCGACCTCCGCGACGATCTGCTGCGCGAGGATGTCCCGCGCCGGCCGGGCCTCCGGGGTCCGATCGAGGTCCCCGCGGCGCACCGACTCCAGAATCGCGGCCGCCTCCACCAGTTCGTCCCGGGTGAGCGGGAACAGGCGTCCCTTCGGCGTGCGACCGACGCCGTGACCGGCGCGGCCCACGCGCTGCAGGAACGTCGCGATCGACCGGCACGACCCCACCTGGACCGCCAGGTCGACCTCCCCGATGTCGATCCCGAGCTCGAGCGAAGCCGTGGCGACCAACGCCCGGAGCCGCCCTTCCTTCAGACGCCGCTCCGCGTCCAGCCGGCGATCCCGCGACAGGCTTCCATGATGACAGGTCACGGCGTCCGCGCCGACCCGCCCGGCCAGACGCGCGGCCAGACGCTCCGCCATCTTGCGGGTGTTCACGAACACGAGCGTGGTCCGGTGTGCCCGGATCAGTTCTTCCAGGCGGGCGTAGATCTCCTCCCACATTTCATGCGAACAGACCGCCGCCAGAGCCGAGCGTGGCAACTCGATCGCAAGGTCCATGTCGCGACCGTGCCCGATGTCGATGCAGTCGCCGCTGCGGCCCACGCCGAACAGGAAGTTCGCCACCGCCTGCATCGGTTTCTGGGTCGCCGACAACCCGATGCGCTGGAAGGGCCCGGACAGACTTTCCAGCCGTTCCAGAGACAGGGACAGGTGCGATCCGCGCTTGTCGCGAACCAGGGCGTGAACCTCGTCGACGATGGCGGTGCCCACGGTGGACAGCAGCCTGCGCCCACCGTCGCTGCAGAGGAGGATGTAGAGGGATTCCGGCGTCGTGACCAGGACGTGCGGAGGGCGTCGCGTCATCGCCGTCCGCTCCCGGGCCGGCGTATCCCCGGTCCGCACCAGCACCCGGACTTCCGGAAGGTCCGGATCCAGGGCGCGAATCTCCGCCAGCGGCGCCTGCAGGTTCTTCTGCACGTCGTTGGAGAGGGCCTTGAGTGGAGACACGTAGAGGATGTACGTCCGGTCCTCCAGACCCGGGCCCCGGCGCAACAGGTCGTCGATCGCCCACAGGAAGGCCGCCAGCGTCTTCCCGGAACCGGTCGGCGCGGCGATCAGCGCGTGCCGGCCGGCGCAGATGGACGGCCATCCCCGGCGCTGGGGAGGGGTCGGATCCCCCAGGCGCTCGCGGAACCATCGTCGCACGGTTGGATGAAAGGGTGTCAGCGGCATTCCGCCAGTCTAGCAGGCGCGGCGGACCGATGGTACGGCAAAGGGAACGCCGGAACCTCGACATCACGCGCGCGTCCGGGTACGCTTTCGGCATGAGACCCGGTGCGATCGTGACCATTGGCGGCGGCGAATTGAGCCGGCTGGACACGCTGGCGATCGACGAAGAGATCGTTCGCCTGACCGGCCGGGACGCGCCCCGCGCCCTCTTTCTTCCCACGGCCAGCAGCGACGCGGACGCGTACGTGGATGTGTTCCGCCACGTCTACGGCGGACGCCTCGGCCTTCCGGTCGAGGTCCTGCGCGTGGTCCGCGAGTCTCCCTCTCCCGCGGAAATCCGCCGCGCGATCGGGACCGCCGACCTCATCTACGTCGGCGGCGGCAACACCCTCGGCATGCTGCGCATCTGGCGGCGGCTCGGCATCGACCGCCTCCTCGTCCGCGCGTGGCGCACGGGCGCAGTCCTCTGCGGCCTCAGCGCGGGGGCCATCTGCTGGTACGACTACGGACACAGCGATTCCCGGCGCTTCTATACCCCGGAGTCCTGGTCCTACATGCGCGTCCGCGGGCTCGGACTCCTGCGCGCCACCGCCTGTCCGCACTACGACGGGGAACGCCGAGACGAGTCGTTTCGGGCCCTGCTCGCCCCCGAGGGGGAACTCGGGATCGCGATGGACGACTGCGCCGCTCTCGTCGTCCATGGGGGAAACTGGCACACCCTCGTCTCCCGCCCGTCGGCCTCGGTATACCGCGTCTACGGAAAAGGCGGCCGCATGATCACCGAACGGCTCGATCCGTCCGGGAAACCGGCGCCCGCCGCCGACCTATTCCGCATCCCTTGAATCGCCGCCGTCCCCTCCCCCCTTCCCTTTCATCCGGCGGTCGAGGAACTCGAACACCCGCCCGTACCACTCCCGGATGTTGTTCGGCTTCATGATCCAGTGATTCTCGTCGGGGAAGACCAGCAGTTCGGACTCCACCCCATGCGCCTGGAGGGCCTCGAAGAGCATCAGCCCTTCGCCGAGCGACACGCGATAATCCTTCTCCCCGTGAATCACCAGGGTCGGCGTCTTCCAGTGCGCCATGCGGGATTGCGGCGAGTACTTCCGGTACGCCTCCGGATCGGCCCACGGCGTCCGCCCCATCATCAGCGCCCAGAACGCCGGATGGTCCGTGGTGCCGTGAAACGTCTCCATGCCGTATACGCTGGCATGCGTGACCAGGCACCGGAACCGATCGGTGTTGCCGCCGATCCAGTTGGTCATGTATCCGCCGAAGGAGCC
>CAZWCX010000051.1:0-33477 GCA_964632945.1 uncultured Planctomycetia bacterium | reverse complement strand
AATCGCTCGGGATCCACGTCCGGGCGCTCCACCACCCGATCGGCCACCGTCATCACGTCCCGGAAGCACTGCTCCCCCCACCGGTTCCCCCAGATCCGTTCCATGTGGGCCTGGCCGAATCCGGTCGACCCGGATGGATTCGGCAGGACCACCAGGAACCCGCGGGAGGCGGCGATCAGGGGATTCCACCGCCAATGCCAGCCGTCCGCCCACTGGGTCATCGGTCCGCCGTGGATCCACATCAAGGCCGGGAGCGGCTTCGCCTCCGCCGACCGTCCGGCGGGCTTGACCACGAAGTACGACACCGGAACGGCGGCGCCCGTCTCGACCGAATGCGTCTCGCGTTCGACCAGGCGCTCTCCTTCCGCCGGAGTCAGTCCGCTCAACGAGCCGATCAGCGCGGGGACCGCGCCGGGGAGGGCGTCCACGCGGAACGGCTCAGGCGGATGAATCGTCCGGCTGCGCAGGCCGATGATCCGGCGCCCCCCCGGCAGGACGATGAGGTCGGAGTGCGTTCCGCCCGCTTCCGCCGACGTGATCCGCTCGATTCGGCCATCGTCGACCCGGAGGGAAAAGACGGGGACCTGCCCCCGGTCGTCGGCCGTGAAAACGATGCGGCTGCCGTCCGGGGTCCAGCCGTCGGGCATCGGCCAAAGGTCCAGTTGCGGCGCCAGCTCGCGACCCACGCCGCGGGTCTCGTCGAACAGCCACAACGCGGGCCGCCCATGCGCTTCGCGCGACCGGCGATGCCGCACGCAGGCGATGCGACCCCCGTCCGGGGAAAAGCGCGGCGCGTAGTACCGGACCGACTCCTCCACCCCCAGCCGGTGACGCGCCCCGGACGCGGTCGACAGCACACACAGGGCCCGGTCCTGGTTCCGATCCGACGCCGGGCGGTTCTCCGTCACCGCGACCCAGCAGCCATCCCGGCTCAAATCCCATTCGGCCTCGACGAATTCGCGCTCCGCCTCCGGAGTCAGGTCCCTTCTCGCCTTGCCCTCCCCGTCGAACGTCGCCAGGTGCGGCCACGTCGGACCGAGCCAGTGATCCCATTGGCGCACGGGCATCTCCCGATAGTGCAGGGCGGACGGTCCCTTCTTCTTGCGTTCGGCCGCCCGCGCCCGCTGTTCGCTCGCGGCGAGCCCCGGAAACAGCGGCACCACGGCGACCAGGACGTTCGCCGCGTGCGCGAATCGAAACGAAGCAACACCCAGCGGCTCGTCGGTGATCGGTCGAGGCTCCCCGCCCCCCGCCGGCAACAGCCAGACTTGCGCCCGCTCCTCGTCTTCCGGATCCGCCTTCGACTCACCCGTGGGCCGATTGGAAAGAAATCCGAGGGACCCGTCGCTGCGGAAACAAGGCGCATGATCGTTGAATCGTCCGCGCGTCAACGGCGACGCCTCGCCGCCCTCCACCGGGACGCGCCAGAGGTCCGACACGTACTTTCCGAGCTCCGCATCGTGCCGCTGGATCTGCACTGCAATCCAGGTTCCGCAGGGTGACAGGGCCAGCGCGACCACGCGCTTCAACGAAATCAGACGGTCCGGCGAAAAGGCGGAGATCGGTTCCTCGGTCATGGCGTCCTCATTCGGGGAAAGCGGTTCGACTCTCCGCAAGGATAGGATGCCACGGCCACCGTGACAAGGTTCCCCACTCCATTCCCGGAAGCGGTCGATTCCGTCCTTCCCCCCGGCTTCGCCCCCCGTTAGAATGTCCCGCGCGCACCCGATAGGCTCTTGCCATGAATCCCCTGCACGTTCACCACGAGGCGGTCCTTCGCCGTCTGGTCGCCGCCGGCGCGGTTTCTCCGGCGGCGGCGCACGCCGCCGAGGGGGATGCCGCCCGGGCGCGAGCCGCCGGTCGTCTCGTCACTCCGGTCGAATTGCTCATCCAGCGCGGCCTGGTCTCGCGCGCCAGCGCCGAGACCCTGGCGCGCGGAGAATCGCGGCGCCGGCGCCGCCCCTTCCGGGCCGGCCTCCTCCTCGCCCTCTCCGCCGTCAGTCTCGTCGCCGTCGTCTGGGCCGGGAAGGCCGTGCTCGCGCGCAAGGCCCTGGTCGAGCAGGGAAATCCGGTCGTGCCGACCGCCGACGGCCGCGCGTCTTCGTCGCCCAAGGATCGGTCGCCGGACCCGGTCGCCGCGGCGCCTCCGCGCGAGCCACGCCCGCCGGCCCACGACCCGCGCGTGCCCCCTCCGGCCGCCGAGGCGGAGCGCCTTCTCCGTGAACGGATTGCGCGCGAGTCTGCCGCCGAAGAGGAATACCGCCGCGCTCAGGAGCACGCCGAGTCCGCGCGCCGCGAACTCCTGGCCCGGGCCGTCTCGCAACGCGACTCCTTGCTCCAAGCGCTCCGCGCGGAGCCCGACCTCCTCGCCCTCTCCGACCTGCGCCGACGCGCCACGGAGCTTGCCGACGCCCGCCAGACGGCCCTCGCGGCGATCCACGATTCCGCCGTCTACACGTACGACCTCGCGAAGGGGGACCATGGCGCCCGGGCCCAGCCGGACATCGACCGGCTCGTGGCCGTCGTGAGGGAACGCTGGCGGTTCCGCCACGACCGGCCGGTGCGCTTGAACGCGGCCCTGCGTCCACGCATCGAGGCCGCCCGGGAGGCCGAACGGGACGTCATCGCCGCCGGGGGCGAGGCGAGCCTCGACCTCTCCGAGTACGAGATGATGCTCGCCGCGATCGATGCGCCGATCGATGTCGCCGGGTTCTGGGGCTCCTCCCATGAGCGGGCTCGATTGCGCTGGAATGCCGCCGTGCGCACTTTCAATCGGGACGCCGTCGAGGAAATGCACCCGTCGGAGCGCAAGCAGGTCGAACTCGTCAACGACTACCGCGAGATGCTCGGGCTGCACGCGCTGGAGATCCACCCGGCCCTCTGGCGCGCCGCCCGCGGCCACTCCGAGCGAATGCTCGAGACCAAACACTTCTCCCATGAGGAGCACGACGAAACTCGTCGCACGCTCTCCCGCCGGGTGGCGCTCGAGGGATTCCAGGGCGTGAGCGGGGAGAACATCTCGTTCGGCCCTCCCGACCCCCAGGCGGCCTTCCAGGCCTGGTACACGAGCAGCGAGCACCATCGCAACATGCTCGACCCCATCTACATCCAGATCGGGGTCGGCAAGGCGAAGCTCTACTGGACCCAGAACTTCGGCCGATCCGAGCCCCAGGTCCGCGTCCCCGAGGTGGGCGCCGGGAAGCCGAAGTAGGCGGGGATCACGACACGGGAGCGGAAGCCAGGGGCTTCAACGTCAGCCCGCCGCAATCGGAGCAACGACCCTCCGTCAGCACGTACTGGTCGAGGCAGCGGGGACAATAGCTCCGGCTCTGTGCGTCGATCGGCGCGGGCGGGCGAGTGAGTTCGTCCGGGTCGAGGTTTCGCGACCGCAGGACCCGCTCCACGGCCGACCGAAGGGCGGACCGAAATCCGCCCTCCGCTTCGCGCCGATCCGGTTCCTCGGCGGGGCAGGCGGGTTCCAGCGGATGCCGCAGGTCCAGCACCACCGTGCGGGCGAACTTCCTCAGCGCCTCCGGCTCGAGCAGTGCGACGCCCACGGCCAGAGGGTCGAAGGCATCGACCACGATCGCCCCCAACCGGTCCACGGCGCGGATCGCCAGGGGCGGGTAGAGGAGCAGCAGCGGCAGGTGACGCAGGCGCTCGCCGCGGTCCCGGGGGAAGAGCGTTCGATGCGCCCGCCAGTAGCAGATCCCCACCGCCACCAGCAGGGCGCAGAGCAGGGGGACGATGAAGAGGATCGCCAGCGCCAGGGTGAATCGGATCACCAGGATCGGTCCGATGACGAAGAGGAGGCCCCACAGGAAGGTGCAGAAGAAGTTCGTCGCCGCGATCCGTTTGCGGTACGTGTCGACGCGCGCGCGAACCTGATCGACATCCAGCGACTCGTCGAGGAGGGCATCGATCGCAGCCGACCGGTGTTCGGGCGCCTCTTTCCAGATCCGGTGAAGCCGGGCGCCCAGGGCGCGCGCCACGCGATCGCTGGGGGCGGTGAGAAACGGCGCGCCGTTCACCAGGACCTTGCGGCCCTCGACCTCGAGCGAGGTGACCTCCGACCAGCGGGCGAACGTTCCCGGTTGCTCCGCGCGCCCGTCCGGGTGGAGGGCTTGCGAGACATAGGCGTAGAGCGCGTTCGGGGTCACCGAGACGGGCCAGGGATGGGCGAGCAACGGGGCGGCCAGGGGCGGCAGGAGGTTTCCCACCAGCGCGCCCGTTCGGTGTCGGCCCAGAACCGGCCAGGGGTGGATGACCCGGAACGCCCCCTCCCATGGCGCCAGGAACGCGAGCGAGTCCTTGGGCAACCAGACCAGGCTTTCCCAAAGGTAGAGGGCGACGAACACCAGGAGCAGCGATTGGTTGTCGGTCATGCGCTCGCGAACGACTACGGGGCCTGCGTCTCCGTCTCCCCCTGAGGCTCGGCCGCCTGCTTACCCCCGCCGAACAACTTCTGGAAGACCGACTTGATCGCGGCGCCGACGGCGATCACGGCGAGCACGATGAACTTGCCGAATTTTTGCAGAAGCCCCGACTTCGCCGCCAGGGCCACGCCGCCGCCGGTCACCAGCGCGGTCAGGCCGATTGCGGCGAGCTTGTCGCCGGAGCGGTACTCCGCGTAGCGCTGGCCTTCCACGTAGGAATACCCCTTGAGCAATTCGCGGAACGTGGGCAGCGCGCCCCCCAACTGATCGGGGCCCAGGACCAACGCAGCCTCCATGACCCCCGCCCGGCCGAGGACGCGAACGTTGTAGTTGAGGACCTCGACGCTGGTCCCCTGCTCCGAACTCACGCCCCGGATGCACCACTCGAGATTGTTCGTCTCCGGATTGTACGTCGGCGGAGTGTGCCAGCCGGTCACTTCCAGCGTGGCCCAGCCGTGCTTGCGTCGTTCCGCATTCGAGGCCTCCGTTCCGTCCTTGATTGACTTCAGGATCGCCGCGGCATCGAGCTTGTCCTTCTCGTCGTCCTTGACGTACCCCACGTCGTTGAATTCAAACACCACGAACCATTCGAGACTCTCGGGGGCAAGGAACCCGAGCTCCTTGCCGCTGATCGGATTGCCCATGGCCGTCATCAGCTTCTGGGTGTCGCTCGCCCCGCAGTACCGATACCCCTCCGGTACGTTGACCTCGGCGAAACTCCCGACCTTCGACTGGGCGGGACCTCGCTCCCACGGAATCGAGGCCAGCAGCGGATTCTCTTCGGCAGGCGGACCATCGGTCTGCCCCGGATCCTGGGCATGGAGGAACGGAACGAGAACCATGCCGATCGCGGCGGCCAGCACCAGCGAGAGCAAACCGATCCGGGCGAATTCGGACTCCAGGGCGGCGGCTCGAATCACGGGAACCTCCAGCATGTGAGGGTTCGGAGAATTCACCGGGGGTGAATCCGGATTGTCCCCTCCCCCTCGGTGGCCCGTCAATGGAAAATCCCGCGAGGGCCCGGGCGACATCCCGAGGCCGCCGAACATTGCCCTGCCGCGGAGGGCGTGCTATTCTCCCGGGAGATCGGGAACCAGGAGGAGATTGCTTATGAGCGAGTCATATTACGCCCCCCCCGGATCCGAGTCATCGGATCCTTCCGCCCCGGGGGCCGAAAAGGACCCGAACGTCATCCAGATGTTCATGCTCGTGATCGGGATCGCCGTGGTGTTCCTCTTCATTACCTACTACCTGCCCGCTCGCCAGGGCAAGCCCAACCCGGACGCCAAGCGTCCTCCGGCCGCCTCCGGACCGACCCGGGATCCCCACCTCGAGAAACTCCGCGAGGAACTGATCAGCGAGTTCAGCCAATCCATGTCGGGGGTCAGTTCGCCCGAGGATATCCAGCGGATCCTCAGTGGACAGATGGCGGCGATCCAGAACGATCCGAGTTTCAGCCCGGATCAACGGGAGGAGCTCCAAAAGCGACTTCAGGACATGGCCAAGCGGGCAGGAAGTTGAGAGGGCGCGGTCGGCAGCCGGACTTCGCGAACGGGGGGGTTCGGAGCGGGCGTAGCCGTTGAGGGCCCCATTCCGCCGGCCGGAAAGTCCCCGCCGGACGTCCGCTTGCGCCGCACCACCAGGACGAGCCGCTCTCTGACTCCGCCTTCCCGAGCAAAGCCCCCCGAGGCACCCGGAGACCGAGGATGACACCCTCCGCCGGTCCGCGCGCCGAACCCGTTTCTCTCGACCTCCGTGTGGGACTGCAACCCCACCCGGCGCGGCTCTACCGGCGCCTCGACCGCGACCGGGTCCAATGCTACCTCTGCCCGCGCCACTGCACCCTGGCGCCCGATCGATCGGGGTTCTGCCAAGTCCGCCGGAACCGGAATGGGGAGCTCGTCACGCTCAACTACGGCGCCTCGGTGCAGATCACCGAGGAGGTGATCGAGACCGAAGCCGTTTTCCACTTTCATCCGGGGGCGCGGATCCTCTCTCTCGGCAACGTCGGGTGCATGATGACCTGCGAGTTCTGCCAGAATTGGACCACCTCGCAGGCCCGCTTCATCCGCAAGGAGGACGTCCGCCACTACACGCCGGAGGAGGTCGTGGAGTCCGCGCTGGCGAAGGGGATCCGCATCCTCTCCTGGACTTACAACGACCCGGTCGTGTGGCACGAGTTCGTCATGGACACCGCCCGGCTTGCGCGTCGCCACGGCCTGCTGAACCTCTACAAGTCGGCGTTCTACATTGGACCGGAGGCGGTGGAGGAACTCCGCGAGGTCATCGACATCTTCAGCCTGTCGCTCAAATCGATGGATCCGCGCTTCTACGCCCGGATGACCAAGGGACGGCTGGAGCCGGTCCTCGAAGCGATCCGTCAGGTCCGCGCCTGGGGCGATCGGCATCTCGAAATCAGCAACCTCGTCGTCACCGGGGCGAATGACTCCATGCCCGAGGTGGAAAAGGTGGCCGCCTGGGTGCTGGACGCCCTCGGCGACGACGTCCCCTTGCACTTCGTCCGGTTCCATCCGGCATTCCGGATCCTCGACGTCCCGCGGACCGACATCGGGTTTCTCAAGGCCGCCCGGGAGCGGGCGCTCGCCATGGGAGTTCGGCACTGCTATCTCGGCAACGTCTTCGAGCCGGGTCCGTGGAGCGACACGGCCTGCCGCCGGTGCGGGGAGGTGCTGGTCTCTCGATTCGGCCTCCGCGCCTCCTCCGGCAAACTGAACGGGGACGGGAGCTGCGGCGCCTGCGGAGCGCCGGCGCCGATCGTTCCCACACCCGCCGCGCCGTCGCCCCCCCGTTCCGCGGCGACGCACGAGCCCACCCGGACCTGGACCCACCGCTGGACCGCCGAGGCCCAGTCCGGCCACTTTCAGCTGCGCAACCGCTCGGCTCTCCCGGAAGCCGTCCTGCTTCTCCACGACGGCGGGGATCCCGCCGGCCGGACCCTCGCGCTTCGACCCGGAGAGGACTGGCGTTTCCTCGTCGCCAAGGACCAGCCCGCGTCTTCCGGCGTTTCCTTGCGCCACCCCGAAGGCGTCGAGGTGCGCTTCTGGGAAGTCCTCGATCGGGCCCACTTCCCCACCGACCAGGAGCAACGGTCATGAAACCGATCACCCGGCTTCTTCACCGCAAGGTCTCCACCGCGCGAGCGCGGCCGAATGTGACGCCGCTCTTCCAGTGCAGCTCCTTTCTCGCCGACTCCGACTACTTCTACACCCGACGGGCGAATCCGAACACCGAGGAGCTGGAGGCCGCCGTCGGCGACCTCGAGGAGGGGGCCCATGTCGTGGCCGTGACCACCGGCATGGCCGCCGTCACCATGGCGCTCCGGCTCCTTCGTCCCGGCGATCACCTGGTTGCGCACGAGCTCGTCTACGGCTGCTCCCATCGCCTGTTCGCGGACTTCTGCGCGCATTACGGCATCGACTTCGACGTGTTCGACCTCACCGATCCCGTCGCCCTCCGCGCCCGATTGCGCGCCAACACGCGCATGGTGTTCTTCGAAACCCCCACCAATCCGCTCCTCAAGACCGTGCCGATCGAAACGATTGCCGACGCGGTCCGGCGGGCGGCGCCGCACGCGCTCGTGGTGGTCGACAACACCTGGGCGACGCCGCTGTTCCAGTCCCCGCTCGACCTCGGCGCCGATCTCTGCGTCTACAGCGCGACCAAGTACTACTCCGGCCACAGCGACGTGATGGGGGGCCTCGTCACCACCCGTCGCCCCGACTTGGCGGAGGAGTTCCGCCGCATCCGGTTTTACTCCGGCAGCATCCTCGATCCGCACTCCTCCTGGCTGCTGCGACGGAGTCTTCAGACCTTCGCCCTGCGCATGAACCATCATGTCGCCACGTTCGAGACGATGGCGAACCACCTCCGCGCGCACCCCCGCATCCGTCAGGTGTACGTCCCCGCAGTCGACGGCCGGCAGCTCCGCGCCTACGGCGGCATCCTCTTCGCCGAACTCGACCCCGCCCTGGAGGGTGCGATCGGCGAATTCATGGATTCGCTCCAGTGGTTCGAGCGCGGCACGTCCATGGCCAGCGTGGTCTCCGCCGTCGCCCAGCCGTGGACCGGCAGCCACCTGTCGATGACCGATGCGGAGAAGACGCGAATCGGACTGCGAAAAACCCTCGTGCGCTTCTGTTTCGGGCTCGAGGACCCGGAGGATCTGAAGGCCGATCTCACCCAGGCCCTCGACCGCGCGGGGGGCCGACCCTCCGGGGAAGTCCTGGCAACCGAGGGCAAGGCATGAAGCGAATCCTCCCGCTTGCCGTCTTCCCGGCGATCCAGACGACGTGTTTCGTCGGCGCCGGTCTGACCTGGGCTTCGACCCCGTGGCTGTCCATCGGGCTCTTCATGCTCGCAGTGCTCGCGCTCGATCTGACGGTGCATATTTTCCTGCACGAAGTCGTCCATGCCTCTCCGCCGGAGCGGTTGCCCTGGGCCGCATCCCTTGGACTCAGCCTCCTGGGGGGCATGCCGTTCGACGGCTACCGGCTCCACCACTACAACCACCACCGCCACGACAACGGCCCCGGAGACTATTCCTCGACCTGGCTCTGGGAAGCCGACGGCCGGCGCCGCCCGAAACGGCTGCTTTCCTACGTTCTCTTGTGGCCGATCGAGCTCGGCCGAGCGCGCGCCGCGATGCGGGAGGACGCCCTGGCCGGACGACTCTCCCTGGGCATGCAGAAGCGCCTGCGCACGGAAAAGAACGTCATCGGCCTGTTCCTGATCGCCCTGGCGCTCTACTCCTGGCCCTGGGCCCTCGCCTACGTGGGGCTCGTCTACGCAGGCTGGGCCCTGGTCTCCCTGCACAACTTCGGTCAACACCTTCCCCTGGAGGGCCAGGCGCCGGTCACGAGCCTGGCCAACCGACCCTACAATGCCGCGCTCTTCAACAATGGCCTGCACGGGGAACACCATGCCGAGCCGGGCAAGGCGTGGCACGACCTGCGGGCGGAACCTTCCTTCCCCCGCGCCCGCGGGCCGCACCTGCTGCTGCCGCTGGGCGACTGGCGCCGCGGCGCGGTCCCGGCGGAACCGGTGGAGCCGCCGCGGCCATGACGCAGGACACGCTGCACCGCATCCTCGCGCACGGGTCACCCGAAGCGGCCGCGCTGATGCTCATCCCTGCGTTCCTCCTCGGCGGCTGGCTGACTCGACGCGACGCGCGGGAATGGCCGCTGCCGTCGCACATCCGGTTCGGACTGTTCGCCTCCGTGTTCGCGGCCGGCCTCGCCGGATGCGCGATTCCCGCGTTCCTGGCCGGCGATCTCGTGGGCTCCCTCGCCTTCCTCGAGTGGCGGGGACCCAAGACGATCCTCGGCGGCCTGCTCGGCGGGTTCCTCGGCGCGGCGGCCTTCAAGCGGTTGACCGGAACCGCGTTCGACACCAGCGACGCCTTCGCCCGCGGCACCTGCCTGATGATGGCGGTCGGCCGGCTCGGCTGCGTGGCGCGCCATTGCTGCTTCGGCATCGAAGTGCCCCCCTGGGCCGGGCGAGACTACGGCGACGGCGTCGCGCGCCTGCCGGTTCAGTGGATCGAGGCAACCCTCGTCTTCGCCCTTTTCCTCTTCCTCCAAAGACTTCACCGCCACGGACGGCTGAAGAACCGCCGCTTCTTCGTCCTGCTCTTCGCGTACGGCATCCTCCGGTTCCTGCTCGAGTTCCTGCGCGAACCGATCGCCGGCGCGACGTTCGGGATCGGCTTTTACCAATGGCTGGCCCTGCTCGTGGCGGCCGTCGGCGCATTCCAGATCCGCAAGCGGACTCCCGCCGCCGGCGCCCTTCCCGCGGGCGCGACCGGCCTCGCCTGACCCCCCTCCCGCCCCGAGGTTCCCCGTGAATCGAGTCCGCTTCCGCTACCCCGGACCCGTGCCGGAGCTCGAACGGCGGCGGATCCTCGGCGAATCGGTGGCCCGCTTCCATGCCGCCGCCCTTGCCCGCTTCGGCGCCACCGACGCCCCCGATGCGGGCTGGGAGATCCACCTGGGCGGTGACCTGCTCTTCGACGTGGACGGACTCCGCCTCCTCGCCGCATCCCTCGATTCGGTCCCACCCGGGACCGCCCGGGTGGAGTTCCGGGTGACGCCGGACGCCGACGCACTGCGGGACTACTACGGACTTCACGAGGACCGGCGCCCGGACGGATCCGTTCGACTCCCGGCGGAAGCGCGCCGGACGGGAGTCGACGCCGGTGAAACCGGAATCGCGAACGTGACGCTGCCGTCTTCGGCCACGCCCATCCCCTTCCCGCGCGCACTCGCCGAGCCGGTCCGGGCTTCCGCGCCCCATGCGCTCCTGCTCGCCTTCGGCTGCGACTTCGACCTTCTGTTCGCCAATCAGATCGCCTACCCTGCCGAACTTCGCAGGCGCGTACCGTCGAGCCCGAGGGCTTGGTGGGCCGCCTTGTTCGGGCGCCATCCGCGGGACCGCGCCCTGCGGGCCGCCACCGCTTGGCGCGAGATCGCGCCGGGCGCCGAAGTGCATCCGACCGCCGTCGTGGAGGGTTCCGTGATCTCGGCGGGCGCCCGTGTCGGCGCGCACTGCACCGTACGCTTCAGCCACGTCGCCGAGGACGCCCGCCTCCACGACGGGGCGAAAGTCGAATTCTCCACCGTCGGGCCGCGCAGTTGGCTCATGCACGACCTCGTCCTCTACCGCTGTCACGTCGAGGACGAGGTCTTCCTCATCCACGGCCCCTACCAGTTCTCCTGTTTCCACTCCGGCAGCGCGGCCTTCGCCACCATCCTCATGGACTACCTGCCCCACGGCGGCGGCTTCCGCGTGATGACGCCCCGCGGAATCCGCGAGTATGCGGGACGCTTCCTCGGTTCAGTCTATCGGGAGGGGGCGCGCACGCTCGGCGGAACACTCCTGGCGCCGGGGCGGATCCTCCCGGCAAACACCTGGCTCGCCGCCGATCCGTCCCAGATCCACCGCAAGATCGACTCCGAATGGCCGCTGGGATCTCCGATCCCCCCCGGCGGGCCGGCCCCCGGTACAGGACCAGGCCCATCCCCGTGACGCCGGAATCGCCGGGTCGTCCCCGGACCGGGAGCATTGACGCACCCCATCCGCCGGGTTACGATCCGAACGGATTTGCTTCGGACCCTCGTCGGGAGTCGGGCATGGCGGATGAGACAGCCTGGAACGCAGCCCTGCAGGTCGAAGCGTGGGCCGGCGAGTTGCGCGTCAACGTGATTCGGGCGATATCGATCACGGCGTTCTACGGGCAGCATCTGGTCTCCTACCACCTGCTCGGGGACGACCTCGGCGAACCGTACCATCTGGCCGTGACCGCGATCACGGTCGCCTGGGTCGCCGTCGGCATGGCCCTCCACTTGTGCCTGCGCTCCCGCTACCGGCCCTCCTGGCTCTCCCACGCCGCGGTCGCCGCCGATCTCTTCATGGTGACGCTGCTCCTCATGGTCAGCGACGGTCCGCGCAGCATCCTCCTCGTGCTCTATCTCCTCGTTCTTGCGACCACGGCTGTGCGACTCGATCTCACGCTCGTTCGCGTCGCCACGCTCCTGGCGGCCATCGGATACGGCGCCGTGCTGGTCCACTCGTACGAGTACCAACCCGACTGGGTCGTGCCGCGCCGGCAGCAGGTGATTTTCACGCTCGCCCTCGGCTGCGCAGGGCTGCTCGCCGGTCAATCGGTTCGGCGCGCACGCCGCTTGGCGCACGACTACCACGATCGGGTCCTGTTCCTGCGCGGACAAACCGGCGAAGCGGGTGGAGGGCAGGCATGAGTTCGATCTACCGTTGCCGGAAATGCGCGACGTACTTCGACACACGGCGCTTCCCGCGCTGCCCGATCTGCGCCACGCCGATGAACGCGGAAACAGCCGCGGCGCAGGGTACGACGACTCCCGGGACCGGTCCAGGGGGACCCGCCCCGGGTCCCTCCTCGTCCCGCTCTGCCCCCTTTGAAGCCCTGCCCGGGGCGGACGCAGAGGCGCGCACGGACGGCGCCCGCTCGGGATACACCACCGCCCTCGGGATGATGATCGGGGCTCTCGGACTCGGAATGCTCACCATGGGGCGCTTCGGTGGCGGCGCGATCGTGGTGCTCGGTCTGCTCCTGTTCGGCGCGCTGATCTACGGGATGAATGCCAGGGAGGAGAAGGAGCCCGTGCGCTTCGCGTCCGGTCAGATTGCCCGCAGCGCCATCACCACGATCTGCGTGGTCATTGCCGGGCTGGGCCTTCTCGGCGCGGGGGCCGTAGTGCTCCTGTTCGTCGCCTGTGTGGGCGCGGGCCCCGGGGGGCTCGGGAGTTGAGGCGCCCCGAACTCCGTGACCGACCCTGAATCGATCCTGGGTTCCGCGATGGTCAATCCCGAGCCGACTTCCGCCCCCGCGCGCACCGCACGCCCGGAGTGGCCGGCGCATGCGCTGGCCCTCGCCACCGCGTGCGCACTGGCGTTCAGCAACACCTTCGAAAACGCCTTCCTCGGCGATGACCGCCCGGTCATCGTCGAGAACCCCCGCGTGCACCGACTCGCCCACGCCGTCACACTGTTCGTCACCCCATACTGGGGACACAGCGGGATGGATCTCCTCTATCGCCCGCTCACCATGCTGACCTATGCGCTGGATTGGGCCTTGTGGTCCGGTCCGGACGGAAAGTCCGGTCCCGGGGGGTTTCACCTCACCAATCTCCTGCTCCATGCGCTTGCCACTCTGGCCCTGTATGACTTTCTTCGACGGCTGACGCGGGCCGCGCCGCCCGCCTTCTGGGCCGCCTTGCTCTTCGCGGTTCATCCGATCCACACGGAAGCGGTCACCGGAATCGTCGGGCGCGCGGAAGTGCTGTGCGCGCTCTTCTCCTTCCTGGCGGCGGGAGCGTACCTGCGATTCCGCGATCACGCGGACTCGCGACCCGGCGTTTCGGCGTGGTTCTATGCCGGCTCGCTCGCATGTTTCGGACTGGCGCTGCTCTCGAAGGAGATGGCGCTGACCCTGCCCGGTCTGCTGCTCCTGAGCGAGGCCTACCGCGCCGCGGTGAACGGGGACGCGCATCCGCTGCGGAACCGGTTCTCCGCCGCATCCCTTCTTCCCCTCACGGGGTTCGCGGCACTCCTGGTCGTCTATTTCGCCGTGCGCGTGTCCGTCCTCGGACAGGCGGGGCCGCAGGTCAGCGTGTTCGACCGATACGAGGTGGCCTTCCCCGCACGACCCTTCATCGCCCTGGCCGTTCTGGCCGATTACGCGCGTCTGCTCGTTCTCCCGGTCAGCCTGCGGGCCGACTATCTCTTGAATACGGTTCCCGACGCGCAGGTCGGCGGGCCGGCGGATCCGTTCGGGCTCGTTTGCGCCCTTGCGGTGCTGGCCATCGTGAGCGCCGGGGTTTTGACCGCCCGTCGGGTTCCGTGGCTGGCGTTCGGGATCGGCTGGTTCCTGATTTCGATCATCCCGGTCTCCAACCTGTTCGTCTCCATCGCGGCCATCAAGGCGGAGAGGTTCCTGTACCTGCCCTCCGTCGGGGGCGTGGTCGTGCTGGCGCACCTTCTCGGGGCCGGGTCGGCCCGGCCGACGAGTCGTGCGCGATGGGCCACGGCCGCCATCGCGTTCCTCTTCCTCGTCTTGACCGTGGATCGCAACCGGTCCTGGGCAGACCATCCGACGTTGTTTTCGGACGTCCTCCGGAAGGAACGGGGCAACGGACATGCCATGGGTCAACTCGCCACCGTCGCCCTGGCGGCCGGAGAAGTCGAGACTGCGCTCCGCCTGTGCAACGCGGGCATCGAGGCCACCCCGCGGTTCGCGCAACTCTACCTCTGGCGCGCCCAGGCCTATCGCCGCAAGCAACGGATGGAGCGCGCGCTTTCGGACCTGGATCGGGCCGTCGAACTCGATCAGGGGGCCGCGGCCCTGCAACAGCGCGCCCGTCACCTGCGCGACATCGGACGGATGGAGGATGCGCACGCCGATCTCGAGCGCGCCGTAACCCGATGGCCCCGGCTCCCCGCGCTTCACGATTCCCTGGGTCTGTTCCACCTCGAGGGGATGGAGGATGCGCAGGCCGCGATTCCCCATTTCGACCGCGCCATCGCCCTTTCCCCCGGAGACGCCGTCCCACTTTTCCATCGCGCCTATGCCCGAATGCGTCTGTCGGACTGGTCCGGCGCCTGGACGGATTATGACGCGGCGTTGCGCTCGGACCCCGGATCCTCGCGCGCCTGGGAGGGTCGCGGCATCGCCGCGTACCGTCTCGGCACCGACTTGGATCGCGCCATGGCCGATCTTCGACAGGCCTTGCGCCTCGATCCCACCCTCGCCCCCGCCCACAACTTCCTCGCCCTCTGCCTCCTCGCGCTCGACCGCAGGAACGAGGCCCATGAAGTGGTCGACCGCATGGGACGTCGCGGCATTGCCTGGGACGCCGAGTTGCGGGAACGGTGGCGCTGATCGCCCGGGTCCCTGACCGGCCGAGCCCGTCCGCGCCGCCCACGCGGCTGCTCCCGATCCGCGCTCTCCATCCCGTGACACGCTTGCGCGCGGGCAGGCGGGTGTGTTACCGTCCACCGCATCGCGGACCGCAGCGAGCCGACACCGCGTCGTTCTCGGCACCCCCGCGGGGAGAGCATCCCGTCGTATGGTCGCCACGCTCTCGAATCGCGTCCGTCTCGATTTCATCCGCTACGCGAACTGCTGGGAAGACGCCGACGTTCTCTGCGGCGCCCTCCAACCGCGCGCAGGCTCCCGGATCCTTTCCGTGGCTTCCGGCGGCGACAATTCCCTCGCATTGGCCGCGCTGGGGGCGGAGGTGGTGGCCGCCGACTTGAATCCCGCGCAGATCGCCTGCCTCGAACTGCGCATCGCCGCCTATCGGCATCTCTCCCATTCCGAGACGCTCGAGTTCCTCGGCGTGCGCCCGGCACTCGCCCGACGCGCCGTCTATCCGCGACTTCGGCCGGATCTCTCCCCGACCGCAGCCTCCTTCTGGGACGCCCGTCTTGATGAAATCGACGGCGGATTCATTCACGCGGGAAAATTCGAGCGCTACTTCCGCCTCTTCCGCACCCGCATTCTTCCCCTGATCCACCGCCGCGCGGTCGTCGACTCCCTCCTGTCCGAGCGGAACGATTCCGAACGGCGCCGGTTTTACGACGAAACATGGAACAACCTGCGCTGGCGCTGCCTGTTTCGGGTTTTCTTCAGCCGCTGGGCCATGGGTCGGCTCGGCCGCGATCCGGAGTTCTTCCGCTATGTCGAAGGGTCCGTGGCCGAGCGGATCCTCTCCCGCGCCCGCTACGCCCTCACGGTCCTGCCGACCCACGCCAATCCCTACCTCGACTACATCACCTCCGGCACTTTCCACCGTTCGCTCCCCCGTGCCCTGCGCCCCGAGAACTTCGAGGCGATCCGCGCCGGCCTGCATCGCGTCCGGCCCTTCCTCGGGTCGGTCGAGGACGCAGCCCGCGCCTTCCCCGCGGGCGGGTTCGACGGCTTCAATCTCTCGGACATCTTCGAGTATCTCGACCCGCCCGCGTGCGAGCGGACCTATCGCGCGCTCCTCGAGCATGCCCGCCCCGGGGCTCGACTCGCCTACTGGAACATGCTCGTCCCCCGACGCGTTCCCCCCGGCCTGGCGGACCGGGTCGTTTCCCACGAAGCTCGCGCGCGCGAGTTGTTCGCGCAGGATCTCGCCTTCTTCTACAGCGCATTCGTGCTCGAAGAGGTCCGGGCATGACGGGATCCGGCGAATGGACCGGGGTGGCGATCGTCATGGGCGGCAGCCTCGCCGTCCTGCTCGTGGCCGAGATCTGGCATCGTTTCGGTTCCCCCAAGCCCGAGTGGACGCGAAAACTCGTCCATGTCGGCGGCGGCATGGCCTGCCTCCCGATACCGTTCGTCATCCAATCCATCTGGACCGTGCTGGGCATGGCCGTCTCGTTCGCCGCCTTGCTCTGGATCGGCGGGCGCACCGGCCTCCTGCGCAGCGTCCACTCCGTGCGCCGCAAGGGACAGGGGAGCGAGCTTTACCCGTTCGCCATCCTCCTCCTCTACATCCTCGCCCACGACCGGCCGTGGCTCTACCTGTGCGCGGTGCTGGTGCTGGCGATTTCCGACGCGCTTGCCGCTCTCGTCGGCAGCGAGTACGGGACGATCCGCTACGACGTGGACGACGAATTCAAGAGCCTCGAGGGGTCGCTCGTCTTTTTCGTGATTACCTTTCTCGCCGTCCACATCCCGCTGCTCCTCCTCACCGACCTGCCGCGCGCGAGTTGCGTCCTGGTCGCATCGATGGCGGCCGTGGTCGTGACCACGATCGAGGCCCTCTCCCCGCACGGGACGGACAATCTCTTCGTCCCGTTCGCCGTCTACGTCGTCATCGACCGCGCCGTCCTGGCGCCCGTGGACGAACTGGTGCGACTCAACCTCGCGCTGCTGATCTTCTTCGCCGCCATCGCCTTCATCGCCTGGCGCACGCGCGCATTCAACGTGGGCGGAACCCTGGCCTTCATCCTCTTCACCTTCGTCCTCTGGGCGCTCGGGTCCGCCCGGTGGGCGCTGCCCATTTTCACCGGGTTCCTCCTCTACACGTTCGTGCGCGTGATCGCGCGCCCCCCCGAGGGGCGACCCGCCATCACCCGGGTCGGCACCGTGCTGCGCGCCATCCTCGCCCCCCTGCTCGTCTTCCTCGCCGCCTATTTCAGCGACGCGGAAGACTTCTTCTACGGGCCGTTCCTGGCGGCCGTCACCTGCGTCCTCGCCTTCACCCTGTGGAACTTCGTCTTCATCCGGTGGCGGATTTGCGGTGCCCGGCGCGTGGCGGTCGCGACCTTCCTCGCCGCGGTGGCCGTCGCCGCCGCGACCGTGCCCGCATGGCTCTACGATGCGGGAGAGTCCCGGCATTACGTCCATGCCGTCGGCCTGCTTGTCCTCACCGCGGCCGTGGCCAACGACCGCGCCATGGGCGAGGAACCGCTGCTCACCCGCGACACCCTGTGGCCGACGTCGCGACTCGTCCTGTCGCTCCTGGTTGCGGCCGCCGCAATCCTGCTGCAGGTGTGCGGCTGGTTGGAACCCTGGAAATCCCTGTAGCGGCACACGCGACTCCCGCGAGGCCTGCCTACCCCGCGCCGTCGCGGACGCCGGACAACTCCTGCCGAAACAGCGCGTACTCGTGCCGCCAGAGGACCGGGCACTTCCGGGAATAGGAGCCGCTTTGCGCACCCTCGCGAAACAACGCGGCGATCGCCCGATCCACGCCGCGCGCGACTGCCTCCCGCGTCACCTCGTGCATCAGCGCGTTGGATAGACCGCACCCCCGTTGGTCGCGGCGCAACGCGATCGTCTTCCACACCAGCCATGGGATCGGCCCGGACCTGTCTTCGAACGCGAAGAAGTAGCCGGCCATTTCTCCCGCGGCATCGTACACGAAGCGCGCGTTCTCGAATCCGTATCGTTCCGCCAGCGGTACGTTCAATTGCTCGAACAGGGCGGCCGGGATCGGCTCGATCAGGTACGCATCCGCAAAGGCCTCCACGGTCAGTGCGTGCACCTCCGCCGACAGGAAGGATCCCCGATCGACGCGGCGGAAGGTGTATCCGCGCCCGACCGCGACGCGCCAGGCGTCCCGCGTGGCCTCGACGAAGGCGTCCAAACCGGTGACGGCCTCCGACCGGTACCGGGCATCGACCACGAAGCCACGATCCTCGAACATCGCGACGTATCGAGGCGGATTCACGGGTTCCCACGGAAACGACTCCGCAGGGTCTCCGAGGCGGAACCGGTACGGCAGCCAGGTGTGGAACGTCAGGGGTCCGATCACGGTCCCGCGACCGTCGGCGGCGATCCACGTCTCCGCCGCCGAGAAGAGCGCGCGCCCCACCGCGTCCGGATCGGGATCGCCCAGGTCGACCTCGAAGAACCCGACATATCCCGCGCTTCGATGCACCGGCGAGAGGTTGGCGCCGATCCGCCCCACGACTCTCCCGGCGCGTTCCGCAAGCCAGAATTCCGCAGGGAACGCCCGGGGCATCGACAGCAACCGGCTCTCCAGCGCAGGCGGGAGAAGTCCGGCGCGGTACGGATCCCTGCGCAACTCGGTCGCGGCCTGCACGAACTCCCGATCGAATGCCCCGGAGTCCTTCGCCTCGGCCCGCGCGCGCACCACCGGCTCCGCCATCTCCCCCTCCTCCCCTCGGGTCCCGGGAAACCGTCCCTCAACCGGCGGCTCCGTCCCGAACGATCCTGACTTCACCCTTTCCCGCATCGACGCGGACCCGGTCGCCCGATCGCAACCGTTCCATCAGCCCGCCGGAAATTCCGACGATGGTGGGGAGGCCGAGTTCCCGGGCCACCACCGCGGAGTGCGACAACAGGCTGCCCCGCTCGATCAGCAGGGCCGAACACGAGGGGTAGAGCGGCACCCATCCGGGATCGGTCCGCCCCGTCACGAGCACCTCGCCCGCCAGTCCGCGCGCGTCCTCCAGGGTGCGTGCAACCCGCACGATGCCTTCCACCTGCCCGGGGCAACAGGGGGTTCCCCGGAGGAGATCGGGGTCGTCGCCGGGCGCCGATTCCGCCCGCAGCAGATCGCCGTCCGACAACACCGTCTCGTACCGCATGGCCGCTCCCGCGGCGCCGCTGGTCAGGAACCGGTCCGGGGGCGGCGGAGTCCTGCGGTACCGGTCGAACTCCCGGCGCCGCGCGTCGGCGAGCGAGCGCAGGTCGAGCGAGACCGGACGCCCCTCCACGAAGGCGATGATCTCCTCGACCGTGAGGAAGAACACGTCCCGTTCGGCATCCAGGATCCCCAGCCGGGCCAAGTTCGCGCCGATCCCGCGGAAGAGGTGGCGCGCGACCCCGAAGATTTTCGTGCGCAGGAAGCGGAGGTTCTCGCGGGTCCGCACCGCGCGACGCGCCTGCTTGAGCACCCAGAAGAACAAGGGCCGGCGCAGGGCCGTTAGCCGCTCGCGCGCGGTCGCTTCGGCCCGGGAGCGGATCTCCTTTTCCCGTCGTTCCATCGATTCCACGGAATGGCTGCGCGTGCGGACATATCCCGCGATGGCATTGAGCAGAAACGACGGATCGTCGTGAAGATCCGGTTCCTCGAGCTTCAGCTCGTTGACGCAGCGGAACCCGTAGCGATCGAGGAAGCGGTCCAGTTCCTCGCGCAGCCAGGCGGGTCCGCGACCGGACCACAGTTCCTCCCTCAGCCGTTCCGGCGGCGTATCCAGCAGCCAGCGCCTCTCTGCGGCCTCTCCCTGGTCGATTCGCGCCGCCAGCCGCATCAGCCATTTCGTCGGCTGCGTGGACTCGATGTCGCCCTCCCCGCAGAGCAGGTCGTTCTGCAGCGAAGCTCCGTCCCCCCCGACCGCGACCCAGCTCTCGGTGAGTCGCTTGAGCAGCCCGAAGAACAACATGCACAGGTAGTCGTTGATGATCGGAGCCTGCCAGCGCCGCAGGATCTGCTCGTCCAACCGATGGTAGATCGCCACCTGTTCGGGCAGCGCGATGGCCCGGAAGTCGATGCGCCGCGTCTCCTCATAGATGGTCCCGAAGTGGTCCGCGAAGGACTTCACGATGGCGTCGATGCGCAGGAACCGCCACAGGGTGACGGCCACCGTCGCCAGTCGTTTGGGCAGCGCGGGCCGCGGGATCGTCTTGACGAAGTCGAACAGCGAGGCCAATTCCGGACGAAGGCTTTGCTTGACCCCCATCATCGTATCCATGAAACCCTTGTTCGACCCCGCTCCCGGCAGCAGGACCACCAGCCGATACCAGTTGATCAGGTTGTAGTAGATCCTGCCGCGGACGAGTCCGAGCATGTTCCGGAACACGGTCTGGTAGGAGTCCACGACTTCGCGCGGGACGCCCATCACCTCGCAGAATTGCAGGTAGACCTGACGATATGCCCCGCTGGCGAAGCTGAAGGTCAGCGGCGACGTCACGCCGCTGTAACTCTCGATGATGTTGGAATTGTCCCACAGGGTCGGCCGGTCTCCGTTCACCCGCGGGTCGAAGAACGCCGCCGGCGGGAGGGCGGTGATCGGCCGGGTCTGAAGACAGTGCAGACGGCCATCCTGGTACGCCCACTCGCAATCCTGGGGGGAACCGAACCGTTCCTCGAGACGGATCGCCAAATCGGCGACCTCGAGCGCGCGCGCATCGGTGAGGACGGCCGCATGGCGAGCGTCGGCCGGAACGTCCTCGCGCCGCACCCCCCCCTCCGGCGCCGCCCGGAACGCATGGGTCTTGGGGGCCAGGGTGGCGCGGATCGCCCGCGTGGTCCGGTCGACCTCGTAGCGGTCCGCCTCGAGCTCTCCCCCGACGAGTCCTTCCCCCAGGCCGTGGACGGCCTCGACCAGGATCGTGCCGCGGTCAAGCGGCCGCACGGGATTGCGCGAGAAGACGACTCCGGCGACCTCCGCGTGGACCATTTGCTGAATCACGACGCCCACCCGGGTACCGTTGCGGGGGAGTCCCCGTTCCCGACGGTACGCCACCACCCTCTCCGAAAATCCGGAGGCGAAGCAGCGGCGTAGCGCGTCGAGCACCGCCGGCCTGCCGCGCTGTTCGAGAAACGAACTGAACTGACCCGCGAACGAATGCTCCGGACCATCCTCTTCCAGGCCGCTGGAACGGACCGCGACGGGTTGGTCCTCCAGTCCGGATGACCGCAGCGCCGTCGTCACGGCCTCCTCCAGATCGGCGGGCAGAGGGGTCGCCCGGAAACGCTCTTCCACGCGGCGGGAATATGCCGCCGGGTCCGCCTCGGGAGGCGCATCGGGGTCGAGGCCCGCGGCGCGAACGAAATGGTCGAACGCCTCGGCGGTGACGCAGAACCACGCCGGAACGTTCACGCCGGCATGTCCCAGCCGCGCGAGGTTGCCCGCCTTTCCGCCTGCCCGGCGGGCGATCTCCGCGGCATCGTCCCCGCACCCCAGTACGAACGTCACGGCTTACCTCCGATCCAAACGCCCAGGGCGCCTCCCCACAGGTGGAGCAGGAGCGAGATCGATGCGATTCCCTCCACCCATTTGAACCGCTTCGGGTGCGCCGCCAGGGGCAGACTGGCCAGGAGGATCGCCTCGGTGGGCCAGAGCAGGAGCGCATGGGAACGGCCGAGGCCCGCGGCCCCGGCCGCGGCAATGCCCAACGACACGGCCACGAGCGCCGCGCTTCCGCCGAGGCCGTACATCGACCGATACGTCTTCAGGATCGGGTGCGCGGCGGGATCCAGCTTCCGACACACCTCGTAGGCGAAGAACCCACCCAGCGACACCAGCCCGGTGTACCACACAGCCGGAGTTTGCCACGACTCCGGACGGTAACAAAGGGCGGCGAAAGCGGACATCGGCAGCAGGACGATCTGGTGGGTGGCCGCATACAAGATCGGCCGATCCACGAGCCAGGCGCCGAGGTAGAACTCCCGGTACATGAGCCAGAGGTAGACCGTGAGCAGGAGGAACGCCGCGGCCGCCGGGACTCCGGCCACGGGCGCCAGCGCCACTCCGTATGCCCCCATTCCCAGCGCGATGCCGGCCACCGTCCTCCGGACGCCGTCGGGATTCAACAACCCGCGAGGCAGCGGGCGGTCCGGATTCGCAACCCGGTCCTTCTCGAGGTCCTTGAGTTCGTCCATGAGCCGGAGTTCGAAGAAAAAGGCCAGCAGTCCGGCCGCGCCGAACGCCGTCGCCGCGACCTCCAACGGCGAGCCGGCGGCTGCGGCGGCGGAGAGCACGAACCCTCCGACCAGCAGGGCGTAGACCGGAAGCGGAAACCGCTCCCGGACATAGGTCATCCAGGCGGTCATCCGGTCCTCGCTTTCAAGGTCCCCTCCCGGTCGATGCGCGCGCGGTGGCGACGATCCCGTACGATGCGCGCCTCGACCACCCCGGCGAACTGCGGAAACTGCCGGCGAATCTCCCCGGCCCGATCGCGGACTCCCTCACCGATCCATTGCAGGCCGGACGGGCGGTCGTCATGGACGAATCCGGCGCTCGATCCCAGAAAGCGATACACGTCCTGCTCGAGCCGGAACTGCTCCGCGGGCTGCCCGGCCCGTCCCGCGTACCACCATCCCGCGTCGTCGATCTCCACTCGATCGCCCATGAAGTGCCACACGCGACCTTCCGCATCGGTCCGTTTGGTGCGTCGATTCTCTTCCTCATTGCCCAGATAGTGCGTGCAGACGTGCGGGCCCGCCACCCACGCGCCCCCCGAGTTCATGTCGCACCGGACCTCCGGGACCGGGGTGCCGAGGTGCAGCGTCTGGAACCAGCCGCGCTCCCGACTCAGGGCCGCCGCCTTGCGCGCGTCGGCGGCCGCCACCGGCTCCGCCTCCGTGCTGCCGTAGACGTGGATGAACCGCGCCTCCGGCCACCGCCGAAACGCCTGCTCGAACTGATCCACGTCGGTCAGCGCCCCGCCGACGTGCACGTGCTCCAGACATTCCAGCCCGGGACGATCCATGATCCGCCGGAGGAAGGCGGGCCCGCAGGTGACCGAACGTGGTTGCAGGGCTGCCGGCAGCGATTCCAACGCGCGCAGGTCCCGGTCCCGCCACTTCGGCGGCACCACGACCGAGGCGCGACCGGACGCCAGGTTGAGCAGGACGAAGTTCGCGAAAATGCACAGGTCGGATCCGGTCGCCCCGGTCAATCCGAGGGCGCGGGTCAGGATGTCCGCCTGTTGCCGGAGCCCCCCGTGCCGGCGCACGACACCCTTGGGTTCGCCGGTGGTCCCGGTGGTAAATGCGACCATGGCCGGTTGTCCCGCGTCGACCGGCTCCACGTGCAGCGAAGCGGCGGTGGTTCCGGATCGGAACGAGCGCGTCCACAACCATCGGGGGATCCTGCGGATGGCGCGCGTGCGCAACCCCCACAGCATCCCCATCAACTCGGCGACGAAGGCGCGCGGCGACGCCGCGGCTACGGCCCGTTCGACGCGCGCGACCTCCATCCACGGTTCCACGAACAGGACCGTAGCGCCGAGTCCAAGGCAGCCGATCACCAATCCGTACAGGGTGGGTCCCAGTCCCTCCGCCACCAGGACCGAGTCGCCGGGTCCGACTCCGCACTCGCGCAGGCGGCGTTGGGCCCGGACCCCGATCGCCAGCAGATCGCCGAACCCCACGACCCCTTGGCCCGGAAGCCACAGCGCCGGAGCGTCCGGGCGCTCCCGGGCGCGTTCCACGAACAGTTCCACGCAATTCGTGCCGACGCTCACGAGATGCCACCCTCCGTCCGGCGTCCCTCGATCCGGGGACGAAACGCGCGCAGCATCACCGGCGACAGGTACAGATCCGCGAAGACCGCCGTGAAGAGCGAGATGCCGATCAGCACGCCCAGATTGCGCAGGCCCACGAATTCGGAGAAGACCAACACGAGAAAGCCGGCCGACACCGAGAAGGCGGTGAGCAACATCGAGGCTCCGGTGTCGTGCAGGATCTCCGTGGCCACCCGTCCATGGTGACCGACCGTCCCGCGGTCCAGCAGGTCGATGTATCGACGGCGGTATCGAACCAGGAATTGAATCGTGTCGTCATCGGCGATCACCAGGGTGATGGTGAAGCAGATCACCGTAGTGGGCTTCAGATCGATTCCGAAGGCGGCCATGACTCCCATCGTGAGCAGGAGGGGGAGAACGTTCGGGACCAGGGCAATGAGACCGAGTCGCCACGATCTCAGAACCAGCGTGAAGGCGACCAGCGAGACCAGGAGGGCGAAGCCGAGGGACCGCGCGAGTCCGCCGACGAGGTTCCGGTAGATGCCGTCGGCGATCGCGAAGATCCCCGTCGACGTCACGCGATATCCGGTGGCGTCCTCCTCGCGAGCGAGATAGGCGTCCAGTTCGGCTTTGATGGCCGTGGCGCGCGTGGAGCCGACGTCGGGAACCATCGCGAAGACGGCGGCCGTGCCCCGATCGTCCGCGAGGTAGTCTGAAACCTCCCAGGAATCGAGCAAGAGCAGTTCCTGGGCCGCCTGGGCGCGGGTCTCCGGCAGCGGCTTCGCCCGCGCTTCCACTTCCCCCGTCCACAGCCGGTGGATCTTGCGCCAGGAATCGGCGGCCGACCCTGCTCTTCGCACCTCCGGGAACTTCTCTTCCAGGAAGCGGGAGATGCGGTCCAGCAGTCGCACCGCGTCCGGCTCGAGCATCGGCTCCCCCCGGCGCAGGAGGCGCGCCACCCGGTCCGGCTCCCCGGGTTCGGAAAGGTTGATCACGTCGGTCGCGCCCGCGGCGAGATACGCCTCCCGGTCGGCGGGCGAAAAGGGGGGCGCCGACCTCCCGCGGCCGACGACGGCCAGCGTCCGCCCCGCCCTGGCCGCCGATCCCGCGACGGCCTTCAGCCACTCGGCGCCCTCCCGACGGACGGCATCGATCGACAGCAGCAGAAGGTGCGGAAACGCCTCCGGGGGCACCTCGTGGGGATGATCGGTCGCGGAAAGGAGCGAGAAGCGCAGAGGACTCCGTTCGAGCGCTTCGCGCACCACGGATTCGAGCGCGTCGTCGGCCCCGACGAGGAGCGCCCGGCGCACCGGCGGTTCGACGAACACCGCCAGCGGGACGGTGCCGCCGTGGACTTCCTCGACCTGACGCATGTTCTTGTAGAGCGCCGATGTCGGCTTCAGGTCGTCGTAGGCATAATACTCCATGCCGATGCCGAGGGAGGCTGCCAGGGCCGTGGCGGTGATGGCCACCGCCGCCGCCACGACCAGCGCTGGGCGCTTTTCGCCGGCCGCGGCGATCCTCCGCGTGGTCCCCCCCAGCACCCGATGCGCGGGCCCCGCCGGGCGCGCATGCGCCGGTGTTTCGGGGGTCCACGCATGGAGCGCCAGCGGCAGAACCGAGACGTTCGCCAGCCAGGTCAGCATCATCCCGACGGCAGTGACGACGCCGAATTCGGAGATCATCCGCATGTCCTGACCGATCAGGCCGAGAAACCCCAGGGCGATCACCACTTCGGTCAGGAGACAGGGACCGGCGCTGTCGGTGAGCGCCTCCACGACGGACGTGGCTCGGCCGAGACCCCGGTCGCAGGCAGCGCGGAAATGGGACACAATGTGAACCGTATCCGAGATCGACACGATCATGCAGACGATCGGCGTAAGCTGGGTAAGAAGCTGGACCGGATAGCCGAGCGCGGCCGAGGCCCCCAGTGTCCAGATCGCGGCGAGGACCAGCGTAAGCACTCCGGCAGCGACCGGGGCCCACGCGCGGAAACTGAAGGCGAGGATGACGACGGTCACCAGCAGCGCCAACGGCACCAGCGTTCCCATGTCCCGGCCGATCATCTCGGTGTATTCCGCCCGGATGACCGGCAACCCATTGAGAACCAACCGCTGGCCGGGATGGGCATGGCGCTGCAGGACCTCGCGGGCCGCGCGCAGGAATCCGGTCCTTCCCTCGTCGTTCCAGGCGACCCGGGGGTCCAGGGTCACCCTCACGGTGGTGGACCGGCCGTCCGGCGGGGTCAGAAACCAGCGGAACAGCGGATCCGTGGTGGCGATTTCCCGCCGCCGCGCAATCTCGGGATCCGGAAGGTCGTCGCGGGGAAACAGCGGCTCCATCGTGATGGTGGCTTCCCCGTCCTCCGACGTTCCGGCCACCGGATCCCGTGCCGTGACCAGCGAATCGGTGTCGATGACGCCGGGGATGCGCGCCAGATCGTCTTCCAGCCGCCGCAACCGCGCCAGCCCCTCGCGCGAGAAGACATCCGGCGCCACGACGATCACGAGCGCGCGGCAATCCTCGTACGGAAAGTCCTGCTTATAGCGGTCGTAGTCGATCTTCGATGGGTCGTGCTGCGGGAAGAAGTACTCGACCGCAAAGTCGGCGCGCAGTCGGGTTGCAATCAGGAGCAGGGCGCCGGCGGTCAGGAGGGCGAGAAGAAGCCAGGCGGCTCGCCGGCGACGAAGCAGGGCCTGGAAGATTCGTGGCAGCAAGTCGGCGCTCCCGTGGTTCCCTGCGAACGACGGCCGGCGGGGGCGGACCACGGGTCACGCAGGGGATCCCGACAGGTCGATCGGGACGTTACCATGCGGACTGCGTGGAATCAAGCACCGGTCCCCGATCGGTCCCCCTCCCCCTACCTCGAATCCCCGGCGCATTCCGCGGCCATCACTTCTCCGACGCCAGCCGCCGCCCGGCCTCCCGCCCTGCGTCACAGTCCGGATACTCTCTGGCCAGCCCGCGCAGGACCTCCCGCGCCTCGGCGGGGCGACCGTTGCGCGTCAGATTGTCGGCGCGCTGAAGCAACCGGCGCGCCTCCCCCTCCCGGCGCTGCCCCGCCAGCCGGGGATCGGCGTCCAGCCGCGCCGCCGAGGCCTCGGCCTCCGCGGCCACCGCCGTTCCCGGAAACTCCCGGGCGACTGCCCGATACGCGGCGATCGCCGCCTCCAGGTCCCCCCCATCCTCGAGGGTCGCCGCTCGCTCCAGCGCCTCGATTGCGCGCTCCGCCCGTTCCTTTTCATCCTCTTCATCCGCGACCGGCGACCTTGCCGGCGCCTCCCCCCCGGCGGGCACCTTTCGCGCCGCCTTTTCCCGACCCAGGATCCAGTCCCAGATCTTCGCCCCCTGCTCCGCCCGGGGGATGGCATGGTCGAGACCCGGGACGATCCACAGATGGTGCGGAATTCCCTCGGCTTCGAGGATCTTCGCCGCCTCTTCCGACTCCTCGCGATTCGGGTCCCGCTCCCCGCAGAAAATGTAGTGCCCGAGCCGGGTCCTCAGGCGGCGAATCTCGGCGGGATCCCCCTCCAGGAAGATCCCGCCGATCGGGACGTGTCCGGCGAACCTCTCCGGGAAGGCCAGCACCAGCGCCGTCGACATCCGCCCCCCGCCCGAAAATCCCGTGACGTAGATCCGCTCGGGGTCGATGTTGTAGCGAGACCGCACGTCGAACAGCGTGTCTACCGCCTTCTGTCCGCGCACGTCCACCTCTTCCTCGTTCCCGGCATCGTTCGGGCACGCGAACAGGATCCCATGCTTGCGCGCGGCCGTTCGCCAGCTCTCGAACAGAAATCGGCCGCTGGGAATGGGCGAAACGGCGAGGATCAGCGGGTACGCGCGCCGCGCGTCGTACCCGTCCGGCACATGCAGGAAGTAGGTCGTCGCAGTCGCCCGGTAGCCGGGCGAAGGCGATTGGCCGGGGAACAACCGCTCGATGAACACCTCCGGCGCGCCCGCCCGCACGGTCTCGACCGATTCGCGAGCGAGCAGGGTCGGGGAACCGAACCCGAGCGCCCAGGCGAGGAGCAAGGCTGCCTGCAGGCCGACCCGTCCCTTCGCCGTTGCCCGGCCGGCGGCTCCGGCGTCCGCGTGCGGCATGTCTCCTCCCTGAGTGGGGCCGGCCCGGGGCCTGCCCCGCGATGGCTACATCTCGCGGCGCGCCGGCGGCGGCGCCAGCGGCGCCGGCTCCGGCGAGAAGTCCTCGCCGGGATTCATGTACCGATCGCTTTCCAGCCGGTACTGCCGGTCGTGGAGGTCCCGGTAACGACCCTGCGCGGCATGCAACTCCGCGTGCGTGCCGCGCTCGACGATCTCCCCGGCCTCGAGGACCAGAATCAGATCGGCCGAGCGGATCGTGGACAGCCGATGGGCGATCACGAACGTGGTGCGCTCGCGTCGCAAGGCCCGGAGACCGTCCTGAATGTACCCCTCGCTCTCGCTGTCGAGACTCGACGTCGCCTCGTCCAGGATGAGAATCCGCGGCCGCGCAAGCAGGGCGCGCGCGATGGCGATCCGTTGCCGCTGCCCGCCGGACAGGCGGATCCCGCGCTCTCCGACGACCGTCTCATAGTCTTGCGGAAAGCCCCGCACGAATTCGTCGCAATGCGCAATCCGGCCGGCCTCCCGCACCTCGTCGTCCGTCGCGTCCGGGCGCGCGAATCGGATGTTCTCCGCCACCGTCCCGTCGAACAGAAAGTTGTCCTGCAGGACGACCCCGAGGTGGGACCGGTAGTCGCTCAGCCTCAGTCCCGCGAGGTCCCGACCGTCGACCGTGATGCGCCCCGCCGTCGGTCGGTGGAAGGCCATCGCCAGATGGACGAGCGTGCTCTTGCCGGACCCGCTCGACCCCACCAGCGCCGTCGTGGATCCCGCCGGGGCCCGAAATGTGACGCCCCGCAGCACGGGCCTCCCCACCTCGTACGCGAATTCCACCTGCTCGAAGGCGACCTCCCCGCGCACGTTCGGGCACGGCTCCTTCTCCGCGTCCCCGGCATCTTCCGTCGCCTGTCCACGGATTTCCCGGATCCGGTCCATCCCGGCGAAGGCCTCCGTGATCTGCGTGCCGATCGAAGCGATCTGCACCATCGGCGCCGCCACCAGCCCGGTGAAGACCAGGTACATCACAAGGTCGCCCACCGTCATCGTGCCGTCCAGGATCGACCGACCGCCCAGCAGGATGAGCAGGGCGCCGATCGCCCCGACGATCACGGTCGTCCCCGCCGTGACCGCAGAGACGCCGGTGATCGACTTGCGCACGTTGTCGAAGAGACGGTCCACCCCGGCTCGAAACACCGCTTCCTCGCGCGCCTCGGCCGTGTACGCCTTCACGACACGCACGCCTCCGAGAGATTCGGTGAGCCGGCCGCTCACTTCGCCGTGGATCTTGCCGCGTTGCCGGAACAGCGGTCTCAAGCGCGCGAATGCGACGGCCATGAGCCCCCCGAAGATCGCCAGCACGACGAGAATCACCGCGGTCATTTCGGCCTGAAGCCAGAACAGCACCCCGAGGGCCGCCGTCGCCGTCAGCAATCCGCCGACCAGCTGCACGAGACCGTTCCCGACCAGGTTGCGGACCCCTTCGGCATCCGACATGACCCGCGACAGGAGCACCCCGGTCTGAGTGGAGTCGAAGTATCGGATCGGAAGCCGCAAGACGTGCGATTGCACCGCCTTGCGCAGGTCGTTGATCACGCGCTGCGCCGCCACGCCGAGGATTTGCGAGAGCGCGAAGGAGGTTCCCCCTTGCACCACCGTGGCGGCAGCGGCAGTGAGCGCCAAGGGCCACAACAGTTCCGCCTTGCGCAGCGCCACCACTTCGTCGATCAGCACCTTCGACAGCCCGGGCAGGACCAGCCCGGCGGCCCGATTCACCAGCAGCAGGACCAGACCGAGCAGGAGCCGACCGCGGTGCTGGCGGATCAGGTCTTGCGCTTCGCGCCACGCCGAAGTCAGTTTGGGCGGACGGCGATTCGATGTCACGGAGGTCTCGCGCCTCATCGTCGATCCGAAGGTCTGACGGAACAGGATCCGCGTCGGAGAGGCCGATTGTAATCGTTCCCGCTCGACATGGGAACCCTCCCCGATTCTCCCGCGAGCCGATTTCTCCCGCGGGTTTTCCCAGATTCCCGAGGAAATTCTGGCTGCGGAGAATCCGGTCTCCCGATTTCCTCCCCCCGCGAATCCACCGGCTCCGCCTGACCCGTCGGCCGGATCGATGGGAATCGGCGCGTCCCCCGGCGGGATGCTGCAACCCCCTTCCTCCATGAATGTTGCGGTGCGTTTGAATTGGCGCGATCCGGAGTTTGCGTCGCGCCTTGTCTCCCCCCCTCGCCGCGAAACACCTGCGGGAGCAATCGTTCTGCAGGCACGGCAGTTGCGATCATCCCGGTGGCAATTCGTGCGGCCCCTGCGGGGGCGCAAGGTGGGGTGGGCGGGAAAGCTCGAGCGTATAGGCGGAGGCAATGAGGATGGAATCGGGAGCGGATTCCACCGTGGATGTGAAGATGGCGTATCGACGGGATCCGGGGCAGAAACTGCTGGACCGACTCACGCACCCGGAGCGGATCCGGGTCCAGCTGTTGCGCGCGCGATTGACTCAGCGTCACGCCCGTCTGCTCCTCCGGTTGCAGGGCGAATCGCTGACGATCGACGAGACGATCCGAGACTATTCCACCCGCTCGATTGCCGTGCGGGTTCTGTCCCGACTCTGATGGAGGTTGATCATGGCGAACTCGCGTTCGGCGCCGGCTGCCCCCGCCGCGCCTGCCCTCAAGCAGGTTCCGGTCGCGGTGGTCGCACCGGCCGCCAAGGAGGTCATCCTGACCGGCGACTTTACCGGCTGGGCGTTGGACCAGGTGAGACTCCAGCGCGCGTCCGGTGGAGAGTGGCGGGCGATGCTGTCCCTTGCCCCGGGAGAGTACCAGTACCGCCTGCGCGTGGACGGGGAATGGCGGGACGATGAACGGGCCACGCGACGCGTGACCAACCCCTTCGGGACTCAGAACGACGTCCTCGTGGTCTCTTGACCCCTGCGGGCCCCGCGCCCGCGGTGGAAGCCGTTCCGAGCAGATTCGGTGTTCCATGGGGTTCGGCCGGCGTCCGGCGGGTCTCCCGCGCCAGCGCGCAGGAGCCCGCCGGGCGCTGTGTCCATTTTCGCCCGATGCGACTCCCGGGATCTACTCGCCGCCTTGGACCCGTTCGCGGAGTTCGAGGATGTCCTGGCGGGTGCCGTCGTCTCGAACGACTCGGATCATCCCCACCCCGGCGGCAAACCAATAGTCGAACGTGGCTTCCGCACGAACCCGCACATGGGCAGCGCCGGCGTATCGGCCGGCCGGCGTGGTCACGTCTTCGTCCCCCACGTACATCGACTCGCTCCCCTCGGGTCCCGCCCAGGTGTCTCCCGGCTTCGCTCCCTTTTTCCAGATCCGGAACCGGGGGGTCGAGGTCCCGTCCCCCTCGTCGATCTCCCACTCGACGAATCCGTCCTTCTCGAACCAGAGAAGGTTGTCGCTCGCCGTCGCGCCCGGGTCCCCCTCGCGGAAGATATCGAAATCCACGTATCGCTTCCCGTCCCTGACTTCCGTGATCTTGTACGTCACGCGCCGCTTGCTTCCCCCAAAGTCCGCGTCGTACGTCCAGGTCGTGCCGGCGGGGTACTTGTAGATGGCATCTCCGTCCACGGCCTGAAGCAGGATGATGCCGGACAAGATGGCCAGGAATCGCATGGGTTCTCCTCTGCAACCAGGGGACCGTGGAGTCGATCCGGGCGACTCCGTCGTGCTCGCCGACCGCCCCCTCCCGGTAAGCCGGACGGTAGACGTGCCGCTCGCCCGCGCAGGATACCGGACCTCGGGCATGGACGTACAGGAACAGATGGGCGAGACAAGGCATCGGCCTCTTCCCCCCATGAGGGGCGGCACTCCCGTCCCTTGCCCGCAAGGTCCGACTCGGCCGCCCCCGCCGACCACCGGGCCGCGTCCGTGTTCAGCGGGAGTACTCCGACCAGCGGGGGTCGTCGTGGACCGGCTGCAATTCCTCGGCTGCCCGGATCCGTGCGAAGTCCGCAAACCCGTTTTCGACCGCCGACTTCAGGTGGTTGAAGACGGAATTACGGAGCCGCTCCCGAACCGGTTCCGGTGGGGGGGGCCGCCCGGTGACCCATCGGCTGTGGTTTGAGACGGAACGCTGCGCGAGGATTCGGGCCATGTCGAAGTGAACTCCTGCGCTGCGCGACCGGACATCGGCAGATTGAAGGAATGCCTCCTTCTCCGCCTCCGACATCGTGGACAGGCCCCGCTCGAGGTCTCGGGCGGCGAGTCCGTATAGTCGACCTGCCAGTTCGAACTTCCCCTCCCGAAGTGCGGCCTGGCCGCGATCGATGCAGGATCGCCAATCGACCGCTTGCCTGGGGGGCGGCGCGGCCGAGTCCCGCAGCCGCCGACATTCCGCCAGGAGATCCGCGACATCCGGCGGCGGTTCGCGCTGGAGACTCGCGATGGATTCCAGGACGGCGACGGCGTCCGCCCACCGACCCAGCGAATGATACACCACCCCCAGGGCCCCGCCATACGGCGGGTGCCCGGGCTGGCCCGCCAATGCCGCCTGATAGTCACGGGCGGCGGCCTCGAAGTCGGCCGTCGGGTCCTCGAGAATCTGCCGCTTCCACTCCCCTTGCAGGTAGTGCACGGCCGCGCGCACTCCATGCGCGCCCGGCTCGCCGGGGTTGCGCCGAAACACCTCCGCGAGATCATTCTCGGCGCTCTTCAACTCGTTCGAGGGGTCCAACCCGACACGGCCGAGCCAAGTCGCCCACGCCCCCGATACGGAGGCGCGCTTGAGCATCAGAGTGGAAATTGCCGGGGCCGGGATCTTCCGTCCCAGCACCGACGAGAGCCCGAGGTAGGCCCGGTGGTACTTCTCCTGAGGGTTGGCCCCCGACATCGCCGCGTGATTGCCCCACTCCAGCAGCAATGCCGAATGCGCCACCCGATAGTCCGAGTCCCAGGGCTTGAGCCGAAGGGCGCGGTCGTAGTCGGCCGCCGCGGCCGCATATTCCTCCTGGAGATCCAGGTCCGGCGCCCCCCAGGCGATTCGCAGACTCCGCCATTCGCCCCGTCGGTACCAGGCGTCCGCGGAGTGTGGGTTGCGCGACAGGGCGGCGTGGTAGTCCTCCTCCGCGCGGCTCAGGCGCGGTCGAATGTCCTCTCCGCGCTGCCTGAGCCGTTCGGCGAGGGCCACGCGGGTGGAGCCCCGCCGGATGTACGCGTCGACCGACTCTGGATTCCGCTTCAGGGCCTCCGTGAAGTCCGATTCCGCGGCCGAATACTCGGACTCGGGGGACGCGCCGTTCCGTGCGAGCCATTTCCCCAACAACTGCCGCACGCTCCCCCGGTGCTCCCAGGACCGTCCATCCGCCGGATCGATTCGACAGGCCTTGGAAAGATCCTCCTCCGCGCCGCTGAGCGTATTCCGTGGATCGATCCCCGCCAGGAACTCGTGCCGGCCGAGGTTGAGCCTCAACAATCCGCGCATTTGCCAGTCCGCGCTGCCTCCCGATGCCGTCTCGATCACGTGCGACCGGTCCCGCTCCGATCGACGGTACCATTCGACGGGATCTTCCCCCCGTTCCTGCGCGCGATTCGCCATCCGATGATAGAGGTCGGCCCGATACCGCCAGTGCGGCATGTACCCCCGATCCTGTTCGATCCCGCGGGTGATCGCACGTTCCGCGCCCGGAAGATCGTTTTGATCGAAGTGGAGGCTGGCCAGCATGAAGTACGCTTCTTCCAGGTTCGGCTCGGCCTGGATCGCGCGTTCCAGGATCGA
>CAZWCX010000050.1:0-47307 GCA_964632945.1 uncultured Planctomycetia bacterium | reverse complement strand
CCTTCGGCCTGCTGGTGCGCGCGTTCCGCGGCCACTTCGGTCGCCTGCTTGCGCGCCTGCTCGATCACTCCGCGAATCACCGGGGCCGGAAAGATGGCGCGGAGTTGCCGGCCGAACATGTTGCCGGAGTCCTCTTCCGCCGCGCCGGTCACGAAGCTCAGGATCCCGAGCACGTCGCCGTTCATGGCCAGGACGGGAAGCCCGAAGCCCGAGAAGGTGCCGTCGACCACCCAGGCATGACGCGGCTTGTGGATTTCGGCCGCGACCCGCGCGGTTTCGAAATAGGGGATGTAGTCGAAGGTCTTGGGCAGGCGTCCCACTCCCGCGACCAGCTGACCGACCCGCGGGTCCGCCCCCTTCGCGAAGTCGACCGCCGGGAGTACGCGATCGCCGAGGTTTTCGATCTGCAGGAAGGCGAGGCCGAGCTTGGAATCCAGCGCGGCCAGGAACGCCTCGTACTCCTTTTCCTCCCCGTCGAAGGAGACCTTGATGTCCATGGGTGTGCGCTTGCGTGACGAGCCTTCGCTCGCGAACGGACGTCCCTGCACGACGATGAGGCCGCCCGGGTCCACCACGGCGCCGAGGAGAACGGCGCGCTGCTCGCGTTCGCGGCTCTGCCCGCCGCGCAGAGTCTCGGTCTTGACGACCGCGCGGATGACGGCGATGCTCGGAGCGATCTTGTCGGTCAAGGCGCGCAGCTGCGCCTCCGATTCATCGGCGCGGGCGCAGACGCCGGCCAGGAGGAGCGGCAGGAGGGCGAACCGGGCGAGGTGACGCATGTCGGATGGGCTCCCAGAAACGATGAAAAGCGAACCGGGGCGGGGACCCGAAGGTCGCCCGCCCCGCGGATGAAACCGGAATCAAGACCCGCTCCCCGGGATCCCCGCCGGCGAAAGAGGGCAAACGGGGATCCGGACGCGCCGGGTCGCGTTCGCATCGGGCGCCCGCGGAGGGCCGCCCGGAACTTCGGCGCGACTACTCGTCCCCGAGATCCTCGCCTTCCTTGCCGGAGTCCTTCTTCCCTTCCTCCTTCTTGCCTTCGTCCTGTTTCCCTTCGGCCTTCTGCTTGGCGCGTTCGGCCGCGACTTCGACGGCCTTGGCCTTGGCCTGGCCGATGGTGGCCTTGACGATGGAGCCCGGCAGGATGAACCCGCCGCCGGAGCCGCCCATGCCGCCGCCCGAGAGCATGCGCATGATGCGGCCGAAGCCCATGCCGCCGCCGGCCCCTTCGTCATCGTCGCGCAGGCGCGCCTGGATCGTCGTCAGCACGCCGACCACCTGCCCGCCCTGGGTGAACACGGGCAGCCCGAATCCGCTGATCGAGCCGTCCATCATCCACGCCTTGCGCGGCTTGGCGATCTCGCCGTTGACGCGCGCGGTCTCGAAGTACGGAGCGTAGTCGTACGCCTTCCGCTGGCGACCGACCGCGGCGACCGTCTGGCCGATGATCGGATCGGTCGCGGCGCTGAAATCGACGGCCGCGAGTTTCCGGTCGCCCAGGTCCTCGATCTTGAGGAAGGCGAGCCCGACCTTCGAATCCGTGGCCGCCAGGAACGCGACGTACTCCTTCTCCTCGCGCTCGATCACGACCTTGATGTCGGACGGCGTCATCTTCATCGAGAAGTCACCCTCGCTCCCCATCATTTCGGAGAGGGCGTCCCCGGAGATCGCCGTCGAGTTGATCATCACGAGCCCGTCCGCGTCCACGACCACGCCGTGCACCTCGGTCCGTTCCTCGTTGTCCCGGCTCTGCCCCATCATGCTCATCTCGGTCTTGAGCACGAGTTTGACCGTCACGATGGAAGGGCCCACCTTGTCCAGGAGGGACTTCAGTTGATCCCCCACTTCGTCGGCGCGGGCGCCACCCGCGATTGCTCCCACCAGGCCCAACAAGGCCAGACCGCGCGCAATGTACCTGCTCATGCGGAGATTCCTTTCCTCAACGTCCCCCGTTACTTGCCGCCTTCCTTGTGCGACTCGATCTTCGACCAATCCGGGGTGATGAACACGTAATGGGTCCGATACCGGCGCCGCACGAAGATCTCCACGACCTTGGGCCGGTCCTTCAGCACGTCCTTCATGACCGCTTCGAAACTCTCGATTCCAACCACCGGCTTCCCGGAGATGCTGACGATCAGGTCGCGACCGCGCAGGCCGGCCATGTTGGCCCATCCGCCCATCGCCGCCTCGACCACGAGCACGCCCTGCTGGTCCTTGTCCCACTGGTACTCGATCCGGTCCGGGAAGGTGATCTCGCGCACGGTGAATTCGAATTCCTTCTGCGCGGAACTCTTGGCCTCGATCGACGAAGCCGGCGATTCCTGCATGACGACGGCGAGCTTCACTTCCTTGCCCGCGCGGTTGATCAGGAACTCGGCCTTCTCCCCGATCGAGAGGTCCTCGATCCGGTGCTTGAGGTCCTCGGCATCCTGCGGCCGGTACGAGTTGAGCTTTTCGCCGTTGATCGCGAGGATCACGTCGCCGGCCTGAAGCCCGGAATTGTTGGCCTCGGTCCAATTGAAGACCTCGGTCACGCGGAAGCCGCGAAGCCCCTCCTGGCCGATCGCCTTGGAGACGTCCGGCGTGACCACCTGCGTGCGCGCGCCAAGCCAGGCCTTGGGAAGCTCCCGGCCCGATTTGGAGGGCTTGTCGGGCAACGGCTTGACCAGCGTCACCAGCGCTTCGCGATCGCGCCGGTACGTGACGATGAATTCCTTGTCCTTCTGGATCTTGCCGACCAGCGTACGCCAGGCGACCAGGTCCTTCACCGGAGCGCCGTCGATCGCGAGGATCACGTCGCCCGCCTGGATGTTCGGACGCGCCGTTTCGAGCCGCATGCCGGGGCGCAGCCCGGTCACCACGACGCCGTCGGTGGTGCCGTACCGGCGCGCCAGCGCCATCGGTCCGGTGATCTCCTGGACCGTCACGCCCATGTCGGCGAACTCCTCCTCCTCGCCGCGGAACCGCTCCATCCGTTGCACGAAGGCCTTGAACTCCATCTCGCTCCCGCCCCGCGACACCTTGATCGTCACGGGTTTGCCGGCGGGCATTTCCGCGATGGACTGGAGAAAGAGCGGCACCTCTTCGAAGAAGCGAACGCTGACCGGCTTGCCGTCGAGCGCGAGCAGGATATCCCCCGGTTTCACTCCCGCCTTTTCGCCCGGCGAATTGGGGCCGAGGGAGGAGACGAGCGCGCCGGTGGAGCGCCCGAGCTTCTGCACCGGCATGACGGAAATGCCGAGCCAGCCGCGGCGCACTTCGCCGAAGGTGAGCGCCTGGTTCAGCACCTGGGCCGCGAGATTCGACGGGATGGCGAAGCCCATCCCGGAGCCGCCCAGTTCATTGATGCCGACGATCTCCCCGCGCAGGTTGACGAGCGGGCCGCCGGAGTTCCCCGGCAGGATGAGCGCGTCATGCTGGATCCAGCGGGTGAAGAGGCCGGTCTTCTCCCCTTCCCCGAGATCGAGCTCCTCGACCTCGGTGCCGGTGAAGTCGGTAAAGACCCGTTTCGTGTTGGAGACCACGCCGAGGGTCATCGACGACGACAGCGCGAAGGGGTTCCCCATCGCCAGGACGTAGTCGCCGACCTGCAATGCGTCGCTGTCCCCCAGCGCCGCGAACGGCAGGGGGATCGTCGCGTCCACACGCTGCTCGAGGCGCAGCTTCAGGACCGAAAGGTCGGTGAGCGGGTCGTGGGCGACCACGTCCGCTTCGATGATCTCCCCGCTCGGAAGCGTGCAGGTGATCTGGATGGTGTTTCCCGCGACGTGGAAGTTGGTCAGGACATGACCGGCCGGACTCACGATCGCGCCGCTGCCCGCGCCCGCGCCCCGCTGCGTGCGGCCGCCGGAGAAGTCGCGGACCACCACGCCGATGTTCACGAGCGCCGGGTAGACCTTGCTCTTCGCAAAGTCCAGATCCTGCCGCAGGGCGTCCTTCGCCCGATCCTGCGCCTGCGCCGGGGCGACAAGGAACAGGAGGGCGGCGCACAGACCGAGGGGGATGAATCTGCTCAAGGGTCCTCCTCCACGATTAAGGTGGGTCCGGGGGCGGGGAAAGTCGCGGGATTCTACTCCTGACGCCCGGGGGCGGCAAGCATTACCGCCGGGGGTGCTGCGTGTACGGCGGGCGGGCCGGAATTGTTTGGCGGGATTCGGCGGATTCCGGCCCCCGACGCGCCGTCGGTCGGAGGGCGCGTCGGGACGGGGGCAGGCTACTGCACCACTTTCCAACCCGCGGAGGTCGGATTGGCGCCCGGCCAGGCATCCGCGTTCGCCGGATTGTTGTCGCCGAAGTCGCGCGCGTAGATCACGCCGGCCTCGTTGACGATGATCGTCTGGATCCCCGTGGAGTAATAGATCTCCGGACGCGCCTGGAATCCGAAGCTGGCCGAATTCGTCCACGATTGCGCATTGCCGTCCGGGTCGCTGCGGAATCCGGGCATGCCGCGAAATCGATACCCCGACTTGGAGGAACTGCGAACCATGGCGATCAATCCGGCGGCGCTGGTCGTCGACGGGGGCGGGAGCGGCGCGCCGCCGACGGCGGCACCATTCCCCTCTTTCGCATCGTCCGCCTCGGCCACCACCTGGTCCATGAGCGCGATCCCGAGGCCCGGCACAGCCTGGGACTCGATTCGATAGAACCCGGAGACGTCGGCAGTCCACCAGTCCGAGATTCCGTTGCGATCGGAGTCGGTCTGACGGAGCGTCGACTGCGTGGCAACCATCGAGCGCAGGGTGCCTGCGGCCGAGGCCTCATTGGCGGCAACCCGTCCCCCCAGGAGGCTCGGCACCGCGACCGCCACGATGATTCCGAGAATGACGACCACCAGCATCATTTCGATCAGAGTGAACGCCCGCCGGACGGGCGCAAGTTTCCTCATCGTCTGACCCTCAACAGGAAGGTTCGAAGGCTCACTCTTGGTCCCCCGCATCCAGAGCGAATCCCCCCGGACAGTCTGCACTTCAGAGGAAGCCAAGTCGATGAATTTCCTCCCTTCAGTCCATTCGCGCGATTCCTACTGCACCACACGCCACCCGAGGACCGTGGGATTCGACCCCGGCCAGACTTCGGCATTGGCCGGGACGGAGCTTCCGAAATCGCGAGCATAGATCACGCCCGCATCGTTCACGACATAGGTATGGACCCCGGTTGCATCGTAGATCTCCGGCCGGGCCTGGAAGGAGAAACTGCCCCCATTCGTCCACGCCTGCCCGTTCGCGTCCGGATCCAGCTCGAACGGGTTCCCGTTCACGTCCGTGAGCAGGGCGCGGAGAAAGTACCCGGACTTGGGCGATAGACGCGGCAGTGCGATCAGGCTGGAGGCCGCCACCCCCGCCCCCGGAATCGGCGCCCCGGCAACCGCGGCGCCCCCCGCCTCTTTGTCGTCGTCCGCCTGCGCCAGCGCGAGATCCACCAGCCCCACGCCGCTGCCGGGCACGGATTGCGACTCGATCCGGAAGAATCCGGATAGGTCCGCCGTCCACCAGTCGGAGAGCGTATTCCGATCCGTGTCTCCCTGTCGAAGACTCGCCTCCGCACCGACCAGCATGCGCAGCGACCCGATCGCCGAGACCTCGTTCGAGGCGAGACGGGATCGAGTCAGGCTCGGCAAGGCCATGGCGGTAAGGACTGCGAGCAGAGACACCACGATCATCATTTCCACCAGGGTGAAACCGCCCGAGGAAACCCGTTTCGGCGTACTCATCCCCGAACTCCGGACATTGGCGGGAGACCAGCATGGGGGAACCCAAGAAGAAGTGACCGGCACGGGCACAGGGGGGGTGATTCCGACGGGAGAGAAAACGCAACTTCGATGCCGTGCCCGGCAATCTGGATGAACTCGCAAACGGTATCACTGAAGGGAGTAACACCGTCCTATCCGAGGCCAGGTGCGATCGTCTCGGCTCATTGACAAGGAGTGTCGATTTTGAGAACGCCATCCTGACACGGGATGTCAAGAGCGGAAACGGGCTCGCGCCGGGTCCATGGGCGGGCGGGAGGAGCAGCTCGCGACGGCGTCGCCGGAGCGGGACGCGGCGCGCGCGGGAGGGTGCCGAAAACCAAACAGGGGACTCCCGACGCGGTTTGCGGGAGTCCCCTGCCGGTTGGTTTTCGCGGATGCAGCGGGAGTTACTGGACGACGCGCCAGCCGGCGGTCGTCGGGTTCGCGCCCGGCCACGCATCGCCGTTGCCGAACGCGTTGTTGCCGAAGTCGCGGCCGTAGATGACGCCGCCTTCACCGACGATGAAGATGTTCAAGCCCGTGCTGTCATACGTTTCCGGGTAGGACTGAAAGCCGAACACGCCGTTGTTCGACCACGCCTGGCCGTTGCCGTCCGGATCGGTTTCGTACGCGACGGCGTTCTGGTCGGTGGTCATCGCCTGGAAGAAGTAGCCGCTCTTCGCGGAGCAGCGCGCCAGCGCCAGGAGGCTCGCCGCGGAGATGGCCGGGGCCGTGCCCGGGATCACCGCGCCGGCGATCGCCGGACCGGCGGACGCCGGACCCTGCGCGCCGCCTTCCTTGTTGCTGTCGGCCTGACCGATGGCCACGTCCATCGCCGCCACGGCGATACCGCTGCCGGCCGGGAGGCGCTCGACGCGATACAGACCCGAGACGTCCGCGACCCAATAGTCGGAGATCGTGTTCCGGTCCGTGTCCGTCTGCCGCCAGGTGGACTCCGTCGACACCATGCTGCGCAGCGTACCGACCGCGGACGATTCGTTCGCCGCGATGCGGGAGCGCAACAGGCTCGGGATGGCAATCGCCGCGATGATGGCGATGATGGCGACCACAATCATCAGTTCGATCAGCGTGAAGCCCTGGTTGTTCTTGCGGTTCATTCGAATTCTCCGTGGGGGGTTCGTGCCGAAGTGGAGGGCGGGACATCCGCCTTCCACGAGCACAGGGAACGGGAACTACACTTCAAACGGCCAACCAACCTTCGGACGCGACCCGTGATACCAGTTCCCCGCCACCACCGGGGGTGGAGCCGGCCGAACCTGAGTGGAGAGAGGAGAATGGGGGTGCGAGGCTCGGGGCCCCGCACCCCCCGTCGGGAATCTGAGGGCTCGATGGATCGCCTTACTGGACGACGCGCCAGCCGGCGGTCGTCGGGTTCGCGCCCGGCCACGCATCGCCGTTGCCGAACGCGTTGTTGCCGAAGTCGCGGCCGTAGATGACGCCGCCTTCACCGACGATGAAGATGTTCAAGCCCGTGCTGTCATACGTTTCCGGGTAGGACTGAAAGCCGAACACGCCGTTGTTCGACCACGCCTGGCCGTTGCCGTCCGGATCGGTTTCGTACGCGACGGCGTTCTGGTCGGTGGTCATCGCCTGGAAGAAGTAGCCGCTCTTCGCGGAGCAGCGCGCCAGCGCCAGGAGGCTCGCCGCGGAGATGGCCGGGGCCGTGCCCGGGATCACCGCGCCGGCGATCGCCGGACCGGCGGACGCCGGACCCTGCGCGCCGCCTTCCTTGTTGCTGTCGGCCTGACCGATGGCCACGTCCATCGCCGCCACGGCGATACCGCTGCCGGCCGGGAGGCGCTCGACGCGATACAGACCCGAGACGTCCGCGACCCAATAGTCGGAGATCGTGTTCCGGTCCGTGTCCGTCTGCCGCCAGGTGGACTCCGTCGACACCATGCTGCGCAGCGTACCCACCGCGGACGATTCGTTCGCCGCGATGCGGGAGCGCAACAGGCTCGGGATGGCGATCGCCGCGATGATGGCGATGATGGCGACGACGATCATCAATTCGATCAGCGTGAAGCCCTTGTCGGATCGACGAATCATAGGATACCTCCCTGATCAGGGTTGAACGATCGGGAATCCGCTCCGAGCAGATTCGCAACAAGGGATCGGGGATAGCAACTGCGGTGCCGCTGGCTCCGGGTCCACACGGCATTCGCAAATCAAGCGATAACAAACCTTTAAGACATGACTCAGGAGCGAGAGGCGGGGCGGGGGCCCGCTGACTGACAACTCCCGTCACCTGGGATCGGCGCTCGCGACAAGGAATGTCAGCGGCAACCGGGGTCAGTCGAGTGTGATCCGGTCCCGAATCCGGGACAGTACGGCCTCCGAAAGACCCTTGATCCGGAGCAACTCGTCGGGATCCCGAAATGGACCGTTTTCGGCGCGATACTCGACGATCCGGGCGGCGAGGACTTCGCCGATTCCGGGCAGGCGGGTGAGGGCAATCGCATCCGCCTCATTGATGTTGATCCGGTCCGCGGCTGCGCCGGAAGGTTTCTCCTTGCGTAGGACGATCGCGCCCGGAGGCCGGGTCTGTACCTCCGGAGTCGAGGCGAAATAGTCCACCAGGCAGTCGTAGACGCTCGCCCGATCGCTCGAGAACTCCTTGCCGGCAAAAAAAGCCCGGCGCACGCCGTGTTGGGCGAAGAAACTCGACACCGCCACCGAATACTCCCGGCGCGGGTCGAATGCGGCTCCCCCGATGCGGAGATTCCCGACTCGTCGCCCCTCCGATTCGAGCGGATTCATGTCGAACGCGATGCCGGAGACCTCGAAGCGGAACCCGCCGGAAGGGGGCGCCCCGTTCTCCAGGAGGGAGCGGAGTTCCTCGCCGCGCAGGCGATAGACGCGCACTTCGTCCGGGAACGGCGCGATGTCGAACAGGTGCCGCCGCGTGACTTCGCCACGCACCAGTCCCGAGCGCACTCCCCCGCTGTTCATGAGCGCGACCTCGGCCTTCGAGCGGGCCCTCATCGCATCGGTCACCAGGTTGCCCACCCGTGACTCCTGGTCCCGGCCGGGCACGCAGGAAACGTCGCAGCGTCCGACCGGCTCGTCATACTCCTTGGCGCGGATCGTCTCCACGAGCGCCGCCACCGCAGGATCGGGTTCCGGGGCATCGCTGCCCAGGTTGATCAACGAGGCCTCCAGGGAGACGATCCGCCGGGTCTCGGTGTCGTAGACCAGGTCGATCCGGCCGACCCGGAGCAGATGATCTCCGGCCTGACAGATGAGCGCGTTGCCGCGCCGCATGCCGGCCTCCAGCACCACGTGGTCGTGGCCGCCGATGAAGAGGGGCACCGAGGGATTCGCGCGCGCCAGCGCGGCATCCGACTGCGAACTCACATGCGACAGGACGAAGCGGATGTCGGGCTTGACCTGACGATCCACGTATTCGAGGCAGGCGCGCACGCGCTCTTCGGTGGGGAGGAACCGGACGCCGCGCACGTTTTCCGCGAAGTTCATCTCGGGCGTGGAGGCGGTCACCACCCCCACCACCGCGACTCGCAGCCCGGCGACCTCCTTGACCAACACCGGCTTGATCCAGTCCAGGAACGATCCGTCCTCGGCCACCAGGTTGCAGGCCAGGAACGGGAAGCGCGCCGCGCCGGACATCTCCCGCAGCGCCTCGACCCCATGCGCGAACTCGTGGTTACCCACCGTCATCGCGTCGTAGCCGATGAGGTTCATCAGCTCGACCATCCCCTTGCCCCGGGTCCGGAGCCCCTCGGGCGTGCCGTCGAAGACGTCCCCGGCGTCGAGAAGGAGGAACCCCTTGCCGGCGCTCTCGGCCTCCGCGCGCACCCGGCGCACCACGCCCGACAGGCGCGCATACCCGCCCACACGCGGCTTCGGCTCCCCGGGATAGCGGAAGTCATACGAGGGAAGGATGTGCCCGTGGACGTCGTTGGTATGCAGAATCACGATCGACTTCTGTTCCGCACCGGCCGCAACGGCCAAGGCCAGCAACAGGACCACCGCGGCCAGGGCGGCCGCACCCGGGTGGCGCGCCGATCGGAACGAACGGCGCGGCGTGGGCAGCATGAAGGGGCCTCCTCGAAGGAACCAGCGGGAAGTGCCCATCTTAGGGCGGGGGGACGGTCGCGGCAAGAGACATCTCGGCCCCCCCGCGTCGATTCGTCCGGGAATAGGAACCCGAATCGCCGGTATGAACGTGCGCGACCCGAACCGAACGACCCCCTGAAAGGAGTAGACCCTCATGATCCGATTGCTGATCCGCCCCCTGATCTGCGCCGCGGCCCTGTTGACCGCCCTGACCCCCTCCCGGGCCGACGAACCGGCGCCCCGGCCCCGTCCGCGCATCGAGGTCGCCATCCTGCTCGACACCAGCGGCAGCATGGAGGGACTCATCAACCAGGCCCGCGCGCGCCTTTGGGCAATCGTCAACAGCCTGGTTACGACCGAAAAGAACGGCCAGATCCCGGACCTGCGCGTCGCCCTGTACGAGTACGGCAATGACGGCCTCCCCGCGGAGGAAGGGTTCGTCCGCACGGTGGTCCCGCTCACCGACGACCTGGACAGGATTTCGCAGGAACTGTTCGCCCTGACCACCAACGGCGGCTCCGAGTTTTGCGGTCTCGCAATCCAGCGGGCCACGCGCGAGCTGCAGTGGAGCGACGGAGACCACTACAAGGCGGTCTTCATCGCGGGCAACGAACCGTTCACCCAGGGCCCGATCGACTACGTCCGGGCGTGCGGGGACGCGATCGGCAAGGGGATCGTCGTGAACACGATCCACTGCGGCGCGGAGCACGAGGGCCGCGAAGGAAAGTGGGTCCACGGCGCGCAACTCGCCGACGGTCGCTCGATCAATATCGACGCCAACGCCGCCGTCGCTGCGATCGCCGCACCCCAGGATGCGCGCATCGAGGAGCTCGGCCTCCTGCTCAACGATACCTACCTCGCCTACGGCGCGGCAGGGGCACAGAACAAGGCGCGCCAGGAGGCCGTCGACCAGCAGTCGCAGGCGGCCGCCCCGGGCGCCCTGGCCGAGCGCGCATTCTGCAAGGCGAACGCGCAGTACCGCAACGGCGACTGGGATCTCGTCGATGCCTGCAACGACAACCCGGCAATCCTGCTCGAGCTCCCCGAGGATCAGTGGCCGGAAGCGTTGCGCAAGATGACGCCGGCGGAACGGAAGGCCCTCGTGGAAGCCAAGGCCGCGGCCCGCAAGGCCATCCAGGACGAAATCAACAAGCTCGCCGCCCAGCGGGCGCAGTACCTCGCCGGCGAACAGAAGAAGCTCGCCGAGCAGGGGGTCGAGACGTTCGACTCCGCGGTGAAGAACGCCCTCGGCGAACAATTGGAGAAGCGCGGGTACATCGCGAAGTAGTCGCCCCCCGCGGTCCCGGTCCGGGAGCGGCCCCCGCCGCTTCCGGGCCGGACCGGGGAACCGCCCTCCTCCGCTGCCTGGTACCGGGCCCGGCATCCCGCCCACCGCCCACCGCCCACCGCCCACTTCACTCCCCCGCGCGCATCCCCTCCTTCGAACGCCTTCCCTTTCCAATCTTCCCTCCCGCAGGCCGGCCGTTCCCTCTCCCCCACAACCTGCTTGGAATCCGGGAAGGACTGTGCAAAGATGTTCTTCCCCGGTTCGGATCGCGGTCTCCAGGAAAGGCCACCGAGATGCTCCGCCTCATCGTCCCCACCATCGTGTTCGGCGCGTGCCTGCTCCTTGCTCCGGCCGTCGCGCGTCCCGATGACCCGCCCGCGCCTCCGGTGGAGTACTTCGATGCGCTGGCGGCCGCGCGCGGCCAACGCGACATCGGCAACCTGTCCCGTGCCGAACCGGAGTACGGTCGCGCCATTCAGATCCATTCCGCGGACCTGCAGGCCTGGGAGGGGCTGATCCGGCTCTGGCTCCAGATGGGGGATTTCGACGGCGCCCTCCTCGCGGTTACCGGCGCGCTCGCGCGCGTGCCTTTGGCCCGCCCCCGGCTCCTGACGTTGCTCGGGGAGGTCCACGCCCGCGCGGGAAGGACGGTCGCCGCCCACGCGGCCTGGATCGAAGCGGGGGATGCGCGCGCGCCCGCGGACGTCGCGGCGCGCGAGGCCGTTCGCGCAGCCGCGGCGACTCCCGGCGCGCCGGACCGCGCGCTGCTCCGCTACCTCGGTCGCGCAAGCAACGACGCCCAGCGCCGGGATGCGAGTGTCGATGCGGGCCGCGCCCTCGAATCGGCCTGCCTGCTCGCGCTCGTCATCGACGCGCGTGGATTCCCGGCCGGTGACGGAATCGAAGTCCATCCCGGACCGGGACTGACCCGCGCAGGCGGGATGGTCCGTGCCCTCGATGCACCCTGCGACACCACCTTGTCCATCGGCCTCGCCGGCGCGCCCGCAGGACCGACCGCCGAGATCCCTCTGCGCGTCTACGGCCCCCCGGCCACGCTGGAGATCACGCCCGCCCGAAACGGCGGACGAGCGGGCGGGAAAATCCACTTCCGCGCCCGCCTCGAGGACTCGGCCGGGCATCGGTTGTGGCTCCCGGAGCTCCGGTGGAGCGTCGCGGCCGCAACCGACCCGGCCCCCGTACGGCTGCATCGCCCGACTTCGGTCGTGGCGCGTCAGAACGGCTTCGAAGCGCATCGCAATCTCGTCGTTCTCCCCACCGATCCCGCGCCGGCCCCCCGCACCCCCTTCACCCTGGAGGTGACCGACGCCGCGGGACGGATCCGCGCCCGCCTCGACACCGACACGGGAGAGGACAAGCCGGATCCGGAAGACTCCGCCATCCCCTGGCTCTCCTCCTATGACGAGGCGCTCGAGGAGGCGGCCCGGACGGAGCAGCCCATCCTGGTCGAAGTCATGGCCGATTGGTGACCGGTCTGCGCCCGCGTCAACAGCGGTCCGCTGTTGCAGCCGGACGCCGCCCGCGAGGCGATCGGGTTCGTTCCGGTTCGAGTCGATTCCGACGCGCGCGAAGACCTGGTCCGCGATTGGCAAATCCGTGAACTCCCGACGTTCGTCTTCCGCAGTCCCGAGGGGGGACTGCTCGGGCGACTCGACGGTCCCATCCGCGACGTCGGGGAGTTGGCGCAGGCGCTGGCCAGGGCGCGGGAGACCCTCGGGCAATTCCGGCGCCTCCGCGATCGCTCTGCGAAGCGGCCCGAGGACGGGAAGCTGCGCCTGCAACTGGGTCGCCAGTACCTTGCCCTCCAGCTCTGGGAGGCCTCGGCTCGGGAATTCGAGGCCGCCGCCGCCCTGGACCCCGACGGGCGGGCGGAGACCGGCGAGGTTCTGGCGGAGTGCCGGGTCTACGCGGATCTGATGCGCGGACGCCACGAGGAGGGCGCGGCGCACGCGCGACGATTCCAGGAACGCTGGCCGGACTCCAAGGGGCTCGCGCGCGTACTCTACTGGCGGGGACTCTGCCTCTACCGGCTCGGACACCGGGAGGAAGCGATCGCGGTGTGGCAGGAGGTGGTCGACCGATTTCCGACGGACCCGACCGTGCGACAGGCCGAGGAGGCCCTCACCCGCGCCCGGACGGATTCGAAGTAGCGGGGCCGGTGAAATCCTGCGCCCCCCGGCCCCCCGCCTCCCCCGGCGCCGCGTCCGCCCCCCCCACTCCGGCCGGGTCCTGCCGGTAGAAGTCCCGCAACACGCCGTAGAGCGCGGCATGGCGGCGGGCGAGCTCGACGGGGTGCTGGAAAAACGTCTCCGTTGCAACGGCAAAGAACTCGCCTTCGTTCTTGGCCCCGTAGGAATCCACCAGGGTCGGCCGTCCGGCTTCGCTGGCGTTGCGCAGCCGGGCATACTCCTCCTTGAGGACGGCGCACCAGCGCTCGTGGCGCTTGCGGTCGGCCAGCGGCGGCACGCCGTCGACCCACCCGTCCAGCATGTCCAGTTTGTGGGCGAACTCGTGGAGGACCAGGTTTCCGCCCTTGCCCTCCCGGCTCTGGGAGAGGAACTCCGCCCAGGAGAGGACCACTGGACCCTGCCGCCAGGCTTCCCCGAGCCGGTGCTCCTCCGCGGGGGTGATCGTCCCATCCCCCGACGTGCCGTCGAAGAGGGCACGATAACTCTCGGGATAGACCAGGATCGTCTGCACGCGCGCGAAGTAGGAGGGATCGAGCCCCAGGATCAGGCGGCAGGCATGGGCGGCGATCGTCACCCGGATCTCGTCGGTCAGGGCGAGGCCGCCGCAACCCTCCCAGTCCCGTTCCGCGATGAAGATCCGCAAGTCGTCGTGCAGCTTGGACAGTTCGGCCGGCGTCAGGGAGGCATAGAAGCGGACGTTGCGGCGCAGGATCTCCACCCATTCGGAGGGGAAGGGTCGGGCCAGGATCCGCCGCCGGCGACGTCGCTCCAGCCATCCGAAGACCATGATGACTCCTCGAACGGGGGGACCGGGATCGGGCGACGCGGTCCAGGATACCGGATCCGGCGTCGCGCGCCAACCCACTCCGGCGGCCGCCCCGGATTCGGGCCGGGCGCCGGCGGCGGGGGGGAGTGAACGCTTGCCCGCCTGCGCCTTTTGTGGTACTCTCGCGCCCCTTCTCGACCGCAGGGAAAGGTTCGATCGCAACCCGGGAGTGCCGCCCGCCATGTCGTCCGCCTCGCGCGCCTCCGACGGCCCCATGATCTCGGTGCAGGGGCTGCGCAAGCGCTTTGCCGGCGTCACCGCCGTCGACGGAATCTCCTTCGACGTGCAACGCGGCGAAGTGCTCGGCTTTCTCGGGCCCAACGGCGCCGGAAAGACGACGACCATGCGGGTCCTCGCCGGGTACTTCCCCCCCACCGAGGGCCAGGTGCGCGTCGGCGGGTTCGACGTCGTGACGCAAAGCATGGAAGTCCGCCAGCGGGTGGGCTACCTGCCCGAATCGGTCCCGCTCTACTCCGACATGCGCGTGGACGAATACCTGCGCTTCCGGGCGCGCATCAAGGGAGTGACCGGGGGCGAGGTCGAAAAGCGCGTGGACGGCGCGCTGGATCGCTGCATCCTCGGCGACGTGCGCCGACGGATCATCGGACAGTTGTCGAAGGGATATCGCCAGCGGGTAGGACTCGCCGACGCCCTGGTCAGCGACCCCCCCATCCTGATTCTCGACGAGCCCACGATCGGCCTCGACCCGAACCAGATCCGCCAGATCCGGGACGTGGTCAAGGAGCTGGGACGCGACCACACGGTGATCCTGTCCACGCACATCCTGCCGGAGGTGGAGATCCTGTGCCGGCGGGTGCTGGTGATCGCCCGCGGGCGGATCGTCCTTTCCGACAGCGTGGAAAACCTTCGTGCCGGCAAGACCGGGGGCGGAATCCGGGTGGAGGTCCGCGGAGCGGCCGACCGGATCGCGGCGGCCCTGCGCTCGGTTTCCGGCGTCGCCGCCGTGGAACCGGCCGGCGCGCAGGACGACGTGCACCGGTTCCTGGTCCGCTCCGCTCGGGGCGGCGCCGACCTGCGGGAATCGCTGGCCGCCGAATTGATCAAGCAGGGCTTCGGCGTGCGGGAGATCGCCGCCGAGAGGCTTTCACTCGAGGAGGTCTTCGGCCGGATCACCGCGGGGGAGGACCCCGCAGCGGCCGGCGCCGGGGCCGCCTGATCCGGCGACGCCCGGGAGTCCGGGAGCGTCCGGGACTCGGGTTGCGCGCCGCGCGTCGCCCCCGCCGGCGGTCGCGACCGCGGATCGACATCGCACTCAGGGAGACGGGAACCGCTCGTGAAGACGCTCGCCTTGGTGAAACGGGAGCTGCAGGCCTACTTCCTCTCCCCCATGGCCTATGTGGTCATGGCGGCCTACCTGTTCTTCTGCGGCTATTCCGTCGCCTACATCTTCGAGTTCTACAACACCAACCGCCTCGACATCTCGATGCGGGACATCTTCTACCAGATGGAGTTCCTGGCCATGCTGGTCGCCCCGCTGATCAGCATGCGGCTGGTCGCGGAGGAAAAAAAGAGCGGCACGCTGGAGATGCTGGTCACCGCCCCGGTGTCGGATCGCGCGGTGATCCTCGCCAAGTTCACCGGCGCGCTGGCCTTCTGGATCGTCCTTCAGGCCCCCACCCTCGTCTATCTCCTGATCATGGAAAAGCACGCAAATCCCGAGTACGGCAGCGTGATCACCGGCTACCTCGGCCTGACGATGATCGGCGCCCTGTTCCTGTCGATCGGCCTGTTCATTTCGACGATCGCCAAGGACCAGATCGTGGCGGCCCTGGTGAGCTTCGTGCTGCTCTTCTCGCTTTACACGCTCTCGGGCTTCGCCAATTCGATCTTCACCAAGTGGGGCGGCATCCCCTGGCGCGACCTGCTGGCCTACGTGGGGTTCATGTCGCACTACGAGTCCTTCCGCAAAGGGGTGCTCGACACCCGCGACCTCGTCTATTACGTGTCCGTCACGTTCGTCTTCCTGTTCCTCTCGGTGCGGGCGCTGGAAAGCCGCCGCTGGCGCTGACGCAGCCCGCCCGGAGCGTTGTCCGTTTCCTTCGCCGCGAACGCGCGTCCGGCCGTCGCCGGCCGCGCCATGGAGAACCGGATGTCCACGATCCCCCGTCGCCACCGGAACCCGGACGAACCGGCCGCCCCGCCCGCGGCATCCGGACCCCCGGACCCGCCGGCGGCCTCCGGGACGCCGGCCGACGCCGCCGGGAACACCCCCGCGGCCCCGGCACCGGGCGCGCCCGAAGGTGCCGAGGCGGTCGCCCTGGGCTGGAATCGGGCCGAACGCCTGAAGGTCCTGGCGAACGTGGCCACCATGTCCCTGCTCGCCTTCATCATCCTCGTTTCCGTCAACTGGTATGCGTCCCGCCACTGGATGCGCAAGGACCTGACCTTCGACGCCCAGTTCACGCTGTCGGACAAGTCCAAGGCGGTGCTCGACGAACTGGCGCGCAAGCAGACCACGGTCAAGGTGATCGCGCTCTGGCACCCGCAGACCCCGGCGCACGGCGTGGTCATCCCGATGGTGAAGGACCTGCTCGAGGAGTATCGGGCCTATTCGCGCCGGATCGAGGTGGAACAATTCGACGTCGTCAGCCAGGGGAAGGACGCGTACGCCGCGTTGCTGCAACTCGGCGTCGAAAAGGCGGAAGCCAACGACCTGGTCCTCGTCCACGGCGACGTGAAGAAGGTCCTGCCGCTGGACGACCTCTACCAGCCGGAGATGGGCTCGGCCTGGAACCAGCAGGAACCGCGCATCCGCTCGTTCGACGCCGAGCAGGCGCTGACCTCCGCCATGGTCTCGGTCACGGCGACCCAGAAGGTGACCGTGTACTGGGGCGTGGGTCACAACGAGGTCGACCCGTTCGGGGTGGACGAGCGCGCGGGATCCGTGCTCAAGTCGGAAATCCTCGAAAAGCGGGAGAACTACAAGGTCAACGTGATTCAGATTCCCGAGGCCAAGGCGATCCCCGACGATTGCGACCTGCTCATCCTCGTGGGTCCGCAACGCAAGTACGCGCCCGAGGAACTCGACGTCCTGCGCCGGTACCTTCGCCGCGGCGGTCACCTGTTCGTCGCCTTCTATCCGCTGCTGTCCGAGGAGCGTCGCAGCGGTCTCGAGGATCTGTTGTACGAGTACGGCGTCGAGGTTCGCGACGACGTCATCCTGGACCCGTCCGCACAGTCGCAGGTGTTCATCCAGGGTCCCCAGGGAATCGAGAAGTTTCCGGTCGACCCGACGAGCGCGCGCAGCTACGGGGCGCACCCGATCACGGCGAAGATGAACGAGACGAACCCGACCCACTTTGCGGGCGCGCGGTCGATCGAATCGGCCGCCAACCGGCCGCGCGACGTGATGGCGACGCCGCTGGTCCAGAGCACGCGCTCCGCGTGGGGTGAGAAGGATTTCCGCGCCGCCATGAAGGGGGAAAAGGACCTCGCCTTCGACGAAGGGCGCGATCTGAAAGGACCGCTCAATTTCGCCATGGCGGTCAGCCGCCGCGTGGGCGAGGCCAAGGAGGGCGAGCGTGTACCCGAGACCCGGATCGTCGTGTTCGGCGACGCCAGCCTGACCACGAACTTCTACCTGCAGAAGCTGGGCAAGATGGATCTCCTGCTCAACTCGCTCCGCTGGCTGGCCGAGCAGGAGCACATGATCTCGATCGAAGGCCGCAAGCCGCTCGACCGCAAGCTCGACGACCTCGACGAATCCGACATGATCGGGATCCAGGTCACGGTCATGGGCCTGCTCCCCCTGATGGCGCTCACCGTCGGCTTCTGGGTCTGGTGGGCCCGGAGGAAGTAGGCGCCGGAGGGCCGCATGCAGTTCCGCACCACGATCGCGCTGTTCGTCGTCGCCGTCGCGATGGTCGGCTACATCTGGTTCGTCGAACGCCACCAGGAGAGCACCGACGACCGCATTCGCCGGGACGTCGAGGGACGCACCCTCGAGGTCTCGTGGAGCGAAGTGAAGGCCTTCGAGGTGACGCGCGACGGCGAGACGGTCCGCCTGGAACGCGTCCGTGAACCCGACGTCTGGGAGGTGGTGAAGCCCGCCCGCAACCAGGCGTCGAAGCGCGCCGTAGACGAGATCCTCGCGCGCATGGAGATTTTCCGGGAGAAGCGGCGGGTCCCGCCGCCGGTCGACTTCGCCCGCCTCGGCCTGGATCCCCCCCGGATCGTCTTCCGCGTCTGGTGGGGGGAGAAGGACGCGACCCTCCACCTCGGCGACCCGGTCGCGGTGGGCTCGAATCCGGACCGATACGCACGCTGGGAAGGGGCCGCCGGGGCCTTCACCGTCGATCCCCAGGTGTTCAAGGCCCTCGACAAGCCCCCCTCCGGATTCATGGAGCGGCGCCTCTTCGACGTCGCCCCCGAGAAAATCGACCGCGTGACGCTGGCCTCGACCGGCGCGGCCGGCGGTCCGCCGGTGACCCTCGAATTCGTCCGCACCGGCGACGACTGGTGGATCGCCGGCGCGCACGACCTGCGCCCCGACCTGGATCAACTGCGGAAGTTGATCGAGGCGATCAAGGGCGCGGAGGTCCAGGAGTGGCTCGACGCGACCGCGCTGGCCGCGAATCCCGCCGACCTGGACAAGCCCTGGCTGCGCGCAACCGTTGCGGAGGAAGGCCCCAAGGGGAAGTCCGTGGTCGCCGAGTTCGGCGCGCCCGTGAATCCGGAGCGGTCCCTCTACTACGGGAAACGCTCCGGCGCGGACGGCGGCTTCACCGCCAAGGCCAGCGTCCCCGCGGCGCTCGAACCCGATCCGGTCCGCCTGCGCAGCAAGATCTATTTCGACCTCCCGGAGCACCACCTCGCCCGGATCGAGATCCGCTCCCCGTGGGGAAAAACGGCGATCGCGTCGGATGAAAGCGGCTGGCAAGCCCTCGAGCCCGCGGGCCTGCCCGTGGATTACGGCAGCGTGCACACGTGGCTCACACGGATCAAGGTCTTCCCCATGGTGGAATTTCCGGGCCCCGCGACCGTGGACCTGGCGCCGTTCGGGCTCGACCGGCCGCGCATCACGCTGGCGGTCACCATGATGCCCCCCGACCGGTCGCGCACCGACAACTACGAGTTCCGGATCGGCTGGACCGACGCCGCTCCCGACCGGGTTTTCGCCATCACCAAGGACGGTCGGGAGGTCGTCCGCCTCGATCCCGGGGTGCTGTCCGAGTTCCGCAAGGGGCCGCTCGCCTTCCGGCGCAAGGACGTGTTCCACGCGGGAGCGCGGACGCGCATCCGCTCCTTCACGCTCGATCGCGTCCTCCCGGCCCCGGAGGGAGGAACGCCCGCGCGCCGGACCCAGGTCTGCTCGCGCGATCGCGTGACGGAAGCCGGCGTCGAGCGCGACACCCCCTGGATGGTGCGCGAAGATTCCACCGTCAAGAAGGCCACCCCGGAGTGGGCCGAGGAGGTCGCGGCCCATCTCACCGACCTCTACGCCCTCGATTTCGTCGAGTCGTCTCCGGGCACGCTCGCCCCCTTCGGCCTGGACGCCCCCGCGGTGACGGTCACCTTCACGTGGTGGAACGGGGAAGGTCCGCAGGCGGGACAGACCACGGAGGTCCTGAAGATCGGCGGCTCGAGCCCCGATGGCCTGCGCTACGCCATGCTGGCCGCGCAGCCGATCGTCTTCGTCATCGACCCCGGCATGGCCCAGTCGTTCGAGCGCGACCTGACGCTGCCGCCCGCCGAAGGGTCCAGGCAGAACCAGGACCCCGGCATCGCCCCGAAGCGGAACGAGGACGGCACCCCCATCCAGGGTCAGGAGCCGGCCCATGTCGAGGAGCCGAAGTCGGGCTCCTGACCGGAGCGGCCGGAAGACGATCCGGGACCGGTCGCGTCCACGCGCGGATCCCGGCCGACCGTCCCTCCCGGAACAGACCAGCGGAGCGGGCGCCCTCCATGATCGTAGTCGACGCACTCTCCAAGACGTTCACCGTGCACCGCAAGGACCCCGGGCTCTGGGGGTCCATCCGTTCGCTGGTCCGGCGCGAGACGATTCGGAAGGAGGCGGTGCGCAAGCTCTCGTTCCGCGTCGACGAGGGGGAGATCGTCGGACTGGTGGGCGCCAACGGCGCCGGCAAGACCACCCTGGTCAAGATGCTCGCGGGCATCATCCATCCCACGGCCGGGGATGCCCGGGTGCTCGGCTACCGGCCCTGGGAGCGCGACAACCGCTTCCGCCGCCAGATCGCCCTCATCATGGGCCAAAAGGCGCAACTGTGGTGGGACCTCCCCGCCTCCGATTGCTTCCTTCTGCTGCAGGAGATCTACCAGATCCCCGAGGCGGACTACCGATCCCGGCTGGACTACCTGACGAGCCTGCTCGAAGTCCGCGAACAGGTCGACATCCAGATCCGGCGCCTCTCGCTCGGCGAGCGGATGAAGATGGAGCTGATCGCCGCGCTGCTGCACGCCCCCCGTGTGGTCTACCTCGACGAGCCGACGATCGGGCTCGACCTGACCGCGCAGCGGTCGATCCGCCAGTTCATCCTGGAGTACCGGAAGAACCACCGGCCCGCGATGATCGTCACCAGTCACTACATGGAGGACATCGAGACGCTCTGCCAGCGGATTCTGATCCTGCGCGAGGGGGAACAAGTGTTCGACGGGCCGTTGCGGCGGGTCGTCGAGCAATTCGCGCCCCACAAGGTCCTGAGCGCGCACCTGCACGCGGCGAAGCCCGCGACCGCCGGGACCGCCGCCGCGGCGATCCCCGCCCCCGCCGCCCCCTCTCCGGCCGACCTGGCCGGCATCGGCGAGGTGCTCGAGTGCACACCCGACCGCGTGCGCATCCGGGTCCCTCGCCCGGCCGTCGCGGCCTCCGCAGGCGCGCTCCTCCAGCGCCTCCCGGTCGCCGACCTCGCAATCGAAGAGCCCGAAATCGGCGACATCATCGAGCGGATCATGCGCCGCGACGGGGCGACCCCCGGCGCGCCTCCGGCCGCCCCGTCCCATGCTCTTCCCACCGCCGCCCCGACGGAGACGGCGCCGTGACCGCCCGCCTCTTCCTCCAGGTCGTCAGCCTCGAGACGCGGAAGCTGATGTCCTATCGCACCGCCTTCTGGCTCGAGGCGAGCGTCGCCTTCCTCGCCCAACTCGGGGTTGCATATTTCCTCTGGCGTGCGGTGTACGAAGCCACCGGCCGCCCGATCATCGGCGGATACACCGAGGCGGAGATGCTCCTCTACTACATCCTGGCCATCCTCCTCGGTAAGGTCATCCGGGGCCAGGAGCGGGCGAGCAGCCTCGCCCAGGACGTGTACGAGGGCAGCCTGTCCCGCTACCTCGTCTACCCCGGGGATTATCTCGCCTTCAAGTACGCGGAGCACCTCGGCACCATGACCCCGGCGGTCCTCCAACTCCTGCTCTTCGGCTTCGCCTCCCTTCCCTTCCTGGAGGCCCCCGCGGCGGCCGGAATCGGCGCCGGGTCGCTCGCGCGCGGGATCTTCGCGGTCGCCCTGGGCAACCTGCTGAATTTCCTCCTCCTCTATCCGATCCAGGGGATCGCCTTCTGGGCCGAAAACGTCTGGTCGCTGTCGGTCCTCATGCGGCTCACCGCCTCGCTGCTCGGCGGCGCCATGATGCCGCTCGCGCTCTTCCCGGCCGGGGCTCGCGCCCTTCTGGAGTGGAGCCCGTTCCCGTACCTGTACGACTTTCCGGTCAACGTGCTGCTGGGTCGCATCCCCCCCGATCAGTGGCTGCGCGGCGTGGCGATCGGCGTCGCCTGGTGCGGCCTCCTTCACGCCGTCGGACGCTGGGTCTGGCGCCGCGGCGGCCTTTCCTACACCGGCGTGGGGATGTGATGAAACGATACGCGCGCCTCTACCTGCACTTCCTGCGCTTCTCCTTCTCGCGGGCGATGGAGTTTCGCCTCGATTTCACGTTCCGCATCGTCATGGATACGATGTTCTACGCCGTCCACCTGTACTTCTTCACCGTGCTCTACCAGCACACCCCCACGCTCGGAGGCTGGACGCTGGACCAGGTCTACGTCTTCGTCTGCGCCTACTTCCTGCTCGACGCGGTCCACATGACCGTCTTTTCGAACAACCTGTGGTGGTTTCCGATCTACATCAACCGAGGCGACCTCGACTACCACCTCGTGCGCCCGGTCTCGACCCTGTTCATGATGAGCCTGCGCGATTTCGCGGCCAATTCGTTCGTCAACCTCGTGATCGCCGGGGGCCTGGTGGTCTGGTCGCTGGCTCGCTATCCGGATCCCCTCGGCGCCGGCCGCATCGTCATCTACTTCGCCCTGCTCGTCGTCGGCAGCTTCCTTTTCTACGTCGTGCACCTGCTGTTCCTGGTGCCGGTCTTCTGGATCCATTCCGGTCGCGGCCTGGACGATCTCTTCTACCACCTCGAGCGCTTCACCGAGCGACCGCACCAGATCTACCGCGGGTGGGTCCGGTTGCTGCTGGTGACGGTGCTGCCGTTTGCGCTCATGATCTCGGTACCGGCGCACGCCCTCTTCGACGGCCTGGGATGGGACACACTCCTCCACCTCCTCGCCGTCGCCGGAGGGGCGTTCGGGTTCCTGCTCTGGCTCTGGGACCGGGCGCTCCGGGCCTATGTCTCGGCCTCGTCGTAATCCGGGGAACGGGGAGTGGAAATCGGTCCCGCCCGTTGATAGACTCCTCCCCGCACCCCCAACCGGAGCCTGCCCATGAATCTCGATGAGATCCGCCCGCTCGTCGGCGGAGACGGCGGTGTCGACGTCACCTCCACCTACCAGGCCTTCTGCCGGGAACACGGCAAAGAGGACCTCGCCGGCTTTCTGCTCTGGCTGCAAAAGAAGAAGATGCTCTCCCCCGAGGGGGAGCGGCGCGCCCGCGTCGCGCGGCTCGCCTTTTCGAATCCGGCGCCCGACGAGTCGACCCGCACCTCCGCGGGCGTCGCCGCGCCCGCCACCGATCCTGCCGCCGACCGGATGGTGAGCGTGGACGCGGATTCCTTCCGCCCCGACGCGCAGCAGGCCCGGTACTCCATCATCGGCACGCTCGGCGAGGGGGGGATGGGGCAGGTACTCGTGGCCCGCGACAACGACCTGCGGCGCAAGGTGGCGGTCAAGACGCTCCGCCCGCAACTGGTCGGCGAGCCCAAGATCGTGGGGCGATTCCTCGGCGAGGCCCAGATCACCGCGCAGCTCGATCATCCCAACGTCATTCCCGTGTACGGCCTCGAGGTCGATTCCCGCGGCGCCATCTCCTACACGATGAAAATGATCCGCGGCAAGACCCTCAAGGATGTCATCGACGAGACCACCGCGCTCCTCCAGAGCCGGCGCCCTCTCGACGAGGAGCATTCGCTCGCCGGGCGCCTCGACGTGTTCCTCAAGGTCTGCGACGCGATCCACTACGCGCACAGCAAGGGCGTGATCCATCGCGATCTCAAGCCGCCCAACATCATGGTCGGGAAGTATCGCGAGGTCTACGTGATGGACTGGGGCATCGCGCGCCTCATGGACGGCTCCGAGGAAGCGGAGAGGGAGGAGCGCGTCGACGTGGCGAGACCGGTCGTCCCCGTCGCAGACGGCGGCCCGGGCGTCGACCTGGAACTCACGCGGGTCGGCCAGGCGATCGGCACGCCGCGTTTCATGTCGCCGGAACAGGCGGCCGGACGAAACCGCGAACTCGACGGCCGCAGCGACCAGTACGCCCTCGGCCTCATCCTGTTCGAACTCGTCTCGCTGCGGCGCGGCGTGGAAGGGGACGACCCGCTGTCGACCCTCAAGAACTCCCTCGCCGGCAACACCGCGCCCCTCGTTCACCTCACCGGGGAGCGGATTCCCCGCGAACTGCGCGCGATCATCGCCCGCGCCACCCGCCTGCTGCGGGAGCAGCGATATCCGTCGGTGGCAGCGATGGCCGAGGACGTGCGCCGGTACCTCCGCGGGGAGGCCGTGCTGGCGCGCCCGGACAACCCCCTCCAGAAACTCCTGCGCTGGATCGGGCGGCACCGGGAGTGGACGCTGGTCGCCATCCTCTTGCTCCTGCTCGGCTCGGCGCTGCAGATGGGGTGGGCGGAACGCCGGCGCAAGGAGGCGGAGGAACGCGCATTCGAGCGCGAACGCCGCCTGCGCACGCTCCTCACCCAGGTGTCGAAACAGGCGCACCGGATCGACACGCGTTTCCTCGAGTTGGAGGAGTCCCTGGAGGGGCTGGCCCAACTCGCCACCTGGTCCCTCAGCCGCGGCGCCGAAGGGGAGGACCCGGTCTACCTCCTCGAGGATTTCCAATCGCCGGATCGCCGGCCTTCCGACTACGGCTGGTGCCCGGTCTATCGCTGGCCCGTCAGCCTGGACCACGCCGTGGCCGTACTCCGGCCCGGGCTTTCCGCCGTGCAGATGATGCCGAAGTTGCGCCGGTTGGCGCCGCTTCGCCACCACTACCGCCGGATGTTCCGGGAGTCCAGCCCCTTCGGCCGCGAGCCCCTCTCCCCGACACAGGAGCGGATCCTGCTGGGAGAAAAGGGCGTCGGCCTCGACTTCGCCTACGTGGTTCTCCCCGAGGGCGTCATCTATCTCTATCCCGGGGAAGGTTCGTTCCCGCCGGACTACGATCCCCGCGGCTCCGCCTACTACCGGTTGTCCGCGGAAAAGCACGGGAAGTTCTGGGGCAGTCCCTATGTCGACTCCTCGGACAGTGAGAGCGGGGACGAACTGGTGCTGCCGTGCACGACCTCCCTGTGGGACGTGAACGGGACCTTCCTGGGCGTGGCAGGCGTCGAACTCACCTTCGACCGGATCATCGAGCAGTTGCTTGCGATCCAGGACGTGCCCGGGGTGCTCGAGACCACGCTGGTCGACGAAACCGGCCGGGTTCTGGTCGACTCGGGAGACAAGGGCAAACGCTTCAAGTCGGCCGGGAACGACATCGGGGTAAACCTCGAACCGTATCCGGTGCCGGCGGTCGTCAACGCCATCCGGAACCGGCAGGCGGGCATCCTCGAGGGTACGCGGGACGGGCGGGCCATGATCCTGGTGGCGTATCGCCTCGAGATGAAGGGCTGGTACTACGTGGTCGAGGTCGACGCAGGTGAGTTCCTGAAGCCACGCTGACCCGGTTCGGACGCGCTCGGATTTGCGGCCGCCGCCGGCCCCCCGGACCATCAACGCCCGCGGGCGGCTCCCGGATCGGCGCTACGGGACCTCGAATCGGATGCGGGTGGCGCCGACCACGATCTGGTCCCCCGGCCGCAGGTCGACCGCGTCGTCGACGACCTTCTCGCCGTTCAGGAGCGTGCCTCCGGGGGTGCCGAGGTCGCGCAGGAAGAAGTCCCCCCCATGGCAGGTCACTTCGGCATGATGCCGCGCCAGCCCCGGGTCCCGGTCGCTCAGGCTCACCCTCACCGTCTCCTCGAGCGGCGAACCGGCGCTGCGCCCGATCTCCATTCGGGTGCCGACCATGGCCACCGACCGACCGGCATCCGGCCCCTCGATGACCGTCAGCCGGGCGCGAACGGCCTGCCGGCCGGTCAGCGCGGTGACGTAGTCGTTCATCCGGCGGACCCGCTGGGTGAGAATGCGAAAGAAGCCGAAGGCGATCTCGGGCACGTTCTGGATCAGAACTTTGATCGCCTTCTCCTTGAGGAAGAACAGTTTCGCCGGACCGCGCGCCCGCGCCGAGGAGGTGCGGATGCCGTCGGTGAAGACGGCCATCTCGCCGAAGAGGTCGGGGGCCTCGAGGACCGCGAGAACGACCGGATCGGTGTCCGACCCCCGCAGGATCTCGACCTCGCCCTCCGCGATGAAGAAGATCGCGTCTCCGGGATCCCCCTCGAGAAAAAGCCACTCCCCGGCCGCCAGCTCACGTTCCCCCATGCGCCGGACCAGGCTTTCCATCGCCTCGGGTCCGAGCGCGGCGAGGACCTCCTGCCGCTGAAGCGCCTCGATTCTCTGCGCGACGGTGAGCACGGCTTTCCCCCTGCCCGCGGTTTCGCGAAGGACCGGGGCCGCATGGCCCCGGGATCGCCGGAATTATAGGTCCGGGAAAATCCGGTCGCCAAGCGAATGTTGACACGGATTCGACACCGGGGATAGCATCACGATCGGCCTTGGACGCGCCCGCCGGATCCGGGTCCCGCCCCGGACTGCCTGCGACCCAGGCGCCCCCGGCCAACCGGTCCCCGGCTCCGCCCCGTCCCCGTGGATCCGGGGAGAATGAGGCGTCCCGGGAAGGGAGATTCTGTGCGGGTCGTCTGCCCGAACTGTGCCCATTCGCTCGAGATGCACGAGAAGTTCCTCGGGCGCAAGCTCCTCTGCTCCCGCTGCGAGACCAAGTACCGCATCCCCGGCGCGGCCGCGCCCGGGGCCGCACCGGTCGAGGGGAGGACCGAAACCGAACCGGCCCCCGCGCCCGCGCGGCGTCCGCCGACCGGGGGTCACGCCGCGGTTTCCCCCGGCCTGCCCGCCGAAGCCCCCCGAACGGCGGAAGACCCGAAGCGCTACCTCAAGGTGGCAGCCGAACGGGGCTTCGTCACCGGCGCCATGCTCGAGAAATGCCAGGGCGCGTACGAGCGTTACCTGCTCCACTCCGGAAGAGGTCAAAAGCAGTCGATCGGCGAATTCCTCGTGGAACGCGGCTTCGTCACACCCGAAGAGAACCGGATGGTCGTGCTCGTCCTCAACCGCTCGAGCGCGATCGACAAGCGCGGCCTTCATGCCGCGGCACGCACCCCCTCCCGCGGGCCGGGCATGCGCGAGTGTCCGAACTGCTTCGAAGCCATTCACGAGTCGGCCCGGACCTGTCGGTACTGCGGCGTCCTGCTGGAAGAGCCCGAAGTATCGGAGCAATGTCCCAACTGCTTCAGTTCGCAAGCCCCGGGAGGTCCGTTCTGCCGGAATTGCGGCGCCAACATGAGCACCGGCCTGATCGGCGACCAGACGCGCCGCCGCTGCCCGAAGTGCGGCGTCCTGGCCGCCGGCATGGAGACGATCTGCGTGGTCTGCCGCACCCCCTTCGACCGTCCGGAGGCCGCCGTGCTCGCGGCGGCGGCGGCGCGCGGGATCTTCCAGCGGATCTACGACCATCGCGGGTTCCTCCTGCTCGGGCTCGTGATCCTGGGAGCGTTCTGGCTCTTCCGCAATCGCGACCGCCTCTCCTCCGGGGTAAGCGAGCAATTGTACGGCGCGGAAGAGGCGAGCCTGCGCAAGCGCCTCACCGAATTCACTCTGGCGCTCAAGTACGGCAACCATGACGGCATCGGCAAGCTGATCCGGTCGGGAGGAAAGACCCTTGCGGGCGACGACGTCCGCCGCGCCTGGACCGTACTCACCGGGGCCCCCGCGCCGGAAGACGGGGTGGAGGAAGCGACGGTGCAGAGACTCGCCGTGGACGGGCTGGAGGCCACAGTGTACGCGGACCTGGTGATCCGTTTCGCCAAGGTCGAAAAGCCCAAGCCGGCGGATCCGGACCTGGGGGCCATCGGCGGATTGCTCGGCGGCGGATCCCCGAGCACGAAGAAGGTGCAGTGCACATGGCGCTGGGCCTTCGTGGAGGACCGCTGGTACTGCGTCGGTCCGCTGCGGTAGGACGCCCTTCCCTCCGCCCCACGGCGCGCAGGAAGCAACCCGCACCCCGCGCCGCCACGCGATTTCGGGACGGTCGGCTCCAGACACCCTCCCATCTCCGCGCGCGAGCCTTGTCTCCCGGTTCCGCGTCGGGTATCCTGCCCGCTCACATACCGCGCAGGGGGCCCCGATGACCGACACCGCGCGCGCCGGCAGAACGGAGCGCTACTGGAGCAAACAGTCCCCGGAGGGGCCCTGGGACGCGGTCGTCATCGGCTCCGGCATGGGCGGGATGACCTGCGCCGCCTTCCTGGCCCGGCTCGGGCGGCGCGTCCTCGTCCTGGAGCAGCACTACGTCCCCGGCGGGTTCACCCATACCTTCACGCGGCGGCGATACACGTGGGACGTGGGCGTCCACGCCGTCGGGGAGGTGACCGAACACAGCCTGCCGGGGCGGTTGCTCGCGCATCTGACGGACGGACGCCTTCGGTGGGCCTCGCTCGGACCGGTCTACGACGCCTTCCACTTCCCCGACGGGTTTCGACTCGATTTTCCGGATCACCCGCGCCGGTATCGCGAAAACCTCGTCGCCGCCTTCCCCTCCGAAGCGCCCGCGATCGATGCCTATCTGCGACGCGCCTCCGAAGTGGCGGGCGCGATGAAGGGCTACTACCTCGCCCGCGCCGCTCCCGGCTGGCTCGCCCCCGCGGCGGATCTCTTCATGGCGCGTCGCGCCCAGGGGTTCCTCGAGGAGAAAACCTGCGACGTGGTCGCGGGCCTGACGCAAGACCCGCGATTGCGCGCCGTGTTCACCGCCCAGTGGGGATACTACGGATCCCCTCCCAGCCGCTCCTCGTTCGCCATCCAGGCGCTGGTGGTGAAGCACTTTCTCTACGGCGGCTACTACCCCGTCGGCGGCTCCAAGGAGATCGCGCGTTCCCTCCTGCGCACCGTCGCGAACGCCGGCGGTTGGACCCGCGTCCAGGCGGACGTGAAGGAGATCCTGGTCGAAAACGGCCGCGCGGCCGGCGTCCGGCTGACCAGCGGAGAGGAAATCCGCGCCCGCCGCGTCATCAGCGCGGCGGGCATTCTCGCCACCGTTCGCCGCCTGCTCCCGGAGGAATTCCGCGCGGCCGCGTGGGCGCGCGAAGTCGACACCCTCCGCCCGGCTTCCGCGCACGTCTGCCTCTACCTCGGCCTCAAGGGGGACATTCGCGGGGCGGGGGCGTCGGCCGCCAACCAGTGGTTCTATCACACCTGGGATCCCGAACAGGAGGCCTGGGACGTGGGAGGCCAAGCCCTCTCCCGCGGTGCGCCGGTCCTCTATTGCAGCTTCCCTTCCCTCAAGGACCCGGAGTACGACCCGGGTCCCGAGAACCGGCATACCGCGGAAATCGTCACGTTCGTCCCCTGGGAGACCTTCCGCCCGTGGCAGGGGACGGGATGGCGAAAACGCGGAGACGAATACCAGACGCTCAAGACCGCCATGCAGGAGATCATGCTCGAGCAGTTCCTCTCCCGCTACCCCGCCCTGCGCCCGATGGTCGACTACGCCGAGGTCTCCACCCCGCTGTCCACCGACCTTTTCTGCCGCCCCATTTCGGGATCGATCTACGGCCTCGAGCCGACGCCCGACCGGTTCCGCAACCGTTGGCTGCGCCCGCGATCCCCCATCCCGGACCTGCTGTTCGCCGGCAGCGAGGTCACATCGGTCGGAGTCGTGGGGGCCATGATGGGCGGCGCACTCGCGGCACTCGCCGCGGAACCTCTGCCCGCCTTCCGCCTGATCCGCTCGCTCGGATGATGCGGACGGCCGGCCTGTGCCGGCGCCCGTCACGCGGATCCGCGACCGCAAATCGATCCCCCCGGTGTGGGCAAGTCGCGAGTCCGCTTGCGCCGCCCCCCCGATTCCGACGGCCGGCGCGCAACCCGAGCGAGGGCCGGCGGCGGTGGACAGGGGTTTCCGCCCGACGGAATCCGGAATCGCCACCCGACGGGAGTCGGGCCAGGCGGCCGCTCTCGAACCGACGCCCGCGCCGCGCGCCGTCAGCGCGGGTTGGCGCGCACGCGGTCGAGCAAGCCCGGCCACCGCGGGTCCCCGTGCAAGGGCCGGAATTCGGGCGCAGCCTCGAGTCGCGGCGCGTCGGCGAACCCGGCGTCGGCAGCCTGTTCGAGTCGCTGGAAGGCCTCGTCCCGGCGCCGGGCGGCCTCGGCAGGTTCGACGGGCCGCGGCGGAAGCCGAACGGAGGGCTTGCCCGCGCTCCACAGCGAGTAGACCGCAGCCAGATTGTACAGCGCCTCGAGGCGTTCCTCGCGCACCGAGGGATGCCGCTCGACCCGCTCGCGCGCCGCGGGCGCCATGGCGGAGAGCGCCCGCTCCAGCCGTTCCAGGGCCTCGCGGAGCCCCCGCTCCGCGGCAGTGAGGTCCGGCAAAAAGATCGCCCGCGCACCCAGGGCAAGGGCAAGCACCCACTCGGGCCCGGCTCCGACGACCTCGGCCAATTCCCGCGCGGTGGCCATTTCGTCCTCGCGCAGGTCGGCGCGGTCCTTCAGCGACGGGTTGACCGCGAGCGCGGCCGCGAGGTCTGCGGAAGCGCCGTCCCAGTCCCCGAGGGCATACCGGGCGTGCGCGCGGGCAATCCGGGCGTCGGCGCGATCGGGCGCCCGCCGCAGGACCTCATCCGCATCTTCCCGGGCGCTCTTGCGCAGGCTTGCGGCCTCTCCGGATCGGCCTCGACCTTCCCGGTAGTCGGCCCAGCGCAGGCGAATCTCCCCCCGGCTCAGCCATCCGTCCGGTGCTCCCGGATCGATGTCGATCGCGCGTGTGTACTCCGCTTCCGCCTCCGCGAAACGGGCCTCGGCGTCGATACCTCCCCCGACCTCGAGACCGGCCAGGTTCGAGAGCGCGTTCGCGCGCATGCGCCGGCTCGAGGGGGATCGCGGATCGAGGGCGATGGCACGATCGCAATCGGACACCGCCGCCAGGTAGGACTGCGCGGGATTCTCACCCTGCCTCGCCTTCCAGGTTCCCCGGTTCGCGTGCAGGTTCCCGCGCTTCAGCCATGCATCCGCGGACTTGGGATTCATCTGCAGCGCCACTTCGAGATCTTCTCCGGCGCCGCGGAAGGCCTCATCGGGGTTCCGGTCGTTCATCGCCAGCCATGTGCCCCAGGCGAGACGAGCCTCACCACGCCCGATTCGGTGGGCGGTCCACCGGCCGTCGAGTTCAATCGCGCGGCCGTACGCCTCGTCCGCGCGGCGGAACGCCTCGTCCGCCGGGAGGCCGCGTGCGGAGGCGGCCAACGCCTTGAGCAATTGCCCCTTGCCCCGCCAGCTCCAGGCTTCCGCGAAGTTCGGATGGCGTTCGATCCCGCGGGCCAGATCGGCTTCCGCGCGCTCGAGCAGGGCGTTCGGATCGCCGCCCTTCCCGAGTTCAACGAGGGCCTTGTGAACCAGCAGATGTCCCCGGCGAACCGCGGGATAGGGACTGGCGGGATTGAGACGCTCCGCCGCGTCGAAACCGCCCTCCGCGGCATCGAAATTGGCCTTCGGGTCGCGGCCCGAGTCCACGCGCACTTGACCCCACGCGGCCTCCAGGATGCCGCGCGTGAAGTAGAACTCCCAATTCTGCGGGTCCCGCTCCAGGGCCTGGTCGTGGTCTTCGCGGGAACGCTGGAACAGGGGCTCCGGATCACGTCCCCGATTCAGGCGGGCGAGGCCCCAATTCAGGTACATCAGGGCCCGCCCGTGCCAGGCGCCTTTCAGGTGGGCGCCCGAGGCAAGGGCGCGTTCGAGATCCTGTTCGGTCGCCGCATACTCCGCTTCCACCTCCGCGCCCTGCTGGGCCCGGTAGGCCGCGCGATTGCCCTGAACGAGGGCCCGACAGATCCAGACCTGGGGGAGTTCGGGCGCGAGGCCCACCGCTTCGCCGGCGACCGCCATCGCCTCCTCGAAGGTGACGAGCGGGTCTTCGCCCCGTTGCATTCGTCCCAAGGCCTGATTGACCAGCAGGCTGACCAGGCACAGCCGGGGTTCGACCGCACGGGGGTCCAGGAAAACGGCCTTTTCCAGGGCCTCCCGCGCCAACCGGTAAAGATTCTCCGGGTCTTCCCCGCGATTCCGCCGCAAATCCCCCCAGGCGGTCTGGATCAAACCGCGTCCGATCCACGCCTCGGCGCCGGCCGGGGCGAGATCCGCGGCGCGCGCGTAGTCCGCCTCGGCATCGCGATAGAGGTCCGTCGGGTCTTCCCCACGCGCGACGGCGGCGCGGCCCAGGATCCCGCGGCGCTGCCCGCGGCCGAGGTAAAACCGCACGAATCCCTTGTCGGATTCGATCCCGCGGGTGAGGGCGGCGACCGCGTCGTCGTGACGTCCCTCCCGGGTCCACAATCGGGCCAGGGCCAGGTGGGCCTCTTCGAGCGTCGGTTCGGACGCGATCGCCCGGCCAAGCCGGTCGGCGGCCTGGGCGATCTTCTCGGCCTCGTTGGAGAAGCTGAGACGCAGACCGCGAACACACTCGATCATCGCGGGGGTGAGCCGGGAGTCCGCGGAGTCGTCGAGTCGTTCCAGCCGGTCGAGGTCCTGCGCGACGATGGCTTCCAGGGTGCGGCACTCCGGGTCGGCCGCGGCCAGGCGCTGGATGGAGGGAGGCGCGCGGGGACTGGAGGCATGCCCGGTGCCGGCCGCTTGGGTCCCGAATCCCGGCTCGGTCTGTGCGCGCATCCATTCCCGGGTGAGGACCGACAGGCGCCGGTCGTAGGCATCGGCGGCGAGTACGGCGTGTTCGTAGAGGCTGCCGGGGTGCCGCGGGTCCTTGGCCAGCGCGCGCTCCTGTTCGGCGCGGGCCTCCCCGTGGCGATCGAGCGCGCGGTAGACGCGCCCCAGGTGATGGTGCGGTTCCGCCAATCCGGGCGCCTGGGCGATCGCCCGCCGCGCCGCATCTTCGAACGGCCGGAGAAACCCCGACTCCAGTCCGTGCAGCGGACCGCCCGCGCGCCGAACCATCAGGATCGCCTTCAGGTTCGACGACGCGATCTCCCGCAGTCCTTGCAGCACCTCCGCCTCCAGGCCCCGCTTCTGGATCACGGCCGCGGTGGCGACGCTCAGCGCCAGCCCCGCCGCCAGACCGAGCGCCGCCAGCTTGCGCCGCCGACGCAGCCAGCGGGCCCCCTTTTCCGCCCACGACTCCGGACGCGCCAGGATCGCCTCCCCGTCGAGCCAGCGGCGGCAGTCTTCCGCCAGCTCGCGCGCGCTCCCGTAGCGCCGCTCCTTTTCGCGCGCCATGGCTTTCAGGCAGATCGTCTCGGCGGCGGAGTCCACCGCGGGGTTCAGACGCCCCGGCGGAATCGGGTCATCCTGGATCACCTTCACCAGTACCGCCATCGAACTCTGCCCGTCGAACGGGCGGCGGCCGGTCAGCACCTCGTACAGGATGGCGCCGACCTGGTACACGTCGCTGCGCGCGTCCACATCGCGAACGCGTCCTTCCGCCTGCTCCGGGCTCATGTACGCGGGCGTCCCCATCAAGGTGCCGGTGCGCGTGATGTTCGAGTCCCCGGTGTCGACGATCTTGGCCAGGCCGAAGTCCATGACCTTCAGGCGACCGGAAACCTCCCGAATCACGTTCGACGGCTTCAAATCGCGATGGATCACCCCGGCTTCGTGCGCCGCCTGGACCGCATCGGCCACTTCTCGCGCGACGCGCACCGCGTCGGCCGTGCGCAGGGCGTGGCCGCGCACGCTCCCCTCGCCGCCGCCCGGGATCGGGATTGGGCGGTGTTCCTTCGGCAGCGCGACGACCCCGAGCCCGTGGGCGGCCGGATCGTCCAGTACCTTGTCCAGGGTCGCGCCCGGAACGAACTCCATGGCGATCCAGGTCTTCCCGTCGTCGTCGCCGATGTCGTGGACGGCCACGATGCCGGGATGCCGAAGCCGCGCGGCCGCCTGGGCTTCCTTGCGGAAACGCAGCACCGCCTCCGGGCCCGCGGTCTCCCCGCCCAGCAGCACCTTGAGCGCGAAGTGCGCGCGCAGGGCGGCATGGTACGCCTTGTACACGACCCCCATCCCGCCGCGACCGAGTTCCTCGACCAGCTCGAACTTGCCGATCCGGCGGCGCGGCGGACCCGTCTCCGCGGGAGGGGCGGGCGCCCCGGTCTCGTCCCCGATCGCCGTCCCGCTGCGGAGCACGGTCGCATCGGCGGCACCGCCGACCCTGCGGATTCCCTCCGAAGGATGCGTCGCTTCGGGCGTCAGATGCGTGTGCAGTTCCGATGCTTCCGCGGAGGCAGTCGCCAGCAGCGCGGAGGCTTGATCCGGAGTCAGCAATCCGCGCGCAACCAGGATCATGTGCAGAGGGCGCGGCGGGTCTGCCCGACTCCCTTCGTGCCGCGCCGCCTCGATCTGGTCCTCGGAAATCAAGCCTCGCGCGACGGCGAGCCGGCCGAGCAATCGGTCTTGCGATTCGGACATGAACTGCCTTCGTGGCTGGATTCGGAGCGATTCTAACAGCGATTCGCCGATGCGGCAAGGTTGGCCGCCATGCCGGAAAATGGTAGAGCAACGGCACAGAATATGCGATACCATGGATCCCGCCTCGGGATGGGGCCCCCAGCATGAATTCCTCCCCAGGAAAGGGGCAAAACGCTCATGAATGTCCGGTTTCTCCTGATCCTGACCCTCTCCCTCCTGGTCGGTTGCGGCGAGGACGGAATCCGCCGCTACCGGGTCCCGAAGCCCGCCCCACCGCCGGCCGGAAATCAACCCCACGACCACCCGCACGACCATCCCCACGATCAATCCGGGGGACATGACCACGAACCACGTCCGGCCGCCCGACCGGCAATCCGCCTGCTAGCGGCCATCGTTACCCATGGGGAGCGGACCTGGTTTTTCAAGGTGGTGGCCCCCGCCACGTCGATCGCGCCGCATGTGGAGGAGTTCGACCGCTTCCTCGACTCCATTCGCTTCGAAGACGCGACCGGGGAGACGATCGCGTGGGCGTTGCCGGAGGGCTGGAGGCGGGAGGAAGGATCCGCGCTTCGCTACGCCACGCTCCGGCTGGGCCCAGGCCAGGAAGCGCCGGAACTGTCCGTGACGCCGCTCGGCCTGCAAAGCGGAACCGTGCTGCAGAACGTGAACCGCTGGCGCGACCAGATGGGGCTGCCCGCCCTCTCCGAAAGCGAACTCGGCGCGGTGGCGAAGGCGCGGACGGTGGGCGGAGCCGCGGCGACGCGGGTGGACATGGAGACTCCGGCCGCGCAGGCGCCGGTCGGGACGCCGCCCCAAGGGACCGGGAAGAACCCTGCCCCGGCCGAAGATCCCTCCCCCTCCCCCGTGCAGTTCGAGGCGCCGGTCGGTTGGGTGAAAAAGGCCGATCCGGGTCCGATGCGCGTGGCGGCCTTCACGATCTCCGACGAGGCCGGCACGGCGGAAATGACGATCGTCCCCCTGCCCGGTCCGGCGGGCGGGTTGCTCTCGAACGTGAACCGGTGGCGCCAGCAGGTCGGGCTTGCCGAAATCGGCGAGGCGGAACTCGCCTCGCTCGCGCGACCGCTGGACGTCGCCGGCGGACCCGGCCGCATCGTCGACCTGGCGGGTGCGGAGTCGCGCATCCTCGGCGCCGTCCGGGAGGTCGACGGCACGACCTGGTTCTTCAAGCTGCAGGGCGCCCCGGCACTCGTGGGGCGCCAGCAGACGAATTTCGAGACGTTCGTGGGCGCGGCGCGGATCGGCGCAACCGCGGGAGGCAAGTGAGATGACCGAACCCGTGGCCGCACCGCAAGCCCCGGAGGCCGCCGCCCCCACCGATCTGCGCACGCGGCTCATCGCCGATATCGTCACCCCGCTGGCGTCGCTTCGCCTCACCGTCTGGCTGCTCGTCCTGTCGATCCTGCTCGTCTTCTTCGGAACCCTCGCGCAGATCGACGAGGGGATCTGGACGGTGGTGAGCCGGTACTTCCGTTCGGTCTGGGTCTGGGTGCCGTTGCAGATCTTCTTTCCCCGTTCCATGACGATCGGGGGCGGATTTCTCTTCCCCGGCGGCTGGCTCCTGGGCGGCCTGCTGCTCGCGAACCTGTTGGCCGCGCACACCGTGCGCTTCGCCTGGTCCCGGCAACGCGCGGGGATCATCCTGATTCACGCCGGCGTCATACTCCTGCTCGTCGGCGAACTCGCCACCGGCCTCCTGTCGGCCGAGGCCAACATGACGATCGACGAGGGCAGCTCCTCGAACTACGTGGAAGACGGACGCAGTTGCGAACTCGCGATCGTCGACACGTCGGACCCGGAGATCGACGAGCACACGGTGATCCCGCAGGATCTGTTGCGGAGCGGCGCGGTCCTGAAGGATCCCTTGCTCCCGTTCGAAGTGCGGATCGATCGCTTCTACCTGAACTCCCGGGTCAGCGACGCGGGGACCGGCCAGGTGAATCCGGCCACGGCCGGGGCCGGCCAGCGCTACATCGCCGTCGAACGACCGCCGGTGAGCGGAGCCGATCCGGACCAGAAGATCGATGTCCCTTCGCTGTACGCCACGCTCGTCGACGCCCGCACCGGCCAGTCGCTCGGGACTTGGTTGCTCTCGCTCTGGATGAACACGCAGACGGTGGAGGCGGGCGGGAGGCGGTACGAGGTGGCCCTGCGCAACACCCGGACCTACAAGCCCTACACGATCCACCTGCTCGACTTCCGGCACGACAAATACATCGGCACCGAGATCCCGAAGAACTTCTCCAGCCTGGTGCGGGTCGTCGATCCGGGGAACGGCGTGGACCGTGAGGTGTTGATCTATATGAACCACCCGCTCCGGTATGCCGGAGAAACGTTCTACCAGGCCTCCTTCAAGCCGGGCGACCAAGCAACGATCCTCCAGGTCGTACGCAACCCCGGCTGGCTCCTGCCCTACGCGGCCTGCACGCTGGTGACGCTGGGGCTGCTGGCCCACTTCGGCATGCGCGTGGGTCGATCCATGGGACGAAAGGGTGCGCGATGAACCGCCTGACCCGCGGATTTCCCGCCGTGGCGCTCGCCGTCGCCCTCGCCTACCTCGTGGCGGGGATGTTGCCGGAACGGGACCCGGAGGGCGGCATGCACCTGCGCGAGTTCGGGCGCGTTCCGGCCGTCTACCAGGGCCGCTGCAAACCCCTGGACACGCTCGCGCGAAACAGCCTGATGGTGATCAGCGACCGCCAGACCTTCGTCGACACGGAGGGGACGCGCCAACCGGCGATCCGCTGGCTGCTCGACCTCATGACCAGCACCCTGGACGAGACGCCCGCGGCGCATGCCCAGGCGGTGTTCCGTATCGACAACGATCAGGTGCTGTCGATCCTCGGGCTGCCGGAGCGGCCCGGATTCCGCTACTCCCTGGACGAACTGAAACCCAAGCTGGAACTGGTCCAGCGACATGCCGCGCGCGCGGGGGAGAGGGAAGCCGCCCAGCGCGACCTCGTCGACAACCGCGTCCTCGAGCTGTACCGGCAACTCCAGCTGTTCCTGACGCTCGCCCATTTCGAGGAGCCGCACCTGGTTCCGCCGCGGGGCGGGACGGAGGATTGGAAGCCCTTCGCGGCCGTCGCCCACGCGGAGTCCGCCTCCGGCAAGGAGAACCCGGACGCACGCGCGCTCGGCACGATGCTCCTGGCCTATGCGGAGAACCGCCCCGCGGTGTTCAACTCCGAACTCGCGCGGTACGCCGCCGACCTGGACTCCCGCATGCCGGACATCACGTTCAAGGCCCGCTTCGAGACCTTCTTCAACCGCTTCGAACCGTTCTACCGAACCTCGGTCCTCTATCTGGTCGCCCTCCTGCTGGCCTGCCTCGGCTGGATGGGCTGGACCGAGATGTTCCACAAGACGGCGTACCGCCTCCTGTGGCTGACGCTCGTCGTGCACACGTTCGCCCTGTTGTGCCGGATCTATCTGCAGGGGCGTCCCCCGGTGACGAACCTCTACTCCTCGGCCGTCTTCATCGGCTGGGGATGCGTCATCGGCGGGCTGGTGCTCGAACGGATCTACCGCGTCGGCGTGGGCACCTTCCTCGCGGCGCTGCTCGGATTCGGCGCGCAGGTGATCTCGCACAACCTGTCCGGCGACGGCGATACCATGGAAATGATGCAGGCGGTGCTGGACACGAACTTCTGGCTCGCCACCCACGTGACCGTCGTGACGCTGGGATACTCGGCAACGTTCGTGGCCGGATTCCTGGGGCTCCTCTACGTGACCCGCGGGGTGTTCACCCGGAGCCTGGACGCGACCGCCTCGCGAACCCTCGCCTCGATGATGTACGGCGTGATTGCGTTCGCCACGCTGTTCAGCTTCACCGGAACGGTCCTCGGCGGGATCTGGGCGGACCAGTCCTGGGGCCGGTTCTGGGGATGGGACCCGAAGGAGAACGGCGCTCTCATCATCGTGTTGTGGAACGCGCTCATCCTGCACGCCCGCTGGGGCGGGATGATCCGCGATCGCGGGGTCGCCCTCCTGTCGATCTTCGGGAACGTGGTCACGGCCTGGTCCTGGTTCGGCGTGAACATGCTCGGGATCGGCCTGCACTCCTACGGTTTCATGGGCTCGGCGGCCTTCTGGCTGATTGCGTTCGTCGGCAGCCAGCTCGCCTGGATCGGGTTGGGAACGCTGCCCCTCCGCTGGTGGCGGAGCGGGAGCTCCCTCGGGGCCGCCGCGGCGGCGCCCGCGCCGGTGGAATCCGAAGAAACGCTTTCGGGCGCGGCGCGCTGACCCGAGCGCGGGGGAGATCACGCTTGACCCTCCGCGCCGGCCTCCCCTAGAATGCCCATCGGTGCGGATCGCCCCTCCCCATCTCTCCATCCGGGAGCTCGCCCGATGTCCCTCCACCGCCGGCTCTTCGTCCCGGTCCTGGCCCTTTCCCTCGCGCTCGCGGCGGCCCGCGCGGACGAGGTGGAAGACCTGGGCAAGGTCCTCAAGAAGAAAGCCTACGGCGACTACTGGGATCGGCTCGATGCCCTGTCCAAGCTAGGCGGGATCGCCGGGGAGAAGGCTGCAACCGTGGTCGCCACCGTGGCCGACGATCCGGAGCCCCCGATCCGCGAGGCCGCCGCCCTGTCGTGGGCGCGCATGGCCAAGGGCGGGAGCACCCTCGATTTCATCGCCGGCCGCATCCTCCCGCAGGGAAAGCCCGGCGTGCGCGCGACCGCGGCGTGGGCGCTCGGCCTGGTCCGCAAGCCGGAAGCAGCCCGCGCCCTCGAGGCGTCCCTGTCCAAGACCGGCGAGGCGGCGGAGGTCCGACACGCGGCCGCGCGCGGCCTGGGTTGGATCGCCAACGCCGACAGCGCCGGCCCCCTGGTCGCCATCGCCACCAGCGGCTCCGACAGCGCCCTGCGCGTCGAATGCCTGCTCGCGCTGGCGGCCGTGGGCAAGGGGGATGCCGCCGCGCTGGCAAAGTTCGTCGGCGACTCCCACGCGGAGGTCCGCGCGGCCGCCCTGGCCGCCCTGGCGGCCATGGACCCCAAGGGCAGCGGGGACCACCTCCAGAAGGCCCTCGACGATTCCGACTTCCGTGTCCGCGTGGCCGCCGCCGACGCACTCTTCGCCTGTCTCGGCGCCGACGCCTTCGCGCCGGCCGTCAAGGCCCTCGGCGACAAGGAGTGGCGCGTCAGGGTCGCCGCGATCGCCGCCCTCTACGAAGTCTGGACCAAGGACGCGGTCGGCGCCCTGATCGACCGGATGCAACAGGAAAAGGGCCGACTCCGGTTCGACATCGGCAGCACCCTCGGCGACATGACCGGCAAGGACATCGGGTATGACCCGCTCGCCTGGAAAGGCTGGTGGGAGTCCAACAAGGACAAGTTCGAACTGCCCAAGAAGCCCAAGAAGCGCGGCGCCCGCGAGGCCAAGGGCGGCGGCACCACCGCCTCCTTCTTCAACATCCCCATCCTCTCCGACCGCATCGCCTTCGTCATCGATTTCTCCGGCAGCATGAAGAACGAAGAGAACCGCCCGGCCGGGGACGGCCAGACCGCCACCCAGGGCTCGGACGACATCCTCAAGATCGACATCGCCATTCAGGAACTCGAGCGCTGCCTCTCCAAGCTCGATCCGAAGGTCAAGTTCAACGTCTTCCTCATGTGCTACGCCCATGACCCCGTGGTCCTCGAACGCTCCGCCTTCAACAAGACCCTGGTCCCCGCCTCCCCCGCCAATCTCAAGAACGCCTCGAAATTCATCGACCAGTCCAAGAAGACCGTGATGAGCGTCAAACGCGGACGCGGCGACATGTACGATCAGGTGGAGGCGGCCTTTCAGGACTCCGAAGTCGACACCGTCATCGTCCTCTCCGACGGCAAGCCCACCTACGGGAAGTACATCGACGAGGACAACTTCCACACCTTCCTCGCCCGCGAGAACCTGTACCGGAAGATCATGATCCACGCCGTCCTCACCGGCACCAAGGGGACCGACGAGAAATTCATGTCCAAGCTCGCCGGGGACACGGGCGGGGTGTTCACGAAGAAGTAACAGGAGTCCGCCTTGATCCCCCTGCCCGTTCGTGGACGAGGCTTCGGCTTCCTCCTCGCCGCTCTCGTCGCCTTCTCCGCGGTTCTCGGCGCCCTGTCGGCGGACGAACCGGGGCGCGAGGCCCGGATCATCCTCCTCCACACCAACGACATCCACGGCGCCGTGCTCGCCTCGGACGTGCGCGACAAGTCCGGCGCGGTCGTGGGACGTCGCGGCGGGATGGCGGCCGTCCTTTCGTACGTGAAACGCACCCGCGAGGAGGCGAAACGGGCCGGCCACGAGGTGATCCTCCTCGACGCGGGCGACTTCTTCCAGGGGACGCCCGAAGGGGACCTGCCGGCCGGCCGCCTGCTGATTCACCTGATGAACCTGGCCCGGTACGATCTCCTCGCCCCCGGCAATCACGACTTCGACCAGGGCCCCGCCGCCTGCGAAGCGCTCGCCCGCCGCGCCCAGTTCCCGTTCCTGTGCGCGAACGTCCATCGCGACGAACCGGAGTCGCGCCGCCCCGACTGGGTGCGCCCCTACCTCCTCCGGGAGGCGCACGGGCTGAAGATCGCCTTCGTCGGACTGATCACCTCGGAAATGCCGCTGGTGACGACCCCCAAGGCGCGACAGGGGCTCCAATTCCGGGATGAAATGGCGGCCCTCGTCGACCTCCTGCCCCGACTCGACAACGATGAGGCGCCCGACCTCAAGATCCTGGTCACCCACTGCGGCCTCGAAACGGACAAAGTGATCGCGGAGCGCATGCCGGGAATTGCGGTCATCGTCGGCGGACACTCGCACACGCCGCTCGAACAGGGCTGGCGAGAACCGAAGTCCGGAACCGTCGTCGTGCAGGCCGGGTCGTCGGCGCGCTGGATCGGCCGGACGGAGATCGTGGTCGATCTCGGCACGCGCCAGGTGGTGTCGATCACCCCGCGCCTCGTCCCGTTGGACGTGGGCGAGGTCGGCGAAGACCCCGACGCGCTTGCCCTGATCCGCGGATTCTCGGCCGACCTCGACCGGGAAATGAACGTGGAAGTCGGTTCCGCGACGGACGAGATCGGACGCAACACCGGCGCGTCTTCCTCCCCGCTGGGCAATCTCCTCTGCGACATCATGCGCCACGCCGCCGGCGCGCAGATCGCATTCCACAACCGGACCGGCACCCGCGCCGACCTGCCGCCGGGAATCCTGCGCATGCGCGACATGTACAAGGTTTCGCCGTTCTCGAACACGCTCGTGGCGATGGACCTCAGCGGCGCAGACCTGCTCGACCTGCTCGACAACGCGGTGTCGTCGGGGACCCGCCTGTTCCTCGAGGCGTCGGGCGTCACGGCCGTTTACGACGCCTCCGCGCCCGCGGGCCGACGCATCGTGCGCGCGACCGTTCACGAACCCGCCGCGGAGGGGCGCCCGGCTTCGGAGGCGCCGATCGATCCGACGGCGCGGTATCGCGTCGTCACGAACTCGTTCCTGGCCAAGGGCGGGGACGGGCACGCCGCCTTCACGCGGGGGACGAACGTGAAGGAAACCGGCATCAACCTGCTCGATGCGCAGGTGGAGTACTTCCGCGCGAATTCGCCCGTCGCCCCGGTGCCGGATCCGCGCATTCGTCCGGGATCCTGAAGCCGCAGGCCCGCAGCGTCCCGGTTCCCCGCGGCAGCCTACCCCAGCAGGCGCAGGACCGCGCCCCGGTTGGGGGCGGACCGGAACACGTCCAGGGCGGTCAACTTCCCGGTGATCTCGTTCCGCAGCCCGCGCAGGATCTCCTCGGCCACGTTCACACTCCGGATCCGCGCGCGCGACGGTCCGGACTGGTCGAGCAGGCGGGAGAACTCCTCCGCGCGTCCCGCCAGGAGCTCGCCCCGCAGCGTGTCGATCCCCTCCCGGACGACGGCCGCTTGTTCCCGCGCCACGTCGAGGATCCGCACCGCGCCGGCCGGGTCCGCGCGGAGCGCGTGCCGACCGTTGGCGGCCAGGTCCGCAAGTCCGCCGTTGCCGGAGACGCGGCCGAGTTCCCGCGTGGAGAGCGCCTCGAACCCTACCGCGATTCGCCCCGCAGCGGCATCCCCCAGGCCGAGCGACAGGGTCAATCCCCCCGCCCCCACCGAGAAGCGGAACCGGCCGGCCACGGTGTCGGGGGCCAGCGCGAAGGAACCCGCGGTCTCTTCGGTTCGGATGCGCACTTGAAACCCATCGGCTTCCGCCGGCACCCGGTTGACCGTGACCAGGGGATCCTCGCCGGAGAACCGTCCGGCGGAAATCGAGGCGAGACCGCCCTCGAGCGGGACGATTTCCACGAACGCACGCGCCCCCACCCGCGTGGAACGGACTTCCCCCGACACGGGATCGGCTTCCACGCCGGTGCTCGCGGAGAGAGCGTTGATGGATCTTGCCACTTCCTCGCGCGCGGTCCCTCCGGCCACCTGCAGTTCGGCCTCCCCCCGTTCCCCGACGATGCGCACGCGGGAAGCGGCAGGCTGCAGGGTCGCGATCCGGCCGGCCACAGGACCGCCTCCGCGCCGCGCCGGCGTGAGGACTTCCACCTCCACGTCCAGCCTGCCTCCCGACTCCGGCAGGCGGGCGAAGAACAGCCGCACGTCCTCCAGGGCGGGATCGGCGCCGCTCACCGCCAGCGCTTGGGAGCCGTCGAGCAGAGGCACGCCGCCGGCCCGCGCATCGCGCCCGATGCGATCGATCTCCCCGAGGAGGGCGTCGAGCAGCGCCTGATCACGCCGTGTGGCTTCGGCGTCCGATCCGCCGCGATCCCGCGCTCCGACGGCAAGGGCGTGCGCCTGTTCGAGCAATCGACCGGTGCGGGAAAAGGCGCCGTCGACCTGGTCGAGAATCTCTCCGGAGAACTGCGCGGCCGTCGAAGCGCGACCGATCCGGGAGAGGGCCGCGCCGACCTGCGTGGCGAGCGAGCGGCCCAGCGCGCCGCGCGGGTCGTCGATCCGAACGCCACGACCCAACCGCCGGATGGCGATCGAGCGACGGGTACCCGGCAGCGGAAGCGATCCGCGCGTGGGACCCGGTCCGGACGTGGGTACGGCCATCCTCCGGCGCTCCTTGCAGCGGGACCGAAAGCAGCATACCGATTCGTTCGGGATGGGTAAAGCACCCCCGGGTCCCGGACCGCCCGCCGTGCGCAGCGGCGCCTCGAATCCGGGACCGGGGACCCGGCCGCCCCGAACCGGTCGGACCGCCTCACATCTTGAGGATCACGCTTTCCCGGTTGAAGATCCGGATGGTGGCGAGCAGGCAGACCGCGGAGGTCACCGCCATCGAGGCGAAGGTGACCCAGACGTGCGGGGGCGTGTGCGTCCCCATCAGCAATTCCTTGAAGAGCAGGACCGCGTTCAGGCCCGGGATCAGGAAGTATCCGGTGGACGGGCGAAAGGACGGGAGCGTATTCACGACGACGACCGGAATCACGACCACGAGGTAGAGGGGGGAGATGAGGTTTTGCGCCTCCTTGAAGCTCTTGGCGAAGATCCCCAGCGCCAGTTCCAGCGCGGAGAAGGTCGCCGCGAGGAGGAGCGAAATCAGCAGCATCAGCGCGAGCCCCTCGACGGAGATCTGGAAGCGGATCCCCGGGGCCTCCGCGAGCGCCTGGGCGCCGGCGTCCCCGGCCATGGCGCCCCCGCCCAGGGTCAGCGGCACGAAAAGGAAGGTGAGGAAAAGGCTCACCAGCGCCGCGATCATGGTCGCGTAGCTGACCGTAAACACGGCGGCGAACTTGCCGAGCGTGATCTGGGTCCGGCTGGCCGGCGAGAGCAGCAGCGCCTCCAGGGTCGACCGTTCCTTTTCCCCGGCCGACACGTCGATGGCGATGTACATGCCGCCGGTGATCGCCCAGGTGAGGAGCACGAGCGGGATGATCATTCCCAGCACGAACCCCGCCATCTCCTCGCGGCTGGCCATGTTCTTCGCGGTGACCCGGAAAGGCGCGAGCAGGCTCGGGTCCATGCCGCGGGCCTGCAGGCGTTCCCCGACGATCTGCTCGCGGGCCTCGTCGAGATACGCCTTCAGAAGCCCGGTCTTGACCATCGACGCCACGTCGGTTTCGTTGTTCATGAGCGTGATGCCCACGGGCCGCTCGGACGCGACCCATTCGTCGAGCGGATCCTCCACGACGAGCGCGAGTTTCGCGTCCTTCCGGCGCACGGCTTCCGCGGCCTCGTCGGCGGTCGCGACCGGCTTGATCTCGATGCGCGGCTTCCCGGCCAGGAACTTCGACAGCCGGGTCGCCTGCTCGCCGCCGACCACGAGCAACTCGAGGGTTTCCTGTTCGGCCTCGACGGCTTGCATCTCGATCAGCTTGGCGAGCCCGACGAACAGCGCGGGCATGAGCACGAGAGGAACGGCCACCATCAGCAGGAGCGTGCGCCGATCCCGCAGGGTGTCGATCATCTCCTTGCGCCAGATGCTGTAGACCGGCGTCATCCCGCGACCTCCCCGCGGAGCATCCCCGCCTTCGGCGCCGAACCCACCAGGCGCAGGAACGCCTCCTCCAGGTTCGCGGCCCCGGTCGAGCGCTTGAGCCCATCGACCGTGTCGTTTCCCACCAGGCGCCCTTCGTGCACGATCGCGATCCGATCGCAAAGCAGCTCGGCTTCCCACATGAGGTGGGTCGACAGGAGGACGCAGCGTCCCTCGGCGCGCATGGAGCGCATGAACTCCCGCACGATCTGGCTGGCGAGCACGTCGAGTCCGCTGGTCGGCTCGTCCAGGATCACCACCGGGGGGTCGTGGACGATGGCACGGGCCAGCGCCACCTTCTGCTTCATGCCGGTGGAGAAGGCCTCCGCCGGCCGATCCGCGTAGGCGGCCATATCGAGCCGTTCGATGAGATGGTCGATGCGCCCCCGCATCCGCTCCTCGGACATGCCGTGCAGACGTCCGAAGTACTCCACGTTTTCGCGCGCCGTCAGCCTGCCGTACAGGCCAATGGCGGCCGTGAGGACGCCGATGCGGCGGCGCACCTGTTCCGGGTGGCGGGTAATCTCGAAGCCGGCCACCTCGGCGCTCCCCGAGGACGGGGACAGGGTCGTGCCGAGCATCCGCAGCGTGGTGGTCTTGCCGGCGCCGTTGGGGCCCAGCAGGCCGAAGATCTCGCCACGACGGGCTTCGAAGGAGAGGCCCTGGACGGCGGTGAAGGCACCGAACTGCTTGCCGAGGTCCCGCACCGATACCAACGGTCCGTCAGCGGGATCCATCGCCCCCCCGGTGTTCGGATGCATTCCCTTCGCGGTGCCCGGGCCGCGCGCGACCGGGCGGCCCCCACGCCCGGTGAGGGGCATGTCGCCACACGCAAATCATGACCAGCATTGAACATGAAACGCGCGAGGGAGCCGGGAACGGGTGGCATGATACTCCCGGACCGGACCCCGGGCAAGAGAATTTTGCTTGACGCTCCGGGATTGAATGCATAGCATGGTCGATCCATTGCGGCCGCCCCTCGGGGGGAATCGGGTGTTGGAGGGGTTATGCGGAAGAACGGGAAGGTGACCCAGAAGGATGTCGCCGCCTACCTCGGTCTCAACCAGACCACGATCTCCCGCATTCTGGCCGGGACGCCGCGGTTCACCTACTCCGAACAGACCCGGTCCCGCGTGTTCGAAGCGGCCACCCGGCTGGGATATCTGCATCCGGCGGTGGTGAAGACCGAGAAGCGCAGCTCGATGCGGCAGCCCCTGCCGGCCGCCGCCCAGGTCCGGATCTACCTCCAGGACGGCCGCTTGTTCTGTTCGTACGGCGCGCAGTTGGTGAACATCAACCGCACCGGCATGCTGCTGAAGGATTTCGAAGGCAAGAAACGGGTCGTCCCGCTGGAGACCTTCACGCTCGAGGTCGAATTCGACGTGCAGCCGCTGGGCGACATGAAGATCAAGGCCCGCCCCGTCCGCTTTCACCAGGACAACGGCGTGATGGGGCTGGGGGTCGCGTTCCTGGCCTTGACCGAAGATCAGACCGCGCGGATCGATCGCTTCCTCGCGTTGCAGGTTTCGGGGCCGCCCCGAACGTCTTAGGAGGACGACGCGGGACAGGCCGGACGAAAGGCCGATCCCCCCATGCGCATCGACGTGATCACCTTGTTCCCGCGGATGTTCGACGGGGTGCTTCATGAGAGCATCCTGAAGATCGCCCAGGAGAAGGGGCGCGTGGAGTTTCACACGTTCGACCTGCGCGACTACACGCTCGACAAGCACGGCAAGGTCGATGATCGGCCCTACGGCGGCGGACCTGGGATGGTGATCGCGCCCGAGCCGGTGTTCCGCGCCGTCGAGGATGTGCGCGCGCGCGGTCGCGAGGGTTCGCGGCTGGTGATGCTGGACCCGCAGGGGGAACGATTCGACCAGGCGACGGCCCGGCGGTTGGCGCAGGAAGCCGGGCTGATCCTGCTCTGCGGACATTACGAGGGGTTCGACGAACGGGTGAGGATCGGGCTGCGGCCCACGGAGATTTCGATCGGGGACTACGTCCTGACGGGCGGAGAAGTCCCCGCCATGGCGGTGATCGACGCGGTCGTGCGGCTCCTGCCTGGCGTCGTGGGCGATCCGGAGTCGATCGAGGACGAGTCTTTTTCCGGGGGGCGACTGGAGTACCCCCACTACACGCGCCCGCGGATGTTCCGCGGGATGGAAGTGCCGGCGGTTCTGCTCAACGGGAATCACGCGGAAATCCGGGAGTGGCGGCGACGGGAGTCCGAGCGCCGCACTCGGGAGCGCCGCGCGGACCTGTTGGACGGGACGGGCGGCGCGACGGGGCGGCCGGGGGCCGCGCCGGAAGAGTAGACGCGGCCAGGACGAGAGGTCCCGGCGCACACGGACCCGCGCCCGGGGACCACGCACGAAAGGAAGAGGAAGATGGAAAAGCTGGATGCGATCGAAGCGGCGTACCTGAAGAAGAACCCGCCGCAGTTCGAGATCGGCGACACGGTCGACGTCCACGTCAAGGTCGTGGAAGGCGAAAAGGAACGCGTCCAGATCTTCACGGGGATCGTGATCAAGCGCAAGGGCCGCGGCGCGCGCGACAACTTCACGGTGCGACGTCTGGTCCAGGGGGAAGGCGTGGAGCGCATCTTCCCGCTGCACGCCCCTGCGGTGGTGGACGTGAAGATCCGCAAGAAGGGCGTGGTTCGCC
>CAZWCX010000049.1:0-47872 GCA_964632945.1 uncultured Planctomycetia bacterium | reverse complement strand
TCGTCGGGCGCGAAAATCGCCTCGGCCGAACCTAGGATCTCAAGATTGAAGACCCCCTATCCCGGATGACCCGTGAAGCCGCGCCAGCGGCTTCGTGAAGAATCCGCCCGCGGGCTCCGACTGCGTCGGCCGCCGGGACCGTCGGGGCGCCCGGCGTGCGACCCCCAGGGTCGCACGCTGGGCGAGGCCGTCCCGCCCCCGGCGGCGAACCGCATCGTCAACGTCGGCCGGGAAGCCGGGCCGAAGCCGGCGCAGCGCCGCTCACGGTCCCTCGCGTGCCGGTTCCACGCGGGGGGGAGCGGCCCCCGCTTGCGCGAACCCCGCCCGTTCGATCGGAACCGAATCGCGTCCCCATGCCGGCGCCCAGAGCGCCACGCCCCACTGACCGAGGATCCACAGCAGACAGGCGGCCAGGACCCACCCCGACACGACCATGACCGCCGGGAAGTGCTGAATCAGGCGGGAAAAGTCCGGAGCCGACGCGCCGAGCACGCGCGAACTCCCCTCGGCCACGCCCCTCGCCACGAAGGCGGAGAGGAAGATCGCGAGGGACAGGTTCAACGCCGGCACCACCGCGAGGACACGGCGGCCGGATACGGCCGGGTGCCCGCGGCCCACGATCTCGCGGACGAGCCAGGAGACGGTCACACCCAGAATCATGGTATCGATGCCGATCGTGCTTCCCATCGCGTGCGCCACCACGACGTGCGTCCCGTGGATCAGGGCATTGAACGGCGGCACGGAAATCGCCAGCGCCATGGCAAGCATCGCAAACGTCCAACCTGTCGTCGAAGCGGCAAACCGCGCGGAAACCCGGAGGTCCGCAGGCACCGGCTCCGCCCGCCAGACGCGGAGCAGATCGTAGGCGAGCTTGGCCAGAATCACGATCTCCAGCATGCTCACCAGGAATGCGATCCAGTGAATCCACACGCTCTGCGGAAGATGGTAGGTGTGGTGACCGTAATTCGTGAACGTGTTCAGCACGCCCACGAAGAGCAGGCCGAAGGCGAGCGTGGACCGCGCATACGAGTCATCCCGGTGGATCCGGCCTGAAACGTACATCAGGGCGCCGTAGGCGATTTGATTGAAGGAGCCGACCAGCACGCCGTTCGACTTCCATTGGAACGCCAGGTCCCGAAGCGGCCGCCGGGAGAGCCATTCCACCAGGTAGAGGTGGGCTTCGACGTACACGACGACGAACAGCGGGATGGCGATGCTCCACATGTACACGTAGGCCGGCTTGCCGCGAAGTCGCGCGCCCTCGCGGCCGAAGTAGGTACGCGCGAACAGCAGCCATCCGGCCAGGACGAGGATGGCGAACATCGGAGGGACGCCGAGGTACTCCCGCCCCGTGAATCGTCCGCCGAGCGTGGAGACGACGATGCCCACGCCGGCCGCGACCCACAGCCCGTATTGCCGGGCAATCCGTCGCCAATCCCGTCCGTCGAGGCCGTGGGTCGCCCAGAGGTAGTGCAGCACCACGGCGACTCCGCCGAGGAAGACCCAGGCGAAGGCGAACGTCTCGTGAAGAGGCCGCAGGTGCTGAAGCGTCAGGCCGAGATTGCGGACGACCGGCTCGTGGCGGGTGTACGTGAGCGAGGCCAGCATCCCCGACATCACCGTCACCGCGGCTGCGGCCAGGGCGGCGAGGAGAAAACGGGCGATCCAGCGACGCGCCAGCGAGTCCATCAGCGATACTCGAACCAGGGCAGGGCGGACCACCGGAACGGCTCCCGGCCGGGCAGTCCCGCGTTCAGCCGCACCAGCGTGCTGCGTCGGGCCGCCGCCGCCTCCAGGAATGCGCTCATCGCGCCAATCTCATCGTCGGTCAGCGGAAAACTCGGCATCGACCGGCGGCCGGTCGTGAAGATCGCCTTCAGGGCCGCCGGGGATCGATTCACCACCGCCAGCGAGAGATCGGGTGCGCGCTTGCGACCGATCTGGAACGCGAGGTGACACGAGCCACACCTCGTCCGGGTCCAGAGGCGACCGCCCTCCCGCACGCGCGGATCCAGAGTCTCTCCGACTTCGCGCGCCGCGGTGTCCAGCAAGAGTGGAAGGTGGTCCGGCGCGGCTGCGGCCTCCGGTCCCATCCCGGGCGGAGGCGACGGTTGGGAGCGCCCGCTGCGATTCATTGCCCGCAGGAACGAGAGCACCGCCTCCTGGTCGCCCGCCGGCAGACCCAGCGCCGGCATCTGGCGCGATCCGTCACGGAGAATCGAGACGAACTCTTCATCCTCCCGATCGTCATCGATCAGGTTGGTCAGGTCGGGACCGAGGAATCCGCCGAACCCGTGGAGTTGGTGGCACGCCTGACAGTTGTGCCGCCGCCAAACCTCCAACCCGGCGCGCTCGAGATCGGTCAGCCGGACCCCTTCCTCCGCGCGGGGATAATCGGTGTAGGCAATGGCGGAAACGAAAAAGTAGATGCCCACGAGCACGAACAGGATCGGCTCCCGCCAGCGTTCGTCGGCAGGAGCCGGCGTGAGGGACATCCATCCTCCTTTGGGCATCGCGCGGGACTCGCACCGAGGATGGCGCGAGGGGATGGGAAAAGAGCCGATTCGCGCAAATCCGGTGCCCAGCACCGCCCGCGCTCCCCAGACCCGAAGTCCGCTCCTTCCACCGCGGTACCCGGAGTGCGTCGACCAAGGGGGCAGTGCCTGTTCGCGCCCATCTCGACTGGGGAATCTCCATGGCTTGCTCCTGAATTTCGTCCACCCCGGAGAACCAACCGCCGAGAGTGCGGAATCCTCTCGATTCTCCGCGGAATTCCACGCACCCGGATCGGGTCGGGGCCGGGTGGAATCTCACGGCGCGAGCGCCGGAGTGGAATTCTCCTTGGGCAGGCCGGAGGGGAACCCGCCCCCCGCGGACGCCGGGCCGTCGACCCGGTCCCCGGTCGCTTGAGCGGCCACACGACGCCCTCGAATCGCGGACGCGGCGGTCAGGCCGAGGAATACCAGCACCGCAACGGCATTGAGAAGGCCTCCCCATTGCCGAGCGGGGATCCACCCCGTCAGGTCGCCGGTAACGCGGACGATCAGTCCAACATGAAGCAGCACCAGCGGGGCGTAGAATCGGGGATGATACGGAATCGGCGTCCCGAGAACGGCGGGAAAGATGATCGGAGCGTGACCGAGGATCATGGAAAGGACCAGCCCGACGAACACGGAATGGAGCATCGCGTCGTAGCGCAAGCCGGGAAGCGGTTCTCCCAGGATGCAGGCGAGGGCGCCGGCAAACACCAGCCAAACGTATCCGGCCAGCAGGCAGAGGGCCACGAACCGGGAAAGCCCGGACGTCCGGAGGGTGTGCCGGGCCAGGTCATGCACCCCGAGCCAGACGCCCATTCCGATCATCCCGAGACCCGCCAGCCGGACACCCGCGGGACCGTGGGCCAGGGAGACCCCGAGGCCGGCCCCGAAGGTGACGAGCGCTGCGATCATGACCGCTCGGGCCGCGGGGGAGGGGTTCAGGAATCGATTCAGCTCCAGCCGCTCACCGACGATCGTCAACAGGGGAAAGGCGATCCACCACAGGACCATGCGATACGCGGGCCAGGAAAGCGCCCACAGCACGTCGGCAGCCACCAGACTGAGCGCTCCGGCCGCCATGATCGTAAGCGGAAGCCTGCCGTGATGCTTCCGCGCCACGTCGGTGGTGACGATGGCCAGGACCGCGGCGCCCGCGATCAGCAGGGCCACGCCCAACCCATGGCGCGGGGCGGCGGCCAGGACCAAGGCACCCGCTCCCGACAGGATCGGCGCAGCGTAGGCCCAGCGCCGGCCGGTTGCCACCGCACGTTCCAATCCGATGACGGTCCCCAGGAACCCCGACACCATGAGCGGACCGTGGATGCCGGTCACCAGGCGCGTCCAGAGCGGAAGGTCCCAGCCGAGGCGCACGAGGCCAAGCCAGAGACTCGCGAGCAGGGCGGCCATCCCGGGGACCAGGAGCGGCAATCGACGCCACGCCGGTCGGATCACGTTCGCCATCCCAAGGCCCTCCTCGCGGGCTCCGACACACGTTCCGGCGTCCAGGGCGGGTCCCAGACGAACTCCACCTGGACCTGCCGCACGTCCGGCCAGCTCCGCAGGACAGCGTTCCGCACCTGTTGCACAAACCAATCGAGACGGGGGCATTGCGGGGAACAAAGGGTCAATCGAACCTGGACGATGCCCCGGTCGCTCTCCACCGAATGCAGGTACCCCATGGCGACGATCCCGACGCCAAGTTCAGGATCCAGGATGGCATTCAACGAAGCTCGAATGGCCTCGGGCGTCAAGTCCATTTCCGGTCTCCTGCGCTGGCAACCAACCGCCCCCACGCAAACCTCATGCCTGCCGCCGAAGCGAGGGAAGTTGGGGACTCCGATGGTGACGACCCCGTGCCGCGGTCTTGCCTTCCGGATCTCCAAACTCGCGCAGTTGGGCCTGTGAATTGCGAAGAAATCCCACGGCGACGGGAGTCGGGGTGAATTTGAGGCGGAGCGGGGGGATCATCACGCACTCCCGGAGGAACCCGCGTGCAACCGATCGGGGGACTGCCACGTTGAGAACCTATCCTGTGTGTTTGCTCCTGGACGGAGTGCGGTGTCTGGTCGTGGGAGGAGGGACGATCGCGAGGCAAAAGGTCGAGGCCCTGCTGCCTTCCGGAGCCCGCTGTCGGGTGATTGCACTGGAAGCAAGCGAACCGATCCGGGAGCTTGCCGTTGCGGGCCGCATCGAGCTGCTGACTCGGGCATTTGAGGTCGGAGACCTGGATGGGATCCGGCTCGTGATTGCCGCGACGAACGATCGGGGTCAGAATGCCCGAATCGCGGAGGCCGCCCGGGAACGCGGGATCCTGATCAACGCCGTGGACGATCCGCCGATGTGCAACTTCATCGCCCCGTCGGTGATGCGCCGTGGAGACTTCACGATTTCCGTCTCGACGGGCGGAGCCAGTCCGGCCCTCGCGGCCCGGGTGCGCGGCCGGTTGGAAGAGTTGTTCGGGCCCGAGTACGGCGAATACACGGCGCACCTTGCGCGCCTGCGGGACCGGATCGTCACCCGCTTTCCCGACCCGGAGGAACGGAAGGCGGCCTGGTACCGCCTCGTGGATGCCGACCTGCTCGACCTCCTGAGGGCCGGCGACCTGGAGGGGATGCGGGATCGTCTGGATGAGATTCTGGGTTAGGAGGGGGACCGGACGTCAACTGGGCGGAACCGGACGCCGTCCGACGACGGGTGCCAGCCTGAGGATGATCTCCTCCCGGAGACTACCCCATTCCCATCGTCGGACGGCAGAGAGTCCTGCGGCATCTTCCCGATTAGAGGATCGGGCGCACCTGCGGCACCGCCGTCATCGGGTTGACGACGTTGCCCATGGCCGGCGCGAAGGGCGCGACCAGGCCCTGTGCCGCGAGCGTCTGGGCGGCCAATCCCTGGGCCGTCAGGCACGGGCAGCTCTGCCCCGCCAGGAGGTTTCGGCGGTGCAGTTCGAGGTTCGCCAGCTCCGTCGCCTGGCGCTCGGCGATGAGGCGCTGGGCCAGATGGGCCTGCATGGCAGCGTACGGATGGATCGCCGCCGCGTAACGGGGATCAAACGCCTGGTTCCAGGCGCCCGGCGTTCCGACCGGATTGAGCCCGTAGCCGACGTTCTCGATCCCGCCCACGCCGATCCAGGGATTGCCGACGAACGGCTGGATCTGGGGAACCAGGCTGCCGAAACCGCTCAACGCGGGGAGCAAGCCGATTCCGAGGCCGGTATGGAATCCCGCCGGAAAGGGGATTCCCTGCGTGCGCGTGTACAGTTCCGGAGCGACAAAGGCGGAGACAGGGGCGAACATGCAAACCTCCTCAGTGAAGCGAATCGGATTCCAACCCAACGGAATCGTCCTCATCCCCGGCAGAGACGCTCGACCGGGGATGGTCGGAAACGCACTTCCGGCACAGGTCGAATCCCCCGGGATTCGGGCCTGCACCGGGTCTTCGCACGATCGCACGCGGAGACAGCCCTGGCAGCGGGGGTTGGCATCGGCCGCGAATCCCCCCGGAGGTGGACCCCAGCGGCTCGATTCACCCTCCCGGGATGGCGCCCCTTTCCGGAGGTCTGCCGCCGGCCTCGCCTGCTGGCCGCCGATCCCACACGGGTTTCGCGGCGCGGCGAGAGAGCCGATCCGCGCTTCGAACGGTCGTCCCGGCAATCCGCGCAGTCGACGGGCAACCCGATCCCGCGACATCGGACACCTCCTCGCGCTCACCCTCATCCCGTGTGTGTCGAAGCGACGCGCCCGCTTTTGCACAGTCCATGCCGCGCCGTCGGGGTCGGAATCGAATGCCGCAACATCCGCTCGGTCCGGCGCTTGGCGCGGGCGGTCCCGGGACGGAGATTCCGACGTGGCGTGCCGGATTCTCACCCCGCGCGGCGCGCCGCGCGCGCGTCGACCCGCAACTCGCATCGGATCGCCGCCCGTCGGCTCTGGCGGGATTGGCAACGGATTATCGCGGGCGAGAGGGGGGAAGCGGGTGGGACGCGGATCGGCGCCGAAGCCGAGCTCGGAACGCCGGTCTACGGAGTCCCGGCGAGGGGTTTCTGCGCAAGCCTGCGCTCTCCGGCCTCCGACCCTGCGCGCAGCGAGACGACGTGACCGACCACGGCCACCGAAGGCGATTCGATGGCCATGGTTCGAACCGCGTCCGCGGCGTCGCACACCGTGGTGCACACGACCCGTTGACGGTCCGTGCTGGCTTCGGTCACGAACGCCACGGGCAGGTCGGCCGGGTAGCCTTTCGCCATCAAGTCGGCGGCCCAATGGCCGACGGTCGTCACTCCCATGAGGAGGACGAGCGTGATGGAGGGGTGATAACGGGGAATGGAGAAGTTCTCCCCGCCGGCGCGCGGGTGGGCCGAGACGACGACGAACCCGTCCGCCACGCCTCGATGGGTGACCGGGATGCCGGCGAAGGCCGGCGCGGAGATCGAGCTCGAAACGCCGGGCACGTATTCGCACGGGATGCCATGGGCGGCCAAGTGCTGCATCTCTTCGCCGCCGCGGCCCAGCACCATCGGATCGCCCCCCTTCAGTCGAACGACGCGTTTCCCGAGCAATGCGTGCTCCCGCAGCAGTTCCAGGATTCGTTCCTGCGGGACGGCATGCTGCCCGCATCGCTTTCCCACGTACACCCGTTCCGCGCGCACTTCGTCCAGGACCCGCTCGTCGATGAGCGCGTCGTACAGCACGACATCCGCTTCCTGCAGGGCGCGAAACCCGCGCAGCGTGATCAAATCCGGAGCGCCCGGGCCGGCGCCCACCAGTGTTACGCGACCCCGGGGCGGCTCGTATGCGCGTTGCATCGCTCACTCCACCATTCGTCGAGTTCCGGGAGGAAGTACCGCAGTCGCGTCTTCTTCAGTTCGCGCACGCTCAGCAGGGGAAGCCGATCGAGCGCCTTGACTCCCACGGAGAGGCGATCCGTCACCGACCGCACGGCGACAGCATCCGCCCCGTGGATCATGCTGTAGAGGTTGTACGAAAAGTCCGGCAGGGGCGTCCGGGCGTAACAATGGCTCACTTCCGGGGTGCCGGCAAGAAACGAGCCCGCCTCCTCCAGACGATCCTCCGGGACGTTCCAGACCACCATGACGTTCGCGGCGACACCCAGGCTCCGGTGCCGGAAGGTGCCGGAGTATCGCCGGATGATGCCCGGCTGGTGTCGTCGGGCGAATTCCAGCAGTTCCGCCTCCTCGAATCCGCCTTCCCGGGCCAGTGCGGCAAAGGGGCGGTCCACCAGCGGCAGGGGCGTCTGCAGGGCGCGCAAAAGGAGCTTTTCCCGCGCGTCGGGACGGAAGCGGACGACGGAGGTCGTCGGCGATCCGGACGACTCGTTTTCGAGCGTGTCGATCCGGAACCTCACTCCGATCTTGAACGTGCGCGTCCGGCGCAGCGGGTGGAACTCGACCCCGCCTGCCTCCTCGCCCAGAATCGCCAGCGTCTGCTCCAGCCCCATCCCCTCGGGCACGGCCAGGGTGAACCACAGGTTGTACGCATGGTCGCGAAGGTAACTGTGGGTGACCGTGGGGTGCGATCCCACGGCCGCGGCTGCGGTGTCGATTCCTCCGACCGGCACGCGACCGGCCACCAGTGCCGAGTCGTACCCGAGGGCAGCCCCCTCGAGGATGGCGGAAATCTCGCGCAGCTTCCCGTCCGCCTTCCACGCGCGCAGTCGCGCCAACACCGACGCCGCCTCGGTCCCGACCGCGTCGGCCAGGCGGGCGAACGGATCCGGATCGAAGGGAACCCCCTTCTGAATTTCCCCGGAGAGTCGGACGTCGATCGCGTCGTTCGCGTTCATCGGTTTCTTCCTTCGGCCACCGGGACGGTCCTTTCCGCGTCCGTCAGGACGCATGCGGGATCTTCGCCCCACCAGGATCCCGTGATCGCTTCCGCCCGGGCGCGGTGGGCGCCGCGGCACAAGGTCACCCAGGGACACGATGCGCATCGGCCGCCCAGGAGAGTTTCTCGATGCCGCAGCGACTCGAGCAAAGGATGGAGCAGGACCTGGTCGAGGGGTTGCCGGCGCAGATCCCCCAGGACCACGGTCCGCCACAGAGGATCCGGGTGAACCCGACCCCTGGGATCGATCGCGAGGATTCCCTCCCCGGCGCGATTCCCCCCACGCGCAGCCAGGAGACGCTCCACCGCATCGCCGGCGACGTCTCCGAAGCGCTCCTGGACCCACAGTCGCAGCAGCACGCCGTCCGAGTCGTTGGCGCCGGTCACCGTGGCCATCGGGTCGCCCTCGGTCACCAGCCGGTCGGCGAGCTCGAAGAGGCGCAGCAGGGCCGCGCGGGAGTCGGCGGGGGTCAGGTCATCCGTCGCCATCCGCCGACCGCGCCCGGAGTAGACCAGGTGGGAAACGTAGAATCGATCCACCGGCAACGCCCGCGCGAACCCGTGCAGGTCCGCCAGCTGTTCGGAATTCCGTCGCGTCAGCGTCATCCGGAGACCGGTGCGCATGCCCGCCGCGCGGGCGTTTCGAAGGCCGCGGCAGGCCAGATCGAATCCTCCGTCCATCCCCCGGTACTGGTCGTTCCAACCGCTCATGCCGTCGACGCTGATGCCCACGTACGAGACTCCGGCCTCGCGCAAGGAGGCGGCCATCCCGGCCTCGAGGAGCGTCCCGTTGCTGGACAGATGACAGGTCATGCCGAGATCCCGGGCGCAACGCACGAGCGTCAGGAGATCCGGCCGGAGCAGGGGTTCGCCGCCGCTGAAGATGATCACCCGAATCCCCGCCGCCGCGAGTCCCTGCAGCAGACGGATCGCCTCGGTTGGATCGAGGTCATCCGGACTGGCGACCGACCCGGCGGCCAGGTAGCAGTGGGGGCACCGCTGGTTGCACTGCCGGCAGACGTTCCAGACCACGATCGGGGGATGGCGATCCCCGAACCGGCCCGGACTGCCCCGACGCACGGCCGGTTCCGAGCGCATGCCGCGAGCCAGTTGCAGCAACTCCGTGACCATCAGCATGCGACGGGTCCCCCTAGCGTCGCGGGTCCGCCTCCGCGAGCAGTTCCCGGGCGGCGTCCACGAGCGTCTCGTCCGGGTAATCCGTGCCGTAGAACTCGCGCGCCCTCCGGCCCGCCCGGTCCAGTAGCACGACGACGGCGGTATGTCCGATCTGCGTGGTATCCCGGATCTCCGCCGGGATGCCGAAGGCCACGCCGAAGCGCTTGAGAAGGCGTTCCACCTCCGATCGCTCCCCGTGCAGCATGCGCCAGCCGTCGCGCTGCACCCCCAGGCGCACCGCGTACTCGCGCAGCGCGGCGGAATCGTCCCGCACCGGATCGATCGAGACCGCGACGAACAGCAGGTCCCGGCCGACCCGGTCGCGCAGGGCCTTTTCGACTGCGCGCATCTTGCCGATCTGCCCCGGGCACGTATGGAAGCACCGGGTGTAGAAGAACGTGAGGCAGACCACGCGGCCCCGGGTTTCGACGAGTTCGAACCGGCGGCCCTCCTCGTCGGTGAGGGTGAAGGGAAGGCACTCCTCCCGTTCCGCGGGACCCAGCGTGATGGCGATCGGCGCCGGGGGCCGGGCAGGGGAGAGGATCGTCAAGGTCGCCGCGGCGCCGAGTCCGCAGAGCGCGATCCCCGCCATACCCCACAGACCGGCGCGCGTGGAGAACAGCTCGCGCTTCCAGACGACGACGACGGCCCCGCTCAGGATCAACGGCAGGAGCGCCATCGCCGCGGAGCGACCGATCGAGGAACCCGGGTCATCCGGATTCCAGCCGAAGCAGTACGTCCGAAGGCTCTCCTGCACCTCACCGAGAATCCCCTCCGGAACGTCTGCCCACGCGAGCCCCCAGACTCCCAGGGTAACCGTCCAAATCGTCCCCAGGACCACGAGCGGCAGGGCGGTGCGGGCAATGGAGCGCATGGCTCAGCGGATCTCCCACGCGCGGGTCAGGTGCAGCCAGTTGGCGGTGTACATCGCCACAAACGTGAGGAGGAAGACGATCGCCAGCGCGAAAACGCCGGGTGCGGCGAACCCGGGACGCGGCGATTCCTCCGGAACGGCCTCGGTGGCTGCGGACGGCAGATTCACGGGCGGGAACGACGGAACCCCGTTCTCCACCCGCTTGCCCAGGAGCAGCGTGGCGACGGCGTTGCCGGCGAAGATCACCACCGAAGCGACGGCGACCAACGCCCCCAGTCCCATGCCCACCATCACCACGTGAGCCATGCCGTTCATCAGCGTCCCCGGCAGCACGGATCCGGTGAACTCCATGTCCCAATGGCGCCGCGGCATCCCCATCATCCCGAGGGAGGTCATCGACAGGGACATCAGCGTAATTCCGCCGGCGAACAGGTACGGCTGCCATTTGGACAGGCGAACCGACCACCACTCGCGTTGAAACAGGAGAGGAATGACGTAGTACGTCAGCCCCATGAAGGCCAACGTGGTCCCGCCGACCACCGTGGCGTGGAAGTGGCCCGGCAGGCGCATCGTGTTGTGCGCGCGCAGATTGATCTGCTCCGTCCCGATGATGACGCCGGAGATCCCGCCCAGGAAACCGAAGATCACCAGGGAGAGGGCCAGCGCGGCGAACGCCGGGTTACCCCACGGTGCCTTGCGGATCCACTCGAAGAGCCCGTTCCGATGCCCGCGCTTGCGTTGCGCGATCTCCACCGTCGCCGGCACCGAGAGGGCGTGCAGCAGGCTCGCGAACACCGCCAGGTACATCGCATACGAGGTATTGAAGATCTTCCAGGTCGTCCCGAAGGCGGGGTCCACCAGCAGATGGTGGGCCGAGCCGAGGTTGATGAAGAGGACATAGAGCACGAAGGCGGTGCGGCAGATCTTCTCGTTCAGGGGGACGCCGCCGACCGTGAAGGTCGAGAGGCCGTACCAGATGGCGACCATGGCACAGAGGTTGATCTGCTGCGCGGGGTGACCGAATCCCCAGAACGCAAGGCGGTACGTCCCCGGGTCCAGGTTCGCAATCAGGCCGATCGACCACAGGAAGGCCGGGATCATCGCCATGGCGCCGTGAATGAGGGTGAACACCCCGATCGTAGCGGCCGCGGCGATGCCGTACGTGAACAGCGGCACAGGTCCCGTGTGGGTTCGCTCCCGCCGCGCGTTGTAGACGTTGGCGAAAAAGAGCAGGCAGAAGACGAGGGCGCCGACGGCGAACAGGATGATGCCCAGGTAGAACGCGGGATGCGCCTTGAGCGGCGGGTACGCGGTGAACATCACCGCCGCCTGCTCATACTCCGTGAACAACATCGCCCAGTTCGCCATCAGCGAGCCGACGAGCATGAGCCCGTAGGACGCGTACGCGACCCATGGGTATGCCTGACGGCTGTTGAGCACGACGGTGGAGGCGAAGACGATTCCCGCCGCCTCGAAGAAGACGATCCAGAACACCAGCATGTTCGTGCCGTGGAACGTCAGCAGACGGTAGTACCACTCCGCCGGCAGCAGCTGGATGGCGTGCCAGCGCGTGAAGGCGATCAGCAACGCGGCGATCCCGCCGAGGAGCAAGTACACCACGGCGGTCACGGCGTTGAGTTTGATCAGATTTGCGGCGTGCCGCTCGATCCGCATGCCGGTCACGGCGCACGTGCGGGAGTCGTCCAAGGTCGCACCCTTTCATCGCAATCGGGATCACTCGGAGACGAGCATCTTGCCGAGCATCTTGTGGTGGTCCTTCCCGCAGTACTCGTTGCAGACGATGAGATACTCCCCGGCCGCCGTGGGAGTCAGCGTGGCGACGTATTCGTATCCGGGAAGAACCTGCAGGTTGAGGTTCACGGGCTGCAGCGAGAACCCGTGCTGGTAGTCCAGGGAAGACAACCGGACGCGGTAGGTGCGGCCCTTGCGCAGACGGAGCACCGGTTCCCAGGCCCACGCGCGGGCGACGAGGTAGGAGTCCTCGCCCTCCGGGGCGTCGACCACCGGCACCCCTTTCATGAATTCGGGCTTGCCCTGACCGTCCTTTGCCTGATGGCGGGCGGCGAACTCATTCGCCCGCCTCTGGAACTCCTTGGGCGTGGAGCGGTACGTCTCGCTCGGGGGATTCTGCTTGGCCTTGACGGCCCAGACGACCATGACCACGAACATGACCACGCACCAGAGAAGGGCGATGGCCATCCAGATCTTTTCTTCCAAGTCGACGGGACGGGCGTTCCACCAGTTGTCGGGCGGCTTCGCGAAACTCATCTCGCCTCGCTCTCCCTACGGGTTCATGGGGATGGACAACAGATCGATGAACCCCCACACGGTGTAGGTGAGCATCGGGACGACGACACCCACGAGCAGCATGAGGAACATGTCGTCGTAGAGCATCTGGATCATCGGTGGGGGAGCGGCCGGGGATTCCGGCGCGACAGGGACTTCGGACATCTGCGCCTCCTACTTCTGCTTGCGCAATTCCTCGAGGTAGCCGACCAGGCTCCAGACTTCGGCATCGGTCAGCTTCGGATACGAGTCCGGGGGTTCCATCGGGGTCCCGGCCATGCCGACCTTGATGCGCAGGAAGACGTCGTCCGGAGAGTCCCCACCTCCGAACGGTTCATCCACCAGATTGCGCGGCTTGCTCGGATTCCCGGCCGCGTCCTTCAGGCCGTCGCCACCGGTCCCATCCCCCTTCCCCTGGGCGCCGTGGCACTTCGCGCACACGGCCAGGTATTTCTTCATGCCCGCCTTCTTCTGGTCGTTGTTCCAGGCCGGCCGCGGCGGAATCGGCATGGCCTCGACCGGCGACTTCAGTCCGGCCAGCTCCTGCACGTGGTAGACCGCCGCCCACCGATCCCGCTCCGAGACGGTCTTCTCGAACTCCGTCATCTGGGTCCCCGGGATCCCCTTGCTCGTGATCTTGAACAGGTCGTCCTCGGTGGGCTGGCGGGATTCGCTACTGACGTACTTGAACTGTTTCTTCGTGAAGTCCCGGGGTTGCGGGAAGGACATCCCCCGACCGGTTCCATCCCCCTTGCCGGCATCCCCGTGGCATTTGGCGCACTGGGCCGCGTAGACTTCTTTCCCCCGGGCGAGCGTTGCCGGGGAGCGATCCGGTTTTCCGGTCGCGCTGTCGGTGGCCGGAGGGGCCTCGTTCCCGCCGCCGGCGGGGTCTTCGACGCTCTTCCCGCAGGAGGCCAGCACGAGCATGCCGGCGAGGAACGTGATCCGGAAGAGGGTTCTCATGCGCATCTCCTCAATTCCGCCAGGACTTCATGAACCGGTTGTACTGTCCCGCCGGCTTGGAGGCGGGAATGACGCCGCGAAGGGAGAAATCGGCCGTGGAGTACATATGGATGCCCCCCCGCTCGTCCCACACGCTGACGAAGAGGGTGGAACCGTCGCGGGAGAATTCGGTGTGGAGGGCCATCTTTCCCTTCTGGGGCGTGAGTTTTCTCCGCACCGCCAGGTCTTTCTTGCCGATGATGAGCACGTCGGTTCCGGAGGTCGTCACGACGAAGTCGAGCGCCGGGTGCGTGCGCACGAAGGTGTTGGAGTGTCCCCGGACCGGAAGCGCCTCGGCCTCGACCTGCGCCACGCGCTCGATGCGCGGCGCCGCATCTCCGCCGGGACGCCCGATCCGGTACACGGTGACGCCATGGTCACCGATCTTGGGCGTCGCCCACATCAGGTCGGCGCCGTCCGGCCAGAAATCGCCCGCCGCGAGGTGCGGGATCGCCGCGTCTTCCACTTTCACCTCTCGATTCAGATCGCTGGCGAAGATCTCGGACCCGTTGGTCCCGAGCACGAGCCCGGCGACGACCGAGCACTGCTTGTACGGGGCGGTCAGCGGGATCTCCCTTACGATCTCCTCACCCTCCACCACGAGCATGCGCGGAGCCTCGAGGAACGTAACGAGGAAGCGCGTCCGGTCGAGGCGTACGACCGTGGAGGGGACCTCTTCCAGGGGAACGGACTTCTTCAGATTCAGGTCATGGTCGAGGAAGACGAGGGCCGGGGGCAGGGAGGTGACGGCCAGGATTCCCTGGTCGGAGACCTCCATGTTGCGAAGGTAGATTCCGACGCGCACGGTCACCTCCGGGCGCAGGGTGGGCAAGTCGCACCGGGCGATGAAACCCGTGCGCGCCGGAATGAAGAGTCGGTCTCCCACATACTTGAGGCCCCCGTGCACGTTCGGGAAGAAGATCTCCCCGACCAGTTCGTGATCCACGACGAAGAGGACATTCCCCGTGCCGCGTTCGACGACCGCGGTGATGTCGGAGACGTCGGGCAGGGGCGTCCCCTCCTCGGCCTCATGGAGGCGGCGGGAGGCCGTGAGGTCGGCGTCGGTCCAGCGCACCTCGGCCGGCGCGCGGATGAACGACGCCAGGCTTGCGATCTCCTCGGGAGTGAGGGAGAGCCGGAAGGACGCCATACGCGTCCCGGCGATACCGTCGCGGATGGTCGCCCGCACCTGCTCGTCGCTGAGCCGGGCGATCGTCTGCTCCATGAGCGGCGGCGCCAGCAGCCCGAGTCGGTCGGCCCCGTGGCACGACGCGCAACTCCGGAGGTAGAGCGCGGCGGCATCCGTCGGCGATGACTCCGACGCACCTGCCGCGATCCGTGCCGGATCCGGGCAGGCGGTCCCCGCGTGAACGAGGACCGCCGCCAGGATCAAGACGCCCAGGAGGCGACTAGTAGATGTCCTGCCGGGTATTGGTGACATTGAACTTCCCCGTCGGAGTAATGAGCCAATCGCCGGTGATCCGTTTCTTCTCCTGCAGCGTCTCGTCGTCATAGATCACCAGTTCGCCCTTCGCATCCCAACCGGAGATCCACACTTCCTTGCCGGTGGCGTCATACTCGATATGGGTCACCCGGCCGCGATCGATCACCCGGATCTGCTTGGGCGCCGCGTCCAGGTTCTTGAGGTCGTACACGACCACGGTCTGGGCGATCTTCGGATCCGAATTGAGCGTGTGGTCGACCCACAGGTGCCGGGACTTCGGGTGGGTCTTGATGAAGAGCGACCCGCCGCTCAGCGTGTTCAGCGTGCGAACTTCTTTCCAGGCATGGTCCGGGTGCTTCTCCGGGTCGGTCCCGATCAGCGAGATCGTGGGCGACCCGAGGTGGCAGGTGGCCCAGACCGGTCCAAACTCGGGATCGATGAAGTTCGCTCCGCGCCCCGGATGGGGCTTCACGCCGACCTCCACCTTCGCCACGAGTTTCCCTTCCTTGGCGTCCACGACGCACACCTTGTCGCGCATGTTCGCCGCGACCAGGAAGTAGCGCTGCGTGGAATCCCATCCGCCGTCGTGGAGGAAGCGTTCCGCCGCCACATACGTGATCTTGAGGGCATCGATATCGGTGTAGTCGACCAGCCAGACCTGACCGACCTCCTTGAGGCACACCATCCACTGCGGCTGATGATGCGAGGCCACGATCGCCGCCACGCGGGACTCCTTGATGAACTCGTTGTCGTCGTAGGAGTAGCCCGAAGTGCCGACCATCCGCAGAGGCTTGAGGGTCTTGCCGTCGAGGATGATGAAGTGCGGCGGCCAGTAGCACCCGATCACCGCATACTTGTCCCGGAAGTCGCCGAGCGGTCCGTGATACTTGGACAGTTCGATCGACCGGGCGTCGTTGCCGACCTTGACCTGAGCGACGGCCTGGGGCGGGGACATCCAGAGATCGATGAGCGTGACCTTGGCGTCCCGACCGATGGAGTAGAAGTACCGGCCGCTGGCCGAGGAGCGCAGGATGTGAACGGCATACCCGGTATCGATGATGTTGACGAGCTCCTTCGTGTCCCCGTCCATGATCGCGACCTTACCCGCGTCCCGGAGGATCACGCCGATGAAGTTCTCCCAGTTGCGCGTGTGCTCGGGCTTGGTCGGGCGCTTCTCTTCCGGAATCATCACCTGCCAGGTCTTGACGATCTCCTCCATATTCAGCATGTCGGGCTGGGGTGGTTCCTGGGAGAGATACTTGGCCATCACCCCGATGTCTTCCGGCGTCAGGATCCCCTGCGCGCCCCACCCGGGCATTCCTTGCGGAGTCCCCTTGCTGACGATGTTCTGCACGTATTCGAGACCGAGCTTCTGCATCTTGGCGGCGCCCAGTTCGGGTCCCGTGGCGCCCTTGCGCAGGATGCCGTGGCACCCGGCGCACTTGTCGAAGTAGATGAACTTGGCCTTGTTGAATTCTTCGGTCTTGAGCGGAGGCGGGGCGTTGCCCGCGCCTTCTTCCGCCGGGAGGGGAACGCCGGTCAGGAGGATCACGAGGGTGGCGAGCAGGGTGACGAGGCCCAGCCCCGCAAGGGCATGTCTTCGCATCGAACATCTCCTGGTCGGAACTCACACGGACTGCGCCCACCCGGATGCACGGTGTTAGCAAAACGCGGACCACGCCCGCGGAAGGCCGCCCGTCGAACGGCAAGCCGTTGGCCCGCAAGCCCTTGTCCGAGGCCCGCGCGTGCACTCCTAGATAAATCACGTTAACTACCGTCGGGGGCTCTTCGCCGGTGCCGATTCGCAGGAAAAGCGCGCACGGTCCGGTGTGAATTTCCCCCCGGACGGCCTCTCCGGGCCGGCCGAGGGCGATTCCAGGATGGTCGGACGGCGTGAGACACGGGGCTCGACCGGTTCGCGGGAGCCTACGGTCGGCTGGAACCGGTGCATCGCGGTGACCCTCGCGCGCCGGCGGGACCGGCGCGCGCGCCCGTCGCTCAGGCGTGGTGGTGGAGGCTCTCGACCAGGTACGGATCGTGGCGCGGAACGATCGGTGCCCGGCGGAGGACGCGTTCGAAGGAGAGCAGGAAGATGGCGGCCACGCCGAGGAAGACGCCCACTTCGGTCAGCCCGAACAGCGGACCCTCCGGCATGCCGGACGGCATGATCAGGAGATACATGTCGAGCCAGTGGCCCAGCGCCAGCACGATGCTGGCGCAGAACAGGACGACGCTGTGCCGCTTCATCGCCGCGGGGAGCAGGGCGAGCAGCGGCAGTGCGGTGTTCACGCCGATGTTGATCAGAAAAAGAGTCCACCAACCGCCATGGGAGCGAAGTGCGTAGTACGCGCTTTCTTCCGGGATGTTCGCATACCAGATGAGAAGGAACTGGGAGAGCCAGAGGTAGGCCCAGAAGAGGCTGAAGGCGAAGACGTACTTGCCGAGGTCGTGAAGGTGCGCCTCCCCGACCTCCGGAAGCCGTCCCGACCATTTGAGCCAGACGACCAGGATGACGATCCAGGTGACGCCGCCGACGAGGGCGCTCGAGAAGACGTACCAGGGGAAGAGGGTGCTGTACCAGTGCGGCTCCAGGGACATGATCCAGTCGATGGAGGCGAGGGAGAACGTGAGGGCGAAGACTACGGCGAAGATACCCGGCAGCCGGAGGCCGGGCGCTTGCGCCGGGGCGACGGGAGTTCCCTCCGCGGCGGGGGCGGGAGGCGCCCACAGGGCGCGCAACCGGCGCGCGAGCCAGATCCAGAGGGCGAGGTACGCGACGGTCCGGGCGGCGAAGAAGGCCACGTTCAGCCAGGGTGTCTTCGCCTGAAGGACCGTGTCGCCCGGGTCCACGTGGGTCCAGTGATAGAGCGAGTGCACGCCCAGCAGCGTGGCGAGCATCAGCACGGCCCCCGCGGGCAGGTATCCGGTCATGGCCTCCGGCACGCGGCGGAACACGACGTGCCACCCCGCGCTCGCGAGCTGGTGCATGACCACGAAGACGAGGGCGGTCAAGGCGACCGACAGGAAGTAGAAATTGCTGACCAGGAGACTGCGCCAGCCGCGTTCCGGGGACGCGCCGACGCCGTACGCGAAGGCGCCGATGCCGACCAGGACGGCCGCCCCCAGAACGGCGGTTTGCCAGGGTCGGAGCAGGGGTTGGGTGGACGCGTTCACGTCTATTCCTCCTGATGCTCCCAGGACCGGATGTAGGCGACGATCTTCTTGATCTCGTCGGCGCTCAGATCGGAGATTCCTCCCGAGCCGCGCGCGAACGACCGCATCGGCGTGCCCGGACGACCGAGGGCGATGGTCGCGAGCAGGAATCCGTCGTCCGCCGCGGCCAGGAATTGCGGGTTGTTGATCGAGGGGGCATAGCCGTTCACGATCTTGTTGTTCGCGGGCCCGTGCCCCTCGCTTCCGTGGCACGATGCGCAGTGGGCCAGGAAGAGGTCTCTTCCTTCGGCGATGCTGCTGTCCGAGCGTTCCACCTCACGCCGCTTCACGGACGGCTTGTGCTCGAAGCTGCGGATGTACGCCACCACGTCCTCGACCTCCCCCTGGGACAGCGCGATCGCGCCGCTGCGGTAGAACGAGGGCATTTCGGTGCGTTCGCGGCCCAGAATGATGGTGCCGATCAGGTAGCCGTCGGAGGCCACGCGCAGGAAGTCCGGATTGGTGATGGCGGGTCCGAGGGCGCCCTCGCCTTCTTCTCCGTGGCACTTGGCGCAGGCGGCGGTCCGGTCGAAGATCTCCTTCCCCCGGGTGATCGACGTGGCATCGTGGGGACGCATCGGAGCCTCCACGCTGGGATGCGCCTGGAGCTCGCGCAGGTAGCCGATGATGTTGTCGATGTCGTTCGCGCTGAGCGGCATGAGCGAGCCGGCGGACCCGTCCTTCAGGAATCCCCGCATGGCGGTGCCGGGCCGCCCGTACGCGATCGAGTGGAACAGGAACTCGTCGCTCGCGGAGTCGAGCAGAACCGCGTTCGCCAACTGCGGTCCGACGCCTCCGCGTCCGGCCGGGCCGTGGCACTGCACGCAGGTCTTGTTGTAGAGGATCTCGCCGAACTCCGGACGGTCGCCCTTGCGCGGCGCCTTGGAGAGGCGCGCGGGCGGGACCTTCTGCCACGAACGAAGATGGGCGATGAGGTCCGCGACGTCCCGCGCCTCGAGGAAGTGCCACGCCGGCATCGCCGTGTTCGGTCGGCCCTCGACGATCGCGCGATAGAGGAACTCGTCGTCCGCGAGCCGCAGGAAGTCGTTGGAATTCAGACGCGGGCCGATGCCGCCGGCCCCGTCGCGATCGTGGCACGAGGCGCAGCGCGCCGCGTAGAGCTTCTTGCCCATCGCCGCGGAAGCGTCGGGGAGGATCTTGGCCACCGCGGCATAATCGTGCTTCTTCGGGCTCCACGTCCGGATGTACGCAATCAGGTCGCTGATGTCCCCCTCCCGCAGGGTGGTCGCGGCCGGCATCGCCGTGTGTTTGCGGCCCAGGGTGATCGTGTCGCGCAGGAAGGTGTCCGAAGCCACGGCGAGGAACGACGGCCGATTGAGCGAATTGCCGATGCCGCCCTCCCCGGCGGGGCCGTGGCAGGCGGCGCAGTTGCCGTGGTAGACCGCGCGTCCAACGACCGGATCTCCAAGCCGGGTGTCGATCCGGCTGCGATCCGGTTCCGCAGGCTGCCACGACCGGATGTAACGGACGACGCTTTGCAGCTGCGTGGGGGTGAGAATCTCACCGTACGCGGCCATCGCGGTGCCCTTGCGCCCGTGGCTGATGATGTTGAGGTAGAATCCGTCGTCGGCCACGCCGAGGACGCGCGGATGATTCAGCGTCGGGACGCCGCGCGTGGGGTTGCGTCCTTCGGCCCCGTGGCACGAGGCGCAATTCGACTGGAACAACTCACGCCCGTAGTCGGTCGAGACGAGCGAGTAGGGGCGCGGGTCTTCCTGGTCTTCGTAGACGAGCCCGAGCCGCTGGAGGCGAGCCGCCTCCTCGCGTTGCAGCTCCCGCAGGTAAAGGACGATTTTCCAGCGGTCGTCGGGGCGAATCTGCGAGCCGTGCGGCGGCATGTTGTTCCGCCCGTGGGTGATGATATGGAAGATCTCGCCGTCCGGCAGCTTGCCGGTGGCCAGCCCGGAAATCGGCATCGAGAACGTCGGCACACGCTTCGCCACCGCACCGTCCCCCCGACCGCTCCGGCCGTGGCAGTGCAGGCAGTTGTTGTCGTACAACCGGTGCCCCTCCGTCAGGGCCCCGAGAGTGGTCGCTAGCGGGTTCTTCAGCTCCCGGCCGGCGCGCTTGCGGTCGTCCTCCGAGGCCTCGTACCGATAGGCGCGATATCCGCGCGGGACCGTTCCCGCGGGCGGGGGCTGCAGGGTCTGTCCTCCGCGCAGGACCGGATTCTCGCTGTGCGAGCGGTATGCCGCGGAGTCCGACATCTCGACGAACACGCGCAGGTTCGGGCGGGTGAAGTCGCGCCGTGTCGCCGCAACGGCCGCGGAAAGCGCCGCCAGCGAGAGGATGGTGACCCAGGCGAACCTCTTCATCGCATCAAGCCTCGATCTCGCGGATTTCCACCGGATGATGGGCGGCCAGGTGCGCGCGCACCGGGTCGCCCGCCGACTCCGGAACCACCAGCGCCAGGGCGAAACGATCGTCCGACGTCTCGGGAACGGAGACCTTCGGCCGCTTGCCCGGGAGCAGTCCGGTCCGGAGGAACAGCGCCAGCACCGTGCCGATCGCGGCGAACAGAACCGTGACTTCGAACGTCACCGGCAGCAGCGCCGGCAACGCCCAGGGGTCCTTGCCGCCCACGTTGAGGGGCCAGTCGGAGACGAACGTCCAGCTCTGGAAAAACAGAGCCAGCGTCAAACCGGCGGACCCCAGGCCGAAGCACACCCAGCCCAGGCGCGTCGGTCGAAGCCCCATCGCCTGGTCGAGGCCATGGACCGCGTAGGGCGTGTACGCGTCATGGATCGCGTATCCCTTCTCCCGCGCCTCCCGGGTCGCCCCGAGCAGCGCGTCCTCGGACGAATAGAGTCCGATCAGCAACTTAGTGCCCATGCGGTTCCCCTCCGCTGCGACGCGCCCAGTTCAGCACGCCCTTCACTTCGCCGATCGCGATCATGGGCAGGAACCGGACGAACAGGAAGAAGCACGTGAAGAACAACCCGAAGCTCCCCACCAGCGTCCCCACCTCCACGTACGTGGGGGAATACATGGCCCAGCTCGACGGCAGGTAGTCCCGGTGCAGCGAGGTGGTGATGATGACGAAGCGCTCGAACCACATGCCGATGTTGATGACGATCGAGAGGGGGAAGAGGACCCAGGGGTTCACGCGCCAGCGGGAGTTCCACAGGATCTGGGGTGCGGCCACGTTGCACAGGACCATGATCGCGAACGCCCAGCCGTACGGTCCGACGATGCGGTTCGCGAAGGCGAACTTCTCGTACGGGTTGGCGCTGTACCAGGCCGTGAACAGCTCGGTGAAGTACGCCAGGCCGACGATGCTGGAGGTCAGCAGGACGATCTTGCTCATCGCGTCCAGGTGACCGGCGGTGATGTAGTTTTCCAGCCGCATCACCTTGCGCGCCACCAGCATCAGGGTCAGGACCATGCCGAACCCGGAGAAGATCGCGCCGCACACGAAGTAGGGCGGAAACAGCGTGGCATGCCAGCCCGGGATCACCGAGGTCGCGAAGTCCATCGACACGATGGTGTGCACGGAGAAGACCAGGGGGGTGGCCAGCCCGGCCAGCAGGAGGTAGACCTTCTCGTACCGGCTCCAGGTCCGGTTCGACCCGTTCCAGCCGAAGCTCAGGATGGAGAAGATCGTCTTGCGAATCCCGGGTTTGGCACGGTCCCGCACCGTGGCGAGGTCGGGGAGCAGACCCACGTACCAGAAGGTCGCCGACACGATGAAGTAGGTGCTGATCGCGAAAACGTCCCACAACAGCGGCGAGCGGAAGTTGACCCACAACGGCCCCCGGGTATTGGGGTAGGGGAGGCACCAGTAGGCCAGCCACGGCCGCCCCATGTGGATCAGGGGGAACACCCCGGCGCACATGACCGCGAAGATGGTCATCGCCTCGGCGGCCCGGTTCATCGAGGTCCGCCAGCGCTGCCGGAACAGGAAGAGGATCGCCGAAATCAGGGTCCCGGCATGGCCGATGCCGACCCAGAAGACGAAGTTCGTGATGTCCCACGACCAGCCGACGGTACGGTTGAGACCCCACGTCCCGATCCCCGTCCAGATCTGGTGCGTGACCAGGGTCGCCCCGAGGGCCAGCGCCAGGAGGGCCGCGACGAAGCCGGCGTACCAGAGCGCCGTCGGTTTGCCCTCCAGGACCCCGCACACGTCCGCGGTCACGTCGTGCAGGGTCTTGTTCCCCTCGACCAGAGGGTGGCGCAGTTCGGAGACATGCGACTGCGACATGGGTGGTCGTCCTCGATCGATCCTAGGTCCCGTTTCGGACGCGCTTCAGGTAGGTCACCGCCGGGCGCGTCCCCACTTCGTCGAGCACTTTGTAGCCGCGCGGGTCCGCCATCAGTCGGGCGATCCGGCTGCGCACGTCGTTGACGTCGCCGAAGACGATCGCCCCCGCCGGACAGCTCTGCACGCACGCCGGCATGACCTCGCCGTCGCGCACCCCGCGGTCTTCCCCGCGCGCGCGGATCTTCGCTTCCGAGATGCGCTGCACACAGAAGGAGCACTTCTCCATCACTCCGCGCGTGCGCACCGCGACGTCGGGGTTCAGCACCAGGTTTTGCACCAGGTCGTTATGCGCGTAGTCGAACCAATTGAATCGGCGCACCTTGTACGGACAGTTGTTGGCGCAGTACCGCGTTCCGACGCAGCGGTTGTACACCTGCATGTTGAGCCCCTCGCTGCTGTGCAGCGTGGCGAGGACCGGGCACACCGTCTCGCAGGGCGCGTGGTCGCAATGCTGGCACAGCATCGGCATGAACGACACCCGGGGGGACGCCGGGAGGGCTCCCGGGGAACCCTCGTAATACCGGTCGACGCGAATCCAGAACATGTCCCGGCTCTTGCGGATCTCCGCCTTGCCGACCACCGGGACGTTGTTCTCCGCCTGACAGGCGACGGTGCAGGCCCCGCAGCCGCTGCACGCGTTCAGGTCGATCGCCATGCCCCACTTGTGGCCCGGGTAGGGCTGGGCCGGCCAAAGATTCGCCGCATGGGCGGGCCCTGCCGCGCCGGAGGCTTGCGCGGTGGCGGCCGACGTCCCGTCCGTCATCAGGACGATCGGACGCTCATGCCCGAGCAGGGGATCGGTCTGGTGGTCGTACTCCTGCGTTCGGGCCAGCGGGGACAGTTGGTCCAGGACCCGCACCGACACCGTGGGCTCGCGCAGGAACGGATACAGGTCCGCGCCCCCCGGCGGATCCTGCTCGATGCCGAACATCTTCTCCGTCGGGTAGTTGGCGGCGATGATGCCGGCTTGGGGTCGACCATAGCCGAGCGCCACGGCGACGACGCCGTCCGCCATGCCGGCCTGAACATGAGCCGGAATGCGCACGGAGCGGCCGCCCGCCGAGAGTTCGAGCAGGCGGCCGTCGCCCAATCGCGCAGCGGCGGCAGGGGAGAGGGAGGCGCAATTGCCCCACGTCACCTTCGTAATCGGGTCCGGCAGTTCCTGCAACCAGGGGTTGTTGGCCTGGTCGCCGTTTCCCAGGGAGAGACTCTCGTAGAGCGTGAGTTCGAACTCTCCGGCGGGAGCCGGCGCCGGCGCGCCGCCGCTCCCCGCCAGGGCCTCGGCCCGGAACTTCGTCGGGACGGCCACCTTTTCGCCGGCGACGACCAGGGTCCCGTCGTGGACCGACTTCTCCCAGAATTCGTTCGGATCCCCGACCCCGTCCTGCAGCGGAAACAGGGTTTCCTTCCAGACTCTTCGGACGTGCTCGTACGCGCTCGCCGGCGCGTCGGCCCAGGTCAGGAGGCTTTCCATCGCCGCGCGGGTGTCGCTGAGGGGCGCGATGACCGGCTGGAACAGGCTGTAGACCCCGACATGCGGGCTGGCGTCGCCCCAGGATTCGAGCGCGTGATGGTCGGGACAGACGATTCGCGCCACGCTCGCGGTCTCATCCAGCTTTCCGGCGAGGGAGACCGACAACGCCGCCTTCTCGATCCCGGCGCGGAACTCTTCCGCCCGCGGATGCTGGTGTCCGGGATTGCCGTCGACCAGAACGATCGCCGGGACGCGTCCCTCCTTCAGGTCATCGATCAGTCGATCGACCGCCGGATCGGATCCCAGCGCCTGCAGGGAGGGTTGGGACAGATCGACCGTAGACCCGTAGTTGGCCAGCATGTGGTTGATCGCGTTCACGGACAGCTGCGCCGCCAGGCTCGAGGATCCGCTGACGACCAAGGACCGCTCGCGGTTTTCCGAGAGCCGGGTGACCATCTGGGCGAGAACCGCCGGATCGAGGCCGGAGGGCTCGCCCGGCGCCGGCAGGTGCGTCCGTTCACGCGCGTTCAGCCGATTCCCCAGAGCGTGCGCGAGTTCGCCCAGAGCGAGCGGCACGCGCGAGGGGGCGAGCGGGGTCCGCAGGTCCGCATTGGCCCCGGTCAGCGAGAGACGCGCCTCGACCTGGGCATGCCAGGGTCGCGCCGCGAGGGCTTTGTCGACCCGCCGGGTGGCGGCCCACGCGCGCGTAAACTCCACGGGCGAGAGCCAGGTCCCGAGGAAGTCGGCATCGAACGACACGATCACGCGGGCCCGGTCGAAGCGGTAGGAGGGGAGTCGCGATTCCCCGTGGGTGAGCCGGTGCGCCTCGCGGATGGCCCCGTGGGATGGGGCGTCCAGAACGACGTGCTCCGCGCCCTTCCAGCGGCGCAGGAAGGCCTGGATGGCCTCCCGACGCGCCGGCCCGTTCACCGTCCGGGAGACCACGACGATCCGCCCGCCCGCCGCGGCGGCCGCTTCGAGCCCTTGCAGGACGGCCGCATCCGCTTCCGCCCAGGAGACGGACTTCCCCTCCACCCGCGGTCCGCGCAGGCGTCCGGAGTCGTACAGATCCAGCACCGAGGCCTGGCCGCGCGCGCAAAGGCCTCCCTGCGACAACGCATGATCCGGATTGCCTTCCAACTTGATGGGGCGCCCTTCCCGGCACTTCACCAGGACGCCGCACGCGGCCGGACACGCCGCACAGGTGGAGGCATACCAGGCCGCAACCCCGGGGACGATCTCCTCGGGTTGCTCGAGGTACGGGATGATCTTCTCCCGCGGGGCCCGGAAGTCGCAGGCCGGCAACGAGAGGGCGGCGAACCCCGTCCCGAGCCATTGCAGAAATTGCCGGCGAGCGAGACCGTCGACGCGGTCCTGCGCTTCCAGGTGCTCCTGTTCCTCGGCGGACGACATGATCGGTCACTCCCTCGTCATTGGTGGCAGGCGGCGCAGTCGAGCGTGGCGCCCGATCGTTTCCAGTGCGTCGGCGCCCCACGGTCCGATCGGCGGTGGCACTCGACGCACCAGCCCATCGACAGATCCGCCGCCTGGCGCACGCGATCCATGGTCTCGACCGGCCCGTGGCACTCCTGGCACTGGACGTTGTTCTGTACATGGGCCCGGTGGTCGAAGGTGACGAAGTCGGGCAGGTTGTGGACCCGCTCCCATGGAATCGAGCGGGCGTTCTCGGAGGTGCGCGCGTTCCACACCTGGATCAGCTTCTCGAGGTCTTTCGACTTCCGTTTCGGGTCGAGGGGCCGGGAGACGATCTGATGACAGTTCATGCACACGTTCACCGACGGCACGCCGGCCACGGGGCCCTTTTCCGCTCCGTGATGGCAATAGAGGCAGGCGATTTCGAGCTCGCCGGCGTGCAGGCGATGGGAGAAGGCGATCGGCTGGACCGGCTCGTACCCCTGCTGGTTTCCGACCAGGACGTGGTATCGCCGTCCGCCGGTCGAGCAGTAGATTCCGGAGAGCGCCAGCGCGAAGACGAGTCCCGCCAGCCCGGTGCGCCCCCGGCGGCCGAGCGCGGCGGCGGCGGCCATCAGCAGCAGGCTGGGCAGCAGCGCCCCGTAGGAGATCCCGTACCCCTCGTCCGGGCCGGGGACCTTGCGCCCGGTCGGCACCAGCGGGATCACCGTCTCCAGGTCGGCCTCGACCACGGGACCCTTCGACACCTGGTCGATGTAGTCGATCAGGCCCTCAGCCTGCTCCGTCCGCAGGTTGAGGTCATCCATCCGTACGCCGTTGAACTGGGTGAGCATCTGCTGGGCGATCGGGTCGGTGTCGAGGAAATCGCTCGGCCGAACGATGAATTTGACCAGCCAGTCCCGCTCGCGCCGCTCCGAGACCCCCTTCAGGTCCGGCCCGACGCGATCCCCCTTGCCGACCGTGTGGCACTTGAGGCACTTCTCGGAAAAGAGTGCGGCCATCGCCTTGAAGTTCGAGCCCTCCTCCTTGGCTTCCTGCGCAAAGGCGCCCGTCGCCCACCCGACCAGGAGGAAGGCGAGCGCAGCCCGGCGCAGCGGCCGGGTCGCGCGGTGCACGGCGAGTCCGGTTCGGTTCATCGTCGGTCCTCGATCCAGAGAGCGTTTCCCGGGCAGATCTGGGCGCACTGGCCGCAGCCGGTGCAGCCGTCCGCATCGACCGCCGGCACATCGCCGGGGGAACCGACGCGGATCGCGCGCGGGCGGACGGGACAACTCTTCTCGCAGTAGTCGCACGGCTGGCGCTGGGCCTGGTAGCACAGCTCGATCTTCACGCGCGCCAGGCCGATGCGGACGGGTCCGCCGGCAGGACGTCGCAACGCCCCGGGAAGGCAGGCGTCGATGCACGGCAGCGCGGAGCAAAAGAGGCACGGGTTCTCGTGGGGAAGCAGGATGGGCGTCCCCTCGATGGTCGCGCCGAGTTCCGGTCCCGCCTTGCGCACGACCCAGTGCGGGCACGCCTTGATGCAATCGTCGCAGCGGGTGCATCGTTCGAGGAATTCCGCTTCCGGCCGGGCGCCCGGCGGTCGGACGAAGCGGACCGCGGGAGGCGGCGCGGGCGTCCGCGCGCCCCCGGTCCTCGCCCGTGCGGCCGCCGACAGCGCGTCGGCGATTCCGGTCGCCAGGCGGGCGAACCCGTAGCGGAAGAAGTCCTTCCGCGACATCACCGGTTCCATCGGTCCGGGTCCCCTACATGGCGGATCGCATTTCCATCGGCTGCCGGAGCAGCCACAGGCTGAAGACGCTGAACAGAACCATCGCCGCCAGCATCGGCAACTGGCTGAGGAACGCGGCGCGCCGATTCGGGATCAGCCGCCGGGTCGTGCGCGAGGAAATCCACAGGCTGTAGACGTGGCCGACCAGGACCATGAGGATCTGGATGCCCCAAAGTCCCTCGAGCGTGATCAGCGGCGGGATCGTCCAGCGCGCCGTGCCGAACAGGTTCCACCCCCAGCCGAACGGGTCCGAGGCCAGCGCCAGGACCTTGGGGCCTTCCATGAGGAAGTGCTCCGCGTTGTGGGCCAGGTGATAGAAGAGCGCGATCGGCAGGAGCGCGTAGGCGTACCGAACGAAGAGTGTCCCGGGCCGGTGCGGAGCCGACCACAACGACGCCATCCAGGTCAGGGCGGCATACAGGAGCGCCGGCACGGCCATGGCGGCCCCCATGAGGAGCGTGAAGGCTCCCCATTCCGGCAGTCCCAGGGCGGCGCGCGTCGCGGACACCCACGCCGGCCACGAAGGGGTCATGGTCAGGCCGTGGAACCCCGTGAGGGCGAGCAGAATGACGCTCAGGAAGGCCTCGTCGACCCGAGGTTTCCCCTCGTGGGCGAGGTCCGCCCCCCAAGGCCGCAGCCGGACGGCGATGTTGTCGTGCGGACAGGTCTTCATGCACTCGGTGCACAGGATGCAATACGTGCTCGACTTCATCACCTTCGGAAACTCGAAGGTCGGACAACCGTCGCCGTTCGGGTTGCCGCGATAGCAGTCCATGGTGCGACAGCCGGCGCAGGCGTCGGCGCGGTTCGAGCGCAACTCCACCGGGGCGAACAGGGCATACAGGCCGGACACCCGGCCGACCAGGCAGCCGTACCGGCAGAAGGACTTGCGCTCGAAGACGAACGCGGAGACGACGGCAAGGCCCAGCATCCCGAGGGCGACGGCCGCGGTCGCGCGCGGGATCATCGTGATCCCCATCCCCAGTTCGATCCAGGTGAGCGCCACGAAAAAGACGACGGCGAACCAGATGTTCCGGAGGGCGCGCGGCCACTTGAGCCCAAGCCCGAACCCGCCGGTGCGCGCTCCGCTGAAGCGCAGTCGCTCCATCCAGGTTGCCAGCGCGTCCCACGGGCACACCGTGCACCAGAGTTTGCCGGCGTAGAGGATGAGGAAGATCAGTCCCGCCCACCAGACCGTCCAGGTGAGCAGCGGGGCGAGGTTCATCGCCGGATTCTGATTCCCGAACAGCCCGGCCGCCACGACCAGGAGGAACAGGAACGCCATGACCAGCCGCGCGCCGGGGACGAGCCAGGGGAGACGCAAGGCGCGCCGGACCCAGGAAGCCCCCGTGAGGTCCAGGCGGGCATCCATGGAGGAACCCGCGGCCGCCGGATCGCGGCGCCGCGCGCGCCACGCGTCGAGGCCTTCGAAGAGGCCGAAGGAAAGCACCAGCAGGATCGCCACCGCCGCCTGCGCCATCCAGGCCGGCACGCCGTGCATCCGGTGGCTGCCCGACGCATCGCCCGGTTCCAGGAACCGCGTCGGCGCCGCCTGGAACTCGTCGCGACAGATCGAGGTGCAGAACCAGAACGGCCGATCGCCGTGCAGGGCGTAGTGCGAGGCCCCCGTGCGTACGTCCATGCCGCACACCGGGTCACGAGACACACGGGCATGCCCTTCCGGGGACCGCTGCCGCGTCTGATCCCACACGATCAACCCGACGACCAGAGCCAGGAACAGCCAGGGAAAGGCCAGGGACAGGCGTCTCAGCATGGCCTCCCCCCCCCGTGCACGCGCGCCCGCTTGATACGGATCGCGCGCACCACGACCAGGAACAGCCCCAAGCCCGCCCCGTACCCGGCGAGCGTCATCCACGGCGAACCCGGCTCGCCCACCACCATCGGGTACCGCAAGGTCGAGAAGCCGTCGACATCGGGGTACGACAGCACGAGTTCGTAGTTCCCTTCCTCCGGGTAGGTGGGGAAGAACTTGAAGATCCCGCGATCGACGGTCGCCGCCTCCGGCCCGTGTACGCTCCGTCGCGTCCCGACCGCAGGCACCTGGAACACCTCGAGGTGAACGACGCGGTCGAACTTCGCCTCCCCTGCGGCGGCATGGCGGATGAAGACGTGAATCTGAGTCCGTTCGCCGGGGACCGGCACGCCCGGATACCCCGTCAGTTGGAATTCCCACTCACCGACCCGCTCGCGGAGCTTGAGTACCGGACGCTGCGGGTAGGACTGGTCATAGGCGTAGTGCGGGATGCCCAGGATGTGGTGGGCGTCGGCCACGGCGGCGCCCAGCGCCAGCACGAACCCGAGCAGGAGCCCGGTCAGCACCCGGGTCCGTCCGCCGGCCGGCACGCCGGGAGACGACGGCGGGGGCGGGGCGGCCGGCGCTTTCGGCCGGAAGCCGTCGCTGGACAGGGAGAGCCGGAGCACGAGCGATCGCGGCGGGCAGGCATCCACGCAGATTCCGCAGTTGTCGCACTCCATCCCGGTGCGATCGGTCATCGGGTGGAGGGCCATCGGGCAGACCGCGTCACAGTCCCCGCAGCGGGTGCAGGTGTCGATGTTGCGGCGCAGGCGAACGGGCCGGAACCGGCCCAGCAGGGCGTAGAGCGCCCCTCCCGGACAGAGGGTGGCGCACCAGAAGCGGGGCGCCACGAACAGCTCGAGGGCGAGCAGACCCACGAGGAAGAGCGAAGCCCCCGTCAACCCGGCCAGGGCGAACCCGAAGCGGCCTTCCTCGGCGCGGTCGAACATCGTCATGACGAACGTGTGGGTCTCCCGGCTGAGAATGGCGGGGGGATAAACGTAGTGAAGCAGGGGGAGCCCCCCGAGCAGACCGAAGAGAAGCCCGATCGCGAGCAAGAGATACTTGTTGGCGTGGGAGAACTTCAGCCGGCCGGGCTGGATCTCCAGGAAACGCACGACCGGGCGGAGCTTGTCGACAAGTTCCGAGATCAGTCCCCACGGGCAAATCCACGAGCAGAAGACGCGGCCGAGGAGCAGGGTGGCCAGCAACGGGATGGCGATGCCGATCAGCAAGGCCAGAGCCGCGTCGCGGGCCGTCACGATACTCTCGGCGCCCGCCAGGAGATCGGTGAAGGAGAAGCCGAACACGCGCGCGGACCAGACCGACCCCAGGAAACCGCGCGTGCGCTCGAGAATCGCCTTGCGTGGGCGCCGCGTCGGCACGCCCCCTTCGCCGTCCGGGATCCCGATGCGGGCGACCCGGTCGGTGCTCTCGAGCAACACGCCCGGCAGCGTGCCGTCGAGGCGTTCGATCTGCCGGTCCAGCTGCCGCGCGGTCAGGATGTGCGAGTACCGGGACACCAGGGGGAGCGCAAACAGCAACGCGAGAACGGCCACCTGCACGGTTCGCCGCCACGGCCAGACGCGGAGGGTCATGACGCCCTCCTCACGCTGACCACGCGAATGGCGCGGTCGGCCTTGACGATGCAAGCCTCCTCGCAGAGTCCACAGCCGACGCACGCCTCCGGATGCACCGTGGGGCGATTGCGCAGCCCGAGGGTGATCGCCCGACCGCGCAGGGGGCAGACGGTATGGCAGGCGCCGCAGATGCCGGTGCCGTTGATGCTCACGCAACGCTGCTCGTCGACGACGGCATCGCCCATGTCGGCGGACGTCATCCGGTCGAGCGCCTCGAGGGCGCCCGTCGGACAGGCCGGGCCGCAGCGCAAGCACAGCGTGCAGGCGGCGAATTCCGGGAGGATGTACGGCGTCCGTTCCAGCGGGCCGTGGCCCGGCTCGAACAGGCGGATCGCGCCCGCTTCGCAGGCATCGAGACAGCGATCGCAGCGGATGCAGCGGGCGAGGAAGTCCGCCTCCGGCCGGGCGCCGGGCGGCCGGACGATGCCGCGCGCGGCGAAGTCCGGCGACGGGGTCCGCGGGCCGCCGAATACTACGGCCCGCAACAACCCGACCGTTCCGGCGAAGCCGGCAACGCCCACGGCGGCGCGCGTCAGAAAGGCCCGGCGATTCATGGCCGTCTCTCCGCATTCGGAACCACGACGATCGCCTGCGGATAGCGAATGCAGGCCCGCTCACACAGGCCGCAACCGATGCAATACGCGGGGTCCACGACCGGCTGCTCGTGCAGCTCGATGCGCAGCGCCTTGCGCTCGAACGGGCAGGCCCGGGCGCACACGCCGCAGGAGCGGTCGTTGTACGAGTAGCAGAGATCGAGTTCGACGCGCGCCGTCCCCATCGACACGCGCGCCTGGATGGCCTCGGGGGTGCGCTCCACCAGCCGCAACGCGCCCGAGGGGCACGCGGCCGTACACAGCAGGTGCGTGGCCTCGCGGGCGCTCGCGCACAGGTTGCACGCCTGCTGGCGCGGGAAGAGGACGGGCGTCCCTTCCTCTCCGAAGCCCGGTTCGACGCTGAAGGGGCGGCCGTTCGCGCGGGTGAGCCCGGTGATGGCGCGGTTCGGGCAGGCGTCGGAGCACCGGCCGCACCGAATGCAGGTGGAGAGGAAGTCGTCCTCGGGGAGGGCCCCCGGGGGACGGAGTACGTCCGCGCGCGCGCGGCCCGGCTGCACGAATCCGGCCCCGAGCGCAACGGTGGCGCTCACGGCGGCCGCGTTCTTGAGCAGGGTCCGTCTCGTCCACGTCATCGGTCCCACCCCGGGTCGCGCCGGCCTCCCGGCCGCGCGCCGCCCGATTCCTGCGTCCTGCGGGTCAGATCTTCTCGATCCGCGCCGCGATCTTCTTGTAGTCCGCCTGCCCCGACACGGGATCCCAGGCGCGATGGCTGACCGCGTTGACCAGCCACCGATTCTTCGTCGGATCGGCGCTGTCCGCGACCGACAGGTTCCAGGGGCTGAACAGATAGCCCGCTGGGACTTCGGAGCGCGCCGGCTTGACCATCGACTGCGTGCCGATCGAGACGCGCGCCTCGTAGGACCCGCGTCGCGTCACGAGCCGAACCCGTTCCCCGTCCTCCAGCCCCCAACGCTGCGCGTCCTCTTCGCTCACCTCCACGTACTGTTCCGGGACCAGGCGCAGGGTCGTGGAGCCGCGTACCGTCTTGGCGGAGTGGAAGTGCTCGTAGACGATCCCCAGCCCGAGCCAGAACGGGTACTTGTTCTCCTTGCGCGCGTCGGCGAGCGTCTTCTGCGGGTTGTCGTAGAACTCCAGGTCGGGAAGTTCCGGCACGAGGGCGTTGTCGCGCGCATGGACGAGCAGGTCGTGATGGTCGACCAGGAAGGGCTGCTTTTCCGCCGCCGCCAGGATCTCCGCGTTGGAGGCGCCGGCGTTCACCAGCGTCCCCACCCCTTCGCCGAAGGCCATCAGTTTGGCGCAGGTTTCCTTCAGCGTGTCGTAGTTCTGCTCGCACAGCTTGAAGCGCGCCTTCCCGTCCGGAGTCGCGAAGGCCCCGTACGGCTTTCCCTCCCAGGCCTCCTGGCCGAGATAGCGGCGCGGCGTGCCGCCCTTGCGCGCGCTGTCGTAATTCGGCGCCGGCCACTGAATGCCGCGCAGACGGCGCAACTGCTCATAGAGGCCGATCCGGTCCTTCTCCTCGACTTCCAGCATGCCGGTCAGGTCGGCGTCGGACCCCTTGGACGCGCGGATGATGTCGCGGAACACCTCCTCGGGGTCGTAGAACTTCTGACCGTAGGCATTGCTCAGCTTCTTCTCGTAGGGGAAGATCCGCTCCACGTCGAGCCCGAGCTTGTGCCCGATCGCCTTCGCCTTGTCGATGGCCAGATCCATGTCCGGCAGCGCCTCGACCAGCGGCTCGCCCTTCTCGTTCCGGCCGACCGAGACCCCGTCGTTCACGTACAGACGACGCTCGCTCTGTATGTACACCCCGCCGGTCCACTCGCCCCACGTGATGGCGGGGAAGATGACGTCCGAGTAGAGGAGGTTGGGCGCGTGGCGATAGATGTCCTGGCACACCACGAACATCTTGGTGAGCGCCGGACGCACGAGGGTCTGCAAGTCGGGCATGTGGATGTGCGTGGTGTACATCCAGAACATGGCCTTGAGGTCGCCCTTGAGCGCGCGCTCCATCATCCCGATCACGAACGGGTTCTTGTGACCGGCGGCCGCGTCCAGGCGCCCCTCCGGAAGCCGCCAGCACTCGTTGATCCAGTTGCGCCACTTCACGTCGTCGAGTCCGCGGTTGAACGGCAATCGACCGGTCAGGCCGCCCATCAGCCGCTCGCTCATGGCGTTCGGTTGACCGGTCTGGGAATGCGTGCCGCACCCCGGTCGTCCGAGGTTCCCGGTCAGGAGGTGCAGGTTGATGATCGCAATCGTGTTGTGCTGCCCGTGCAGCATCTGGTTGTAGCCGATGCCCCAGAACGTCAACACGCCGCCCTTGCCGCGCTCCCGACCCCGGATCGACGCTTCCGCCCAGAGCTTCGCCACCGTCTCGATGTCCTTCACCGTAATCCGGCCGCGATCGAGCAGCTTCAGCCGCTCCACCACCTGCTCGGGCGAATAGCGCGCGCGAACGCCCTCGATGTACTCCTTCCAGCCGGTGGTGTGTCGGTCCAGCCACTCCGCCGGCATCACCGCCTGCGGATACTTGTTCAGGATCACGTGGGCAATCGCATTCAGGTAGGAGATGTCCCCGTTCAACGTGGCGAAGTGGTAGGAGTTCCGCGGATTGATGTCCTCGAAACCGATCACCGTGCCCGTGCGGCGAGGATCGGCCACCAGCGTCGCGATGTCCGCGTGCTTCTTGTAGTCCGCGACCCGCCAGAACAGGACCGGATGTCCTTCCCGGGCGTTGTGGCCCCAGAACGTGATGAAGTCCGCCATCTCGATGTCGTCATAGCTCGTCGGCGGGGTGTCGGAACCGTACGAGGCGAAGTAGCCGGTCGCCGCCGAGGTCATGCACATCCGCGCATTGGCCTCGATCGAGTTGGATTGCAGCACCCCCTTCATCAAGAGGTTCTCGATCCACTGCGCCTCCATCGTGAGCTGCCCGGAACCGTTCAGCCCGACGGCGTTCCCGCCGCACTCCTTCACGATCTTCGCGATCCGCTCGGCGACCAGCTCCTCCGCCTCCTCCAGTTTCACCCGCACGAAGACATCGTCGTCGAATCGTCCCTTGCTGGCGGACACGTGACCCTTCAGGGGGTCGCTCATGTCCTTCCGGACCAGGCAGTACTCCAGCCGATCCCGGTACACCGGTTCGTTGGCATTGAGCCCCTTGATGCACTGCACGCCCTTGTTGGTGGGGTGCATCTTGTCCGGGACGATCCCGACGATCCGGTCCCCCTGCGTCTGGATCAGCGTCCCGCAGCCGACGCCGCAATACGGGCACTGCGCCTGCAACTGCCGCTTCGGCCCGACCGCTCCCTCCTGGGCAAAGACGAACTCGCCGGGAAAGAGCTGGCTGACGCCGGCGGCAGCCGCGGTCGCGCCCGTCACCTTGAGGAACTCGCGCCGATCCATCGATCCGCCCGTGCTGCCGTCCTGCGTCGACATCGGTATGCCTCCTGGAAGCGTCGTTTTCACCGGTCTCGCCCCCTGCGACCTGTGCACGGCTCCGACCGTCCAAAAAACAGCGCCGGTCGGAAGGCGATCCCTCGCCGGCGCGTCGCAGTGCGTCCCTGGAACCGGTTTCGCCCGATTCCTCCTGCGGACAACGCAAAGGCAATGCCGAATCGCGGACGCGCCGACTCGGCACATTCCGCGGTCGATCCGCACGCCTGGAAGAAGCCAGGGACGATGACTTCCGTCCGTTCACGGTCCCATGGGAGGGAAAAAACGAGAAAAGTCGACCCCAACGAACATACGGGCATTCCGATTGCGATCATGTCGTCATTCGGCCTGGCTGCGCCGCCCCTCGATACACCGGCAATCCACGCGCATCCGGTCTTCTCGCCTCCGACACCTCCGAGTCGCACCGTGTGGAATTCCCGTCACCCATGGGAAAAACCCCCGGATCCGAGCGGCACCACCGGTTGTGGGGGAGGGTGATGGAGCGGGATTTGAGTCGAACCTCGCCGAGTTCGCGGAGAAACCCAACCAGAATGGGAGTATTCCGCGAACCCCGCGGGTCCCGGCCGTCCTGCCTCGCCTTGAGCGGGGATAGCCCGCAGTCCTGCCGGGGTGGGTGAGGGAAGCGGTGGGAGTGGCGCCGGTCCTCGCGGGATGGGTACCGCGCGCGTCGGCTTACCCCAAGACGGGGGGGCAGCATCCCTCCGCAGCAAAGGGATGTCGCCCGGGGATGGCCGACGCGACCGTGCGGCTCAGCGGCCCCAGTCTGGCCGCGGCTCCGGAAGAGCGGATTCAACCCCTGCAACTCGGACCCCGGGGACGGATCCCGGGTCCTCGCGAAAGCCCCGGCTTTCGGGGGGCTGCTTGACACCCCGGAAACGGCGGGGCTAGAATCGCGGAGTCCGCATCTGGAAGGACGGTTTCCATGGCCGGGATCCAGCACGCCGCCAGCAGCTTCCTCCAGTGGAAGCGGCCGGAGATCGAAGTCGACGATTCCCTCGCCGATCGGCTTTTCCTGCAGTTCGAGATCGAACTCTGCGAGGCGATGCTGCGGACCCACCCGGACCACGTCGTCGCGTTGCTGATCGTGGGGCACCTGTTCACGCGCACGGGACGGCACGAGCAGGCCCTGCAGACGGACCAGCGGCTCACCCGGTTGTTGCCCGCGGATCCCACCGTCCGTTACAACCTCGCGTGCAGCCACAGCAATCTCGAGCAGATCCCCGAGGCCCTGAGCGCGCTCGACGAGGCCATTCAGCTCGGGTACCGGGACTTCGATTTCCTGGCCGTGGATCCCGATCTCGAGAATCTGCGCAAGGACCCGCGATTCGCGCTCTTCCTCGAGGAACAACGCAGGCGAATCGCGGGGCCCGACGAGTAGGCGGTGCCGTTCGAATGACCGAAGGGGCCGAACCGATCACCCGCTCGAAGGTGCTCGTCTACCGCACGACCGACGGAGAACTGAGCGCCTTTCCTTACGAAGAGCGCGGAGGGGCGGCCCGGCACTGGCCGGACGACGTCGGGGAGATCGTCGAACAGCTGGGGCCGGGCGATTTCGTCTACGTCCCCGCGGACCGTGCCCCGTGGGCGGTGGGGCCGATCACCGGCGTGCACGCGGACGGGTCCGTCGACGTGCGCTTCCTGGGCGAGTCGGTGAAGCGGGACCCCCGGCGGATGCTGCGACTGGCCCGCCCGCCGCGGATGGAGTTCCACACGCCCCGCCGCGACGCCTTCTCGTTCAGCAACGGGTCGGAGCGGGAGTGTGCGCGGCAGCTCCAGGAGCGGATGGAGCGTTCCGCGGACGCCGCCGCCCACGGCCGGTCGCAGGAGGCGCTGGCGTGGTCGCTCGAAGCGCTCGCGGTCCTCTCGCTGTGGGGCGAGGCGCTGGTCGACACGGCCGTGCGCACCGGCACCGATGCCGACTCGACGCGCTCGTTCTTCCGCAACTCGCGGCTCCAGGAGCGGCGCCGGGCGATCGAGGAACGGGTCCGCGACCTCGCTTCGCGGGTGGAGGAGCGCCGGCGCGCGCCGGTGGCGACCGCGGCGCGGGAGGCTCCGCCGCTCAGTTCCCGCCTCCGCGACGGGGCGTTCCTTTTCGCCGCCCTGGTTCTCGTCCTCGTCTCCGGACTGCTGGCGTCGGTGCTGGCGGGAGTGGATCTGGACCGCTCCGCCCTTCAGCCCGAGCGATTCGACCGCATCGACGGCTGGTCCGTCCTCGGTCTGCTGGGGATCGGGCTCGCGCTCGGCGGCGTACGCGCGCTCCGCGGCGTGGGGACCGGATGGCTGGCCGCGTACGGAGCGGGCTTCGCCGCGATCGGCGGCGGCCTCGCGCACTATCTGGCGCTGCCGTTCTTCCCCAAGCAACCGTACTCGCTCGCGCTCCTGCTCGGATTCGACGCCATGCTGGTGACCGCCCTCGCGGTGGGCTGCGAAACGGCAACCCGGTTCCGTGAGGAATTTCTCCGCCCATCGGCCCCGCTCCTGATCGGATTCCCGGTTCTGCTCGGACTCGCCGGCCTCCTCGACCCGGGCAGCGGAAGCGTGCGCCCGACCGAGCTGTTTGCGTTGGGGGCCATGATCGGCACCGCGCTCGCCGTGCGCTGGCCCCGGGCTCTTTCGCCCGCCGCCTTGCGCGACGAGGAAGCGGCTCCCGCCGGGCGGTCGCGCACGGCCCGTTCGGTCTTCGGATTGGCCGTGCTCTCCGTCCTCGGCGGCTCGATCCTCAGCGTCAAGGTCGGCTGGATCGCCGCGGCCCTGGCCGCGATCGCGGCCGCCGGTCCGTTGGCGCACGCGCGTTCGGTGGGCTCGGCCGTCGGTCTGGGCGTCCCCTTCGCCCTGGCCGCCCTCTTTTTCGCGGGAAGCCGGGACGCTGGTGCGGCGGCATGGACCGCCCTTGCGCTGCTGTGCCTGCCCTTCGCCTTGGCGGACGCGCTCTGGCCCCGCTTTCTGTCCTCTCTGGCGGACGGGCTCCGCGCCGCCGGCCGCCCCCGCCTCGCGCGTCCCGTCCTCGACGCCCTGTGCGGCACCGACGCCTCCCTCATCGTCCCCCGCCCCTGGCTCGTGGCTGCTGCGGACGTCTGCCGCGAGCTGGACGATCTGCCCGCCGCCGCCTTCCATCTGGAGCGGGCCGGCGAACACGTCCGCGCCGGCGAGGTCTACCTCGACGCGGCGCGCCGAATGCCGCCCCCCTTGAGCACGACCTTCCGCCCCCGACCCGCCTAGTGGGGCTTCAACCTTGATTTCCCAGGTTGGTCCGGTCGCTTTTCGCGCCGGGCTTCGTTGCTCGTCGTCGGCGATGCACGGGGCATCGCCTCCTCCGCGCGCCTCGCCGGGCGCGAAAATCGCCTCGGCCGAACCTAGGATCTCAAGATGGAAGACCCACGAGCCATCGTCCGCACGCGTGAAATCCTGGAATCTCCTTGACACCCTGCCCCTTTCGCCATATTCTCTACGCCCCGTTTCGGTCCGAGCAGGACCGGGCGCCAACCGAGGATGGGAGCGATCCGATGAAGAAGGGCATTCACCCCAACTACGTGGAAACGACCGTTCACTGCGGCTGCGGCGAGACCTTCAGCACCCGCTCGACGGTCGAGAAGATCACCGTGGAAATCTGCTCGAAGTGCCACCCCTTCTATACCGGCAAGCAGAAGTTCGTCGACACCGCCGGCATGGTGGAGAAGTTCCAGCGCCGCTTCTCCTGGAACGCCGACAAGGAGCTTCAGCGCAAGAAGGAAGAGCAGGAAAAGCAGGCGAAGCAGGCCGCCGAGTCCGCCGAGAAGGAACGCGTGCAGCGCGAGCAGAAGCGGGCCGAGAAGAAGGCCGCTGCGGACGCGGCGCGCAAGGCCAAGGAAGAGGCCGAAGCGAAGGCCAAGGCGGCTGCGGAAGCCAAGGCGAAGGCCGAGGCCGAAGCCAAGGCGAAGGCCGAAGCGGACGCCGAGGCGAAAGCCCGGGCCGAGGCGGAGGCCAAGGCGAAAGCCGAGGCGGACGCCAAGGCGAAAGCCGAGGCGGAGGCCAAGGCGAAAGCCGAGGCCGCCGCGGCGCCGCCCGCCGCCCCCCCTGCGGCTCCTGCCGATCCGCCGTCTGCGTAGATTCCCTCGGACCGGCGTGGGGCCGTCGCGCCCCCCGCCGCGCTTCGAGGCAGGGACGCAGCCCGTCGGATCACCGAAACAGAGGTTTCATCGCCCTGCCCGGCCTGGCGCCTTGTGGCAGGGCTTTTCTTTTTCCATTCCGGGATCGGACCCATGCTCGACAAAATCCGCGCCATGGCGGATCGGTATGACGAGATCGAACGACTCGTCGCCGACCCGCAGATCATGACCCAGGCGGGACGATACTCCGCCCTGATGAAGGAGCGCGGCCGACTGGCGAAGTGGGCGACCCGCTACAAATCGCTCGCGGAACAGGACGCGAAGGCGACCTCCGCCCGCGCCATGGCCGAAGACCCGAAAGAAGATCCCGAACTCCGGGAACTCGCCAAGGCCGAGCTCGCCGAGGCCCTCGCCGTACGCAACCGGATCGCCGACGAGATCACCAACATGCTGCTGTCGGAAAACGAGGACGGCGACCGCGACGTCATCATGGAGCTTCGCGCGGGAACCGGCGGCGATGAAGCCGCGCTGTTCACGGGCGACCTCTTGCGCATGTACGGCCGCTTCGCCGACCGCAAGGGATGGAAGTGGGAAATCATCGATTCGAGCGATTCGGTGATGGGCGGGTACAAATGGGTCTCGGTATCGATCAGCGGGACCGACGTCTATTCGCACCTGGCCTACGAAAGCGGAACCCACCGCGTCCAGCGGGTCCCGGCGACCGAAACCCAGGGACGGATTCACACCTCCACGAGCACGGTCGCGGTGTTGCCGGAGGCCGAGGAAGTCGACGTCGAAATCAAGGCGGACGATCTGGATCTACAGTTCATCCGCGCCGGCGGCCCCGGGGGACAGAACGTCAATAAGGTCGCCACCGCCGTCCGGCTGATCCACAAACCTTCCGGAATCGAGATCCACTGCCGCACGGAGCGCTCGCAGGCGCGCAACCGCGAGATGGCGATGCGCATGCTCCGCGCTCAGCTCTTCGAGCTCGAAAAGCAAAAGCTGAAGTCGGCGCGCGATGAGGTCCGCCGCAACCAGATCGGCACGGGGGATCGGAGCGAGAAGATCCGCACGTTCAATTTTCCTCAAAGCCGCGTCACCGACCACCGCATCGGATTCACCTCCCACAATCTCGAGGGGATGATGGACGGCGACCTGGACGAACTCGTCGCCGCGCTCAAGGCGGCGGACCGGGAGGCCAAGATCCGGAAACTCGCCGGGGAAAAGGCGTGAGCTCTCGCCGGGAGCGGACCGCGGAGCGGAGTGCGCCCGCGCGGGCAGGGTTGGCCTCATGACCGCGGTCCGAAGCGCGCTCGAGGACGGGGAACGGCGTCTCGCCGCGGCTCGCGTGGAAGACCCGCGGGCCGACGCCGAACGACTCCTGGCCGCCGTCCTGGGCACCGATCGCTGGCGGCTCCGGTTCGAGCTCGGCCGCGAGGTCCCGCCGAACGCCCTGGACGCCTTCCGCGCCCGCCTGGATCGGCGGTGCCGGAGGGAACCGCTGCAATACGTTCTCGGCGAGTGCGAATTCTACGGACTCGTCTTCGCCGTCGACCGGCGGGTCCTCATTCCCCGTCCGGAGACGGAAGGAATCGTCGACCGCGCCGTCCGTGCCTTCGAGTCCGGGAATCTCCGCGCGGACGCCGCCGTGGCCGACATCGGCACCGGCTCCGGGGCGCTTGCGATCGTGCTGGCGCACCGGTTTCCCGGTTGGCGCATCGCGGCCGTGGACCTGTCCCCGGAAGCGATCGCCCTGGCGCGGGAGAACGCGGCCCGTCACGGGGTCGCGGACCGGATCGACTTCCGGTGCGGCGACGCCCTCGCCCCGCTGGGCGAAGCATCCGTCGACCTTCTCGTCGCCAACCCGCCCTATGTGACCACCGCGGAGTTTCCCGATCTGCAGCCCGAGGTTCGGGACTGGGAACCGCCCCTGGCGCTGCTCGCCGGAGCGGATGGCCTGGACGTCATCCGGCCGCTGATTTTCTCCGCCCCCGGCGTGGTGCGGGCGGGGGGACGGATGCTGCTCGAGATCGGGCACCGGCAGGAGGGGGCCGTCCGCGAGATCGTCCGCGCGGAGCCGCGCTGGGGGGACCCGGAGTTTCACCGCGACCTGGGCGGGATTCTACGGGTGGTGGAGGTCCAGCGACGCCCGGGCTAGTGGGGCTTCAACCTTGATTTCCCAGGTTGGTCCGGTCGCTTTTCGTGCCGGGCTTCGTTGCTCGTCGTCGGCGATGCACTGAGGCATCGCCTCCTCCTCGCGCCTCGCCGGGCGCGAAAATCGCCTCGGCCGAACCTAGGATCTCAAGATTGAAGACGCACTAGCCGTCCGCGCGGACGGCGATCCTCCCGGGCCGCCGGACACGCGGGACCGCGGCGCTCGAGCGCGCCGGAGGACGTCTCCCGGCGCGCGCGCGGGCGTCCTGCCGCCGGAATTCCGCAGGAAACCGGGAACCGCACGGCACCGCTACACTTTCCGCGTGTCCGCTGCCGATGTAACATGGGTGATGCGCGCGGCCCGGGCCGCCGGAACCGAACAACCCCTGCGAGGTGCCATGGACAAGTTCATCGTCGACGGCGGATACCGGCTGCGCGGAGAGATCCGTACGAGCGGTTCGAAGAATTCCGCCCTGCCCATCCTGGCGGCCACCATCCTTTCCGACGGCGAGTGCGTCATCCACCGGGTACCCCGCCTGAAGGACGTCGAGACGATGGTGGAAATCCTCCGCGATCTCGGCGTCCAGGTCGACTGGGACGAGAAGGGAACCGTGACGACCCGGGTGCGCGACGCCTCCCAAGTCAAGGCTCGGTACGAGCTCGTTCGCACCATGCGCGCCTCCTTCTGCGTCCTCGGCCCTCTGGTCGCCCGGCGCGGCAAGGCCGTCGTCTCCCTCCCGGGGGGGTGCGTCATCGGGGTGCGACCCGTCGACCTGCACCTGAAAGGGCTCGCCGCCCTGGGAGCCACGGTCACCTCCGACGCCGGATACGTCGTGGCGGAAAGCCCGCGGCTCCAGGGGACCGACATGTTTCTCGGCGGATCGTTCGGGTCGAGCGTCACCGGCACCGCCAACATCGTCATGGCCGCCTCCCTCGCCCGCGGGACGACCGTCATCGAAAACGCGGCCTGCGAACCGGAAGTGGCCGATCTGGCGGACTTCCTCAACCGGATGGGCGCCCGCATCCAGGGGGCGGGAACGCACCGCGTCGTGATCGAAGGCGTAGAACGTCTGCAGGGCGCGGAGACCACCGTCATCCCCGACCGGGTCGAGGCCGGCACGTACATGATCGCCGCCGCCGCGACCGGCGGAGACGTCATGGTCCTCGACTGCCGCGCCGACCACCTCGGCGCCCTGATCGACAAGCTGCGCGAAGCCGGCTGCGGTATCGAACGCCATTCCGATCGGGTCCGCATCAACGGCCCGCGCCGCTGCCGTTCCGTACACCTGACCACCCTCCCGTATCCCGGCTTCCCCACCGACCTGCAGGCACAAATGATGGCGATGATGGCCACCGCGGACGGCATCAGTGTCGTGACCGAGCGGATCTACCCCGACCGATTCATGCATGTCGCGGAACTGAACCGGATGGGAGCCAGCATTTTCAAGGAAGGTCCCAGCGCCGTGATCCACGGAGTCTCCGAACTCCACGGCGCCCCGGTCATGGCGTCCGACCTGCGCGCCTCCGCCGCCCTGGTCATCGCCGCCCTCGGGGCGAGGGGAAAGACGGAGATCTCCCGGGTCTACCACATCGATCGAGGATACGAGCGGATCGACCTCAAGCTCGCCGGACTGGGCGCGCGCATGGACCGCCTGGAGGATGTCCGCCTGGTCCCGGTCGCGCCCGAAGGGGATTAGCCCCGGGGAGGGGATTTTCCTACCCAATCCACCGCAAAGCCGCTATACTCCGCCCTTTCGATCCGGCTCTCCGTCCGTCGATTTCAGGCCATGTTCGAATCCCTCTCCGACAGCCTCAATAAGTTCTTCCGCAAGCTCTCCGGGCGAGGTTCCCTCTCCGAGGCGAACATCCAGGAGGGACTCCGTGAAGTTCGCACGGCCTTGCTCCAGGCCGACGTTAACTACAAGGTCTGCAAGGACTTCATCGAGAAGGTGAGCGCGGCGGCGGTCGGCCAGGAGGTGATCAAGGGGATCAACCCGGCGCATCAGATCGTCAAGATCGTCCACGATGAATTGGTCGGCCTGATGGGCCCCGTGGACGTGGAGATTCCCTACAATCCCTCGGGCCCGACGGTGATTCTGATGGCGGGGCTTCAGGGGAGCGGCAAGACCACCACCTGCGGAAAACTGGCGCGTTACCTGATGACGCGCAAGGGCAAGCTCCCCCTCCTGGTGGCGGCGGACGTGCAGCGTCCGGCGGCCATTGAACAGCTCAAGGTGCTCGGTCGCCAGCTCGACATCCCGGTTCACGCGGAAGAAGGGGGTCGTCCGCCCGCCATTTGCGCGCGCGGGGTACAGTCCGCGGTCGAAAAGGGCCGCGACGTGGTGATCCTCGACACCGCGGGACGCCTGCACATCGATCAGGCCCTGATGGCCGAAGTGAAGGACGTCGCCGACAAGACGAAGCCCCACCAGGTGTTTCTGGTCTGCGATTCGATGACCGGCCAGGATGCCGTGAACAGCGCCAAGGCGTTCAACGAGACGCTCGCGCTCGACGGCGTGATCCTGACCAAGCTGGACGGCGATGCCCGCGGCGGCGCCGCGCTCTCGGTCCGCGCGGTCACCGGCAAGCCGATCAAATTCATCGGCGTGGGCGAGAAGATCGAGGCGTTCGAGGAGTTCCATCCCGACCGGATGGCCTCGCGCATTCTCGGCATGGGCGACGTCGTGTCGCTGGTCGAGAAGGCGCAGGAGGCGATCGACCAGGACAAGGCGGCCGAACTCGAGCGCAAGCTGCGTCGCAACGAATTCACGCTGCAGGACTTCCTGGATCAGTTCCAGCAGGTGCGCAAGATGGGTCCGCTCAAGGACCTGATCGCGCTCATCCCCGGCATGGGCGGCATGTCCGAGATGGTCGACGAAAAGGACCTGAAGCACATCGAAGCGATCATCCAGAGCATGACCCCGAACGAGCGCAGTCGCCCCGAACTCCTGAACGGGAGCCGCCGACGCCGGATCGCCACCGGCTCCGGGCGCACCATTCAGGAGGTCAACACGATGCTCAAGCAGTTCAAGGAAGTGAAGAAAATGATGAAGAACATGGGCAAATTCAAGCGACTCCTGGGCGGTGGGGGACGGCTCGGGGGACGCGGCCTGATGGGCAAGAATTGACGGGCCTCGGCCCGATCTTTCGTCATCATGATCCGGAGTTTGGAGGAGGCAACCGTTCCATGGCCGTTCGCATCCGCATGACCCGAACGGGTCGGTCCAATCGCGCCTTCTGGCGCATCGGCGTCTACAGCAGCACCACCCGTCGCGACGGACGCTCGCTCGAGCTGTTGGGCAGCTACGATCCGCGCATCACCGAATCGAGCAAGAAGGTCGTCGTCGACAAGGCTCGCCTGGAGTACTGGCTCTCCAAGGGGGCGCAGCCGACCGACACGCTGAAGAAGCTGCTGAAGGCGGCAGGCGCGCTGTGATCGTTCGGGCGGTGGAGTGGCGGGGCGGCCCGGACACGGGCTGCCTGCGCATCCTCGACCAGACGCTCCTGCCGCGCCGAACCGTCTATCGCAACTGCCGCGACGCGGGGTCGGTCTGGCGCGCGATCCGCACGCTGCAGGTGCGCGGCGCCCCCGCCATCGGGGTGGCCGCCGCATTCGGCGCGTACCTGGGCGCGCGTGCGCTCCGCCGGCGCGCCCCCGCCTCGTTCCGTGCCGGTGTGCGGGCCGTCTTGCGCCGGCTGGGGACGTCCCGCCCCACGGCAGTGAATCTGTACTGGGCCCTGGAGCGCATGGAGGCCGCACTGGCGCGTCCCGGAGCCGCCACCGTCCCCGAGCATCTCGAACGCCTGTTCGTCGAGGCCACCGCGGTGCTGGAGAGCGATCGCGACACCTGCCGCCGGATCGGCGAGCACGGGGCCGGCCTGCTGCCGCGCCGGGCCGTCGTGCTCACCCACTGCAACGCCGGCGCCCTCGCCACCGCCGGCACCGGCACCGCCCTCGCCGTCCTCTACGCCGCCGCGGACCGCGGCAAGTCCGTGCGCGTCTTTTCCGACGAGACCCGCCCCGTTCTGCAGGGGGCCCGATTGACCGCGTGGGAACTCCGCCGTCACGGCATCGACGTAACCGTCATCTGCGACGGGGCCGCGGCCCTGGCCCTGCACCGCTTCCCGGTTGATTGCGTCATCGTCGGGGCCGACCGCATCGCCGCCAACGGCGATACCGCCAACAAGATCGGCACCTTCGGCCTCGCCGTGAATGCGCGTGAGCGCGGGATCCCGTTCTACGTCGCGGCCCCGCTCTCCACCTTCGACCCGACGATGCCGGACGGCTCGCGCATCCCCATCGAGGAACGCCCCGGGGAGGAGGTCACCGAGTTCGGCGGCGTGCGCGTGGCGCCCCGCGGCATCAAGACCTGGAATCCCGCCTTCGACGTGACCCCGTCCCGGTTCGTCTCCGCCTTCGTCACCGAAGTCGGCATCCTGCGTCCCCCGTTCTCCCGATCCCTGCGCGCCGCCCTGCGCGCCCGATCCTAGGAGTCCGCGATGCTCACCCGGGAAGACCAGGAGCGTCGGGAGACCGACTGGCTTGCTCCCTGGGCGATGCGCAGCGCGGAATCACGCGGCCGCCGCACCCCGGAACAACCCCACCCGTACCGCACCGCCTTCCAGCGCGACCGGGACCGCATCATCCATTCCACCGCCTATCGCCGACTGGAGTACAAGACCCAGGTGTTCGTCAACCACGAGGGGGACTACTACCGCACCCGTCTCACCCACACGATGGAAGTGGCCCAGATCTCCCGCACCGTCGCGCGCTCCCTTCGCCTGAACGAAGACCTGTGCGAGTGCCTCGCCCTGGCCCACGACCTCGGACACCCTCCGTTCGGCCACGCCGGCGAGGATGAGCTCTCCCGCCTGATGGAGGCTCACGGGGGGTTCGAGCACAACGCCCAGACGCTCCGCATCGTGGAACTCCTCGAGCGGCGCTATCCCGCCTTCCCCGGCTTGAACCTGACCTGGGAGGTGCGGGAATCGATCGTCAAGCACGAAGCGCGTTCCCGCAGTCCGCACCTCGCCGAATACGAACCGGAGTCGGCCCCTCTCCTCGAGGCCCAGGTCGTGGACCTGTGCGACGCGGTCGCCTACGACAACCACGACCTCGACGACGGCGTGAAGGCGGGATTGGTGGTGGAGGCCGAGCTCGACCAGGTGACCCTCTGGCGCCACGCCCGGCGCAAGGTGACCGAACGGTACGGGGAATTGGACGCGACGCTCTCGCGGCTCCAGACCGTCCTCTTCCTGATCAACCTCGAAGTCACCAACCTGCTCGAGGAAACCGCCCGCCGCCTGCGCGATCACGGCGTGCAGTCCGCCGCGGACGTGCGCAAGCTCACCGGCACGCGGCTCGTCGCCTTCACCGCGGAGATGGAGGAAATGCGCCAGGAGTTGCGCGCCTTCCTGTTCGAACGCTTCTACCGGCACTATCGCGTGGTGCGCATGGCCGAGAAGGCGAAACGATTCGTTCGCGACCTCTTCCAGGAATTCACCACGCGACCGGAACAGATGCCGCCGCAGTTCCAGGCCTGGGGCCGGGAGGTCGGCGTGCCCCGGTGTGTCGCCGACTACATCGCCGGCATGACGGATCGCTTCGCGCAGGAGGAAGTGCGGAAGCTGTTCAACCCTTTTGAGCGGGTGTGACGATGATCTGGGGCATCCGCGCGCTGTTCATCCTCTTCAGCGGCTTCATCGGCGTCCAACTCGCCGACCTGCTCTTCCGCGGCAGCCAGATCCACGGCTTCTTCGGCGGCGTGTTCTCCTCTCTCTTCTTCGTGTCCGTCGAAATCGGCTTCACGCGCCGGTACATTTCGGTCGTGTCGATCGCCTTGTTCGGGATCCTGTGCGGGTTCGTCGTCTCCGCCATTTTCATCAACGCCCTCTTCCTGGTCCCCTGGCTGCGCAACCAGACACCGGAAGTGCGCAGCTGGATCGAATTCACCATCACCTTCCTGTTCTGCTATCTCGCGGTCGTGGCCATCATCCAGGTCAAGGACGACCTGAAGTTCGTCGTCCCGTTCGTGGAGTTCCAACGCGAGGGACGCGGCGGCATCCCGCTCGTCCTCGACACGACGTCCATCATCGACGGACGCATCGCCGAACTCACGGCCACCCCGCTGCTCACCAATCCGATCGTCGTCCCGCGCTTCATTCTCGATGAGATTCAGGCGATGTCGGATGCCGACGATCCGGAGCGGCGCTCGCGCGGCCGACGCGGCCTGGATGTGTTGAACCGCATGCGCAAGAACAAGGCCACCGAAGTTCGCATCGACGACTCGCAAGTGCCCGGTGTGGAGGGAAACGACGCGAAGCTGGTCCGTCTCGGCAAGGTGATCGGCGGCCGGCTGGTGACCACCGACCCCGGGCTCAACAAACTCGCCCAGCTCGAGGACGTGCCGGTCATCAACCTCAACGACCTGGCCACCGCCTTCCGCCCGGCCGTTCTTCCGGGCCAGACCCTCACGGTCCGCATCGTCCGCACCGGACAGGAACCGGACCAGGGGGTCGGCTACCTGGAAGACGGCTCGATGGTGGTCGTCGACGGCGCGGCCCGGCGCGTGGGGGAGACCCTCGGCTGTACGATCACCAATCTGCTGCAGACGGCCGCCGGGCGCATCGTCTTCGCCCAGCTCCGCCCGGGGAACGGGGAGCCCCGCAAGACCGGCGGCTAGTGGGTCTTCAATCTTGAGATCCTAGGTTCGGCCGAGGCGATTTTTGCGCCCGGCGAGGCGCGAGGAGGAGGCGATGCCCCCGTGCATCGCCGACGACGAG
>CAZWCX010000048.1:0-47898 GCA_964632945.1 uncultured Planctomycetia bacterium | reverse complement strand
GCGCGCTCGCCGACATCGTCTGGACGTACACGTACGAAAGCCACTTCCAGTTCGTGAAGACGGTGACCACGCCGCGGAACCACACGACGACGTACGGCTTTCGTTCGGTTCGGGGGTCTTCCGTACCCCGAAAATCATCGTATCCCGCATCGTATTTCCACGCAAAGTGCGCCCCCCGGTGCCGCCACCTCTCCCACTCTGCCCGTAACTCGCTCGATTCCGCCGCACACTCGCTAGAGTGGCGCGGCCGGGTGGTCGATGGGCTCCTTGCCGTTGCCCTACACTTTCCAGCAGCCGTTGGGGGTGAAATCTCGGACGGATCCTGACACTCCTCGGGCTACGACCACCCGCATCCAGAAGGTCATTCTTCGGTGCTGGCCTCGGGGAACCTGTCCCCCGAGTTCCAGGCCGTGCGGGTCGGCAACGACGGGAGGTGATGCGGATGCTCGAAGTCGCGGTGGCGCCCCCCAAGCGCATCCACCCGGGCCGGCTCGAGGAAGAACTGGGTCACCCGCTGTCGGTGGATGTACGCCCGGCGGACGGCCTGGCGGTCGCCGCGCGGGTGCAGGATCGCTACGCGGACGGACAAGGAAACCCCATCGTGCCGAACGCCACCGAGGCAGCGGTCCAGGCGGCCGTCGCGGCGCACGACGCGAACCGGGAGACCGCCGCGCCGGCGGCCGAGCGGCAGCGCCTTGCGCGATTGGATTCGATCCGGGCCAAGCGCCGCCAGGGCCAGGCGCTGACGGCCGACGGGCAGCAGACGGTCCTGGACGACCACCTGGGGCTACGGTGAACGAAGAGGATCGCGGCGCCGAGTCCGCAAATGGGAGGGCGGAAAGGCAAGCGGGAAGACCGATCCCGAGCTGCGCGAGCACCCACTGCTCGTGATCGAGCTGCGACGCAACGGCGAATGACCGGATCGCGCGACGCCCTCCACAATCGCGCCGCCCAACGTCTCGAGCTCGTCCTCCGGCGGCGCAAGTGCCTGCACCTCTACCACTACTTCGTGGATCCCGTGTTCGGCTTCATGAACGCGCGCATCCAGACCTGGTTTCCCTTCCCGGTCCAGGCGTGCATCAACGGGCGCGAGTGGCTCGCTCGACAGATGGACCGCGCCGGCCTGGAGGACCGCCGACACGACAACTGCTTCCCGTGGATCGAGGACTTCGGCCGTGCCCAGAAGCTCATGGCTTGCCTGCGGCGCACACCATGGAGATGCGAACTCCGTCGCATCGCTCGCATGCTCAATCCCGTCCAGGGGGAGCTCTTTCGCGGCTTCCCGATCGCGCGCTCCGGGCGATCCGTCGGCCGGGTCGGCCGCAAGGAGGTCGTCGCAGAACGCTCCGTGGGCCGATGCCCCAACCCGGGGACCGACCCGTCCTTGCCCGCTTCCGGCGCCGGCGACTACAATCGCGGGCGTTCCCCTCGGCCTTCCTGTCGTCGCTTGCGGAGGTGCCATGCGCGCCCTGTTCCCCCTGATCGTTCCCCTGTGGATCGTGACTGCGGCCCTCCCCGCGCGTGCCGAGCCGCGCGAGGAATGGTTCGAGACCTCCGACGGCGTGACCATTTCGGCCGCCTACTATGCTCCGCCCGGCAAGAAGCCGGCCCCGGGGGTGGTTCTGGTGCACATGTACTCGCGATCCCGGTCGGACTGGTCGGGCTTCGCCGAAGAACTGCAAAAGTCGGGTCACGCGGTTTTCGCCCTCGACCTGCGAGGACACGGCAAATCCACGAAAAGAAAAGGGGACGAGCTCGACTGGCGCGCGTTCCAGGAGCCCGAGTGGCTCGCGGCGGTTGCGGACATCCGGGGTGCGATCGACCACCTGGCGAAGAAAAAGGAAGTGGATGCGAAACGCGTCTTCGTCATCGGGGCGTCGGTGGGAGCGAACCTGACCCTGCGCTGCGCCGCCGCGGAGGAGAAGGGGAAGGAGACGGTGCGCGGGGTCGCCCTGCTGTCGCCCGGGGAGAACTACTGCGGCGTGGCGAGCATGGATGCGCTGGAACGCTACGGATCGCGGCGCCTCTTCCTTGCGGCCAGCGAGGACGACGCGGAAACTTGTGCGGATACGAAGCGCCTGGCGGAGCGGGCTCAGGATCCCGCCAAGCAGGTGAAGATTTATCCCCGCGCGGGCCACGGCACGGAGATGTTCGGTCGCGAGGAGCCCAAGGGGGATCTGGCGGCGAGCCTGAAGGCGTGGCTGGCGGAGAAGTAGGTTTGCGCGGGAGCGGGCGGGGCCTTCGTGGGCGGCTGGCCTGCGGGGCCCGCAAGGGTCTGGGACCTGCGTGGAGACGGTTGGACGCGCGCCGAGCCGGGTGAGGGGGGCGTGCGCGGATCGCGAACCATCCGGCTCCGGCCGGCCAGGAAGGCCGTTCGGAGCAGGACTGCCTCGCCCGGCGTGCGACATCGTGTGCCGCCCGCCGGGAGCCTCGGGTGCGGATTCTTCACGAAGCCGCTGACGCGGCTGCCCGAATCGTCCGGGCTAATCGTCCGACCTCTCGGCCGGGGCCTTTCGTCCCAGGACGTCCATCGCCTCGGCCTTTTCCCGGAGGAAGTGCGTCGACGCCGGCGGGGTCATTCTCCCCGCCTGCTCGAAGTCCTCCCACGCGCCTGTCCAGTCCTGCTGCGCATGCCGGATGAGCCCGCGGTGGGCGTACGCCTCGGCGGTTGCCCCGCCCCCCTGGATGGCGCGGTCGAGGTCCTCGATCGCGGCGGCGATTCGGGTCTGCCGATGCTCCTCATGGGGCTTCACGCACAGGGCCTGCTTGGCCCGGGCAATCCCGCGGCCGGCCAGGGCCCCGGGATCGCGCGATGACAAGCGGATCGCGCGCCCGTAGTCGTCGATGGCGTCGCGCAAGAGGGTGCAGCCGTGCTCGTCCTCGAGAGCCAGCCCGACATGCGCGTCCCCGCGCGCGATCCAGCGCTGCGGGTCGCCCGGATTCTGGACCAGGGCGACCTGGGCGACGCGGAAGGCCTGCCAGGCCTTTCCCGCACGGACCGGGCCGCTCCAGGTCGGGCCGTAGTTCACCCGGGAGGACGAGGTCGAACCCGGGCGACCGGAGGTGAGGGCGCTGCTGCACCAGAACGGCACGACGACGATGGAAAGCAGGAATGCGGCCAGCCGTCCGTACCGCCCGACGGCCGTTCCCCGAGCGGCCGGCTCCGTCTGCGGCAGGGGCCGGGTCCGGTTCGGCTTCGTCCCCCACTCCGGCGACCACGCGGCCGGCGAGTCCGGGGCGCACCCGTAGGTGGTGCAGCGGCCGCCGTTGGAACGCCAGCAATCCCGACAGTGCGGCGTCTTGCATCGGGGGCAGCGGACGGCCTGGCCGGAAAGGCCGCATCCGCAATACTGGCAAACCGGGGTGGGCATGGTTCATTTCCCCCTACACGGTCGGATCCGGAGTGGGGGCCCCCGGCGTCCGGTCGTGTCCGGCGGCGGAGGATTCGAACTCCGTCTCGAGCGTCATGCTCCACACCTCCTCCAGGGAGGTGGTCCCCTCGCGGACCTTTCGCATCGCCGCCTCGCGGAGGGTGCGTACGCCTTCCGCGGCCGCGACGCCGGCGAGCGTGTCGGCATCGCCGCCCTGCAGGACGCAGCGGCGGATCGGCCGGTTCAAGGGCATTACCTCGTAGATCGCCACCCGCCCGCGGTACCCGGATCCGCGGCAGCGCGGGCACCCCTGCGGGCGGTAGACCGTCGTCCCCGCGAGTTCCGGCGGGAGCGAGGGTCGCCCCGGGTCGGCCGCGGGGTCGTTCACGGTCCGGCAGGCCGTGCAGAGTCGGCGCAGGAGCCGCTGCGCGACGATGCCGTGCACCGTCGCCGTGACCATGTAGCGCGGAATGCCCATGTCGACCAGGCGCAGGACCGCGGTCGGAGCGTCGTTCGTGTGCAGCGTGCTGAGCACGAGGTGCCCCGTGAGCGCGGCCTGGGCGGCGAGTTGCGCCGTCTCGAGGTCGCGGATCTCGCCGACCAGGATGGTGTTCGGGTCCTGGCGCAGGACGTTGCGCAGGATCCCGGCGAAGGTGAGCTGGATGCGCGGGTTCACCTGGATCTGGTTGATCCCCGGAATGCGGGCCTCGACCGGGTCTTCGATGCTGACGATGTTCCGCTGCGGATCACGGATCAGGTGCAGGGTGGCGAACAGGGTCGTGGACTTGCCGCATCCCGTCGGCCCGGTGACCAGCATCATGCCGTACGGCCGCCGCGCCATGCGCGTGTACCGTTCGAGTTGATCCGGCTCGAAGCCCAGATCCTCGAGGGCCGTGATGCCCATGCGGCGGTCGAGGATCCGGATGACCACCTTCTCCCCGTCCATCATGGGCATCGTCGAAACCCGGTAGTCCACGCTGCCGGCGCCGAATTGCATCTGAAATCGGCCGTCCTGGGGGCGCCGGCACTCGACGATGTCCAGGTTGCTGACGATCTTCACGCGGGAGGTGAGAGCCTTCGAGTGCTCCGGGAGCAGCCGGTAGGCGACCTGCAGCTTGCCGTCGATGCGCAGTCGCACGAGCGCGTCCTTCTCCATCGGCTCGATGTGCACATCGCTCGCCCCGGCCTCCCGGGCATGGAGCAGGACGACGTCGAGGGTCTCCACGACCGGGTGATCGGCGAGCAGTTCTTCGATCGAACGGTTTCCGATGAGGGATCGCTCGTCGACGACGACGGCCGCCGGTCGCGGTGGATCCAGGACCTCGCGTGCCCCGTACTGGAGCATCTGCGCCTTTTGAATCTCGGGCAGGGGGGCGAAGAACGGGCGGATGGGGCAGCCGATTCGCTCCCGCAGGTGGTCGAGGGTGACCACATCGCGGGGATCGGCCATGACCAGTTCCAATTCTCCATCCGTCAGCCGGAGGGGGAGGACCTGGAATCGCAGCGCCAGATCCTCCGGCACGCGCGCCACCGCCGCCGCGTCGATGGCGTAGAGCGAAAGATCGACGTAGTCGGCTCGATAGACCAGTTCGTGCAGCCGGCGGACATCCGCGGGGGAGAGGAGGTTGAGCCGCAGCAGGGCCTCCGGCAATTCCAAACCGTCCTCCGCGCACACGCGGTGGGCCTTGGCCAGGTCTTCCTTGCGCAGGTAACCGGCGTGGACGAGGGCGTCGCCGATCGTCGAATCCGCGTGGAGGAGCGTGGAGACCTGCGTGGTCTGGAGGAGCCGGCGGATGCGCAACGCCAGTTCACGCGGGTTCAGGTCGTGCTTGAGCCAGACCGCCGCGGCCGCGCCCGCGGCGACCCGCCGGTGGATCTCCGGAGAATCCACGTTGGTGAGCAGCACGACCTTGGGATGGCCGAAGGCGGCCTTCTGGGCGCCGATCCGCTCGCACACCGCGAGTCCGTCTCCCTGGGGAATCGCCGAGTCGATGAGGACGAGCATCGGCTTTTCCCGCCCGATCGCCTCGAAGAATCGGACCTGATCCTCGACCACGGAAACGGCGAACCCGTCCGATTCGAGTTGGCTGGCCCAGATCCGGGCCACGAGGGGATTGTCATCCAGGATCAGGATCCTGCGCATGGGCTCACCTCCCGCATGGGCCCGCGGACGTTCGATCAAGCGTCTTTCCCGCGACCCTTCCGGCGACCGCCGGCCAGGGCGGCAACCAGTGTCGCAAAAAGCCATTCCCGGTCTCAACGACTTCCGCAGTGGGGCGTTCGTTCGCCGCGAGCAAAGGGTGAGACCCGCGCCGATGCCGTGGCCGGCTCCGGACGGGGTCCGGCTGCCGAAGGTCGGCGCCGCCGCGGACGATCGCGGGTCCCCGGCGGAGCCGAATGCGGCCGGGCGAGAAGAGGATGCGCCCGGCGCGTCGACCCCCGACCCATCCGCTTGCTTGACGGCCGGCACGCGGTTTTGCATCGTGGGTCCATGACCATCCTCCCGGACCGCCTTCTGCGTCATGCCCCGGCCTGCCTGGCGGCGTTGTCCATTCCGATCCTGATCTACCTGTTGATCTGCGCGGTCGGAATCGCGCGTCTGTTCCGCGCCGAAGGCGCGCTCGGCGCCTGGGCGATCCATCTCGAACGGGGCCGGGCCGCGGCCAAGGAGGGCCGCGGGGAAGTCGCGGAGCGGGAGCTGCAGACCGCCGTCCGCGAAGTCCGGCGCCTGGGCATCTCCGACGGCAGAGCGGCCGAGTGCGTACAGGAGCTCGGCCTCTTCTACCTCGTGCACCGCCGCTTTGCGGAGGCTTTTCCGCAGTACGCCGAACTCGTGCGCCTGCGGGAGCAAGTCGACGGGGTCGATCCGGACGACCTGGGGAGCGCCCTCAAGACGCTCGGCGTTCTGCACCATCGACTCGGCCGCCCCGACGAAGCGGTGGTCGCATTCGTCCGCTCCCGCGCCCTCCTGGAGCAGACACGCGGTCTCGATGCCGAGAGCGTCCTCGACCTGCTGGAGTTTGCGAGCGACGCGCAGAACGATCGCCGGCAGTACGAGGAGGCCAGCGCGTTGCTCGAGGTCAAGCGGACGCGGCTGGAAGCGCTGCGCGGTCCGAAGGACCCGGAGGTCCTGCGCGTCTGCCGGCTTCTGGCCGTGCGCTCCGTCGCGGCGGGACGCACGGACGCGGCGGAGCGATTGTATCGGCGCCTGATCGCGGCGGGCGAGGGCAGCGGCGCCGGCGACGCGCGGGAACTCGCCGGCACGCTCAGGTCCTTGGCGAATCTGTGCGCGCAGACCGAGCGCCTGGATGAGGCGGCCGCGGCCTACGCCCGCCATCGGGAGCTGCTCGGGCGGGCCCTCGGCGCCCGTCATCCCGAGGTCGCGTGGGTCGACCTCGAACTCGGCGGGATCCAGGACCGGTTGGGACGCCCGGACGACGCCGAACGATCGTTCCAGGAGGCGATCGAAATCGCCGGGAGCGCCGGACCGGAGCAGTGGGAGTTGCTCGCGGAGGCGCTGGGTCGCGCAGGAATTCGCGTCTTCCGGCAGGGTCGTACGGCGGAGGTCGAGTCGATCCTGCAACGTGCGGATCCGCTCCTCGAGGCATTCCTGAGCCGGACGCGGGACTTCCCGCCCGGAACGATCTTTACGCTTGGCGGGATCTGTGGCATGCGCGGCAAGCACGAATTGGCCGAGACGCTCTACCGACGCCACTTGCAACTCATCGAGGCCGATCCCGCCGCTTCGGGGCACCGGCTGCTGCTCAACCTGCAAGTCCTGGAGAAACTGTGCCGCAATCGCGGGGCGGACGCCGAAGCCGAGGAGTTCGCCGCGCGGGCGCGCCGGGTGCAGGAACCCGGCGGGGGAAAGTGATCGACCGAGCGGGCGATGCGGGCCGGAGGGCGACGCGCGACCCGAGAACGGAGGACACGACCATGTCATGGTCGGACGATCCGGTGTTCCTGGCGGAATCGCGGAAGCCCGGCCGTGGACGCACGCTCGTCGGTTGGGGCAGCGTGGCGCTGGTGACAGCCTTCGCGGTATTGCTCGCGATGGATCTCGTCGGCGGAGAGGCGCAGTTCTGGAGGTACGGCACCAGCATGCTGACGGTGTACCTATTCGCGGTTGTTCCTCCCCTCGTAGGCACCTGCGTTCAGGAGGAGCGGGATCGCGGGACGGGGGAAGGCCTGATCCTGTCCGCCTACTCCGCGCACAGGATCCTTGCCGCGAAGCTCGCCGTTCGCCTGCTCCCCGTGGTGGCCACCGTGCTCCTGGTCGAAGATCTGGGAGTGGTGGACTATCTGGCTCTGGCGTGGCGCTTGGGCTTTCCCTCCGACCTGCCCGGCTGGAGCGGAATGGTGCTCAATCTTCTCTTCCCCATCGAAGTGCTGCTGCTCGCGATCGCGACCTCGCTGGGGTTCGGAGCCGCCCGTTCCTCGGCCGCCGGTGCGATCGCCGTGTCGTACCTGTCCCTCCTGTTGAGCCTCGCGGCCGGATTGGCCATTCCGTTGAGTCTGTTCCGCGCCCTCGGCCTTCCGCCGTATCTCTACCAATTGCTGGTTCTAGGGCTGTTCGTCGGCGGCCTGCCGGTGCTCGCGCTGCTCGTGCGTTGGGCCTTCCGTCGCACCGCGGCGCGCCTGGAGTCGTGCTGGTCGGGCAACTGAGGATCGCCCTTCGGAGCGAATCCGGAATGACGCGGAACTTCTCCGGGGGTGAAGCGTGTCCGGTGCGTCGCGGCGCGGGCGGCGCGGGTGTCGGCGGGTGGTGCCGTCTGCCCTTGAGACGGGAAGGATTCGACCTGAAATCCGAAGTGTGGGGCTGTTGCGCGGGGAGTCGCCCTCCTCGAAGACGAGGACGTCAGGCACCGGATGTGAGACGTCTTGATTCGCTGCCGGAGCCGGGTTGCGGTCGCCGCCCGCGGCGGGAACTCCCCCGCGGAGGGGAGAGGTTTTTCCCGGGTTTCCGGCATCGGGCGGGTTCCTGGTCCCGGTGGGTGGCTCCGCGGACGTTCCCATGTTCCCGGGCGCGGTGGACCCTTGAAAGGCGTCGAACCCGCGCGTATCGTGATCGTCGACCGACCGCCCGGATTCCCGACCTGTCCTTGGAGTGGCGCCATGACCCGCCTGCCGGTTTACCTGGCGATCGTCCTGTTTGCGACCGCCCTCCTCGGGCTTGCCGAGGCCCGCTATGCGGCGCCGGAGCTCGTGGATGTCCCCATCGATCGATTGATCGAGAACGTGGAGAAGGCGATCTCCGGCCTGGAAGCCGGCGGCGAGCTTCCCGGGGGAGACGCACCCGACCCGAAGCGACCCCCCAAGGAGAGCTTGGCGGTGCTCCGGCACCGGCTGGCGCGTCTCCACGCCCTGGCGTGGGCGACGAAGTCCGCGACCACGCAGGTGAATCGGGCGTGGGGCCGGAGCGACGAGCCCTGGTTCGGCCACGAGCCGCGACATCTGCCTTTCGAGGCCACGGTGACGGAGGATGCCGGGAAGGAGAAGGTCGCTCGCGCGCATCTCGGCAAGGCGATCGAGACCTACCGGCGCGCCGTCGAAGAGGCGCCGGAGGACCCCGTCGTCCGGTTGGGGTACGCGTGGGTGTTGGACCAGTCCGGCGCGAAGGAAGCGGCGATACCCGAGTATCGGAAGGTGGTCGAAGGCGGGTGGGCGCGGGAGGGGAAACTGACCGGCGCCCCGATGGGGGAGAACTACGTGACGGTCGAGGCCGCTCAGTATCTGATCCCGCTCCTCGACCGGGACCGCGACGCCGAAGAGATCGGTCGATTGCGAGAGCGGATTCGCATGCTCAAGGCCCTGCCCATCCGCGAGATCACCCCCATCGCAATCCCGCTCCGTCCGGGGCTTCGGCCGGGCGATCTCGTCGACCGTTCCGCGCGCGTGCGCTTCGACCTCGACGGTTCAGGACTCCGGCGCGAATGGGAGTGGATCCGACCGGAGGCGGCGTGGCTCGTGCACGACCCGCGCGGCACCGGGCAAGTGGCGTCCGCGTTGCAGATGTTCGGCAACGTCACTTTTTGGGTGTTCTGGGAGGACGGCTACGCAGCCCTTCGCGCGCTCGACGACGACGGCGACGGACGCCTCGCGGGCGCCGAGCTCGCGGGGTTGGCGCTTTGGCATGACCGGGATGCCGACGGCGTCACCGCCCCCGGCGAGGTACGTTCGCTGGCGGAGTGGGGGATCGTGTCGCTGGGGTGCGGGTCGCCGCGGACGGAGGCCGGTCTCCTCTGCCATCCGGAAGGCGTGCGGTTCGCCGACGGAACCACGCGGCCGAGCTGGGACCTCGTGCTGCGGAGCCGCTGATGGGCCGATCGATCTCCCTCGTGCCGAGGGGCCGCATGGGCCGCTCGCCTTTCCTGGTCCTCCTGTTCGTTCTCTGGGGGGGCGCCACGGCGGAACGGTCGGCCTTCGCGCAGGCGGTCGAAGTCCCGAATCCGTCGTTCGAATCGGGTCGGGCGGAACCGGACGGCTGGTCGTTTTCCGGGAAGAAAGGCGCCTGGCTTCGGACCGGGGGCGATGACGGGCGATGCGCGATCGCGGTCACGGGGGACGGTGGCGACAGCAGTCGGTGGCAATCCGCGCCGATTCCCCTGGCCCCCTCCGCGCCCTACGAGCTGCGATTCCGGGCCCGCAGGATCGACGGCAGCGGCGGTACCCCCACCGCGGGACCGATCTTCTGCAACCGGGATCTGGGTGGGATCGACGGGGAATGGCGGTCGGTCGTGTCGGTTTTCCAGACTCCGTCGTCCCTCGAACCGGAGGAGGCGCGACTCTGCTTCGGCCAGTGGATGACGACCGGGACGATCGCGTACGACGCCGTGGAACTGTACCGCGTCCAACCGGTCTACCGGATCGCGGGAGACATCGTCCTCGGGGAAGGCGAACGCACGAGTGGCGCGAGTTACGAGTTTCATGCCCCGTTCTCTTCGACTTCCCGAAATCACAGTCGCCCGCTGCACTCCCATCGCTGCGCCTTCAACACCCACCGCTGGGTGTTCGGCCACGGAAGCGAAGTCGTCTATCGGCACGACGTGGGGGGGCGTCGCCAGGTTCGCGCCTGGGTCGAGGTCTCGATCACCTGGTACGTGGCGGGCGAACTCCTCGTGGAGGCCGCGGGGTCGGTGGAGGATTGGCGGTTGTTGGGCCCCGCGTCCGGACTGGGGACGCGGAAGTATGTCCTGCCCGACGACCTCCTCCCCGCCGCGGAGGTCCGGATCCGACTGCGGCCGCGGGAGGAGAAGGCGTCGGCCCCGGCTCCGTCGTTCCAGGTAGGAGAATACCGTTACGGCGCCGTGCTCGATGCGCCGGTCCCAAGGCTCCAGGGCCGGACCCGCTTCGTCTCGATCCTCGAGACCGATCCCCGACTGTCCGTGAGCATCCTGGACCTCGGGGATGTGCTGCCCGGCGGCCGGAACGAGGTCGTCGCCCGGATCGAGAACACCACCGCGCGCGCGATCCGGCTCCGCCCCGATTTCCGCGTTGCGGGCAATGACGGGCAGGAAGTCTCGCGCCCCGCGGCGATCGACGCGCCCGCAGGCGCGCAGACCGTGCGCGTGCCGTTTCTCGTGCCGGACGCGGGGGCGTGGACGTTCCGGCTGACGCTGGGGGACGGCAGCCGGTTCCGGGCCGAGCTCGCCGAAACCGTTCCCGAACTGCACCGCACCTCCTACGGGGAGAGCCTGCCGGGAGCCACCGGATCGACGGCGCTGTGGTGGGCGCCGTCCGGGTGGAAGGTGAGCCGCTTCCGTCCCCCGCCCCGGGCGGAGGGTCGGGCGCTGCGGATCCGGACCGCCCGCAACGAGGTCGAGGCGGCGCAACTCGTGATTCGGCCGGCGCGCGATCTGCACGGATTCGCCGCCGTGGCCGCGGACCTGACCGGTCCGGACGGGGCGATCCTTCCGGCCGCCGCCGTGGAGATCCTGCGCGTCGGCTATGTTCCGGTGACGCAGCCCACCGATGCCGCCGGGGCGGTCGGGGACTGGCCGGATCCCCTGCCGCCCCTGGATCGGCCGATCGATCTCCCCGCCGACCGGAATCAACCGCTCTGGGTGCGCGTGCGCGCGCCGCGGTCGGCGCCGGCCGGACGATACCGCGGGACGATCCGCTTGACGGCGGAGGAGTTTTCCGCCGACGTCCCGATCGAAGTGGAGGTCTACGGATTCACCCTGCCGGATCGCATGACCTGCGCCACCGCCTTCGGTTTCTCGCCCGCCCAGGTCTGGCGCTACCAGGGTCTGAAGACGATCGAGGACCGAAGGGCGGTGCTCGACCTGTACTGGCGCAGCTTCAGCGCCCACCACATCTCCCCGTACGATCCGGCGCCGCTCGACGGATTCCGCGTCCGCTGGCCCGGCGCGAGCGACTGGCATGGGGGGGTGCGGGACGAGCAGCAACCGTATTCCGGCGGATTTTCGCTCCGGGTCGTGGATGACAGCGAGACGGCCCAGACCGCGGCCACCCACGCCCAGCCCGTCACCATCCCTCCTGCGGGGCTGCGGCTAAGGTTCCGCTATCGCACGGGTGTTTCGGGGCACCGCTTCATCGTGACCCTCGCGCACAACGACGCGGGTGGCGCCTGGATGTCCGGGCGGAACAACGACATGGAGGTCGAGGGGACCGGCGGGTGGCAAGACTTCGAGCGTGTGGTCACCGATTTTCCGCAGGGGGCGGTCTCGGTCACCCTGCGGCTGTGGGCGGCGAGGTGGGACGAGGGCGGCGCAACGACGGGGACCGTGTGGTTCGACGACGTCACCCTGCGCGACGCGGCGACCGGGGAGGAGTTGGCCCGGGGCGACTTCGAGCCGACGTCGGCCGGGGCGCTGCGACCGGAAATCGACTGGTCGGCCTGGGATGTCGCCATGGGGCGCGCGATCGACGAGTTCCACTTCAACACCTTCCGCCTCCCGATCGAGGGGCTCGGGGGGGGGAGCTACCACTCGCGCACGGAACCGAACCTGCTCGGCCATGCCGGGGGAACTCCCGAGTACCAGGTCGTCTTCGGCGCCTATGCCCGCGAACTTCAGGAACACCTGCGCGCCAGGGGGTGGCTCGACGAGGCCTTCGTCTACTGGTTCGATGAGCCGGACCGGAAGGACTACGAGTTCGTTCGGAACGGGTTCCGGAGCCTGCGTGATGCGGCCCCCGACCTTCGCCGCATGCTGACCGAGCAGGTCGAGGAGGAGTTGATCGGCGGCCCGAACCTCTGGTGTCCGGTTTCCCACGCCTACCATCCCGAACCGGCCCGGAAACGGCGGCGCGCGGGGGAATCCCACTGGTGGTATCTGTGCACGGCTCCCAAGGCGCCCTATGCCACGCTCTTCATCGACCATCCGGCCACGGAACTGCGCGTCTGGCTCTGGCAGACCTGGCAACGGGGGATCGAGGGGATCCTCGTATGGGAGACGAACTACTGGACGAGCGAAGCCGCCTATGCGGATCCCGAACGGCCGCAGAATCCCTGGGACGATCCGATGAGCTGGGAGTCCGGCGATGGGCGGGCCGCGGGCCGGCGTTCCCCGTGGGGGAACGGGGACGGGAGATTCCTCTACCCGCCCGAAGGGGCGGCGGACGGCCGCCCGGCCGCGCCGGTGCTCGCCGGACCGGTGGAGAGCATTCGCTGGGAGATGTTGCGCGACGGCATCGAGGACTACGAGTACCTGACGATCCTGCGCGCCCTGCTGGACGAGCGAGGTACGCGCCTGCCGGAGGAGGAGCGGTTGCGGTACCGGGCCCTGCTCAAGGTTCCCCGCGCGATCGCGGCGAGCATGACCCGCTTCACGCGGACTCCCGACCCCATCGATCGGCACCGGGATGCCGTGGCGCGGGCGATCGAGGCGATGAGCCTGCGGTAGCGGGGCGTCCATGCCGGGCGGGCCGGATTCGGATGCGTCGATTTTCGCGTCCTGCGGGGCGCGGGGAGGAAGCGAGGCCCCCGGTACCGCCGAGGACGACGGCCCGCGACGCCCGATGCGAGGGCGGCCGGTCCCCCCAGGGGATCCGGTGGAAGCCCTTCCCGGCGCATCGGCCCGCCCGCGGCCCCGGCGCGATCGTGAGGGGCCCTTGCCTCGCCGGCGCTCGATGGATATACTCAACGCGGTTTACCATCCGACCCCGCGCCTCCGCGATCAGGAGCCTTCCGCCATGCGCCGTCTCGTTCGGGCGGGCGTCGCCGCGCTCGCCATCCTCGTCCTCGTCCCCGCGTCGCGCGCGGAGGAGGCCACCTCCGCCGCCGGCAATCCCGCGTCGGCCCCCCTGTCCCAGCGGGAAATCGCCTTTCACTGCCTCAACCGTCTCGCCTTCGGGCCGCGGCCTGGCCAGGTCGACGAGGTCCTGCGACGCGGCTGGATGGCGTGGACCCTGGAGCAGTTGGAGCCGGCGTCCCTCGACGACCGCGCCCTCGAGGAGAGGCTGGCGCGCACCTCGCCGTCGCTGCGCATGACCTGCACCGAGCTGATCGAAAACTACCGTCCCCGCCGGCCGCAGGGGGAGCCGACTCCGGAACAGGAACGCACGTTCCAGATGGAAGCGAACCGCCTCCGCGAGCAGGTGATGCGCGAGTTGCGCGAGGCGATCCTGTTGCGCGCGGTGCACAGCAACCGGCAGCTCCAGGAGGTGATGGTCAATTTCTGGCGCAATCATTTCAACATCGACCAGCGCAAGGACCAGTGCCAGCACCTGGCCGCGAACTACGAGGAACAGGTCGTCCGCCCGCATGTCTTCGGCCGGTTCGAGGACATGCTCATGGCCTGCGCGAAGCACCCGGCGATGCTGGTCTACCTCGACAACGTACTCAGCCAGCGACCCCTCAACGAGCGCGAGCGCGGGATCCTCGAGCGCAGCAAGGACAAGAAGCGCAAGTCGGAGTACGTCCAGCGGCTCGAGCGGCAGCGCGGATTGAACGAGAACTACGCGCGCGAACTGCTCGAGTTGCACACGATCGGCGTGCGCAACGAGAACGCCGCCGGCGGGTACTCCCAGAAGGACATCATCGAAGTCGCGCGGGCGCTCACCGGCTGGAGCGTCGGGTTCGGCGAGGGGAAGGAGATCGACTTCCTCTTCCGGGACCACGTCCATGACGACCAGCCGAAGAACATTGAAGTGATCAAGCTCCGACTTCCCGGCGACGGCGGGGTCGCCGAGGGGGAGGAGATCATCCGCCGGCTGGCCCGGCATCCGCTCACGGCCGACTTCATCGCCTGGAAGATGTGCCGGTACCTCGTCCACGATCACCCCGACGAGGCGCTGGTCAAGCGGATCGCCGGCGTGTTTCTCGCAACCGGCGGGGACCTGAAGGAAGTCACGCGCGCGATCCTGTTCGACGAGCAGTTCTATCGCCGCGATAACTTCCGCATGAAATTCAAGACGCCGTTCGAGTTCGTCGTGAGCGCGCTGCGCGCCACCGGCTCCGAGGTCGAGGATCCCACGCTGGTGCTGTCGATGCTGGAGCGAATGGGGCAGGCGGTCGCCCAGTGCACCGACCCCACCGGCTACTACGACCAGCGGGAGGCCTGGCTCGATCCCGGTGTCCTCGTCTATCGGTGGCAGTTCTCGCTGGCGCTGGCCTCCGGGCATGCCAAGGGGGTGGTGCTGCCCAAGGACACGTTCAAGTCGATCCTGGCCGGGACCCCCGAGGAGATCAAGGAAGCGCTGTTGCATGCGATCGTGCCCGGCGGCGTGGATGCGGCCACCGAGGCCCGCTGCGCGACGCTGATCGGCACCACCGCGAAGAAGCGCGAACTGGCGGCCTCCCTGCTGGGCGCGTTGCTCGGCTCACCCACCTTCCAGGAGCAGTAGCCATGACGACCAATCGACGCGACTTCCTGCGCACGACCGGCGGGGCGATCCTGGGAACCTGGGCGGGCGCGTTCCCGGTCCTGCGTCCCCTCCATGCGGGTCCGGATGGGGACAAGGGTGAGCCGCCCCCGACCCTCGTGGTCCTTTACCTGCGGGGCGGCATCGACAGCCTGGGGGCGATCATCCCGTGGTCGGATCCGCGCTACGGCGAGCTGCGGCCGGGGATCGCCATCGCCCCGCCCGGGAAGGAGGACGGCTGTCTGCCGATCGCGAGCGGGTTCGGACTCCACCCCGCGATGGCGCCGTTGCACGAGCTCTACCAGCAGGGGGTGTTCGCGCCGATCATCAACGTCGGCTCGCCGCACCCGACCCGGAGCCACTTCGACGCGCAGGACTTCATGGAGTACGCGGCGCCGGGCGTGCGCACCATCACGGAAGGCTGGCTCAACCGCTGGTTGAGCGCCACCCACGAGGGAAAGCGCAAGGAGGTCGAGCTGCGCGCGCTCGCCGCGCAACCGCTCCTGCCGCGGTCGCTTCGCGGCGAATTCCCCGTGCTGGCGGTCCCGGAGGAGCACGCCATGGCGGCCATGGACCCGTTCGAGGAGGTGTACACCTGCCGGGACGAGGGAATGGAAGGTCCGGCGTTCGACGCGGCGGCCGCGCCGATCGTGGCGGCAGGGGAGAACACGATCAAGAAGCTGCGCCGGCTTCAGGAGATCCTCGCCCCCATCCAGGGGACCCACGCCGAAGTGGAGTACCCGCGATCCCCGCTGGGGCGGCAGTTCCAGGGGATCGCCAAGGTGATCAAGGCGAACTGCGGACTGGAAGTGGCCGCCGTCGACTACAATGGCTGGGACCATCACGCGCGCGAGGGCGGAACCGACGGGCAATTGGCGAACATGCTGAAGAACGTGAGCGACACCCTGGCGGCGTTCGCCCGGGATCTGGGCGCCGCGCGCATGCAGCGCGTGCTGGTGCTGGCGATGTCGGAATTCGGCCGCACGGTCAAGGAGAACGGCAACTCAGGCACCGACCACGGTCACGGGGGCATCATGTTCGCCCTCGGCGGGCCGGTCAAGGGCGGCAAGGTCTACGGCAAGTGGACCGGACTGGAGGACGCCGCGCTGTGGGAGGGTCGGGACATGCCGGTGCATACCGACTTCCGGCTGGTGTTCGGAGAAGTGCTGCGCAGCTTCCTCGGCTATCCGAAGGTGGAGGCGTTCTTTCCCGGCTACAAGCCGCAGGGATCGCTGCTCGGATTCCTGAAGAAGGCCTGAGCCGCCGCATCGACGGGGGATCCCGCGCATGTCCACGTCCCCGCCGCCGGCGGTTCCGGGAACGCCGAATCCCGCCGGCGGGGCGCCGCGTCCCGGACAGGGACCGTTCCCGGTCCCGGCGGGAAGCCGGATCGAGCCGCGGACGCTCATCAAGTTCACCTGCTTCTGCGGCCAAAAGGTGAGTCTGGAGTACCGCCGGTACGGGCAGGCGGGGAGCTGCCCGCGTTGCGGCGCGGAGCTCGGCTTCCCCGACGTCACGCGGTCGGATCGCGTGCGGGTCCAATGTCCGTGCGGCGCGCCCTGGTCGCGGGAGGAGCGCGCCTGTCCCGGATGCGGCGGCGGCTACTTCCGACCGGGGGAGGTCGAGGAGCCCGTCCCGGCTCCCTCCGCGCCCGGGCCTGCCCCGGCGGCGCTCCCGGCGGCGACGAAACCGGCCGCCTCGCCGGTCGCCCGGGCAGCCAGAAGGGTCTGCGCCACTTTGGCGGTCGTGCTGGTCGCCATCGGGCTGATTCGTGGAATCGCCCGGCGGGTTCGCCGCCCCGTCCCGGAACGGGACGTCGCCTCGCCGATCCCGGCGGCGCCGGTCGAGCCGCCGGGAAATGCCTCCGCCGCGCCCCCTCGATCGGCGGCGGTCGCGGATCGCCCCGGCCCCGCCGACCCCGCGCCGGCCGCCCTCCTCCTGGATCCGCCGGCCGACCCGGACCGTCGGCGCCCGCCCGAACGTGAGCCCGATCCGTCCCGCACACCCGCGCGGGTCGCGGAGCCCCGTGCCGATCCCGCCGCGACCGTCGAATCCCCGCGTCGTCCTCCCGCCGTCGCCGCCGATCCGCCGGCCGCGCCGGGCGAGACGCGGTGGGAACGAATGAGCCGGCACCGTCTTCCGCCCCGGCCTCCGCCCGACGCCAGGACTCCGGCCGCCGACGCGACGGACCGTCCCGCGCGGGTCCCGGACGCCGCCTTCTTCGGCGCCAAGGTGCTTCCCCTCCTGGACCGCCTCTGCGCCTCGTGCCATGCCCAATCCCGACTGCCGGTCGGGAAATGGCGCATGACCCCGCCCGGCCGCTCCGGCCACACCGCGACGACCCGCAAAAACAACTACTCCGCCTGCCTTCCCTTCCTGGATGCCGCGGAGCCGGAACGAAGCCCGCTGATCCGGAAGGCCCTCGCGCTCGCGGAGGGAGGCTCGGAACACGGGGGCGGGGACAACCTGCGCCGCGGGGACGACGCCTTCGCGGTCCTGTCTGCCTTCGCCCGGGGGGAGTCGGCGGCCGCCGTCCGGCCCGTCGCCGACGCCGGCGGCGATCGCTGGGCGGAGGTCGGGAAGGCCGCCCGCTTCGACGGCGGAAAGAGTCGTGACCCGGCCGGGCACGCCCTGCAGCACCGCTGGACGCTCGCCGTCCATCCGCCCGGATCGAAGGCGGACCTGCAGCCTCTCTCGGCCGCCGAGGTTTCGCTGCGGCCCGATCGTGCAGGGGTCTATCTGCTGGAGTTGACGGTGGAAGACGCGACGCGCCAGCGCAGCGACCCGTGCCGGGCGCGATTGTACGCCTTCCCGGCCCCGGCGAAACGTGCCGGCGCCGCCGTGCCCGCCGCCCGGCTGCGCGCGGCGACGGAGGCCTTCTGGGGACGGGCCCCAACGGAAGAGGAGGAGACCGTCCTGCGACGTGCCGATGCGGCGTGGACGGCCGCCGGGATCGTCCGGCACGATGCGTTCTGGCGCGCGCTGATCGAAGCCGACCTCGGGCACCTCGACCTCACCGGGGCCTTCCGGCCGGAGCCCTTCGACGCCGAGCGGCTCGCGGTCCACCTGGCGGGGATGGAGATCGACCCGATCGAGGTACTGCGGCGCATCCTCGGGGACGCTGCGCTCGCCCGGCGCTATCCCGATTCTCGAGACGCGGAGGAGGTCCTCGCCGCCCGCCTGTTGGGCGAACCGCCGGGCGAGCCGACGCCGGGGGAGACCCCCGCGGCGCGCGCGGACCGGATCCTTGGACGTCCGGAGTTCCGCGCCCTCTGGCTCGAGCGCCACCATCGGCGATTGCGATTCGCCGCGCCCGACCCGGCGGCGATGGCACGCTGGACCGAGGCCTGGGCGGAAGGAGGCGCGGGGCTCGAGCGCGTCTTCCGCGCATGGGTCGAGTCGATTCTGCGTTGAGCCCCGGGCGGCCCCGCCGGGCGACCCGCGCCCGGGGCCCGCACGGTCCGGAGCGGCGTCGGCGGGACGCGCCGGACCTACTTCTTCTCGCCCGCGGGCGCGGCGTCCAGGTCGCGGATCGTCTCGATCACGCGCGCCTTCACGAGGTCGTACGTGGGCTCGCTCTTGTAGAACCCGTACGTGCGGTGTTCACCGGGAAAGTTCCCGTCCAGGTGGAAGAGTCGTTCGGTCGGGCCGATTTCTCCGGCCTCGCGGGCGATCGCGGTGGTCGACTCGTACGAGCCGAGGGAGACGTTCCAGGCCTCGGCATCTTTCTCGTCGAGCACGGAGAAGCGGAAGCGCAGGGGGCGGTCGCCCTCGAGTTCGAAGTACTCGAACACCATCAGGCGGCGCTCGCCCACCCGGAACTGGTCGCGGCAGAAGCGGACGCGTCGGGCGCGCTCTTCCGGGGGGAGTTCCGCGCGGAGTTCGAGGAGCGCGGCGCGGCGGGCATCGCGGTTCGCGCGGTCGCCGAGAGCCTCATAGGCCTGGACCAGCTTGGTGAGGAGCACGAGGTCCTTGGATTCGCGCGCGCGCAAGCGCTCCCACCACTCGACCGCGAGGTCGTGGCGGCCGGCCATGTAGGCGGCCAGCCCGCCGTTGAAGAGGGCGGTGGGGCGATCGGGGGAGGCGTCGAGGCACTCTCGATAGCGGAGAACCGCCTCCGGGTATCGTTTGGCCGCGAAGAGCTCGTCCGCCTCCGCCAGGCGCATGGCGCCGGGGTCGGGTTCCTGCGATCCGGCCGGGAGGGGAAGCGCGAGCGCGGCGAGGACGAGCCACGGGAGCAGACAGCGGATCATGGGATGCCTTTCCACCCGTCGCTGGGTCTCCCGGGGTCGCGCGGGACGGGCGATCGCGATCCGCGGGAGCGTACCGCGGCGGCCGCCGGAGGACAAGCGCCAAGTGCGGGCGTCTATCGGAATTCGAGCCGCTGAGTTCGCCCCTCTTCCAGGTCCAGTTCCAGCGCCTCCGCCTTGAGGGTGAACCGGCCGACCGTTCCGTGGCGCAGGAAGTCGACCTGGACTTCGGCCTGCCCGAGCGAGCGGGCCCGTTCCGTCGCTCCCGCGACATCCGCGGGGCGGGTCATGGGCTTCCCGTCGACGGCGAGGAGGAGGTCGCCGCGGCGCAGGCCGGCGACGAAGGCGGGATGGTCCGCGGGCAGTTCCCGGATGCGCGGAACCGGGACTTCGACGCGCACGAGACCGGGGATGAGGGCGAGGAGGATTTCCGCGCCGCCCGGCGGCAGCCCCCGCGCCGCGGCCATGCGGGCCTGGGGACCGGCCGACGCGCCGCCGGGAATCTGTTCGGCGAAGAACGAGCGCAGCGCCGCCCCTTCCGCCGGTCGCTCCAGCAGCGGCAAGGCGCAGCGGCGGACGACGTCGAGGAATCGTTCCCGATCGAGGGCCCAGGCGGCGGCGAGGTCCTCCCGGGCTCCCGATGCGTCGTCGCAGGTCGCTCGCAGCAGGCCGCGATAGATCCGCGCGTCGACCCCGGCCTTCGCCCCGAGGTCCATCAGGGACGGGGTCTCCCAGGGCGGGGGCAGACCCTCGCCGGCCGCCTGTTCCTGGCGCTCGCGATCCATCCCGGCGATGCGCACCGCCCGATCATACAGGGTCCGCGCGCCGTCGAGGTCGCCCAGAATCCAGCGACCGTTGGCGTGGAGGAGGTGCTCCGCGGCCGTGCGCGGCTCGCGCTTGCCCGGATTCTTGCCGGTGTGCGGGAAACGCAACTCCAGCGATTCGATCCGCAGGACCGCCCAGAATCCGGGGGTCCAGTGGCCGCGCGACTCGATGCCGACCAGGAGGGATCCTGCGCCGCTCATCTCCGGGGCGCGGATCTCGAAGTTCCGTTGCCGGGACTCCGCTCCTTCCCCGACGACCCGGCCGGCGAATCGTCCGGTTTCCTGACGATATTCGATCTCCGTGGAGAGGACGCCGGGCCAACGCGTGCCGCGGAACTCGAGGGTGGCGTCCTGAAAGCGAGGGCCGCCGCCCCCGAAGAAAAGTCGATGGATGGGGAAGAAGGTTTCGCCGTCGGCCTTCCATTCCAGACAGGGCTTGGGAATCCTCCAGAGGTTCAAGCCGGGGTCTTCGAGGCCCAGGCCGACCCCGACTCCGCTCGCCCAGTCGAGGCGCTCGACCTCCACCCGGCCGGTCAGGGTCCAGGCCTGATCGGCAGTTCCCACGGATGCCGCGATCCGGTCGTTCGCGTCGGAGGCGAACTGGAACCGCCACGACTGGTCCGGGAGTCGGGTGGCGACGAACGGGGTGGTGGCGAGCCAGTCCAGGGGCGCGGCCTCGGGACCGACGATCCGGATCCGATGGGCCATGGCTGCGCGTTCGCGCGCGTGCTGTTCGCGTCGGACCGCATCGGTCAGGGAGGGGCCGTCGAGGTCCGGCGCGCCCTGCAGGCGCCGGGCGAGCGTGGCGGCGGGCCCCCACGCGCCGGCGGACTCCAGTTCTTCGAGTGCGGCTTTCAGCACGAGGATCTCGAGATCCGGCACCTCTTCCGCGACCCGCTGGGCCATCTCCGCGGCCGCATGGGGCTGCCCCAGTTTCATGCGACCGGCCAGTTCGCCCCGGAAGGCCGCCTCCACCTCCGCGAGCGATTCCGAGCGGGCCCGAGCCTCCGCATAGGCCGAGATCGCCTCTTCCGTCAGTCCGATCCGCTCCGCGTCGCGGGCGAACTCGAGCAACGGCGGCATCGCCGGCGTCGCGCGGACGCCGGGGGCGGCGCCGGGTGCGGCGCGCGCGATCGCTTCGTCGGCGGGTTCCGCCGCCCCGACGCCCAGGAACCGCCCTCCCTCGGGGGTCTCCAGGATGAGATCGGCGGAGCCGTCCCCGTCGTCGTCCACGATCCCGACGAGGGATTCCCCCGGGGCCGGGACCAGGACCGCCACGGGGGCGAAGTCCCGCGCGAGGTCGTGAACGAAGATGGTCGCGGGGCTGGGCTCCCCTTCCTCTCCGGTCAGCGGCCCGAAGCCGTCCCGGACCGTGAACAGCAGATCGAGGTCGGCATCCCGGAGCCGGTGGACGCGACAGCGTCCCGCGCCGCCGCGGCGCCAATCCAGGGCGGCCAGGGGCCGGCGGTCGAAGCGGAAGTCGGACCGCGGTTCCAGGATCCAGGATCCCACCGGCACGAACCGGCGCCGGAACTCGTCGTCGCCGTAGATCTGGCGCAACGGGTAGGTGAAACGCTCCTCCCAGCCCACGCCCGCGACGAACCGGGGGAGCGCCCCGGGACGCTCGAGGCGGTGCAGGCCGTCGATGGAGCCGAGCTGCTCGTGGTGCCGGACCGCCAGCGCCCGCGCTTCCGGGTCCCAGCCCCACACGCGGGCGCCATACCCGGTCCATTCGGACCAGAACGCGAACGGCTCCTCGCGTCCGTCGCCGTCGAAATCGAGCGCGTCGAGCGAGCCGACCGGGGCTCCGAGCGGCAACACCTGCAGCGGGGAGAGGCGTCCGGTTTCCGGGTCCCAGTCGAGGAGTCGGAGACCCCGCTCGGGAAGGCGGGTGGTCAGCAGGAGTTCCGGGACCCGGTCGCCGTCGACATCCACGGCCCGGGTGGCCAGGACGGGCGCGGGCAGTGCCGTTTCCGAGACGATGCGAAGACCGCCGTCCCGCCAGCGAAGGACGTAGAGGAAAGCCCCCTCTTCGCGGACATTTTCGATCGCCAGCCACGAGGGGGCGAGGTCTCCGCGCAGCTTTTCCGGGAACTTTCCGCCCGGATGGCGCGGCAAATCGAGGGCGGCGATCTCCCGCGGACCCTCCGGGGTGGGGGTCGTGAGGGTCAATCGTCCGTCATGGATGCGCGCGACGTCGCCGACGCCGTCGCCGTCGAAGTCGGCGTCCGGCGGCGGGAGGACCTCGCCCCGGGCGGGGCGGGGCGCCCGACGGGCGAACCGGCGGGAGAATGCGAGCCGGCGTTCGGCGTCTTCGCGGATCGTGCCGGCCAGCGTCCCGGATTGCAGCGCCCGTTCCAGGTGGCGGACGGCCCCGCCGAAATCGAGGCGGCCGAGGCATCCGCGGCCGAGCCAGTACTGGGCCTGGACCGCGATCGCCGGGTTCTCGGTCTCGCGCAGCAGCCGCGCCGCCAGCGTCACGGCGTCGTCGAAGCGGAACTGACCGACGGCGTCCTCGATCACGCGCAGGAAGAAGGTCTCGCGCCCCGGGGACCCGAGCGCCGCCCGGCGCGCGCGGTAGCGTTCGAGGAGCGCCAGTTCGGGTTGGCCGGCCCCCGCGTGGACGCGAGCGAGCAGGTCGTGCGCTTCGGGGGCGCGCACCTCCTCGCCGCGACCGGCCGCATCGGCGAAGGTCGCGAGCAGCTCGCGGGCGCGGCGGGCGGCCTCGTCCGCATTCCCGTCGCGCAGCGCCCGCTCCGCGGCCTCCAGGACGGCCGCGGCCGCCGACTCGCGTTGCGCTCGCTCGGCCGCCGCCTGCGCGGCCTCCCGCCAGGCGACGATCCGCGGCCAGGCCACGCCGTGAAAGACGGCCGCCGTCGCGGCCAGCAGGACGCCCGCCCCCGCCCACACCGCCTCCCGGTGCTGCCGCGCCTTCCTCATCCACCGGTAGGCCCAGGTGGCCGGACGGGCATGGATCATCTCGCCCGCGAGGTAGCGGTCGATGTCGTCCGCGAACTCCGCGGCGCTCCGATACCGCCGTCCCGGGTCCTTCATCATCGCCTTGAGCGTGAGCGTCTCGAGGTCGCGGTGCAGGTCGGCCACGCGATCCCGCAGGGGAGGCGGCTCCCGCGTCAGCACGGCCGCCAGCATCCGCACGGGGTCGGTCTCGGTGAACGGGAGGCCGCCGCAGAGCATGTGGTAGAGGACGACGCCGAGCGAGTAGACGTCGCTTCCGGGCCCGATCCGTTCCGGACTGCCCGCCTGCTCCGGGGACATGTACGCGGGGGTCCCGACCACGGCCCCGGCCCGGGTGAGGTGCGTCTGGCCGGTGACGTCCTTGGCGATCCCGAAGTCGGTGATGAGGACGCGGAAAGTCGCGTGCCGGTCGGCGCCGATGCGCAACGCGGTTGCGCCCGCGTCGGGCGGGGTCCCGCCGCTCACCACCGGCGTCAGCATCAGATTCGCGGGCTTGATGTCGCGATGCACCAGATTCTGCTCGTGGGCCGCATGCAGCGCGCGCGCGGCGTCGCGGATGATCCGCAGGGCCACCCGCGGGTGCAGCCGGCCCTCGCGCCGGACGACCTCCGCGAGGCTCTCGCCTTCCACGAGTTCCATCGTGTAGTAGAGTTTGCCTTCGAACTCCCCGACCTCGTACACCTGCACGAGCCCCGGATGGCGCACGCGGGCCGCCAGCAAGGCCTCTTTCTCGAAGCGCCGGCGCGCGTCCGGGGTGGCGGTCTCGGCCCCGACCATCACCTTGAGGGCGACCAGGCGTCGCAGCATGGGATCGAAGGCCCGGTACACCACCCCCATCGCCCCGCGCCCGAGTTCGCCCAGGAGGTTGTAGCGGGCGAAGCTCAATCCGCGCTGCACCGATGAGGCGGCCCCGGCGGTACCGACGCCGACGTCGGTCGTGGCCATGACCGCGTCCGGATCGACCAGGTCGGCGATCGGCAATCGTCCGGTCCCGGCCGACGTATAGGTCGGTTCCTCGTCCGGGGGCAGCGGGGCGACGCCTCTGGCGGCGGAGATCGAGGACCCGGGGGGCAGGGCCGTTCCGGCGAAGGAGTCGTTCGCACTCGGGGCGGAACCCGGGGCGGATCCGTCCCCTCCGAAGGTGGCCGCGACCGCGTCGGCGGCTTCGGCCAGGCAGGCGCGGACCACCGCATCGAGTCGGTCGGCGGGGACCTCGCCGCGCGCCCGGAGCCATTCGGCGAAGGCGGACATTCCCGCCCCGGCCGCCTCCGCCCCGGCAAACTCGTCCCTCAGGTCGCCCGCTCGCAGGGAGTCGAGCAATCCGGCCTCGACGAGGCGCCGGGCCAGCGTGTCGGCATCCGGCTCCGTCATTCCCATACCCCTCACGGTCGCGACCTGCACTTCCGTCGGCAGGGTACACCGGGGCCGAAGCGGATACAAGCGAACCCGCTCCGTGCGGCGATCCCCCCTCCCTGTTCTTGCTCCCCCGGCGCGCGCGGCGTATCATCCCTCTGCATGCGCTCCGGACGCGACCGCACCCTCGGCCGACTCGTCGTCGCCCTCGGCCTCGCCGAGTCGGCGCAGGTCGAGGCTGCTCTCGCCGGGGCGTCCGACGCTGCAAACGATCGCCCGCTTGCCGACCGGTTGGTGGAGCGGGGCGTGCTGACTCGAGAGGATGCCGCGCGGCTCGGGGAAATCCTTCGCCTGGCGACGGAGTCGGTGAGCGAGTCCCGCCCCGGACCCGTGACGGGGGCGTCCGAAGCGCAAACTCTCACCGAGGCGGTCTTCAACCTCCCGACGCGGGTGCCTTCCGCCGACCGGGCCGAAGAGGCCGAAGAACGCAGGCCGCCCGGGTCGCCGCGCGACTCCTCCGAGCCGTCGACCTCGCTGGGCCCGTTCGATCTGCTCGAGGAGGTGGGTCGAGGCGGCATGGGTGTCGTCTACCGCGCCCGCCACCGCCGCCTGGACCGGATCGTCGCGCTGAAACTCCTGGGTGCCGCGGTCGGCACGCCGGAGGAGATCGAGCGTTTCCACCGCGAAGCGCAGTCTGCCGCGCGGCTCCATCACCCGGGGATCGTCGAGATCTACGATGTCGGAGAGGTCGAAGGCCGGCCGTACATCGCGATGGAGTTCGTCGCGGGCCAGTCCTTGGATCGTTTCCTCGCGGATCGGCAACTCCCCCTGCGCCAGCGGGTCGACCTGCTGCGCCGGATCGCGGAGGCGGTCGAGCAGGCGCATGCCCACGGCATCGTTCATCGCGACCTCAAGCCGGGCAACGTCCTGATCGATCCGGAGGGACGGCCGCGGGTGGCGGACTTCGGTCTCGCCAAGGAGGTCCGGGACGGCAGCCGGAGCCTGACGCGTTCCGGCGCGATCCTGGGGACGCCGCAGTACATGTCGCCGGAGCAGGCCGACGGCGACGGCGCGCACATGGGTCCGCCGAGCGACGTGTTCTCCCTGGGCGTCATGCTGTACGAGATCCTCTCCGGGCGCCGCCCGTTCGTGGCCGATCGACCGGTTGCGCTGATCGTGAAAATTCTCTCGGAGGAGATCGTTTCGCCGCGGCGGCGGGATCCGCGCGTGCCGGTCGATCTCGATACCGTGTGCATGAAGGCGCTGGAGAAGGACTGGGGGCGGCGCTATGCGACCGCGGGCGCGCTCGCCGCGGATCTCGGTCGCTGGCTCGAGGGCGAGCCGATCGAGGCGCGCCCGACCACGCTGGCCTATCGCGTGTGGATGCGTGCGCGCCGGAATCCGGTCGTGAGCGGGCTCGCGGTGGCGCTGGTGGTGGCCGGGGTGACGCTGGGAGGACTGGGGTGGCGCGCGTGGGAACGCGACCGCGAAGCCGCGCGGGCGCGGGCGGAGCTGGTCGAGGGGAGTCTGCGCGAGCTCGCGCGCAGCGGGGAGGCCCTGGTCGACGCCGCCCTGGCCCGGCGCGCGCTGGGGGATCTCGCGGGGAGCGCCGCGTACGCGCAGGGGCTCGAGGAACCGGTGCGCCGGCTGATCGAGCTCGCCCCGAACCTGGCCGAGCCCTGGTACCACCGCGGGCGCCTGGAGCGGGCGCGGGGAGGGATGGAAGCCGCGGAAGCGGCGCAGGGCCGCGCGGTGGAGTTGGCGTCGTCGTCCGCGGCGACGTCGGGGAGCCGGGCGGTGCGGGTCCCGGCCCTGTACGAACGGGCGATCCTGCGCGCCGCGCGCTATCGGCGTCTGCAGGCGGACCGGCAGCAACGGATGGTCCGGGCGCGCGCGGCCGGGCGCGATCCGGACGCCGTGGCGGGTGCGTTGCCGACGGTCGCGGAGATCGAGGCGGCGTATCCCGACCTGGCGGAGCTCAAGCGGGCGACGGTGGCGGATCTGGAGGAAGTCGCGCGGAGCGCCGCCGCGGCGGTGGAAACCGATCCCATTCCGGGCCGGGTCGAGGGGCGCGCCCAGGCCGCGAACGGCATCCGCGCGGCGTTCGCCGGCGGGGCGGTGGAAGAGGCGGAGGCCGCGCTTCGGCGCGCGCTCGCCGCCTACCCCTACCTGGAAGAGGTCTACGCGGCCCTCGCGGGTCTCTGCATCGACCGTGGCGCGTGGGAGGAGGCGGCGGCGTGGTACGAACAGGGACGGCAGGCGGATCGCGGCTATCTTCCGCACGTCGAAGGGCTGGCGTGGGTGCTGTCGGCCGCCGCGCGCGTCGCCGAGTCCGCGGGGCGCGACGGCTCCTCCCTGCACCGGCGCGTCCTGGAGACCCTCGACGCCGCCCTCGAGATCGCCCCCCGGCGGGCGGGCCTTTGGGACAGCAAGGCCCAAGCCCACCTCGTCATCGCGGAGACCCGATTCCACCGGGGCGAGGATCCGGAGTCCGAGTTGGCGGCCGCCTTGGCGGCCACCGAACGTACGCTGGCCCTCGAACCCGCGGACCCCCGCGCCGCCCACACCCAGGGAGATGCCTGGTCCCTGCGCGCGGAAGCGCTCGGCGACCAGGGGGAAGATCCAGCGGCCGCCTTCGCGGCAGCGGCCGCCGCGTACGAACGCGCCCTCGCGCTCGAAGCCGACCGGCTCGAGACCGTCTGCAACCTCGCCAACCTGCAGACCGCGCGCGCCGAATGGCGGAGCCGACACGGCGAGGATCCGACCCGGGAGTATGCCGACGCCGTGGCCGGCTACGACCGGGCTCTCGCGCTTTCCCCGCGCAGCGCCGACCTCGAGCACAATCGGGCGATTGCGCTCAGCGGTCGCGGCAACTGGCGCCGCTCCCGCGGCGAGGACCCGGGCGCGGACCTTTCCCTGGCCCTGGCCGGGCTCGCCCGGGCACTCGCGATCGAGCCGGGATTCGCCCCGGCGGCCTACACCCAGGGGGAGGTCGAGCGCGCGTCGGCGGAGTGGGCCTCGTCGCGCGGAGAGGATGCCGCCCCCGCGTTTGCGCGGGCGCTGGCGTGCTACGGGCGGGCGCTGGCGATCAACCCCCGCTATCTGCAGGCGGCGAACGCCCGGGCCGCGCTGCACTGGACGCTGGGCAACGCCCGCGCGGGCCGCGGCGAGGATCCCCGCGAAGACTTCGACCGCGCGCTGGAGGGGTTCGAGTCGGCGCTGGCGATCAATCCGCGCTTCGCGCTCGCGGCGAACAACGCGGGCAATGTGCACGCGACCCGCGCGGAGTGGAGCCTGCGTCACGGAGAAGATCCCGCCGCGGACTTCGCCCGCGCGCTGGCCGCGTACGATCGCGCCCTCGGCATCAATCCCAACTATCCGACGGCGGCCCACAACCAGGCGAACGTGCACCGGAGCCGCGCCGAGTGGCTGCGGCGCCAAGGCGAGGATCCCGCGCCGGCGTACGAGCAGGCGCTGGCGGGATACGATCGCGCGCTCCGGATCAACCCCGCGATGTGGCAGGCGCACCTGGCGCGCGGGCTCGTCCTGGCCGCTCAGGAGCGCCTCGACGACGCGGAGGCCGCATTCGATCATGCGCTTCGGATTTTCCCCGGCCAGCCCCAGGCGCTGTCGCTGCGGGACCAGGTGCGGGCTCGGAAGGCGGGAGGGGGGAAGTAGGGCGGCCGGGTCGGGAGGGGGAGGTTCGGACATTCCGGCCCGAGATGAGGCGATCCCGGCGGAGCGGTGGAGCGGCGGAGAACTCGCGGAGCTGCGGCCCCCGGAATGTTTGATTTCCCCCGCCCGGATGTGCTACGGTTTCGGCGTTCAATTCGCCGCTCCCCAACGCAGGAGACGAGCCATGTGGGCAAGAATCGTACGCGCGTTCCGCAGCATCCTGGGCGCTTTCATCAGCTTCGGCGAAGATCCGAAGATGATCCTGGAACAGAACATCCGCGACATGCGCGACAAGGTCCCGGAGATGAACTCGGGCATCGCCAAGGCCCGCGCCGGCGTGATCCGGCTCGAGAACGAGGCCGCCGAGTACCAGGGACAGATCCGCAGCTTCACCGCCAAGATCAAGGCCTGTCTGGCCGGCGGGGATGAGGCGCTCGCGGGTCAGTTCGCGGTTCAATTGAAGCGCGTTCAGGACGCGCTCGCGCGCAACCAGGAACAGTTGACCGGCGCCAAGGCCGGCTACGATGCGCTGCTGAAACTGAAAGAAAAGTACATGCGGGAGATGCAGCGCAAGACGGACGAAGCGATGCAGGCGATCCGCCAGGCCGAGGCTTCGAAGTGGAAGGGCGAGCTCGCGGACGTGTTCGAGAGCTTCGAGGTCGCCGGGGTCGACGCCACGCATGACGAGATGATCAACAAGCTGAAGAACAAGAACGCGGAAGCGGACGGCAAGCTGGCCATGGCCGTCGAGAGCGTGGACATGAAGTCGATCGAACTGGAGGAGAAGGCCAAGGAGATCGAGGGTCGCGAGCTGCTTCAGCAGTTCAAGCTGGAGATGGGCATGGCGGCCCCGACGGCCGACACGGCCGCTCCTGCGCGCGAGGGGGAGAAGACGATCGGCCCCGAGCGGCAGGCCACGCGCGGGTAGGCCGCCCGGCCTGCCGCACGCGCAACGGTCCACCGGGTCCGCCGTCCGGGCGGGCCCTTCCCGCGCGGTCGGGGATTCGCCCCGGCCGCGCCGGCGATCCTCACCCCCCGGCGCGGGCGATTTCCGCGCGGCGATTGTCGACAGGAGGGATGCACGATGGTGGAAGAGTACGCTGGTCCCAAGCTCAAGCCGGGCGGCAAGTTCCTGATCGCGCTCGTGATCGGTGGCCTGCTCTACCTGGCCTGGGATCGGTTCAAGGACGTCATCCTGCCCCCCGCGAAGACCACGGGGGGTACGATCGACCCGGACCGGATCAAGGACCTCAAGGGCGGGACGCAGGAACCCGCCAAGAACGAACCGGCGTCCGGCGGCGGCGTGACCACGGTCGACACCTACTCCTTCGTCCCCGCCACCGGTCTCAAGGACACCGTGGCTTCCTCGTACGAGTTCAAGGACAACACCGTCGTCTTCCCGATCAACATCTGGGGAGGGTGGGCGCCGGTGATCGCCGCGAACAACGGTTTTTCCCCGAACAAGGACTCCATCTTCTTCAAGGAATTCAAGTTCCTCGTCGACCTGCGCCTGATCGACGCGCCGGACCAGGCCCGGCAGGCGTACGCGTCCGGCAAGGCGCACATCCTGTGGGGCACGCTCGATATGATCGCGCTGTTCGCCCCCGGATTGTCGAAGGACCCGCGCGTCGTGCCGAAGGTGTTCCAGCAAGTCGACTGGTCGGAGGGGGGCGACGGCATCGTCGTGCGGCAGCACATCCGGCAGATCGCGGATCTGCGCGGCAAGACCATCGTGCTGGCCCAGAATTCCCCCTCTCACTTCTACATCCTCAATCTGCTCAGCGAGTCGGGTGTGCAGCCCCACGAGGTGAATTTCAAGTACACCGACACCGCGTTCGGCGCCGCCAAGGCCTTCGTCGAGGTGCCGCACCTCGACGCCTGCGTTTCGTGGGCGCCGGACATTTACAACATCGTCGACCCCAAGGAGGGCGGCAAGCCGGGTGGGGTGAAGGGGGCGAAGCTGCTCTCCACGACACGCGACGCCAACCGGGTGATCGCGGACGTCTGGGCGGTGCGCGCGGACTTCGCGCGGGACCATCGCGACATCGTCAAGGGCCTGGTGGTCGGGATCTTCAAGGGGATGGACCTCTGCAAGCAGAACCCGGATCGGGTCGCCCAGTTGATGTCGGACGGGTTCAGCCTGCCGGTCGAAGACTGCAAGGGGATGATGGGGGATGCGCATCTGACCAACTTCGCGGAGAACCGGCGCTTCTTCCACGATCCGAACTTCGGCGCCAATTTCGACCGCACCTGGAAGATCGCCTCTTACGTCTACAAGCAGATGGGCGCGATCGGGACGCCGGTCCGCCCCGAGGATTGTCGCGACGGTTCGATCCTCGAGGAACTGGACAAGGCGGGCCTCTTCGCCGCGCACAAGATCGAGGATCGCGCGGTGCAGCCGTGGGACCCGAAGACGATCACCGCCGAAATCACGCCGATCCTGGTGAAGACGATCCGCGTCCATTTCAAGACCAACTCGCCGGAGCTGGATACCGTGGAAGACGCGGGGATTCCCCAGGCGATCGAGGAGATCGGCCGGCTGGCGGAAAAGTTCGGCGCCGCCCGGATCATGATCGAGGGAAACACCGACTCCACCATGAAGGGGTACTACAGCGATCCCAAGATGGTGAAGCAGCTCGCCGTCGGCGTGCAGCAGCTGTCGGAAGCGCGCGCGGAGGCGGTGAAGCGCGCGGTGATGGAAAAGTTCAAGATGCCCCCCGAGAAGTTCTACTGCAAGGGCAACGGCTGGGACAGCCCGATCGTTCCCAACGCGAACAGTCCCGACGACCACGCCAAGAACCGGCGCGTGGAAATCAAGGTACTGCCGCTCGAGGGAAAGTAAGGTTCGCGATCCCGGCGGCGGCGGTCCCCCGGCCGCGGGCGACCGGGGGACCGGGGTCGGGAACCCGGGGCCGGAGGAAATGGGCGGAGTAGCCCGGAAGCCGGTCGTCCGAATCGGCCGATCCGACCGGGAGGATTTCTGCGGGCAGACGTCCCGAGGCGCGCGGCGCGCGGGATCCGCACGGGAGTGTCGACGGCATGAGCGGGACGGAGGCTACGGGACCGGCGGCCGCATCGCCGCCGGACCCCGTCCACACCACCCCCCCACGGACCGGCGCCGCCGTCCCGACCCCGTCCGGCGCGACGGAGAGGCCCGCCCCGGCCCCGGCGACCGCGCCCGTCGCCGCGTCTGCCGGAGCGGCGCCCGCCGGGGCCGCGCCCGCATGGCTGAGCCGGATCCGTCGCTTTCGCGTGCGCGAGGACCTGGGCTGGAAGGCCGGCATCCTTCACGGCGCGGTCTGCCTCGGCGTCCTCCTCGGCCTCTGGGTGCTTCTGACCGTCGGGGAGAACCCGGTCATCAGCCCGGCGATTCTCCCCGACCCCGTCGAGGTCGCGGGCGCCCTTCCCCGCCTTCATTTCGACCATGCCCTCGTGCGCTCCTGCGGCGTCAGCCTCATGCGCGTAACCGCGGGATTCTTCCTCGCCGTCCTCTTTGCCGTTCCCCTCGGCATCGCCATGGGCTCCTACACCCGGGTCAAGGCGTTCTTCGCCCCCGTCAGCGTCATCGGCGGCTACGTCCCCATCGCCGCCCTCGTGCCGCTCACCATCTCCTGGTTCGGCATCGACGAGACGCAGAAGATCGCCTTCCTCGCCATCGCCTCGTTCGTCATGCTCCTGCCGATGGTCGTGCGCGCGATCGACAAAGTCGACGACATCTACCTTCAGACCGCCTACACGCTCGGCGCCGACGGCTGGCAGTCGGTGCGTCACGTCCTCGTGCCGGTCGCCCTGGCGGACATGTACGGCGCCCTCCGCCTCCTCTACGGCGTCGGCTGGGGATACATCATCCTGGCGGAGGTCGTCGGCGCGGACAAGGGACTCGGGTACCTGATCCAGCTCTCGCAGCGACGCAACATGATGGCGGAAATGTACGCCGTTCTCATCGTCATCGTCGCCCTCGCTCTCGGCATCGACTGGATCCTCCGCCAGGCGGGCAAGCGGCTCTTCCCCTACGCGAAACAGGAGTCGTAACGCTCCCCATGGACGTGGTCGAATTCAAGAACGTCAGCAAGATCTACCGGCACCCGGTGACCGGCAAGGATCAGTACGCCATCAAGGACGTCTCGTTCCGCGTCGAGGACGTCCCCGGTCGCGGCGAATTCATCGGCGTGCTCGGTCCGTCCGGCTGCGGCAAGTCGACGATCCTCAAGATCATCGCCGGACTGGCGCCGTCGTTCCCCCACTCCAGCGGCTCCGTCGTCGTCAACGGCAAAGCGGTCGGCGGCCCCGGCCCCGACCGCGGCATGGTCTTCCAGAGCTACAGTTCGTTCCCTTGCTACACCGTCCTCGACAACGTCGCCTTCGGCCTGATGCTCCAGGGCGTCCCCCGCGCGGAGCGCCATGCCGAGGCGATGGATTGGATCCGCAAGGTTCGGCTCGCGGGATCCGAATACAAGTATCCCCACGAGCTCTCCGGGGGCATGCAGCAGCGCGTGGCGATCGCGCGCACGCTCGCGGTCAAGCCGCGCATCATCCTCATGGACGAGCCCTTCGGCGCGCTCGATCGCGTGACCCGCTGGGAAATGCAGGACCTCCTCGTGGAGTTGTGGCGCGAAGTCCACGCCACCGTCTTCCTCATCACCCACGACATCGCCGAGGCGGTCTACCTGGGCGACCGCATCTTCATCGTCAGCGACGCGCCCGGGACCATCTCCGAAGTGTTGAAACTGCCCCATGCCACCGGGGCCGCGGCGGAAACGCAGCGGACCGCGAAGTTTTCCGAACTCGTCAACGAGGTGAGCCGCAGGGTCGAGAAGAAGGAGCCGGCGGCCGGGGCCGCGTGACCCCGGACCGGGACGCCATGTCGGACGTGTCCTCCAACAAACTGGGATGGAAGGACTTCATGAAGAAGGCCTTCGTCAACCAGTACAATCTCATCCCCCTGGTCGGCCTCGGAGTGGCGGGATTCTTCAATCCCGGCTTCTGGATCGTCGGGGCCGCGTGGGAGGTCGCCTGGCTCACCTTCGTCCCCACCAACGAACGGTTCCAGCGGCGCGTCCGCGCCGAGGCCAACCAGCACATCGGCCTGCGCAACGAGGAGGAACAGGAAGCCCTGTTCCGCCGGTTGGACGGCGCGGAACGCTCGAAGTTCGGCGAAATCCAGTCGATCTGCTACAGCCTGGAGAGTCAGCTCGAAGCGGCCGAACCCAGCACGCGGAAGATTCTCCAGGAGAGCTTCAACCGGCTCGGCTACCTGCTCAAGACCTACCTGCGCCTGCTGGTGTCGCTGGGGAACATCCGCAAGTACCTGAAAAGCAGCGATCGCGACATCATCCTGAAGAAGATCCGGGACCTGGAATCGGAGATCTCCAATCCCGAGACCTTCGATCGCGTCCGCGAGGTCAAACAGAAAAACGTCATCATCCTCCAGCAGCGGCTGACCCGCGTCGAGAAGGCGCGGGAAAACGAGGCCGTCATCGAGGCGAACCTGCACACCCTGGAGGACACCCTGAAACTGATTCGCGACAACGCGGTGACCCTCGACAATCCGCAGGGGGTTTCGCGCCAGATCAATTCCGTCATCGTCGGTCTCGAGGAGAGCGAACGCGTGCTCAAGGACATCGAGGCGTTCACGGCCCTGGAAGACCGGGTCGCGGGTGACGGCTACGAGGAGGAAAGCACCGGACGCGAGCGCACTCGCGTCTGATCCCGGTCCGGCCGCTTCGCGGGACTCTGCGGCCGATCACCGATCCTTTGCCGCCCCCCGATGGCCCCCGTTCGTTCCCCCCGGAGGACTCCATGAGCGACTACCTCGCCGTCCTGCCCTCGTGGGCGCGTACCCTCGCCGAAAAGTACAAGTCCGGCGTGATCACCGAGTTTCTGATCTCCGGCAACGTCCACGACCTCGTCCCCCTGAAAGTGGACATCACGGGCACCTCGTTCGTGTCGCTGCGCGAGTTCCTGGCGCGCGCGATCTTCCCGCAGCGGGACATCATTCTCTTCTACGACCAGGCCAACGGGATCTCCGCGCACCGTCCGGAGATGATGGAGGATTTCCTGCGCGTCGTCGGCGCGGTCGACGCGGTCAAGGGGACCGGCTTCGCCTCCGGCCTGCCGCGCGACCCGGCCCGCGCGATCCCGCTCCTGGAACGCTACATCCGCACCCGCGCGATGCGCGGCCGCGACCAGAAGAAGATCGCCCTCATCATCGACTACGTGCAGATGATGGCTCCGGCCGGCGACATCAGCACGCTCTCCGCCGAGGAGTCCGCGACCATCATCTCGCTGCTCAAATGGTCGAACGACCCGACCTTCCTGCAGGCGGACGTCACCATCTGCCTGATCGCCGAGAACCTGATCGAGCTCAACGGGATGCTCCTCAAGAACCCGTACACGGCGAAGATCGAAATCGACTTCCCCGACCAGAAGGAGCGCCACGACTACATCCTGAGCGCGATCCAGGGGACGGGATTCAACGACCTGGCGAAGGTCACGACCGAGGCCCTCGCCGAGCTCACCTCGGGCCTGACCTGCGTCAACATCATGAATCTGCTCAACGAGGGGATCCAGAACCGCAAGGCGATCACCACCGACTACGTGGCGGAGAAGAAGAAGGAACTGGTGGAAAAGGAGTGCTACGGCCTGCTCGAGTTCCTCAAGCCGACCTGGACGCTCGACATGGTCAGCGGCCACGACGCGGCGAAGGCGTGGCTCCACGGCGACGCCAACCTGATTCGGCAGGGGAAGCTGTCGGTCCTGCCGATGGGCTACCTGCTGTGCGGTCCGATCGGGACGGGCAAGACCTTCATGGCGATGTGCTACGTGGGCACGATCGGCATCCCGTGCGTGAAACTGCTCAACTTCCGCAGCCAGTGGCAGGGGGTCACGGAAGGGAATTGGGAGAAGATTCTCAAGGTCCTCAAGGCGATGGGGCCGATCGCGGTCATCATCGACGAGGCCGACGCCGCGCTGGGGAACCGCGGGCAGCAGGGGGACAGCGGCACCTCCAACCGCGTCTTTGCCATGCTCGCCTCGCAGATGGGCGACACCAACTATCGGGGCAAGATCCTCTGGTTCCTGCTCACCTGCCGGCCGGACCTCCTGCCGGTGGACTTGAAGCGCCAGGGGCGCGCCGAAGTCCACATCCCGCTCTTCTACCCCGAAACGAAGGAGGAGCGACAGGAACTGGTCCGGGTGATGGCGAAGAAGAGCAAGGTCGCGCTCGATCCCAACGACCTGCCGCAGGTCCCCGAGGGCATGAAGATCTCGGGCGCGGACATCGAAGGGATCCTGGTGCGCGCCCAGCGGCGCGCCTACCTGGAGAACAAGGACAAGGTGACGAAGGAGCACTTCGAGACCGAGCTGCGGAACTTCACGCCGCCGACGTACCAGGACGAAATCGAGCTGCAGGAGAAGGCGGCGGTGATGGAGAGCACGAGCCAGGACTTCCTCCCGGAGGCGTTCCGGACCATGGAGCGCAGCCAGGTGTTCCGCCGGCTTCGCGAGCTCAAGATGCTGCTCGGAGGCTAACGCGATGGGATTCCGGGACTGGATCTCCGAGAACATCATCGACATCGGCGCGGCCCAACCGGGGGCGCCGGGCGGCGGGAACGCGGGCGCCGCCGGGGGCGGAACGGCGCCCGGACGCGCGTCCCCCGCGCCGGCCCGTCCGGTCGCGCCCGGCGAAGTCCCCGTCCACCCGACCGGAAAGACCGTGGCCCAGATCGCCCGGGAGGTGCCGCGCCCTCGGATCGACCCCGAGGCCCTGGCGTCGGGGGAGAAACCGAGCATGTCCTTCGACCAGGTCTACCGGGCCGCGGGCGTGCCGAGTCCACCCCATGGATTCGACATTTTCAAGGTCGAGCAGCTGCTCGCCAGCGAGCGCCTGAAGACGCTCTCTCCGGAAGCGAAGTCGGCCGCCGTCCTCGTCGCGCTCGACGCCCAGGGGGTCAAGATCGAGGACGTGATCAAGGACGCGGTGACCCGGGACAAGGCGCTGGACGCCTTCGAGCAGTTCCAGTTGAAGAAGCTGATCGAATTGCAGGGCCGCGTGGAATCCGAGGCCAAGCGGTTGCAGGGCGAAATCGAGCAGTTCATCCGCCAGCGGCATCAGGCGATCGAGGCGAACCAGAAGAAGCTGAAGTCGTACGAGCAGGAGATCTCCGCCTGGCGGCGCCAGAAGGGACTCGAGGAACAGCGGCTCTACTCCGTGGTGGCGCATTTCACCAGCAGCAACCCGATCACGATGGCGCGAACCGTCACGTCGCTGGAACCGGCGGAGGAGACCCCGGAAGCGGGTCCGGCCGCTCCGGTGTCCGCCGCAGGGTTGTCCGGCGCGGCGGGCGGGTCGGGCGGCGCCTCGGCGGGTCCGCAGCCCCCCCCCGCGGCCAAGACCCGGGAGCGCGATCCGCTCGAGGCCGCGTGCGAGGGGTTGCCCCCCGTCACCGACCTCTCCGACTTCGGCGATGACCCCGGGGCGACGCCGACCGATCCGGCGTCGGGTCCGGCGCGGATCTGATCCTTCCCATGCCGCCGACCCCGGACCCCGAACCCGCGCGTTCCCGACTCCCCGTTGCCGGGTTGGTCGCCGCCTGCGTCGCGGCCGGTTTCCTGCTGCGCCTGGGCTCCCGGATCGCGTTGAGCACGCCGGACGGCGTCTGGTTCGGCGACCCCGACGCCTGTTTCCACATGCGTCGCGTCTTCCTGCTGCTCGCGCGCCAGGGCACCCTGCCCGAGTTCGATGCCTGGACCGACTTCCCCGACGGTTGCGTTCCCTACGTTGCGCCGTTGCTGGACTGGATCGTCTACGGCCTGTGCCGCCTCGGCGGACTGACGGCGGCGGACGAAGCGGCGGTGGGGCGGTGCGCGGCCTTCGTTCCGGCGGCGCTCGGCGCGCTCACGGCGGTGCCGGTCTACGCGATCGCCCGACGGTTGTTCGGGACGACCGCGGGGGTCATCGCCGCCGCGGCGCTCGCCGCGCTGCCGGGGCACGTCCTGTACACGCGCTTTGCGATGGTGGATCACCACGTCCTGGAGGCGCTCTTCCTCGCCACCCTCGTCGCGTGGTCGCTGCCGAGAGCCGCGGCTCCGGCCGGGACGGCCCGGATGGACTGGCTCCGGGCGGGGGGAGGGGCGCTGTGCCTGCTCGGTCTCACCCTGGCCTGGAACGGTTTCGCGCTCTACCTGATCGTCTTTGCCGGGGTGTCGGCGCTCGCCCCCTGGCGGCTCGCGGAGCCGTTCCGGGCCCACGCCCCCCGATTCGCCCTGCGCGTCTTCGCCCTGTATGCACCGCTCCTGGCGGGCGTCGTGGGGAGCGGATACTGGTTCCGCCACGGCGACGTCCGGTACGACGCCCCGTCGCTGTTCCACCTTGCCCTCACGGGCGCGTGCGCGCTCTGGTGCCTGGCCTCCCTCCGGATCCACGGTGCTCGCCCGGTCGCGGCGGAGGAGGAACCCGGCGCCGCGGGGGATCGCGGTCCGCTCGCCTGGTTCGACCGGCGACCGTGGGCCCGCGCCGGCGGCGTCCTCGCGGCGGGAGGCGGGCTCGCCGCGCTCGCCTGGGCGATTCCGGGGCCGCTCGGCGAGGCCTTTGTCGCGATGTTCGGATTCCCGGGGATCTCCGTCAACCGCTTCAATCTCGAAGGACGCCCGGTCTGGACCCACACCGAGTGGATCTTCGACCATCTCTCGGGGGTGAGCTTCCTCTATCCGCTTGCTGCCTTCGCGATCTGCACCGTCGCCGAGGACGACGATCGCGACGTCGAAGGCGTGTGGAGCCTGACCGGATGGGGGCTGGCCTTCTTCGTGCTGACGATCTGGATGACCCGCTTCACCTACGTCTACGCGCCGTTCCTGGCGGCCATGATCGGCGGGATCGCCTGGGCTTCGGGACGCGCCGCGTCTTCGCTCCACCGCTCGATGGACCATCCGCACGCGCGCGTCGGCATGGCGCTTCTGGTGGCGTTCTTCTGCCTGCTGCCGGCGCTGCCGACCACGCGGGCGCTGGCGCGGGGAGGCATGGAGCCCGGGGTGGAACGTCAGCGCCTGCTGGCCTCCCTGCGCGCGGTGACGCGGGATCCGGGGGACTGGACGCGCCCGGAGGACCGGCCGGCTTACGCGATCCTCTGCCCCTGGGGCATCGGTCACCTGGTCAAGTTCTGGGCCCGCCGCCCCACCGTTTCGGACAACATGGGGGTCGGATTCGAAAAGGAGTTTCGCTGGCTCTTCGAGACGGACGGGGAGCGCGCATACGCTCTCCTGCGCGGTCTCGGGGTCGGTTACGTGATCGTGTCGCACGACCAGCACCTGGTGCAGTCGTACGTGGAAACGGTCCACGGTCCCGGGGGCGGTCCGCGGTTCGCGGAGCGGGACGAGAACGGGGACTGGAAGGCGGCGGATTCGTATTGGGACCGGGTGTCGATCCGCCTGGTCAGCCAAGACGGCGCCGCTTGGAAGGCGGAGGAGGACGAGGGCGGGCTGGCGCACTTCCGGCTCGTCGCCGAAGGTCCCAAGCCGGAGAACGGGAAGTCGTCCCGCGCGGAGATGAAGTGCTACGAGGTGGTCGAAGGGGCCCGCCTGCGCGGGAGGGCCGGTCCCCGGGACCGGGTCACCGCGCGGATCACGATGCGCGTCGAGGGCGGGCGGGAGTTTCTGTTCGAAAGTCTGGCCCGGTGCGACGAGGCCGGCCGGTTCGAACTGGTTGTGCCGTATCCGACCACGGCCGGCGACGGTCCGGTGCGCGCGGCGGGTGCGTACCGCGTGTTCGTCGCGGAGCGCACCGCGGAGGCAGACGTGACCGAAGCCGAGGTGCGGGGAGGGGGGACGGTTGAGGTCGTTTTCCCCGACTAGCGCGACTTCGACCGGGATGGCGCGGGTCGGCCGGCTGGGGTTCGCGCCGGACTCCGTTGCTCGGGGTCGACGATCCTCCGGGCATTGCCCCCCCGCGCGGCTCCCCGGGCGTGAGCTTCGACGCGTCCAAACCCCGCGTCTCGAGGTCGAGGTCCCGCGAACGGCGGGGTCTCAATCCGTCTCCGGGCCGTGATGATGATCGTCCCCGGGCGCTTCGCGCGCGAACTCCATCTTTTGCTTCTGCTCCCAGATCCGGTCCATGTCGGTTTCGCCGGTGGCGAGGATCTTGCGGTAGTCCTCGATGTGCGGGCGCAGGTCGGGGTGATCGGCGGCCAGGCGTTCGAGGAGGGGGAGGGCGTCGAGGCGCTGCGCGCGCACGATGCTGGTGAGAACCGTGCGGCGGACCTCGGGATCGCGTTCGGTTCCGAGGGTCGACTGGAGGACGGCGACCGCGCGTCCCGCCTGCGCGCGCGGCGGGTCCCCGAGCGCGAGGGCGGCGGTGGCGCGGACGCCGACGGCCGGATCCGCCCCGAGGATGGCGCCGACCGCCTCGACGGCGCCGGCGTCCGCGTGACGCAGCGGCAGGGACTGCAGGATCGATCCCCGAATGTCCTCCAGCGGGTCGTGGGCCGCTAGATCGACCAGGAAACGGAACACCTCGGCCGACCCCGGGGGACGCCGCTCCAGGGCGCCCGCCAGCAGATTGGCGCCGAGCCCGCGCAGGTGGGGGTCGGTCGCGCGGGCGGTCAGGTCCAGCACGGCGGGGATCATCCGCGCGTCCGGCAGCGAACCGCCCGCGAGGAAGCCCAGCGCGGCGACGCGGGCGCCGACGGCCGCGCCGGATCGCGCGACCCCGAGGAGCGCCTCGGCGACGGACGGATCCTGGGCCGCCACGGGACTGAGGCGGAGCGCCTCGACGAGGAAGGCGGCGGCCTGCGGATCGACCTCCTCGGCCAAACGCGCGACCACCTGCAAGGCGCGCGCGGGATCCTGCCCGATCCAGGCCGCCAGCCGGTCCAGCAGGACCGAGATCGCTTCGGAATCGTCGGCCTGGAGGGCGGCGTGGAGGTCCGCGACCAGGTCGGCGAGGGAGGCGCGCCCGCCCTCGCGGGGGCGGGGGGCCGTCGAATCCGCCGGCGCGGTCCCCGATCCGCCGCGTGGATCGGGTGCGACCGCAACCCCGGTGACGGGTCCGCCGGATGTGCGGTCGGCCGGGACCTGCGTCCCGGCCGCCGTGCGGGATCCGGGACTCGCGCCCGGTCCCCCTCCTCCCGGTCCCTCCCGCCCCTCCCCCGTGGCGGGCGACCACCGACCCAGGACGAATCCCCCCCCGATCGCCAGGACCGCCGCTCCGACCAGGACGGCCCCGAGGCGCGCGTTCCCGTTCACCCTAGAACTCCGAGGTGTACCCGCCGTAGACCCAGTACGCGCCGCCCTTGAACCAGATCTTGTGCCAGCCGCTGCTGGTTGTGATCCGTCCGTACTTCTGGCCGTCATGAATCTCGCCGACCTTCGAATGGCCGGTCCCGGGACCGGTGCGCACGTTGAGGACCGAGGCCGTCACCTTGACGCCGGCCGCCGAGACCTTGGTCAGGTAACTCCCCGAGCTCCAGCCGGAGCCGCCATCATACCAGATCTTGTGCCAGCCGCCGCCCTGGGCGTGCGAGAAGTAGACCTGGCCGCTGCCGATCGAGCCTTTCACGCTGTAGGACGTGGACGGCCCCGTGCGAACGTTGAGGCTGCCCGCGGTGACCTTGACCGCGAAGACGCCCGTCCCGGTCGATCCGCCGCCCCCGCCTCCGCTCGACAATCCGGTGTAGCTGTGCGGAATGGCCGCGCCCCGCGTCACATACCCGCCCACCGACCCGGGGACGTACAACTTCGTGCCGTAGCGCCGGATCTCGAAGTGAAGGTGCGGACCCGTGGAATTCCCGGTCGTCCCTTCGAGCGCGATTTCCTGCTTCTGGCCGACGTGCTGCCCGCTGGAGACCTTGAAGGTGCTCAGGTGGGCGTAGTAGGTGGAGTACCCGGCGGCATGCGAGAGGATGATGAGGTTGCCGTACCCGCCGCTCACGCCCTTGAACGTCACCGTGCCCCCGTACGCGGCCCAGATCGGCACGCCATGGGCGGCGGCGATGTCGAGCGCGTGGTGGTGGCCGTATGGACGCGGCGAGTAGTAGTTGCTCGTGATCTTGCCCGAGTTCCCCTGGGTGAACTGCGCTTCGCCGGGCATGGCCGTGGTCAACGCCAGACCAACCACCAGGGCAGCGGCCAGCACTTTCGTCAGGGCTTGCCTCTTCATCGGGTTCTCCTCCCTCCGTTCTTCCGACCTCCGCAGGTCCCCGAGTGCGTCGGGGGTGCGAACCTCGCACGGAGAGTAAGCAAGCGACGGGCCGAGGAATTGACTATTCGTTATTGTCTTGTATCCCCTTGCCGCGAAGGAGAATGAATCTGGAAGGGCCTACGAATCCGCTCCGGGCCCAGGAGGCCTGGGGCGGGAGCAACGCACGATTCGAAACGAATTTGGGCCACACTGTAAGTGCGAATTTACAGCTTGATTATGCGTTGCGTGGCGAACGGCGGGACGGGTCAAGCGGCGCATCGAAGGCCGGGGGAGAGGTCGGCGGGGAGATTCCGGCCCCCCGGTTGGGTGGCGTTTGCGTGACCGGGGCGGGGGAGGGGGCGTAGCATGGGGTGGGGGGCGAGGGGCCCCCGCGGGGAGGCAGGATCGTGGAACGGCTGGAAAAGTACGGCCCGATCGAAGCGCTGCAGCTTGGCCGCCGGCTGCTCGGCCTCGGCCCGCCGATCATGACGGTCCGGTGCTATGCCGTGGACGGCCTGCTGGTCGACACCGGGCTGTCGCCCTTGTACCGCGCGGTGCTGGCCTTCGCGCGCGAGCGGGGGGTGAAGCAGGCCGCGGTCACGCACCACCATGAGGACCACAGCGGCAACGCGCGGGCGCTGCGGGATGCCGGGGTGGAAGTCTTCGCCTCCACCGCGGCGGCGGACCTGCTGGCGAGCGGGTTCGAAACGCGCTGGTACCAGCGGCGGGCCTGGGGCGTGGCGCCGCGGGTGGAGGTAAAGCCGCTCGGCGGGGTGGTGGAGACGCCGCGCCATCGGTTCGAGGTGCTGCCGGCGCCCGGGCACTGCGACGACCAGGTTGTGTTCTACGAGCGCTCCCGGGGCTGGCTGTTCTCGGGGGACGCCTTCCTGGCCGACCGGGTCAAGCTGTTTCGCGGCGACGAAGACTTCGCCGGGACGTTGGCGACGCTGCGGCGGTTGGTCGAGCTGGACTTCGATTCGCTGTTTTGCGCGCATCGTCCCGTGTTGCAGGGGGGGCGGGAGGCGTTGCGTCGGAAACTCGCGTATCTTACCGAGGTCGAAGGGCGGGTGCGGGATCTTGCGGCCTCCGGACGGTCGATCGACGAGATCGCGCGGCGCGTCCTGGGGGCGGAGAATCGGTGGATGGTGTGGTTCAGCCGGGGGGATCTCTCGAAGCGCAATCTGGTGCGGTCGATTCTTCACGGGGCGGTGCCGCGGGGCGGGTGAGGGGGACGCGCAGGTTCGGGAGGGCGGCAGGCGGAGCGGCGAAAACTCGGGGTGGCGGGTGGGCGAGTCTGCGGGGACGGCACGGCGGGCAAGCGCGACGGAGAATGAGTGGGGGACCGGAATCAGGACCGTTTCCGCTTCCGGGGGCCGGTTTTCGCCGGTTCCCCGAGGTGTGCCCCGACGCGGGCGAGCGCGGCGAGGGTCTTGACCTCGAGGGCATGGTCCGGGACGGTGGCGACCGCGACGGGGCAGGGGAGCGACTGCAGCAGGCGAGCGATTCCCGCGCGATCCCGGACGGCGAGTTCCTGCAGTTGGCGGAGGTTGCGGCGCAGGATTGCGCGCAGATCGTCCGGGAGGTCGAGCGGTGCGCCGCCCGGCCCGCCGCGGTTGCCGCGCGCCTTCCAGTCGGTCGCCACGCGATTGAAGACCACGCCGGTGACCGGGAATCCGGTTTCGTGGAGCCGCGTGAGCAGGACGCGCGTCTCGCCCAGGGCGCGCGGCGTCGGCGTGGTGACCGCGACGAATCGGGAGACGTCGGAGCGCAAGAGGGTCCTCACCTTGGAGGCGCGCTCCTCGAATCCGGGCGCCATGTGTTCGAAGGCGCGGAAGAAATCGGACACCCGCTCGACCAGGCTGGACCCGAGCAATTCCATGACGGCGCCGACCAGTTTCGCCCCCGCGCCGGCCAGGAAGTGGAGGCCGGTGCGGGCGGTCGGCCGGAGGATCCAGCCGAGGAATCCGCTTTCCAGGAAGTCCGAGATCCGCTTGGGGGCCTCGAGGAAGTCCAGCGCGTGGCGGCTGGGGGGCGTGTCGAGGACGATGCAGTCGTACGCGCGCTCTTCGTGGAGCTGGTAGAGCCGTTCGACCGCCATGTATTCCTGGGAGCCGGCGAGGTAGTTGGAGACGAGCTGGTAGAAGGGGTTTTCGAGGATGCGCCGGGCGGCGTCGGCGTCGGCGGAGTACTTACCCACGACCTCGTCGAAGACGCGCTTGGTGTCGAGCATGGAGGCGTGGAGGTCGATCCCCGGCGGCAGATTCGCCCGCCGCAGGCTTTCGGCGGGGATGCGGCGCGGCTTGTCCGCCAGGTGGGTGACGCCGAGGGCGTTGGCGAGCCGGCGGGCCGGATCGATGGTGCAGACGAGGGTGCGCCGTCCGGCCCGGGCGAGGGCGAGCGCGAGGGCGGCCGAGAGGGTGGTCTTGCCGACGCCCCCTTTGCCGCAGACGAGGACGACGCGCGCGTCCTGGAGACGGCCGATCATGAATCCGCCCCTTCCGCGAGGGCGCGGGCGGCCGCGGCCAGGATCGCCTCCTCGTTGTGCGGGTCGAGGACGCGTCCGATCTGAAGCTGCGGGCGCGGCAGCGCCCGCTTGGCGCGGCGGAGCAGGCGCGCCTGCTCCGACTCGCGCGCGGCGCGAAAGTGCGCCGCTTCCGCCACGGCGCGGTCGCGTCTTGCGATCGCGTCTCCGCGCGCCACCCCACGGACGGCGCGCAGGGTTTCGCCGTCGAACAGGACGGGGAAGACCGAATTCAGCACGACGAGGCCCACGTGCATCGACAGGTCGCGGCGGGCATGACGGGCGAGTTCGACCGCCTCGTTGACCGCCAGTTCCTCGGGCGTTGCGACCAGGACGAGAGCGGTGCGCGCGGCATCGACCAGGAATTCCCGGATCTGCCGCGCGGACGACTCCAGCGGGCCGACCATGATGTCGGTGACCTGGTGGGCGGCGCGCAGGAAGGCGACCGCGTGGCCGGTGGCCGGGGCGTCGAGGATGACCAGGTCGTTGTGCGATCGGTCCCCGAGCCACCCCAGGCGTTCGCGTGCCTCGTGCCAGGCCTTGCCGAGGAGGACGTACTCGCGCAGGCCCGGCGCGGCCGTGAAAAAGCCCGCGAACGCCTTGTTGTCGGCGATGCGGTCGGCGATCGCGTGGATCTTGAGCCGGAGGCGGAGGAACTCGCGCATCGCGGCATGGCCGTCGAGGTCGCAGGCGCGAAAGCCGCCCTCCACCGATTCCGGCTCCGCGCCGAGGTCGGGGCGTCCCAGCAGGCGTCCCAACTCGCCCTGGGTGTCGACTCCGCACAACAGCGTGCGCTTGCCGGCCTGCGCGGCGAGTCGGGCCAGGGCGACCGCGACGGTGGTCTTGCCCACGCCGCCCTTTCCGCTGACCAGCAGGAGGCGGTGGCGCAGGAGTCGGGGGAGGGGCATGGGGTCATTCCGCGGGTGGGGGGACGTCCGCGCGATCCCGAAGTCCCGGGGTGCGCCGACGGGCGCGCTACACTTCCAGGAGGAGCCGGGCGGGTTCCTCGACGGTCTCCTTGATCCGTTTGAGGAAGGTGACGGCCTCGCGTCCGTCCACGATGCGATGGTCGTACGTGAGCGCGACGTACATCATGGGGCGAATCACCACCTGTCCCTCGCGGGCGACCGGGCGCTCCTGAATTGCGTGCAGCCCGAGGATGCCGCTCTGCGGGGGATTGACGATCGGCGTCGAGAGGAGCGATCCGTAGACGCCGCCGTTGGAGAGGGTGAAGGTCCCTCCCTGCAGCTCCTCGAGCTTGAGTGCGTTCTTCTGCGCGCGCGCGCCGAAGTCGGCGATCGCGAGCTCCACCTGGGCGAAGCTCATGCGCTCGGCATTGCGGAGGATCGGGACCACCAGCCCGCGACCGCCGCCGACGGCGATTCCGATGTCGTAGTAGTTCCGGTAGACGATCGCGTCATCGCGGATTTCCGCATTGAGCTCGGGGGTTTGTTGCAGCGACTCGATCGCGGCCTTGACGAAGAACGACATGAAGCCCAGTTTCACGCCGTGGCGCTTCTGGAATGCCTCCTGGTGCTGCTTGCGGAGGGCGATGACGGCCGACAGGTCGATCTCGTTGAACGTGGTCAGCAGGGCGGCCGCGTTCTGGGCTTCCTTGAGACGCGCGGCGACGCGGCGACGGAGGAGGGTCATGGGGACGACTTCCTCGTCCCGCGCGCCCGGCGCGACGGGCGGGGCCGGGAGAGCGTCGGCGGGTTCGGGCGCGCCGGCGAGGGGACTCACCGCACCGGCGCCACCCTGGCCTTCCTTGCGGGCCACGGTGCGCAGAACGTCCTGTTTGAGGATGTGGCCGCGCGGCCCCGAGGGCTCCACGTCCTCGGCGCGGACGCCGTGTTCCGCCAGCGCGCGGCGCGCGGCGGGCATGACGCGGGCGGAATCGCCCGGCCGCGCCGGGGCTGCCGCAGGCGGCGCGGACGACGCCGACGGCGCCGGGGCCGGAGGGGACGCGCCCTCCGCCGGCTTTCCGGCCGCCGGGGCCTTCGTGCCCGCTGCGCCGGACCCGTCCCCGGCACCGACTTCCTCGAGCCAGCCGATCACCTCGCCCACCGTCGCGGTCTGGCCCTTCTTCTTCAGCACCTTCGAAACCCGACCGGCCGACGGCGCCGACACCTCCACCGTCGCCTTGTCGGTCTCGATCATCACCACCGCTTCGTCGCGTTGCACCGGCTCCCCCTCGGCCTTGAGCCAGTCACCGACCTGCACTTCGGTGATCGATTCGCCCACCTTGGGCACCTTCAGCTCGACGCGCATGGCGTGCGTCCCTCCCTGTTCCGATGCTCTATGCGAAGGCCTGATCGAGCAGGAGTTGCTGTTCGATCCGGTGACTGGCCGTGGACCCGGTCGCCGGGCTGGCCGAGGCGGGCCGGGTGACCCCGTCGAACGGATGTCGCCCGAGGACCGACGAGCCCCAGTGGGCGCGCAGATACCGCCACGCGCCCATGTTCTCCGGTTCTTCCTGCACCCAGCGCACCGGGACCCCGGCCGGATGGACCGTCAGCGCTTCCCGGAGCACGTTCTCTCCGAGCGGATACAGTTGCTCGAGCCGGAGGATCGCGACGTCGCTCCGCCCGGTCTTCTCGCGCCGCTCCTCGAGCTCGTAGTAGATCTTGCCGCTGCACAGGAGAATCCGCGCCGCCTGCGGCCCCCGCGCCGGCCGGGTGTCGCCCAGAATCCGGTGGAAGCGGCCATGGGCGAGTTCGTCGAGGGTGGAGGTCGCGCGCGGGTGCCGCAGCAGACTCTTGGGCGACATCACCACCAGCGGCTTGCGGCGCGGTCCCAGCACCTGGCGGCGCAACAGGTGAAAGATCTGCGCCGGCGTGGTTGCATTCGCCACCACGATGTTGTCCTCGGCCGCCAGCAGCAGGAATCGCTCCAGGCGCGCGCTCGAGTGCTCCGGCCCGGCCCCCTCGAACCCGTGCGGCAGGAGCATCACCAGGCCCGACAGCCGCCGCCACTTGTCCTCGGCGCTGACCAGGAACTGGTCCACGATCACCTGCGCGCAATTCCAGAAGTCGCCGAACTGCGCCTCCCAGATCACCAGCCCTTCCGGACAGTCCAGGCTGTACCCGTACTCGAAGCCGAGCACGCCCGCCTCGCTCAACGGACTGTTGATGATCTCCACCGGCGCCTGACTCTCCGCCAGGTGCTGCAGCGGGGTGTAGGTGTGGCCGTCGACCACATCGTGCAGGACCGCGTGGCGATGGCTGAAGGTGCCCCGCTCGGCGTCCTGGCCGGTCATGCGCACCCGGATCCACTCGGTCGCCAGGCTGGCGAACGCGAGCGCCTCGGCGCCGCCCCAGTCGAGCGGCTTCGCGCCCGAGGCCATCGCCCGACGCTGCTCCAACAGACGCTCGATCTTGGGATGCGGATGGAAATCCTCCGGCAGCCGGGTCTGGACGTCCAGCAGCTCCATCAACCGGGCCCGGTCGACGCGCGTGTCGGCGTCGGTGGCGTCGACCTCCTTGCCGCCGACGTAGTTCGTCCACACGCCCCCCAGCATGTCGGCCGGACGCCGGTAATCCGCGCTGCGCGCCACCGACAGCTCCGTCTCCAGGTGCTCGCGGCGGCGCACGGCGATCTCGTCCGCCTCCGCGCGGGAGAGGCCGCCCAACTTCAACAGGTGCCCGAGATATCCCTCGCGCACGTCCGGCCGCCGCTCGATCTCCCGGTACATCAGCGGCTGCGTGAACGAGGGCTCGTCCCCCTCATTGTGCCCCCGCCGGCGGTAGCCGTACATGTCGATCACGACGTCCCGCTGGAACTCCATCCGGAAGTCCATCGACAGGCGGACGACCTGCGCCACGGCCTCGGGGTCTTCCCCGTTCACATGGAAGATTGGGATCTGCAGCATCTTCGCCACGTCGGTGCAGTACGAGGTCGACCGGGATTGCTCGGGCCCGGTCGTGAAACC
>CAZWCX010000047.1:20256-49354 GCA_964632945.1 uncultured Planctomycetia bacterium | reverse complement strand
TCGGCTTCCCCTTCGCGTTCGTCGCCACCTACCGCAGCGGGGCCTCGGTCGACGGGCCGCTCGGGTTCGGCTGGGACCACTCGCTCAACCTCGGCATCGACTTCACCGGCGACGCGGGCGAAAGCGACGCGATCTTCTTCGCCGGCGAGGGATGCCGCTGGACGTAAACTCCGCCGGCTCGGCGGCTCGGTGGGGAACCAGGGGGTCCTCACGCTCGACGCGAATGGGAACGTGCTCCCGCGGGCGGAGACCGAGTACAACCAGTTCCCCCAATCGGCGGAGACCCGGACCACGGGTTGCGCCTGGGACGTGCGGAACCGGAACCCGCAGGTGACCGAGGACCCGGGCGGGCTCGGCCTCGTCGCGCAGAAGAGGTACGACAGCACCGGCGACCTCGTCGTGGTGATCGACGCCGCGGGCCGGTGGGATCCCCTTCCATGCGCCGGTAGCACGGGAATCCGCGTGTGTCATGGATCGTGCTCTCGATCCGCACGAGGCTGACGGCCTTGTCGTCGCTCCCAAGGGAGTTCGCGCCGACGCGAAGCTTGACGCGCAGATGCTCGGGACGGTCCTTGAAGTCGCTCGCGATCTCGCCGCGGAACGCGCCGGGGATTTTGCGACCGAGGAAGCGCGTGACGTCGCTGCTGCCGAATTCGGGGATGGCATGGTCGAGCAGGCGCGGGTACATGGCCCCGAGGGCCGCAAGACTCTAGAACGCCGGGTCGCCCGCCCATTCGCGCCCGTGGAGGAACACCTGGACTGGGAAGGGAAACCAGGTCTGGATGCGCGCGTTCATGAAGCCGGACACGGGATCCACGAAGTGGGGGTAGAGGTGCAGGCGCTTGCGCCGCCGGAAGAGGGGTTCGAGACGTTGGGCGGCGCGATTGCGGAAGACGTCGTACCGGATGCAGGGTTCGACGCATGACAGGACGCAGACGAGACCCGCATCGATCCCGTCGCGCTGGGCGATGACCGCGCGATGCGACGGAGGATTCGGTCGCGATGGGCTTGCCGGGACGTCGATCGTGTGCGAGGATCTGCGCACCCGCGGCGTGGGGCCGGTCCGCGTAGCGGGCGCTCGCCCGTGACCGCGGCCGCGCTTCACACTCTTTGAGAAGTCCCGGAACGCCGATCCCCCTGGAGCGACCCGATGAGCGTCGAATTTGCCCGCGCCTTCTCCCGGCTCGAGTCCAACCTTTCGTCCGTCATCCGCGGCAAGCCCGGAAGCCTCCGGCTCGTGCTCACGTCGCTCCTGGCCGGCGGCCACACCCTGCTCGAGGACGTCCCCGGGACCGGGAAGACCACGCTCGCCAAAGCGTTGGCCCGCTCCATCGACGGCGCCTTTCGGCGCATCCAGTTCACGCCGGACCTGCTCCCGGCCGACATCACCGGCAGCGCCTTCTACAATCCCAAGGACGGATCGTTCGTGTTCCGCGAGGGGCCGGTCTTCACCAATGTTCTGCTCGCCGACGAGATCAACCGGACGTCGCCGCGCACGCAGTCGGCGCTGCTCGAGGTGATGAGCGAACGGCAGGTCACCGTGGACGGGCAACGGCGGGAAATGCCGCGGCCGTTCTTCGTCATTGCGACGCAGAATCCGGGGGACTTCCAGGGCACCTACCCGCTTCCGGAGGCGCAACTCGACCGTTTCACGGCCTGCGTGTCGCTGGGGTATCCGGATTTCGCCAGCGAGCTCGAGATCCTCTACGGCCAGAACGACCGGCACCCCCTGGACGACCTCCAGCCGGTGATTCCGTGCGAGGAGGTGCTCGCCCGCATGGACGAGGTCAAGTCGGTGCGGGTGGACCGCGCGGTGGCGGAGTACGTGGTACGCCTGGTCGAGGCGTTGCGCGGGGACGCCCGGCTGCGGCTGGGGATCTCCCCGCGCGGGTCGCTGGCGCTCTATCGCACCGCGCAGGCGCGCGCGCGGGTGGAGGGGCGGGATCATGTCTTGCCCGAGGACGTGCGCGCCCTCGCGGGTCCGGTGTTGGCGCACCGGCTCGTGCCGGACACGAAGGCGAAATATGCGGGCGTCACCGGGGCGAGCCTCGTCGAGGAGGCGCTGGCGAAGACGCCGGTGCCGCGATGAGGGTTCGACCCGCGACGGCGGCGCGCGAGCGCCGGAGATCGGCAATGACCCGCCTGGCCTGCGCGGCGCTGGCGCTCTGCGTTTGCGTTACCGGCTGCTCGGCGTTCGTCCATCGCCTGGGCGGGGCGTGGGACCGCCAACCGGAGGAAATGGAGGCCGGCCTGAGCGCGCGGGCGAAAGACCTCGTGCGCCGCGCCTACGACGGACTCGATCCCGCCCGGCTGCGCGACTTCCACGTCCATGCCTTCGGGGCCGCTCCGGGGTCGCCCAACTACGTTCGGTCGGATGCCCTCTCCTGGCTGAATCCGTATCGCCGGATCAAGTTCCAGGTGCTGATGAGCGCGGCCGGCGTCGAGGACCTCGACCGTGCCGACCTCCAATATCCGGATCGCCTGATTCGGTTGGCCCGCCATCTCCCGGCCGCTGGACGCCTCCATCTGCTCGCGTTCGACCAGGCCCGTCACGAAGACGGGTCGGTCGACGCGGAGCGGACCGACTTCCATGTCGCGAACGAAAGCGTCATGGACCTCGCGCGCCGACATCCGGACCTGTTCGTGCCGGTGATCTCGGTTCACCCGTACCGGGCGGACGCGGTCGAGGAACTGCGTCGCTGGGCCCGGTCGAGTCCGCCCGCGCGGTTCGTGAAGTGGTTGCCGAACTCCCAGAACATCGATCCGTGCCCGACCGACGCGGGACTCCGGACGCGCGTGGAGGCCTTCTACCGGGCGATGGCCGCCGAAGGCATGGTATTGCTCACGCACACCGGCGACGAACAGGCGCTGTCGGCCGCGCGCGCGGACCAGGAGTTGGGGAACCCGATGAAGCTGCGCCTGCCGCTGGACTTTGGGGTCACGGTGATCGCCGCCCATTGCGCGGGATACGGGACGGCCGCCGATCCCGCGCGCCCGGGGACCCGTGTCCCGGCGTTCGACCTCTTTGTCCGACTGCTCGACGACGCGCGCTACCAAGGTCGGCTGTACGGCGAGATCTCCGCCCTGACCGTCTTCAACCGCATCGGCCTTCCCGGCGGCCGCGACCCGCTCCGGCGGTTGCTCGAGCGGCCCGATCTGCATCCGCGGCTGGTGAACGGCAGCGACTATCCGATCCCGGCGGTCAACACCCTGGTGCGCACGCGTCGCCTGGCCTGGCTCGGGTACATCACCTGGACCGAACGGGAAGCGCTGAACGAGATCTACGATTACAACCCGCTGCTCTTCGATTTCGTGCTCAAGCGGACGTTGCGACACCCCGAGACCGGGGTGCGGTGGTCGGACTGCGTATTCCAGGCCCCGGCGGCGCTGCGGGAACCGCGCCCCGCGCCGTCCGGGCCGACCGGGTCCCGGGACGTTGCGCCGGCCACCGGCTCCCCGGCCGGGCATGGCCCGTCTCGACCGGGTCGGGAGGGATGATCCGGCCGGGTGGCGCGCGGAGGCGGACGCGGGGCGCCGCCGTGGCTCAGGGCGGCGCCCCCGCCTCCCGCTTGGCGGCCTGGAGCACGCGCTCCAGGGCCTCGAGGAATCGCGAGCGGTCCTTGGGGCCGAACGGAGCGGGGCCGCCGGTCGGTTGGCCCATCTGGCGCAGCTGCTCCATCAATTGCCGCGAGGCGAGCGCGCCGGCGATGGAGTCGAGGGTGAACTCTTTCCCCTTGGCGGTGAGTACGCGCGCGCCGTTTTTCAGACAACGATCCGCCAGCGGCAGGTCGGCGGTGACGAGGACGTCCCCCCGGCCCGCGCGCTCGGCGATCCAGTCGTCGGCGGCGTCGAAGTCGCCGCTCACCACCACGCACTCGGCGCAGTCCTCGGGGACGCGGAGGAGGGCGTTGGCCACCACCCGCGCCTTGAGGCCATGCCGGCGCGCGACCCGGAAGATCTCGTCCTTCACGGGACAGGCATCGGCATCGACGTAGAGGACGGTCATCGGGAGTTCTCCGCGCAAGCCGCACCAGCATACGCGGCGACGGCCGCGGCGTCCATGTCCGAGCGCCGCCGCGCACCCTGCGGCCCCAGGCCCACCGGCCCCCGGAACGCCCCGATCCGGTCGGCGTTGACTCTGCGGCACGGATCGGCTATCACGGCAGAACCCAGTCTCGGAGGAGAGGATGGAGATCCCCGATCTGCCGTTCGCCCACTTGGCGGTGCAGAAGAACTACATCACGCAGGTCCAGCTCGACGGCGTCATCGAACACTGGAAGAAGCTGTCGCGCCAAGGCGTCGAGGTACGCCTGCGCGAGCTCCTGATGGCGCGCGGACTGCTTCGCAAGGCGGACGCGCTCGCGCTCGCCGCGTTGGAGTACGAGGGAGTGCGCGACGACGCGACACGATTCGGACGCATCGCCGTGGGCAAGGCGTACGCAACCGACCGCCACGTCCGCGCCGCCATGGACCGCCAGGCCGCGCAACACCGAGCGGGCGATCCGGTCAAGATGTTGGGCGACCTGTTGATCCAGATGGGTGCGATCGACCGGCAGCAGATGCGTGCGGTCCTGCAGGAAATGGAACAGGAGAAGGCGAAGGAGAAGGCCGCCGCCGCCGCGCGTCCGGCGCCTCCGTCGGCGGCCCGCCCCGCCCCACCGGTGGCCCCGTCGCCCGCGGCCCGACCGGCTCCGGTCTTGCCTCCGCCCCCGCCGCCGTCCGGCAAGCCGCGGAGTGCGCAGGACGAGATTCCCACGCTGGACGAGCCCGCGGCGGCCTGGGTTCGTTCCGGGCGCGGCACCCCGGCCACGTTCGCGCCGCCGTCGGTTCCAACCAGGGACCCGGCCCCCCCGGCCGGCCAGGACGCCATATCGACGATGCCCGAGATGATCGTGCCGCCGGAGTTGCTCAAGGGCAAGACGCCGGCCTCGTTCGCACCCGCGCCGCCTCCCGGCCAGGATTCCGCCCCCCCGGCCGGCCAGGACGCCATTTCGACGATGCCCGAGATGATCGTGCCGCCGGAATTGCTCAAACGGAAGCCCCCGTCCGAGGGCGAAGGGACGAAGGCGTCGGGGAAGTCCTGATCTCTGCGGCGACCCGCGCCGCGGCGCCCCCGGTCCCGTTCCTCCCCGTCGCCCGCGATCCCCGGGCGCGGCCCCGCGGAGGAGGTGGTCCGCGTCGCCGCGGACGGACGCCTGCTGCAGGTGACCGCGCGAACGTCGGTGTGCGCCCAGCGCATGGGGGTGGCCGGCGCCGGCCGGGGCGAGGTCGACGGCGGCGGCAGCGGAGGCGGATTCCTGGTAAGGGTTTCCCGGACGCCGGGTCTCAACGGCGCCGCGCCTTCGATCGGGTGCGGACGTCGGGGGGGCGGAGGCGCCGGGCGGAACGAGTCCGCGCGCGATCGCGGGATGGGAGGCCGGGATGTATTTCGACTCGCGGGGCAAACGGAAGCGCCGGATGCGCGGCGGCCAAGGATATTCTCCGGATCGGCCGCGCCGGACCGGGGTGAGCCGGCGGGGATTCCTGCAACTGGCCGCGATGACCGCGATCCTGCTGCCCTCGTGGATGCGACGCGAGGCCCAGGCCTCCGGCCGCGAGCCGCGGGGGCGGGCGCTGGTCCTCGGCGCGGGCATGGCCGGACTGGCGGCCGCGCGCGAGCTGCAAGCGGGCGGCTTCGCGGTCACCGTCCTGGAGGCGCGCATGCGCCTCGGCGGGCGGATCTGGACCGATCCTTCGCTCGGGTGCGCGGTGGACCTGGGCGCCTCCTGGATCGAGACTTCCAAGGGCAATCCGATCACGTCGCTGGCGCGCGATTGCGGCGCGCGGACGGTCGTGGACGAAGACGACTGGCGCTACTACGACGCGGACGGGACGGAGCTGGCGGATGCGGAAGGGGAGGAACTCGAAAAGGGGCTGGAGACCCTGCTCGAAAACGTCGAGCGCATTGCGGAGGAGTCGGGGGGCGACCTGTCGGTCCGGGAGGCCGTGCAAGCCGCACTGGGGGGAGACTGGCCTGCGGGCCGGATCGGCCGGGTCCTCCAGGCTTTCCTTGCGGGGATCGAAACCGAGTCGGGCGCGGACGCCGCGCGGCTCTCCCTGTGGCATGGAGCCAATGACGTCGGCTTTGATGGGGACGATCTCCTGTTGCCCGGCGGCTATGCCGCCCTGGTGGAGCATCTCGCCCGCGGACTGGACGTCCGCTTCGGGCAGATGGTCCGCCGGATCGAACACGGAGACGACGGCGTGCGGATCCGGACCGGCCAGGGCGACTTCGAGGCCGACGGTGCGATCGTCACGCTTCCGCTGGGTGTGCTGAAGGGGGGGGAAGTCGAGTTCGATCCCCCCTTGCCGAAGCGCAAGCGGCGCGCGATCGAGCGACTGGAGATGGGCGCCCTCGACAAGGTGGTCCTGCGTTTCCCGCGCGTCTTCTGGCCCGCCGAGACGAAGTTCGGCTACGCCTCCGAAACGCACGGGGAGTTCCCCGAATTCCTCAACCTGCACCGCCTGACCGGCAAGCCGATCCTCGTAGGTTTCGTCGCGGCGGAATTCGCCCGCCGGTTGGAGCGACTCGAGGACGACGAAGTGGCGGAGGCCATGATGGGCGTGCTGCGGCGGATCTTCGGGCCGGGGATCCCGGAGCCGGACGGGGTGCGCTTCAGCCGCTGGTGGGGGGATGCCTTCTCGCGCGGCTGCTATTCGTATGTTCCGAAGGGCGTGACGGCCGCCGAATACGATGTGATGGCGGAACCGGTGGGGTCGCTCCGATTCGCGGGCGAGGCGACGATCCGGGACCACTTTGCCACCGTGCACGGCGCGTTCCTCTCGGGAGTCCGGGAAGCGAGGCGGGTGCAGGCGGAGTGGGACGAGTAGGATCCGGCGCGCGGTGCGCCTGGATCAGCGCGGCGTCGGCGGCTCGACGCGGGCGCGCAGGGAGTCCAGCAGGGTCGGCCAGCGCGGGTCCGCATGGAGCGCGTCCAGGTCCGGGTCCGACTCCGTGTGCGCCCGATCCCGCCACCCCGCGCGGACGGCATCGTCGAGATGGGCGAACGCGCGGTCGCGATGCGGCGCGGGGTCGGCCGTTCCGGCGCGGGCCGCGAGCCGGGCCTCGCAGCAGGCGAGATTGTAGTGCAGATAGGAGGCCCGGCGGCGATGGGTCTCCGCGGCGGCCGCGTCCGTCGGAGCGGGGCCGAGCGCCGCGGCTTCGGCCAGGAACAGGCGCAGGGCGGTTTCCACCTCGCCCCGGGTGAGGGCGGCTTGCGCATCTTCCTCCGCGAGGACGGAAGGCCGGCGCAAGAGCGCGGCTCTTCGCCGGTACGCTTCCGCCTGCTCCGGTTCGTTGGCCGCGGCGAGTTCATAGGCCTGCGCCGCCTCTTCCGGGCGGTGCAGGGCCTCCAGCACCCGGCCGATCAAGCCGCGGGCGTCCCGTTGGCCGCGCGCAGCCGCCTCCCCGAGTTCGCCGACGGCCGTCTCCATCAGGGGCCGCCAGTCCTCCGCCGCCTTCCCGATGGCGTTGGCTTCGCGCACGCGCAGCACCCCTGCCATGTACCAGCCCCACGGATGACGCGGCTCCAGGTGCTGGAACTCGCGGCAGTCCTCCCTGGCCTGGCGCCAGAACGGGCCCGGATCCGCTCCGCGGGAAGGAGCGCGTTCCGCCTGGTACGAGCGCGCCACCGCGCGGTTGCGCAGGGACGGGGAGTCCCTGGGATCGAGCCGAACGGCCTCGGTCAGGTCGCGGATGGCCTGTTCGAGGACGAAGTCGGGATCCCCCCCGCCTTCCATGTCCGCCTTGGCCAGGCTCAGGCGGGCCAGACCGAGATTGCCGCGGGCCATGGCGTCGGTGGGATGGGAGCGAAGTGCGTCCTCCAGGTCGGCGATCGCCCGGCGGAAGGCCGGTCGACCGTCGATTCCGCGCGTGCGCTGGAACCGTCCCAGGTTTTCCAGCAGAGAGGCGCGGGTTGTCTTCAGGCGGCTCGCGTAGCCAGGCTGTGCCGCGATGACGGCGTCCATTTCCCGCAGGGAACGCGCGAGGATTCCGCACGGATCACCGCCCCGGCCATCCTCCTCGAAGGCCAGGAGCGTGAAGGCGACCGCGCGAGTCGGGACGATGGTGAATCGGTCGGGATCCCGACGCAGGGCTTCGGAGTACTCGTCGATGGCCTCGGCATACAGGGGGCGCGGATCCTGCTTGCGGTACCCCATCAGGATCGCGCGTTGCACCATGACGTTGGCCCGGTAGAGCCGGGCGTCGACGTCTCCGGGCCATTCCGCCAGCGCGCGGTCGAGGCACGCCTGGGCCTCGTCCTGCTTGCGCAGGTAGTGCAGGGCGATCCCGCGCCAGCGCCAGGCGCGCGGATGGGCGGCGTCTTTCAGCAGGTCGGCGGCCTCCTCGTACCCCCCGGGTCGTCCGGAGTACAACGCCGCGGCGGCCCGGCCGGTGAGGATGCGGTCGCTCTCGGGTTCGTTCCGCGCCAGGGCGGTGTGCCGGGCGGTTTCGAGGTCTTCCAGCCCCCCGGCCCGCAGCCGCGCGAGCGGAGGCGGGTCGGGCGGGGAGGACTCGGTCTGGGATCCGCGCGGCCCGATGTTCCAGGACGGAAGGGGGCGACCGCGCACGTACTCCTCGATGCGGTGCTCGCCGCGCAGGAGCCAGACCACGGGTTCGTCCGGCGCGAGCGCGCAACCCCGATCCAGGTCGGCGCGCGCCTCTGCGGATCGCCCGAGCAAGGCGAACACCCGTCCCCGCCACGCATGGGCGGGACCCGAATCCGGGGTGGTCTCCAGCAGTTTCCCCAGCAGACCCAGGGGCTGGGCCGCCAGCTCCACGCGCGCTTCCGCGGGCAGGTCGGTGCGACGGATCAACTGTTCGAAGTCGTCCACGGCCCGGGCGATTCCCGCCAGCAGCGTGCCGTGTTGCAGGTCCCCGGCGACCCGGTGGCGCCAGGCGTAGGCGCCGATCCCCGCCACCGCGACGAGCAGCGCGAGGATCGCGGCGACCGCGCGCGCGGGTCGCCGGCGCCGCCACGGCGATCCGGTCCCCGTCCGGACCGGTTCGCCGGCCAACCAGCGCCGCAACTCGGCCGCGAACTCCGCGGCATCCGCGTATCGTCGCGCCGGGTCCTTCTCCATCGCCTTGCGGCACACCGCCTCCAGTTCCGCCGGCGCATGGCGGTAGCACTCCCGCGGCGGCGCAGGATCCTCGTGCAGGACGGCGTAGAAGGTCTCCCACCCGCGCGCGTCCTCGAACGGCAGACGCCCGGTGAGGACCTCGTAGAGCATCACCCCCAGCGACCAGACGTCGGTCGCCGGCCCCAGCGAGGTCTGATCGCCATCCGCCTGCTCGGGGCTCATGTAGGCCGGCGTGCCCACGATCTGGCCGCTGCGCGTGATCCGCCCCTCCGCGGACGCCGTCTCCGCATCCGCGTGGCGGGCCAAGCCGAAGTCCGCCACCCGTGCGCGACCGGAACGGTCGAGCAGGACGTTGCTCGGCTTGAGGTCGCGGTGCAGCACCCCGGCGGCGTGCGCGTGCGCGACCGCCTCGGCGATCTCGGCAAGACGCTCCACCTCGACTCGCAGGCGCGGAAGCGCATCCGCGGATCCCCCGCGTTTGGCTTCCCGCGAGCGCGCGAACATCGTCTCGCAGGTCTCCCCTTCCACGTATTCGAGCGCGAGGTACGGACAGCCGTCGATCGATCCGGCGTCGAGGACGCGCACGATCCCCGGATGATTCAGTCCGGCGGCGAGTCGGGCCTCGCGCAGGAACCGGGCCAGGTCGTCGGGCGCCGGGGAACGGGACTGGCGCAGTTGCTTGAGCGCAACCGGGCGGTCGAGCACGGGGTCCCAGGCGCGCCAGACCACGCCCATGGCCCCGGAGCCGAGCGGTTCCCGCAGCAGGTAACGGCCGAACGCGGTTCCCTCCGCGTGTCCGGACGGCGCGGGCGCGGCGGCGGGCGGCGGCAGGTGCGGAGCCACGGTCGCGGTCGCTTCCGCGCCGGCCGCGGCCGGGGCGGATTCGGCCGGCGTGGTCCGCGTCATCCGCGCGGCATCGTCGTCGGACGTCAAGCTCTCCCCGCAGTCGGGGCAGCGACGGTCGGCGCCGTCCGGGACACGGAGGGGCCGGCGGCCGCAACCGGAGCAGATCATCGCGTGGAGGCCTCCCGCAAGCCACGAAGGGCGCGCCGCCCATGATAGCGCGGAGAGCGGCCGCGGAGCAATCGCGGGTTCGTCGCGCGGTGTCGCGCCCCTCGGCGCCGCCGGCCGTTCGCCGCGAGATTTTCCCAAAGGCCTCCCGCGGCGCAGGTCTCCCGATCCTGTGCGGTCGACGTCCGGCCGCGAAATTCAGGAGACGATCATGCGTCGCATCCTGTCCCCTCTGATTGCGTGCGGGGTGGTCCTGCTCGCCGCCGCGGTCGTCCGGGCCCAGGGCCTCCCGCGCGAGCCGCTGGACGATTCCGTCGAGGTGATCCGCGACCTGGCCTTCGGGGAGGCGGGCGGCCGGCCCCTCCGGCTCGACCTGTATCGGCCGGAGGAAGCCCGCGCGCGGCCGGTCCCGGCGGTCGTTCTCATCCACGGCGGCGGTTGGTCGAAAGGGGACAAGTCGAGCGTCTTCGGCGCGGCCGCCCTGGTCGATCGCGGCTTCATCGTCGTCAGCGTCAACTACCGACTCTCGGGCGAGGCCCCGTTCCCCGCGCCGGTCGAGGACTGCAAGTGCGCCGTGCGCTGGCTGCGCGCCCACGCGGAGAAGTACGGCGTCGATCCGGAGCGCATCGGAGTCTGGGGCAGTTCCGCGGGCGGTCAGATCGCCCTGATGGTCGCCTACGCCGACGAGAACGCGCAGATGGAGGGGACCGGGGGATGGCAAGACCGGTCCAGCCGCGTCCAGGCCGTCTGCTCGTGGTTCGGCCCCACCGACATGCGCCTCGTCGAGCAACCGCTCCCCCAATACCTGGGCGGCACGCTGCGCCAGGTGCCCGAGCGATACGCACGGGCGAGCCCGGTCCTGTACGTGTCGGCGGATGACCCGCCCACGTTCCTCGCGCACGGCGACCGCGATCCGGTGGTGCCGGTGGAGCACTCGCAAACCCTGCACCGGCTGCTGAAGGAAGCCGGGGTCGAGAGCCGCTTGCTGGTGGTGGAAAACGCCAGTCACGGCTTCCGGCCGACGGGAGGGAGCGCAGCGCTGGGGAGGAAGGAGATCGAGGCGCTCAGCGTGGAGTTTTTCGAGCGATGCCTGCGGGCCGAGCGGAAATAGGGAGCGACCTCGACCGGCCGGACCCGCCGCGCAAGGGCGAGCCTCGACGGCTCCGGGATCGGCGCGGGCGGCGGCGCCTCGCGGCGTCACCCATGGAATCCCGCGCGCGCGACGGAGTCTCCGCGCCGGCCGAAGCCGGGAAGGTCGCGCGCCCTGGTCAGGGCGGCGGACCCCAACTCGGGTTGCTGTCGGTGTGGGGGTCGTGGGTGAGGGGGCGCAGATTTTCGCCGTTGACGTCGATCAGCAGCAGGTCCTTGCCGGCACCGTCGTCCTGCCCGAAGGCGATCCATTGGCTGCCGGGGGACCAGCAAAGGCCGAGGATCTGCTTCTGGGCAACCGCCAGCGCGCGCGTGGCGCCGCCGTCGAGCCTCATCACCTTGAGATCTCGAACCCACGCGCCGGTCTCTGCGTGGCGATCGGTGGCGACATAGGCGAGGTATCGCCCGTCCGGGGAGAAGGCGGCCTGATCCGCCCGGTCCCCGCCGGGAGACAGGCGCCGTACCGCCCCGCCGCCCTCGGACGCGACGCAGTAGATCGCACTTTCGCCGCCCCGATACGAGGTGAAGGCGAGCGTCTTGCCATCGGCGCTCCAGGCGGGGTTGAAGTCGTCCTGGTCGTGGGCGGCGAGGATGCGAACGGCTCCATGGTCCAGGTCGAGCAAGGCGATTTCCCCGGCGTTGTCTTTTCTCTGCACGTAGGCGAGCCGACGGCCGTCGGGGCTCCAGGCGCCGTGAATGCTGTCATGCTCGGCGCTGGAGGCGAGCGCGGTGAGTTCGCCGCCCGCGGCGGGCGTTTTTCCCAGTTCGAATCGGTTCGTCGTCCCGCCGTGGTAGGAAAGCAAGACCCAGGCTCCGTCGGGAGACCACCGGGGATTTTGATAGAGCCAGCGACTTTGCGGCTCGCCCGTCGGGCCGTCTTCCCCGAGGGTCAATTCATGGGCATGGACGACCGACCCCCGGTGGCTGTTGTAGAGGATGCGCCCGACGGGTTTCTCCGTGATCGTCACCCGGGCATACGGTTCGGGGGGGGACTCCCTGGCCGCCGGTTCGGCCACCGCGGGGAGCGGTGCCTCGGCGACCACAGGTTGGGGGGCGATTCCGGCCGGCGTGGGCTCTTCCTTGCCGCAGCCCGGGCCCAGGAAGCAGAGCGCGACGGCCGGAATCCAAAGTCTACGCATGACGGCCTCCCAAGGGGATCGGTGCCAGAATAACCCCGGCTTCTCCACTCACGCCAGGGATTCCGCCCGCGCAGAGGTGTCCGGGAAGACGGGCCGCGGGGAGCGACGGGGGGCAAACGGGCCGGCCGATGCGGGAACGACATGCGGACGATCGCACCCCACCTCATTGCGCATCGGCGAGGGGAGTGAGGCGGGAGGCGCGCATTCCGCTGGATTGGTGGTTCGGCCCGGACTAAGCTCTACGCGGTCGTCTCCACCCGTCGGAGGTCGGGTCTCCCGGCCTCCCCCCGGGGGGCGAAACACCCGCGAGTTCGCCGGCGCCCCTCCCCTCGCGGCCTCGGTCGGTGAGTGAATCGTGCGATCGGCGGGAGTTCGGCCATGACCTCCGGCGGGAATGACTCGAAGGCGAAGGATGCGCTCTTCGCCTGGGTCGAGGCCCGATGCCCGCACCCCCCCGGGAAGGTGCTGGACGCCGGAACCGGTCGACACTCGCTTTCCTTCCTGCGCTCGCTCGAGCCCGCCTCCGTCACCGCGGTCACCGCCGATCCCGGGTTGTGCCGCGAATTGGCGGACGCCTTCGGGATTCGCCCGGGTCGGGCGGACCGGTTCCTGGTCGGGTCGCTCGCGTCCAAACCGTTCCTCGCGGGGGAGCGCTTCGATGTCGTCCTCGCGGACTACCTGATCGGGGCGGTCGAGCGATCGGAGCCGTATCGGCAGGACGAGGTGCTGGGACGGCTCGTCGACCTGCTCGCCCCCACGGGAAGGCTCTACCTGGTCGGCTGGCAGCCGTTCCCGCTCTCGCCCGCAGCGACCCCCGGGGCGCGCTTGGTGTTGGAGATGGCTCGCCTGCGCGACGCCGCGCGCGGTCTCGCGGGACTGCTCACCTACCGGGAGTACCCCGAGACGTGGGTGCAGGCGCGGCTCGAAGCGCGCTGCCTGGAGGTCGTGGATCGGGTCCGCTACACCAACGTGTTCTCCCTCCCGTTCTTCGAGTCGCTCGCCGCGGCCGCGCGTCATGCGACCGCCCGGATGGAGGACCGCGCCCTGCGCCGGGCCGTCGAGCAGAGTGTCGACCGGGTGCTCGCGGAAGCCGGTCGTTCGGACGAGGTGCGGGCCGGCGTTCGGCTGGGCTGGGACTATGTCCTGGAGGCCCGCCTGCGGACGGCGGGGGGTGCGGCCCCGACCCTTTGAGACGATCCGGCGCAGGCGATGACCCACCCGGGGTCGGTTCAGCGGCGGCGTCCTCCCGTTCCGCTCCACGCGCGCTGCGCCTCCTTCCGGGGATCCCTTGATCCGGGCTGGGGACTCCGCTTCTTCACGGTGGCGACGGCGAGCAGCAACATGAACATGGCTACGGTCTTGGACTTGGGCATGTGATCGGCGCCTCCTGGGATTCGAGACGGGTTGGGGCGGGGGTCCCGGCGACGGTCTCCTATTCCGCGCCCGGCCGAATTCTTTGGCTCCGGGGGAAGAGATTCGGGGAGCGGCGGCAGGGAGGCGGGAGGCGCCCTCGAGCCCGGGGGAGTCGCCCTCTGCGCGGGACGGCGGGGCTGCCCGGGTCCTACTTCCGGAAGGAGGAGTACCCGCCGGCGCGGTCGACGAAGGGCATCACCAGCAGGCGACCAAGCTTCAGCTTCCCGGCATCCCGGTGCGGGGTCAGCCCGATCGTCATCTGCTCGTGTCCGAGCGAAGGCTGTCCCCGGTAGGTGCCCAGCAGCCGGTCCCACCAGGGCAGGCTGAATCCGAAGTTGCTGTTCGTCTCGCCCGGCAGGTTCGAGTGGTGGACGCGGTGCATGTCGGGCGTGACGATGAACCAGCGCAGTACGCGATCGACCGGACCGGGGATGTTCACATTGCTGTGGTTGAACATGGACCCGGCGTTGAGCAGGATCTCGAAGATCAGGACGCCGAGCGCCGGGGCGCCGAGCGCCGCGATCGCGCCCCCCTTGAAGGCCATGGAGAGCAGGATCTCGATCGTGTGGAAGCGGTTCCCCGTGGTCACGTCGAATTCCACGTCCGTGTGATGGACCATGTGAAGCCGCCACAATCCGGGCACCGCGTGGAAGAGGACGTGCTGGAGGTAGATGGCGAGGTCGAGGAGGATCACGGAGGCGACGGTGGCGACCCAGCCGGGGACGGCGAGGTGATGAAACAACCCCCAGCCGCGCGCCTCGACGAAGCAGGCGATTCCGACTGCGGCCATCGGGAACACCGCGCGCATCGCCAGCGTGTTGACCACCACGATTCCCAGGTTGGCCGGCCAGCGCGTGGCGCGACCGACGGCCGTCCGCCGGCGCGGCGCCCAAGTCTCCCAGACCGCCATGGCGGCGAGGACGAGGAAGAAGACCGTCAAGCGAATCCCCTCTTCGTGGGCGACGATCCATTCGCTCATGATGCTCCTTCCGGTTCCACACCAGCGGGCGAGGCGGCTCTCCCGAGGCGGGAGAAGGCCGGGTCGACCCCGGGGCAGGACGGGTTCGGCGGGTGTTCCCGCGGCGGAGGTCCGGATCCCCACCGGGAACCCATTCCCGATCATAGCCGCCCGCGCGCGTTCCGCGCAATCGTCCGGAGCGGGGCATCCCGCGGGCAGGCGGCGCGTCCCCCGCTCCTGCGGGGCACCTCCGGCGTTGACCCATGCCCTCGGCCAACGCTACGATAGGGAAGCCATGACTACGAAACTCGAGCCGGATCTCGATCGCCGGACCCGCCTCCAGCCTCCCTACCATGTCGTCCTGCTCGATGACCAGGACCACACCTACGACTACGTGATCGAAATGCTGGGCCGGGTGTTCGGCTACGACCGCACCAAGGCCTACACCATGGCCGTCGAAGTCGACACCTCCGGTCGGGTGATCGTCTTCACCGGTCCGCTCGAGCAGGCGGAACTCAAGCGCGACCAGATCCACGGCTACGGCAAGGACTGGCGGATCGACCGTTGCGCCGGCTCGATGTCGGCCGAGGTGGAGCCCGCGGAGGGCTAGCAGGGCGTCAACCTGGATTCGGAGGATTGGGCCGGGCGCGAGAATCGCCTCGGCCGAATCCGGGCTCGCGAGAGGGAAGACCCGCTAGTCGAGCGCGACGCTTTTCACCTGCGCGAAGACCTCCATGCCGGCGTGGAGCGCGAGGTCGTGGGCCGATTTCCGGGTAAGCCGCGCGAGCAGCCGCGTGCCGCCGGCGTCGAGTCGCGCCATCACTTGTCCGGGAGCGTCCTCCTGCACCTCCTCCACGCGCGCGGGCAGCACGTTGAGGATGCTCGTCCGTCCGGGACGGTCCAGGGACAGACTGACGTCCCGGGCATGGATGCGCACGCGGGCGCGCGCCCCGGGACGGAGGCCGCCGCGCGCGACCGCCAGGCGGCCGCCGGGGAATTCGAGCCAGACGAGGTGGAACTCCGCGTCCTCGCTCGCGACGGTCGCATCGATCGCCGCCGCCGCGGCATCCCCGTGCGCAAGCGTCAGGTCGAGTCGCGTGAGGATCTCCGCCGCCGGCCCGGCCGCGCGCACTCGACCCGCTTCGAGCAGGACCAGGTGGTCGGCGAGCCGGGCGACCTCGTCGGGTGCGTGACTGACGTAGAGCATGGGGATCGACAGTTCGTCGTGCAATTGCTCGAGGTAGGGGAGGATTGCCGCCTTGCCCGCCCAGTCGAGGGAGGAGATCGGCTCGTCGAGCAGGAGGAGCCGAGGTCCGGGGAGCAGCGCGCGGGCGATGGCGACCCGCTGGCGTTCGCCGCCGCTCAGGTGGCCCGGATCGCGCTCGAGGAAGGGGCGGACCCCGAGCAGGTCGGCAACGGCGTCGAGCGAAAGGGCGCGTCCGGCCGGGGCCCGACGCAGTCCGTATTCGAGGTTGCCGCGCACGGTCAGGTGCGGGAACAGGCTCGCCTCCTGGAAGACGTAGCCGAGGGGACGGCGGTGGGTCGGCAGCCAGACGGAGGCGTCCTGCCAGACGGCCTCGTCGAGGGCGACCCGGCCTTCCGGGGCGCGCTCGAGACCGGCGATGGCGCGCAAGAGGGTGGTCTTGCCCGACCCTGAGGGGCCGAAGACGGCGGTGACGCCGCGGGACGGCGCGTGGAAGTCCGCTTCCAGGGTGAACGTGCCGCGGGTCAGGCGCAGCCGGGCATGCAGGCCGCTCATGCGCCGAGCCTCCCCGGTCGCCGGTTCCAGGCGTGGATCGCCCAGAGGACCAGGAAGGAGAAGAAGAGCATGCCGCCGGCGAGGGCGTGCGCGCGGCCGTATTCGAGGGCTTCGACCTGCTCGTAGAGAGCGATGGAGAGCACCTGGGTGCGCCCGGGGATGCTGCCGCCGATCATGAGGATGACGCCGAACTCCCCGACCGTGTGGGCGAAGGCGAGGATGGCGGCGGTGACGAACGCGGGCCGGCAGATCGGGACGGCGATCGAAAAGAAGCGGTCGCGCGGGGAGGCCCCGAGGGTCGCGGCCGCTTCGAGGGGGCGCTCCCCCATCGCCTCGAAGGCGTTCTGCAGCGGCTGGACGACGAACGGCAGCGAGTAGAGCGCGGATCCGATCACCAGACCGGGGAAGGTGAACGCCAGGGGTCCCCAGCCCAGCGCGTCGGTCACGCCTCCGACCCAGCCGCGCGCGCCGAGGAGGAGGAGGAGGTAGAAGCCGAGCACCGTCGGAGGCAGGACGAGCGGCAAGGCCACCAGGGCCTCGAGGACGCTCTTCGCCCGCGAGCGGGTCCGGGCGAGCCACCAGGCCAGGGGGGTGCCGATAAACAGGAGGACCGCGGTGGAAACGGCGGCCAGCCGCAGGGTCAGGAAGACCGGCGTCCACAGCGAGGCGGCGGCGTGGGGGACGGGCGTGGCCGGCCCGCCGTCGTCGGGACCCGGGACTTCGTATCCGTGGCTGCGCAGGATCGCGCGGGCCTCGGCCCCCCGCACGAAATCGAGGAACGCCCGCGCGGCCGCGCGGTCGCGCCCGCGCGGCAGGAGCACCGCCTCCTGGACCAGCGGGGGGTGCATCTCCGCGGGCACGAGCCAGCGGCTCCCCGCGTCGCCGCCCGCGTGCCGGACGACCTGCGACAGCGAGACGAACCCGATCTCGGCGTTGCCGGTGGCCACGAACTGGAACGTCTGGGTGATGTCCTCCCCCTGCACGAGACGGTCCGCGACCCCCGCACGCACGCCGAGGGCGTCGAGGACCGCGGCGGCCGCCGCGCCGTAGGGAGCGGTCTTGGGATTGGCGATCGCCAGGCGACGGAACCGGTCGGTGCGCAGGACCCCGCCGCCGGCCTCGACGAGCCCGGGGGTCGCGCTCCACAGGACGAGCCGGCCGCGGGCGTAGACGAATCGCGAGCCGACGACCGCCCGTTCCTCCCGCTCGAGTTGCGCGGGCCGTTCCGCGTCGGCGGAAAGGAAGACGTCGAACGGCGCCCCCTCGCGGATCTGGGCGTAGAGCTTGCCGGAGGAGCCCGGACTCACCAGCACGCGATGGCCGGTGGTGGACTCGAACCGGTCGGCGATCGCGCGCACCGCCCCGAGCGCGTTGGCGGCGACCGCGGCGCGTACCTCGTCCGCGTTCGCGGGGAGGCACAGCGCCGTCGCCCAGAGGAGGGCGACGGCCGGCGATACCAGGAGACGGAGCATCATGCGTGCAGCATCCTGCCGGACGGTCTGGCCGAACCCTACCCGAGCGGGCGCCGGGATGCAAGCAAGGCGCGGGGCTCGACCAGCCGGCGCTGTTGGATCGCATCGAATGTCTGACGTGGCTCGAGCGGGACGCGAAGGGGGTCCCCGGCAAGGTCGTCAGGTACGGCAACAGCTCGCTGTTCAGGGGCCGGGAGGGGACGGCTTTTCGCCACGGCACCGTGCGCGGGACGGTCCGGACGAGCGCGCCCATGCGCCTCACATCGGATGCGACGCCCGCAAGAAGAACACGCGCGCCAGTCCCCCCTCGGCGGTCTCGCGGAAGGCGCTCGGCAGCGCGGTCCCGGTCTCCTTCATGGTCTGGACCACCTGGTCGAAGGAGACGCGGTGCCGGCCGTCCCCCAGCAGCGCGTAGTCCGCCGCGGAAATCGCTCGCATGGCCGCGAAGGCATTGCGTTCGATGCAGGGGATCTGCACCAGCCCCATCACCGGATCGCAGGTGAGCCCGAGGTGGTGCTCCATCCCCATCTCGGCCGCGTACTCGACCTGCGGGGGTGTGCCGCCCATGAGCTGGGCAGCGGCCGCCGCGGCCATCGCGCAGGCGGTGCCCACTTCTCCCTGGCAGCCCACCTCGGCGCCCGAAATCGAGGCGTTGGTCTTCACCAGGTTGCCGATCACGCCGGCGGTGGCGAGCGCTTCGAGCACGCGTCGGTCCGAAGCGCCGACGGTCTCCTGCACGTACCGCAGCACCGCCGGCAGCGCCCCGCACGCGCCGCAGGTCGGCGCGGTCACGACAATCCCCGCGGTCGCATTCTCCTCCATCACCGCGAGGGCGTACGCGGCCAGCAGCCCGTTGCTGCGGCCGAGCCGGCTGCGCTCCGCCTGGGCATGGACCTCCGCGGCCTTGCGGCGCAAATGGAGGCCGCCGGGCAGGCTCCCCCCCGCCGCCAGTCCGCGCTCGATCGACTCCGCCATCGCCCGCCGGATCTCGGCGAGGAAGTCCCACACCCCCGACCCTTCGACCTGCTCCACCCAGCGCCACAGGGTCTCGCCGCGCTCTGCGCACCAGCCGAGGATCGACTCCATCTTGCCGAGCGGGTAGACGGCGGGCGGGTCGGGCGCGTGCTCCTCGCGCAAGGCCCCGCCGCCGACGCTGTAGACCCGCCAGGGTCCGGGGGATGCCCCCCCGGGGCCGAGGGCCTCGAAGTCCATGCCGTTGGGGTGGAAGGCGGGCACGACGTCGGGCCGCCAGCGGATCTCGACCGGGACCGGGGCGAAGGCGCGCTCGAGCGCACGGTCGGTGAGGTGCCCGCGCCCGGTGGCGGCGAGGCTGCCGTAGAGCGTGACGCAGAAGGCCGCGGCCTGCGGCGCGCGCGCGCGAAAGAGCAGCGCGGCACGCTGCGGCCCCATCGTGTGGCTGCTGGAGGGGCCGGCCCCGATGCGATAGAGTTCGCGCAGGCTTTGCATGCGGAGAGAGTCTACCCGCGCGAAAGGGGAGGAGCAAGGATGGAGCAGGCGCGGGCGCTCGCCTGCCCCCTGGGCCTCCTCCTCGCCGCTTCGTTACAGAGCGCGGCTACGTCGCAGGACGACGCGAAAGCGATCGCAGTTTGAATCACTCCCAGCGCTGCGGAAGAGACCCTCGGAGGGTGCGCGGGCGACCCCGGGGGCACCCGTACGCGATTTGTGGGGTGACCCGGAGAGCCGACCTCGGCGCCACCTGCTGAATCACGGGCGAGCCGAGGAGGCGCTCGTCCTGCGCGAGCCGGCCGGCAGAAATCTCGCGATCGAGGCTGGGTACAACCGGGAACACGCGGCCGCCACGGCGTTCCGCGCCGGCTGGAGATGCCGAGAGGCCGTCTCGCCGCGGAGGGGGCGGGGCGCGCCTTCGCCCTTTCGTGCGGGCCGGGCACGACGGATGGCCGCAGGGTCCGATGGCGTTCGCCCGGATCCTCCGCCCGGCGTGCATGCGATGTAACATATTTTGTTTAAAAGAGTTGTGAATTCCGCCCTCTTTCCCCGCGGGGGCGTCGCCTCGTTCGGCGGCGTGGACCCTTGGATCTCGAGTGTGCCGGAATGGGGGAACTCAGCGAACCGGAGCGGCGTCAAACGTTCTCGTCCTGTCCGCGTTCCGCATCCTCGGTAGACTTGAGGAGACCCCCATGCGCCGACTTGCTCTGGTGTTGTTCGCGATCCTGGCGGTCTTCCCCGCCCGGGCCGACTACTCGCTGCCGCCGGTCGAGGAGCAGTACTTCCTGATCGCGACTCGGTGGGAGTTGAAGACCACGCAGGGCAGGGAATGTCTGACCGAGGGCAACCAGAAGATCATGGTTGCCGTCGCGTCGTACGCCCTTCGGGTGGAGCATGAGGGACGATCGTACGAGTGGCCGATCGATCTTTTCTGGCTCGCCGACCGGACCGACAGCGATGCGATCTGCACGGGTTCCTACAAGGAGCGGATGACGCAGTACCTCGACCGGGTGAAGCAATCCAGGCCGGGGAACCCCCTGGTGTTCGAGTTGGTGCGGCCGAAAGGGTCAACCGATTTCATCGTGGCGGGCCTGTCGTCGGACCCGGCCAAGCACTACGAATCGGGCTGTCTGGCCGGATCCCGGACGCTGGGATTGTCGGCCGAGGAGGTGACGGCTCTGGGATCGGAGGGGACCTTCTCGCAGGCCGTCTCCGCCGCCGCGGCGGAGGGCTGGAAGAAGTTCGCCAAGGCGGCCGCCGGGGACGACGCGCGCTGGCTCAAGCCGGGTACCTGCGGAGACGAGGAGTCGCAGCAGGCCCACCAGGCGGAGAATTGCCTGGTGGTCGATTGGGAGTGCCCCCGCTGTCGCCAATCGCTCCACGGTTTGCGCTGGGACGTGTGCGAGTCGTGCGCCGCGGCGCTCGGGCGATGCCTGGAGTGCGGGAAGAAGAAGGCGGGGTAGCCATCTCCGCCGGGGGGCCCTGTCCGGAGAAGCGGGTTTGCGACGCGGGTCTGATCCGTCGGATTGCCGCAAGCCTCCGCCCAGGGCTCGGTCGGGGTCGCCGTCGACGACGGAAGGAAGGCCAAGAAGGACCTGCGCGCCGGTCTCGGACCGCAGCCGCAAGCACGTCGGCGCGGAAGACCGCCCCTCCCGCCCGCGCCAAGCGTCGCTGCCGCGGTCGTCGGCGCCGATCGCTCCGCTGCCCCCCGCATCGGCGCTCGCGCGCGATCGACGACGCCGGCGGGGTAGGCTCGGCGTTTTTTCCTTCCGCGGAGGATGGCCGTTGCCCTTCGCGCGGGGGACACGCTAGGATCCGGCTTCCCAGTGTCCGTAGTCGCGGCGGGGACCCGCCCGGGGGGGCGCTCTGGACCAGACCGGCTGCGGCGCGCGGGGGCCGTCCACGGGAGGTCCCGGTCGGATGCGCAGAATGAACCTGCAGGTGTCCCCACGGAGGGTCAGCCTCATGATCGGGTCACGGGCGTTGCGGGGCCATGGACACTCGCCGGAGCAGCGATCGATGCAAGGGTGCGCGGCGATCGGGGTCGGCGGATTGATACTCCTCCTTGCGGGTTGGCAATCCGCCGAAGGTCTCGCCAGCCGGTCGTGGCCTGCGACGGACGGCCGGGTGACCGTGGCCCGGTCGTCGCCCCGTTCGCAGAGCCAAGTGGCCTGGTTTTCGTACGAGTTTACCGTCGACGGCCGCGTCTATACCGGCTCCCGAGTCGACACCGCACAGGCGTCGGCGACCCAGGAGACGGTGGCGGCGCATCCGCTGGGATCCACGGTCCGGGTCTACTATGATCCCGCGGAGCCCGCCCGCGCCGTGTTGTCCCCCGGCCTGACGGCGACCCACGGGTGGTGGTTCGGCGCGGCGGCGGCCGCGATCCTGGGTGGATGGTGGCTCCTCCAGTCGGCCGGCTCGGAATGGATGGGGGAGCGTCCGGCCACGGGGCGTCTGTACCGGCCTCAGAACCCCTGGCCTGCGGACGGGGTGTAGCGCGCGCCGCCGCCTCCGAAACGCCTTGCCCCGCGGCCCCGGCGGGACTACACTCCCCCTCCGTCCCGCCGTGGAGGGCAACCGATGGCCGACATCGTCTTCGAGACGCCCGAGCGGATGCACCTGCTCGGCTACTTCCTGCGCAGCGCGCTCCGGCGCGCGACCTCGTCCCTCGACGGGCAACGGACGCTGCGCGAACTCAAGGCGCGGGTCCTGATCGAGACCGGCGGCATGAAGGCCACGCTCGTGCTCGAGCCGGAGCGGATCGCGATCGCCCGCGGCGAGGCCGAGCCGATCGACGCCCGCATCTCCGGGTCGATGCCTGCCTTCCTCCGCGCCCTGCGCACGGGGAACTTCGTCGCCCCGGTGGTGCTGCGGCGGGTGCGCGTGAGCGGGCCCTGGTCGGTCCTGCTCGGCTTGCTTCGGCTGTTTCGCGGATGAAGGAGACCGTCATGCCCGTCGCCGCCCCCCCCGCCGCCGTCGAGGCCGCCGTCCGTGCCCTGCGCGAGCGGCTCGGCGCCGACAAGGTCTGCACCGACGAGTCCGCCCGGCGCGAGTACTTCGACGACATCACCGAGTGTCCCGGACGCCTGCCCGATGTCGTGGTGCGTGCCCGCGAGGTGGGCGACGTGCAGGCGGTCCTGCGCATCGCCAACGAGCACCGGGTGCCGGTCGTCCCCGTGGTCGCCAACTATAATGTGGGCGGACTGGCCATTCCGGACCGCGGCGGCATCGTCCTCGACCTGAAGGCGATGAACCGCATCGTCGAGGTCAACGAAGACGACCTCTACCTCGTCATCGAACCCGGCGTCACCACCGGCGATGTGCGCAAGCACCTCGACGCCCATCACCCGGGACTGCGGATCGGCTACTCCTTCGCTCCGCCGACGACCTCGCTCATGGCCAACGCCCTGATGGACGGACTGACCAACCTGTCCTTGCGCGAGGGGCCGACCGGGGACTGGGTCAACGGCGTCGAAGTCGTACTCCCCTCCGGCGAATTGGTGCGCACCGGCCTGGGCCAGATCGGTCCGTGGTGCAGCCACTCCCCGCTCCCGCGGCTCGAGAACCTGTTCATCAACTTCCACGGCACCACCGGCGTCGTGACCAAGCTTGCGCTCCAGGCCTTTCCGCAGCGGCGCTACCGGAAGCGCATGTTCGTCCTCGCCTGGGACGTGGACCACGCCTACTCGCTCCTGCGCCGGGTCACTCGCGAGGAGATCTGCGACGACATCGGCGGCCTCGGATGGCCGATCGCCAAGCTGCTCTTCGGCGATCCGAATCCGGTCTACCGCGACCCCGCGGAGCCGTTGCTCTTTCTCTTCTTCGACGTGACCAGCAACCACAAGAAGGAGTTTGCCCTTCGCCTCGAGATCCTGGCCGACCTGATGGCGGCGGAGGCGTCGACCGGGGGGAAGTTCAGCGAACCGCTGGACATCGAGGACCTGGTCGGCGTCGAGCCGGCGTTCGCCAAGTTCGCGGACTTCCCCACGCGCCTCGACTTCCTGCTCGACCATCCCGGCAAGGGTCTCACCTGGGTGGGGACCTACGGGCCGATTTCGCGTTGGGCCGAAGGGGTGAAGGCGACCATGGCGGTGATGGAGAAGCACGGCTACCCGCCGATCCTGGTGAGCCGGCCGATGCGTCGCGGGCACTTCGGGGTCCTGCGCATGATCGCGCTCTTCGACAAACGCGACGCCGATTCGGTCGCGCGCGTGCATGCCCTCAACGAGGAATTGAGCGATGTGTGCGTGAAGCTCGGCTTCTGGCCCTACAAGACCCCGGACTGGGTGGTGCGGCGCCACCGCGACCGGCTCGATCCGGGGTACGTGCGGCTGGTCGAATCGGTGCGCGACACGCTCGATCCGAACCGGGTGATGAACCCCGGCCGCTGGCCGCTCGGCGAGCGACCGGGGCCATGATCGCGCTCTTCCGGCGCTTCCCCGATCTCGCCGCGCGCCTGCCGCACCGGCCGCTGGCCGTGCTGCCCACGCCCGTGGAGCGGTTGGCGCGCGCCGGACCCGCGCTCGGAATCCCCGAGCTGTGGATCAAGCGCGACGACCGTACGCACCCGGAGCACGGCGGCAACAAGGTGCGCAAGCTGGAATTCGCCTTCGGCGAGGCGGCTGCGCGCGGGGCGCAGGTGGTGCTTTCGGCTGCGGCCACGGGCTCCAACTGGGCCGCGGCCTGCTGCTTCTTCGCCCGCCGGATCGGCCTGGCGGCGCGCTTCACGCTGTACGAGCGGCCGATGGCGGGGCGGGGCGAAGCCAACTTCGCCTTCGTGTCCGCCACCGCCGAGCGCGTCATCCGCACGCCCAGCGTCCTCACCGTCCCCTTCCATCGCCTGGCGGAGACCTGGCGCACGCGCGCGCGGCGGCCGTACTGGATCCCCACCGGCGGGACGTCGCCGGTCACCTCGATGGGATTCGTGTCGGCCGCGCTCGAACTCGACGACCAGATCCGCGCCGGCGAATGCCCCGCGCCCGACGTGATCGTCGTCACCCTCGGCACCGGGGGTACCCTGGGCGGCCTGCTCGCGGGCCTCCGCCTCGCCGGGCGCGACGTCACGCTGATCGGCGTTCGCGTGGTCGATCGCATCGTCTCCAACGCCTCCGCCGTGCACCGGATCGCCGCCCGCTGCCTGGACCGCGTCGGGGACATCGGCCGGGTCGCGCCCTCCTCGGTCCGCTTCGAGGTCTTCCACGAGGCGTACGGTCCGGGCTACGGCCTCCCCACCCTTGCGGCCCAGGACGCGGTCCGCACCCTCGCCGACACCGAGGGACTCCTTCTCGACACCACCTACACCGCCAAGACGATCGCCGGCCTGCGCGCCCTCGCCGCCGTCGGCGACCTCACGGGAAAACGCATTCTCTACTGGCATACACTGAACGCCACGCCCCTGCCGGCGTCCGATTGAGGGACCGTCGCCGCGACGGATCTCGCCCGGCCCCGTTGGTCTGCCTTGACGCGGCTCCGTCGGCGCGGGATAATCCATCCCATTGTGCGCAATTCGTTCGACCCGGAGGTTTTTCCATGGTCCGCCCGGGACTCGTCCTCGCGTCGACCCTCCTCTGCACCGCCGGCGCGGCGTCCGCCGACCTTGTCCACCTGCACGGCGGCCGCACCGTCGAGGGACTCGTCATCGAGATCGGAGACGAGATCGAGGTGGAAGGCCGGCACGGCTCCGTCCGCATCGCCCGCGCCAAAGTCGAGCGGATCGAGAAGAAGCCCGTGCCGTGGCTGGAGTTCGAGAATCGCAGGAGCGAACTCGCCCCGGGCGATGCCGCCGGCCACTTCCGCCTCGCCGTCTACTGCCGCGAGAACGGTCTGAAGCCCGAGGCGCTCGCGGAACTGCTCGCCGCCGTCGAGGCCGATCCGAACTTCGAACCCGCCCGCAAGGCCCTCGGCCACCGCAAGGTCGGCGACCGCTGGATGACCGAGGAGGAGTACCAGCAGGCCCTGGGCTTCGTCCTGTACGAAGGGGAGTGGATCAAGCCCGAGCAGGCCCGGCTCCGCGAAGAGATGGTCCGCGAAAAGAAGCTCCGGGAGGCGCTCAAGCTGCGCGTCGCGGAGCTCGTCGAGCAGACCGGGTACGCGGAGGAAAAGACCCGCGAGGGGGCGTACCAGGCGCTCGAGAAGATCGAACCCGAGGTGCGCATCCCGGTCCTGCGGGCCGCCACCGGGCACCAGAATCCCGCCGTACGCATGTATGCGATTCTCGAACTCGGGCGCATGAAAGTCCAGGCCGCGGCCGGCGACCTCGCGGTGCGAATCCTCACCGACCCGTCCCCGTCGCTGCGGGAGATGGGGGTGGCGGCGCTCCAGAACGTCGAACACGACTACCCGGCCGGGTTCTTCGTCACGTTCCTGAACGACGGCCGGCCCGACGTGCGCATCCGCGCCACCGCGGCGATCACCCTCTTCCCCGACAAGCGCCTGGCGGGACCGCTCCTCGACGCGCTGGAGAAGTCCCTCAACCGGCGCTACCCGACGATGGCGGCCCCCGGCGGAGGCGTGGTCTCCGCCTTCGACCGCGACCCCGGTCGGTTCGAGGAGAAGCAGCGCGGCGCCGACAGCATGGCGGCGATCGCCAACTCCGGCGCCATCGACGTCATCGGTCTCGCCGAAACCGAACGGATGTGGATTCGACGGGCCCTCAAGGCCTGCACGGGGTACGACTTCGGCATCAACCTGCAGCTCTGGCGCTTCTGGTGGGCGAAAGAACTGGAACGACGCGCGCAATCCTCCGGGAAGGAGGACTAGCCGGGCGACCGGCTCTCCAGGGTCCGGACGGAACTCTCCTCGGGAAGGCAACCATCATGCGAATTCTCGTCGTCGGCTCGGGCGGTCGGGAGCACGCCCTCGTCTGGAAGATCACCCAGTCCAAATTGGTGGACCGGGTCTACTGCGCCCCGGGAAACGTCGGGATCGGCGCCCTGGCCGAGCGCGTGGATATCCAGGCGGAAGAGATCGATCGCCTCATCGACTTCGCCAAGCGCGAGCGCATCGACCTGACCGTCGTCGGCCCCGAAGCGCCGCTGGCGGCCGGGCTGGTCAACAAGTTCCAGAAGGCGGGGCTCAAGGCCTTCGGCCCCACCGCCGAGGCGGTGCAGCTCGAGGCCAGCAAGGTCTTCGCCAAGAACCTGTTCCGCAAGTACAACATCCCGACGGCGTCGTTCCGGGTCTTCGACAGCGTGGCCGGCGCGCAGGCGTACCTCCAGGAGTGCCCCTATCCCGTGGTGATCAAGGCCGACGGACTCGCCGCCGGCAAGGGAGTCAGCGTGTGCCAGGACCGCGGCGAAGCGGAAGCCGCCGTCCGCGAGATCATGGTCGACCAGGTCTTCGGCAACGCCGGATCCCGGGTGGTCGTCGAGGAATGCCTCGTCGGCGAGGAGGTCTCGTTGACGGCCGTCACCGACAGCAAGACCATCCTCGTCTTCGAGACCGCGCAGGACCACAAGCGCGTGTTCGACAACGACCGCGGGCCCAACACCGGGGGAATGGGCGCTTACTCCCCCACCCCCTTCGTGTCGCACGAGGCCCTGCACCGGATCGAAAAGGACATCCTCGTGCCGGTCGTGCATGCGATGAAACGGGAGAACCGCACGTTCACGGGGGTGCTCTATGCCGGCCTGATGATCACCGCCACCGGTCCCAAGGTTCTCGAATTCAACGCCCGGTTCGGCGATCCGGAAACCGAGCCGCTGATGATGCGACTTCGTTCCGACCTCGTGCCGATCCTGCTCGGCGCCGTGGACGGCAACTTGGATGCCGCGGACCTCGAGTGGGATGAGCGGGCCGCCGTCACCGTGGTCATGGCCTCGGGTGGCTATCCCGGGAAGTACGAAAAGGGCGTCCGCATCGAGGGTCTCGACCGCGCGGCGGAACTGCCGGACGTGCAGGTCTTCCATGCGGGAACGGCCAAGAAGGGGGACGCCATCGTCACCGCCGGCGGCCGGGTCCTCGCCGTCAACGCCTTGGGCGCGGACTTCGTCGAGGCCCGCACGCGCGTGTACGAAGCGGTGGGTCGGATTCGCTTCCCGCAGATGCACTACCGCACCGACATCGGCGCGCGCGCCATGCGCCACCTCCAGGCGCAGGAAAAGGGGCTGGCCTCCGGAGCGAGGTAGCGGGGCTCCCGATCGCCTCATTCCTGGAGGTGCAAGGCGCTCGCGTACCCCCCCGGGGTCCGGCATCGGACGACACCGCCCCGCGTAGGCGCCCTCTCCGCGCGCCGACTCCGCGTGGACTTGGCGGAGCCCCGTGGCCGCGGTGGGTCGGCTTCTGTCCACGGGCAGGGCCGCCGGGGGTTGCGGCCCCACCCCTCCGTTCCGACCAGCCATCCGCCTCCAACCCCGTCGTCGCGCCCCCGCGTGCGGGCGGCCTTTCCCCAACGGTTCATCGTCACCCTCCAGGGGCAGCGGGCAAGGGGGGCGCGGGGCCTCGAGGCGCCTCCCGGAGCCCCCGGGCGACCCGCGCGGATCGGCTCCATGCGGCCTGCTCGACATAAAACCTTTTTGGTGTGCTAATTCTGACTCGTGCCCCGGAGAGCCGAGAGAAACTGAACGGGGGAACGAAGCGAGAGGTTTCGTTCCGCTCGGGCAGTGTTCGGTTCGCGGACACTCTCGGAGGTTCCCCCGGCTCGCGCAGGTCCGGCTTCGTCATTGCTCCGCAAGATGTTTGTTTGTTTCGGGTTGCGAATTGTTTGGAGGCGGTGGTTCGGACGTGTGGCGATCCCGGAGGGCCGAAAAGGCATTCTCGATGCATTCTCCGGATGTTACGATTCGTAATCGGAGCCCCCTTGACAGGTCAACGCCGAAGCCGCTACAGAACAACATTTTCGTGCGCAAATAAAGTAATTATATGAATTTGCGATACATGACCGGAATTGTGTCGGAACGATGGCATGTCCGTTGCTATATCCCCACCCGACACGCGAGGGAGATGATAACCGATAAGTGATAGAGGAAGGGAGACTTACATGTCGAAGAAGCAGAATGCGGCGTTGGTCCTGGGTATCCTGGCTCTGGCGATCCTGACCGTCGGTGTGGCGACGCCGGACTTGGCGTTCTTCCTGAAGACGAGCTACGACAGCATGTTCAGCATCGGCAAGTCGGTCGGCAGCGCGCTGGCGTCGGCCCTCGGTATGCCGATCCTGGAGCTCGTCGGGATCGTGCTCTTCATCGCGTAACTCGACCCCGCTCCGACGAAAAACCACGGGTCACGATACCTCAGGGGAGCTCGCCTGTCCAGGCGGCTCCCTTGAGTGCTTTTCTCCACGGGTGGATGTGGATCGGTTTCCCTGCGCAATCCCCCCTCCGGCGCGGCTCCCCTCACGCGTCACGGCTCACCCGCGCGCCTCCCCCCACGGTCGGCACCCCGCACCTCGACGCCGGGGGGCTACGCACCCATGCCCGTACACCATGAGCGGGTACTCCGCTTTCGCACGGCAGAACTGAGGGCCGCGAGATTGCTGGCGCAGGCCGCGGCGCCCCCTTGGTCCGCGTGATGAAGGTGGATTGGCGAGGGGGGGGGGGGGGGGGGGGTTTAAAACCCCGGCAAATTAAAAACGTGCGGGCCCCCAATTGTTCGGTGGGCGGCCACAGCA
>CAZWCX010000047.1:0-20246 GCA_964632945.1 uncultured Planctomycetia bacterium | reverse complement strand
CGGCCCCCCCGCCACCCCGCGCCCCGCCCCCGGGGGGGGGGGCCTTGACAAGCCCGGCAAATTCTACTCGTGCGGGCCGCGAAGTGTTCGGTGAGCGGACACTGCAGGATCGGGGTCGACTGTCAAGACGAATGACTCATGAATAATTAATTAAACGCTTTGAAATTCGACGAATGGGGTCGTCGAGATTCATGCGCTGCTACGGTGAGCGCCCGATTTCGGGGGTTTTCGGGAGAAGGGGAGATTCCAGGGTGTTTCGAATGGTAACTGGGGCAGGGAGCGCCCCGATTTTATGGAGCGCTGCGTCATGGATGTAATCGGCTTTGATCATTGATGTTACGGAGATGTTGAGATTTCTCTAAGCGGAGTTGGGCATCGGTATATCCTTTGCTAATCTTCTCGGTCGAACACGCGTGGGAGATCGACACGAGCAAGTCAGCGGAGGAGGTTGAGTGATGAAGAAGATGAATGCGGCTCTGACCCTGGGACTCCTGGCCCTGAGCATGGTGGCGGTCACGGTTGGCACGCCCGATCTGGCGTACTTCATGGGCGGCTCGTACGACAGCATGTTCTCCATGGGCAAGACCGTCGGCAGCGGGCTGGCGTCGGCCCTCGGCATGCCGATCCTGGAGCTCGTCGGAATCGTGCTGTTCATCGCGTAGGAAATCCTGTCGCAACAGGTCGTCGCTTCTGCTATCCTCGAAGGAGCGGCTCTGGGAAAGAGTCCGCTCCTTCGATTATTTTCGGTCCCGCGCCCCTCGGCTCGCCCGTCCCCCTGCCATCCGCCAGACCCGGGTTTGCCCCGATGATCGAACCGCCGCCTTCCTCGTCTTCGTCCGAGCCTGTTCCTCCCGTTGAATCCGGAGCAGGGGGAACCATGCCGTCGCACCCCGGTGGCGCTTCCCCGGAGGCCGGGACGGACCCGGGTGGACCGGCCGCCGAGGCCGGCGTTGGGTTACCCCGGGCGGATTCCGGGGCGGCCGGATCTGCGGAATCCGGTCGCGGGCGCCCCTCCTGGATCCCGCTCGCGGCGGCGATCCTCCTTGCGTTTCTCGGTTACGGTGCCGGGCATGCCATGCAGCGTACCGGATTCGTTCCCGGTCCGGGCAAGTTGGACGTTGAGGCCTACCGGCGAGAGATTCGCGAGCGCGTGGAGCGACCGGCCCTGACCAACCTGCAGCGGATCTGCGCCCGGAACTTCATGGTCTTCTCCGTCCTTTGTCTCGGGATCGGCACGGCGGGGATCCTGACGACGCTCCAGATCTTCTGGCTTGGCGCTTCCGTGGGGATCGATGTCGCCCATGCACTGACGGCCGGCGTGGACGGGCGGATCATCTTCTGGTTCACGTTTCCCCACGGGGTTCCGGAGGTCGCCTCGTTTTGCCTGGCGGCCTCTGTGGGGTTGCATGGAACCCTGATTTTCGGTCGCTACCTGCGCGGCGGGCCCCTGCTGCAACCGGGCGAAGTCCCCTGGTTGCTCCGTCGTGCGGTCCTCGGTCTTGCCCTCCTTGCGGTCGCCGGACTCGTGGAGGTCTTCGTCACCCCCGCCCTGGGCGTGCGCTATCTCTAGTCTGCCGCGGCCCGCCGCCGATTGTCTTGCATCGCCCCGACCCCGGCGATACCATGCTCTCACGCTCCAACCTTTGCGCGCACCCGGACTTCGATCCGGCCGCGCCCGCCCCGCCTGCGCCGATGGAGGTTCTATGGCCCCCGAAGGGAAACCCCCGGGCCTGGTCCACCTCTTGTTCTCCCCCGTCGATTTCATGGAAGCCCGGGTCGGCTCCCCTCCCTCCGTCGGCGGGGCTGCGGGGATCTTCCTGCTCTTCCTCATCCCCACCATCGTCACCCTCGCCGCCCTGTCCGGCAAGGTCCTCGACGCGGTGCCCGACGTCCTCGATCCGGACATGGTGAAGGCGCTCAAATTCTTCTTCACGCTCTCCGTCGTTTCCAACAGCGTGGCCGGGATCGTGCTCTGGATCGTCGGCAGCGGCATGTTGACCTGCCTGAGCATCATATTCGACGGCGATGCCGAATACCGGAAACTCCTCGAGCTCACCGGCTATGCCTTTCTGCCGCTGGCGATCGTGTCCATGATGGTGATGTTCTGGGTCTTGCCGCAGGATCTCGACCTCGACTTCAAGCTCGACGCCGGGATGTCCGAGCAGGCGGTGAATCGGGAGATGCAGGAGCGCGTCGGCGAAGCCCTGTCGACCACAGGGTTCCGGATCGTCAAGTCCTGCAACTTCCTGGCCATGATCTGGACCATCGTGCTCATGGTACTCGCCTTGAAGTACGCGGGCCACCTCAGCACCGGGAAGAGCGTACTCAGTCTCGTCCTGATGGGGCTGTTTTTCCTCCTCGTTCAGTACTTACGGGCCGTGATCAATCCCTGGGGGATGTGATCCGGCGGAGTCGTCCCATGGCCAAGAAACTGATCATCGGGATCGGCATCCTGCTGTTTGCCGCCGGGGTCTTCTACGTCAACCTGACGGGAGAAGGGGGGCTCGGCACCGCGATCGGTTTCCAAAAGGACGAGATCCCGGTCATTCAGGTGCAGAAGGTGACCCTCGGAAGCGTGTCCGCGACGGTGTCCGCCCCGGGGACCGTGGCGGCGCTGCGGGAGATCTCGCTCCATTCGCTGATCCAGGGACGGGTCCTCGAGATCCTGGTCAAGGAGGGCAAGGAGGTCAAGCAGGGGGACCTCTTGATCCGGCTCGACGATCGGGAGCTGCGCAGCGACCTCAAGCTGGCGGAGCTCGACGCCGCCCGCGAGCGGGCGGAAATGGAGGAGCAGCGCATCGCCCTCGAGGGGGCCGTGCGCGAGACCGACGCGAAGCAGAAGGAGTACCAGGCCGAGGTCGAGGGGACGAGCGATCTCGAGAAGGCCGACGCCGACCTGGCGACCGCCCGCGTGCGTCGCGACGGCGCGCGGGAAAAGTGGGAGCGCTACCGCAGCGCGTCCGGCGTGTCGGCGGAAGATCGGGATCGGACCCGAAACGAATACGAGACCGCGGAAAAGCAGTTCGAGGCCGCCGAGGCGACGGTCAAACAGGCGCGCGAGGGGAAGGAACGTAAGGTCCAGGGCGCCAAGGCGCAACTCGATCAGGCGCGCAGCCGGCAGGAAGCGGCGCAGGCCCGACACGAGAGCAAGCGGGAACTGGTCAAGCGCGCGGACGAGAGCCTGGCGGGCAAGCAGGCTGCGCTGGAGAAGGCCACGGTCGTCGCCCCCATGGACGGGATCGTGACGCGAATCAACGTCAGCCCGAACGACATGGTGACTCCCGGATCGATGAACAACACCGGGACGGTCCTCGTGACCATATCCGACCTCTCGCAGATTCTGATCAACGCGGAAATCGACGAGATCGACGTCGTCAGCCTGGCGAAGGGACAAAAGACCGCGGTCACGGTGGAAGCGCTCGCCGGCACGCTGTTCCACGGCGAGGTGGCGGAGGTCGCCAGCACGGCCGAACCCAAGCAGGGCGCCAACATTGCGGTGTTTCGCACGCGGATCGTCGTCCGCGAACCCAGGGATCAGCTCCGCCGGCTGCGGCCGGGACTCTCCGCGCACGTCGAGATCGTGACCGACACCCACGAAAGAGTCGTCGCCGTTCCCCTGCAGTCGGTCGTTCGCCGCTCCCTCGCGCGCGTGAAACGGAAGGGAAGCGACTCGGGGGAGGGCGACGGCGACCCCGATCAGCTTGCCCAGGTGGTGTTCCTGCTCGACAAGGATCGCGCGCGGGTGCGTCGAGTGGTGACCGGGATCAGCGACGACACGAGGGTGGAGATCCTGGAGGACACGCTGAAGCCGGGCGAGGAGCTCATTATCGGTCCCTATCGGGCGCTCGATCAACTGCGGGATGGAGACCGCGTCAAGGTGCGCCGCAGCGAGTGAGGCGCGCGAGGGAGGGCGTCCTGCGCGATGCCGGTGCGCGGGGCGCCGCGCCCCGGGAGCGACGGCCCGGACGGCGCGGCCGGTGCGATCCTGCGATTCGCCCGCGGGGCGCCGCGGGTCTGCGGGGACTCGCGCGCGTCGGTCTGCGCGCCCCGGCCCGCCGCGGCACCCGCATCGAAGCGCGTCCCACCCCGCTCCTGCGGCCGGAGCGGCCCCCGGGCGCTGCGCCGCGCTTCGCCCGCCGGGAGTCCGGGCGGACTACGAGGGAAGAGGGTCATGGCCAAGATCGTCATCGACATCAAGCAGGTCACCAAGACCTACCACGTCGAGTCCGGCGACGTGAAAGTCCTCAAGGGGGTCAATCTCCGCATCAAGGAAGGCGAGTTCGTCTCGATCATGGGACCCTCGGGCTCCGGCAAGTCGACCCTGCTCAACATCGTCGGCTGCCTCGACACGCCCACCACCGGCAAGTACATCCTCGACAAGGTCGACGTCAGCGAGCTCAAGGAGACGCAGCTCGCGGACATCCGCAACCAGAAGATCGGATTCATCTTCCAGAGCTTCAACCTGATCCGGCGCGCGACCGTGCTGCGCAACGTGGAAATCCCGATGATTTACAGCCGCAAGCCCGACCGGCAGTCGGTGGCGGAAGATCTGGTCCGGTACGTCGGCCTCGGGCACCGCATGTACCATCGCCCGAACCAGCTTTCCGGAGGCGAGCAGCAGCGCGTCGCCATCGCGCGCGCCCTCGTCAACGACCCGGCGATCATCCTGGCCGACGAGCCGACCGGCAGCATCGACAGCCTGACCGGCGAGAAGATCATGGCCCTGCTGAAGAACCTCCACGAGGAGGGTCACACGATCGTGGTGGTCACCCATGACGAATACGTCGCGCAGATGACCAACCGGATCATCCGCGTCCGCGACGGGAAGATCATCCGGGAGGACTGGATCCTGCACTGGTGAGGGGCCCGGGGACGGGCCGGACGTCGGGCGCCCGCCGAGGCACCCGCCGGGGCCGGCGCGCGGGAAGGCCGGCGGCCGGCCGGGATCGTCCGGCCGCGGCGAGGAAGGGTTTTCCATGATCGTCATCGACCAAATCAACAGCGCCTTCGGCGAGATCCGGGCGAACATGTTCCGCTCGGTCCTCACCACGCTCGGGATCGTGATTGCGGTCATGGCGGTGATCTCCGTGGTGTCGATCCTCGAGGGAATGTCGCGCTACATCAAGGGCTTCATCAAGGGGATGGGATCGGACGCGATGTGGATCGTGCCCTACTACCCGCCCGGCCGCGGCCCCGAAAGCGTTCGCGTCGAATTGACCTACGAAGACTCCCAGGCGATCGCCCAGTCGGTCCCCCAGGTCAAGCGCGTCTCCCCGATGATCCAGCTGCACGCGGACGTCGTCCACCTCGACGCCGACGTTTCCGTTCCGGTGCTCGGCACGACCCCGGAGTTCCAGGAGATCCGCAACTGGTATGTGGATACCGGCCGCTACTTCTCCAACGTCGACACCGACCACCGCAAGCACGTCTGCGTCCTGGGCCGCGAGGTGCTGAAGAAGATCGGCGCCGACGAGTCGATCCTGGGCAGCAAGATCAAGATCGATAACCGAACCTTCAAGGTCATCGGCTTTCTCGAGCGGAAGGGGAGCTTCTTCGGCCAAAGCCAGGACGATCTCGCCCTTATCCCCTTCACCACCGCGGAGAAGATCTACGGTCCCCGCGTCTCGCGGCGGATCTCCATCCTGGCGCAGGTGCACAGCTCGGAACAGGCCGGGGAATCGGTGGAACAGATCCGCGACCTCCTGCGCAAGCGCCACAAGCTGAAGCCGGGCGCGCACGACGACTTCGAGGTATCCACGCAGGACCAGGTGCTGGAATTCTTCAACAAGGCAAGCCGCATCACCACGGTGGTGCTCGCCGGCATCGTCGGGATCTCGCTCCTGGTGGGCGGGATCGGCATCATGAACATCATGCTGGTGTCGGTGACGGAGCGGACGCGGGAGATCGGTATTCTCAAGGCGCTGGGCGCGCGCCCGAAGGACATCCTCTTTCAGTTCCTGATCGAGGCGATCCTGCTCAGTCTCTTCGGGGGCATCCTCGGGGTGATCCTGGGGCTTGGCGTGGGGATGGGTGTGGCCGCGCTGTCGCCGCTGCCGTCCGCCTACATCCCGCTCTGGGCGGTCGGGCTCAGTTTCGTGTTCAGCGGCGGCGTCGGCGTCTTCTTCGGCATGTACCCGGCGGTGAAGGCGGCGCGCCTCAATCCGATCGACGCGTTGCGCTGGGAGTGAGGATCCGAACATGGCGGTGTGCCCGGTCTGCCGGCAGGAGAGGGAGCCGCCTGCGTCCGACGGCCGTTGTCCGCGGTGCGGGGCGGCGGCGGACGATTCCCGCGTCTTTTCCACGCCCGGGGCTCCCGCCACCGGCGCTCCCGGATCCGACGACGCGGAAGTGTTGCGCACGCGCCGGGCCGCCGTGCCGGGAGTCGCCGCCGAGGACGTGGTGACCGCCCCCACCCTGGCCGGTGGAGTCCCGGGGATCGCCTCTCTCCCGCCGTCGGATCGCGGCACGATCGGCCGGTATCGCCTCCTCCAGGTGATCGGACGGGGCGGTATGGGAATCGTCTGGAAGGCCCTGGACCCGGCCATCGACCGCCTGGTGGCCCTCAAGGAGCTGATCCCGCACCGGATCGGCGGCGAGGGGTTCGTCGCGCGCTTCCTGCGCGAGGCCCGGCTCGCGGCCCGCCTGCGTCATCCCGGCATCGTCGACGTTTACGACGTCGGCGAGGAGGACGGCAAGCCTTACATCGCCCTGGCGTACGTCGAGGGGCGCACGCTCGAGGAGGTCTATTCCGAGAGCCGGACCGACCGCCTGCTTGGGGCGGTCGAGGACGGGACGCGACTGCGGATGGAAATCGATCTTCTCGCCCAGGTGGCGGAGGCGGTCGGACATGCCCATGCCGCCGGGGTAGTCCATCGCGACCTCAAACCCGGGAACGTGCTGGTGGGCGGGGACGGGCGGGCCCGGGTGACCGACTTCGGGTTGGCCAAGGAGTTCGCGGCTTCCGCCCCGGGGTCCGGCGTGCAGATGTCGATCATCACCCTCGCCAGCGAGGCGCTGGGTACGCCGGCCTTCATGAGCCCCGAGCAGGCGACGGGCGAGCTGACCAGCATCGGCCCCCGCAGCGACGTCTGGGCGCTCGGCGCCATCCTGTACGAACTGCTCACCGGCAGCCTGCCCTTTCCCGGGGAGACCCCCACCGAAGTGATGGAGGGGGCCGTGCAACGGGATCCTCTGGCGCCGCGGCGGCGCAATCCCCAGGTCCCGCCCGAACTTGAGCGCGTCTGCCTGCAGGCGCTCGAGAAGGAGCCGGAGCGTCGCTATCCCGACGGCGCCGCGTTTGCCGCCGAACTGCGCCGCTGGTTGAACGATGAGCCCGTCGAGGCGCGGTCGCGCGGCGGGTTGCGCGCGGGTATCCGCTGGGTGGCGCGCCGACGAAGAGCGGCGTTGCTCTGGGGTGGAACGGTGCTCGTCGCCGTGGCCGCCGTCGTTTTCGTCGGTCTCGAGCGCTGGCGCAGCGAGCGTCAGTTGGCCCTCGTCCTCGAGGAAGTCGGCCGGCTGGTAGCCGGTCTCGAAGACTCGCTCATGAGCGTGGACGCGCCGGCGGATACGTTCCAGGCGCTGGCGCAGCAGCCCCGGGCGATTCTCGACCGAATGGTGCAGGAACATCCGGATTGCGGGCCGGCCTGGGCCTGGCGCGGGAAGGTGCGGCTCCTGCTCGGGGACACCGGCGGCGAAGAGGATCTCCATCGCGCGTGCGAGCGCGCGCCCGAGTCCTCGACCGTCTGGGGAGTCCGGGGGATGGTGGCGCTGGAACGCTACGCGCTTTCGCGCGGAACGCCCACCCAGACCTTCGGCGGCGCAGCCGTGACGAAGTTCCTGCCGCCGCCCGCGGAGACCGGGGAAGAAGAAGCCTGGCGGCGGCGCGGACTCGAGGACTTGAGTCGCATGGCCGCGGCCGACCAGCGGGATCCCTCCTTCTCCGACGACGCCTTGCGAATCGGGCGCGCTCTGGCCGCCCTCCACTCCGAGCGACCGGAGGCGAGCGAAGCCGCCATCGCTCTGGTGGCCGACGTACTGGGTCCCCGTGCCCGGCGCATCGAGGCGATGGCGCTCTATCGTCTCGGGCGATTCGAGGAGGCAGTACGCGCGTTCGACCGTGTGCTCGAACTCTGGCCTCGGGATGTCCAGTCCGCGTTGGCGCGCGGGCTGTGCGGCTTCACGCTGCTGCTCGACCGGCGGGAGGATGATTCGGCACTGGAGCAGCGCTTTCAGCGTGTGCTCGGCAACCTGGACGAGTTGGTCGGGATGGCCCCCGAGTGCCACGCCGCGGTCTTGTGTCGCGCGGGAGTCCTGGCCCACTGGGGGCGACAGGAAACCGCGCGGGGTCGCGACCCGCGCCCGTACTACGACCGCGCGCTGAAGGATCTTCGAGAGTTCGTCGGGCGCGCTCCCCGGAGCCTCGAAGGTCGCACCAACTTCGCACAGGCGATGGTTTGGCGGGCCGAGGCCGAACTTGCGCAGCGGGGGGATCCCGCCGCGTTCTTCCAGGCGGCCCGGACGGCGGCGGACACGGTGGTTCGCCTGGCCCCCGAGTACGCGCGCGCCCGGATGGTGCGTGCCCAGGGGCTGCTGTCCGAATCCACCTGGCGCGCCTTACGGGGCGAAGACGTCCGCGCGGCGCTTGGGCAGGGACTGGAAGACTACGATCGGGCCGTGCGCAGCGAGCCGAAGATTGCCGAGATCTTCGTCGGCCGGGGCTCGACCCGCGTCCTCCTCGGCGACCAGGAGGCCGTCGCGCACGAGGATCCTCGCGCCCAATACGAGAAGGCGCAAGAGGACTTCCTGGCCGCCCTGCTGCTTGATCCGGGCAACACGGAAACGGAAACGAACCGCGCCATCGTCTTGATGAAGCTCGGGCAATGGGAGATGCGCACGGGCGGCAACCCGGTGGAGCGTTTTCGCGACGCCCATGCCGCCCTCGCAGAGGTGGCGCGCAGGTCGCGGCCGAACAAGGCGCCCCACGACCTGATGGGGATCGCTCTCTCCCTGCTCGCCCAGGCGGAGGGGTTGACCGGCCAGGATCCGCGCTCCCACTTTCGCGCGGCCATCGAGTGCCACGGTCGCGCGCTGGAGCGGGACCCGGAGAATCCGGCCGCCCGGGACAATCGGGCGGTCGCGTGGAAGAATCTCGGGTTGGCCGAGGCGGAACGGGGGGCCGATCCCCGCGACCATTTCCGCCGCGCCATCGCGGACTTCGAGTCCACGCTGCAGCGTCGGCCGGAAGCATGGTCCACCCGGTACAATCTCGGCATCGTGCTGCGCCGGCTCGGGGAGGAGGAAGCCGCGCGCGGCGGCGACGCCGCGACTCCGCTCGTTCGCGGGGAACAGGTGCTCACCGACGTCCTGGATCGCGATCCGCGCGCCGCGGCGGCGTGGCTTTCGCGCGGGCAGATCCGCCGCGCGCTCGGTCTACTCGAACTGCGGGCGGAGCGAACGGGGACCGAGTTCTTTCAGGGCGCCGAATCGGACTTCCGGGAGGCGGCGAAGCGGCGGGATGCGTCGGCCCTCTACTGGATGGGCGCCGTGTACGCGGACGTGGGCCGATTTCGCGATGCGATCGCGGCGTACCAGGAGTTTGCGCGGGCCTCGCCGGCGGACGCCCGTCAGGCGCAGCAGCAGATCGAGGAGATTCTCCAGGGGATCGAGCGGGGCCTCGAGCGCGGACGCCAGCAAGTGACGGAAGCGGCGCTGTCCCTCGCCGCGGGAGACGCGGAGGCGGCGCGAACCGGTCTGGAACAGGGACTCGCGCGCCTCGAGCGGACCCTGGCGCAGTTCGAGGACGACGAGCGGGTCCGGCGCGCGGCCGAACCGGGTCTGCGCGCGGCGCTGGGCGGCGCGCACTATGGCCTGGCCCGGCTGGCGGCGCGGCGATGCGCGGCGGAGCCGGACGAGGCGCGACGCGAGGAGGAGCGCTCGCGGGCGCTGCGACACCTGATGGAGGCGGGGCGCCTGGGAATCGCGGATGCGGCGCGCGCGCAGGCGGAGCCTGATCTGAAGGCATTGCGAGAAGACCCGCGCTTCCGCGCGTGGGTGGCGCAGGAAACGGAGGAGCGAGGTCGATGACGAAGGACGCGCAGGAGAAAGGCGGAGGCGGGGAGCGGAAGAAGCGCCCGGATTCGAGGGGGCCCCGGCGGCCGGCCGGTCCGGAGCGGCCCGCCCGTCGTCCGGATTCGCGGCGTGGCCGCAAGGAAGCCCGAAAGGCCGCCGAAGGAGGGCGCCGGGAGGCGGGCGAGGGGTCGCCTCGCCCCGGGTCCGGACCGGCCGGCAAGCGGCCTTCGGGCCAGGCGCCCTTCGGGGATCGGGCGCGCGCGGGGAAACCCCATCGGGCGGGTCCTCCCCGCGGCGCGCCGCGCGGGGAGATCTCCCCCGGTCGGAAACCGCCCGGAAGGTCGCGGCCCGGGGGAAAGCCGTCCGGCGGGCGCGCCGACGCGGACCGTCCGTACGCCGTCCGGCCGCTCTCGGGTTCGGACGGCGCGCCGCCGCCGGGCGCGGGGATCCCCGCCCACGTCCGTGCCCGGCAGCTCGCGGCCGACGTGGTCGCGCGCGCGGACCGCGAGCACCCGGCCGACGCGGTGCTGCGGGACCTCCTGCGCGAGCAGGCCGACGCCACCCCGGCGCTCCGCCGCGAGGCGAGCCGCGCCACCTTCGCCTACTACCGCTGGCGCAACTGGCTGGACTCGCAGCTCCCCTTGGCCGAGAAGATCCGTCAGGCTCAGGAGATGGATGCGCGGTTCCGCAGCCGGCCGGGCGCGATCCCGGCCAAGGAACTCCTGGACAAGTCTCTGCCGTCCTGGGTCCGCGACCAGGTCAAGATCGACCCCGCCTGGCTGGTCGCCCTTCAGAGCGAGCCCCGGATCTGGCTGCGCGCGCGCCTGGGTCAGGGAAACACCCTGGCGAAGCAGCTGGGCCACTGCCGCATCTGCGGTCACGGACGGACCAGCGACGCCCTCGAATACCGCGGTCCCGACGACCTGTTCCGCCGGCCCGAATTCGAGGCCGGCGCGTTCGAGCTCCAGGACTTGAGCAGCCAGGCGGTCGGATGGATCTGCGATCCGCAGCCGGGCGAAACCTGGTGGGATGCCTGTGCGGGGGAAGGCGGGAAGACCCTGCATCTGTCCGATCTGATGCGCAACCGCGGGTTGATCTGGGCGAGCGATCGCGCGGAGTGGCGGCTGAAACGTCTGCGGCGTCGCGCCGCGCGGGCGCGGGCCTTCAACTATCGCGTCGTGGAGTGGGACGGCGGACCCCGCCGACCCATGCGTACCCTCTTCGACGGCGTTTTGGTCGATGCACCGTGCGCCGGAATCGGCACCTGGCACCGGAATCCGCACGCGCGTTGGACCACGACGATGAAGGACGTGCACGAGCTGGCGGTCCGCCAATTGCAATTGCTTCAGCACGTCGGCCCCGCCGTGAAGCCCGGCGGCCGGCTCGTGTATGCCGTCTGTTCGGTGGCGCGCGCGGAGACCACCGATGTCGTGGGCGCATTCGAGTCCCGCCACCCGGAATTCGAACCGCTCCCCGTGGCGGACCCGCTGCGGCCCGGGGCCCCTCCGGCGGCGAGGATCGCCTACGCGCCCCAGGACCACGGCGGCAACGGGATGTTCGTGGCGGTGTGGAAGCGAAAGCCGGAAGCCCCGGCGGTCACAGCACCCCTCGCGCCCTGAGCACCTCCTCGACCTGCCCCCGGCGGGCCGCAATCTCCTCCTGGTCCTTGGCCGGGAGGAAGCGTCCGTGCGGGCCGGAGCGCGGGACTTCGACGTAGACCGAGCGCAGGTGGGCGGTGAGCTGCCCAGCCAGGCGTTCGAATTGGATCGCGTCCCGTCCGTCGACGCTCTTTTTCGCGAAGAACAGATCGAGCGGGAAGTCCCGGTCGAGGGCCGCCCGGTCGAGCACGAAGGTGTTCGTATTGAAGACCGGGATCGTGTCCTGGTCGAAGGCGGGCGGGAAGCGCATGCCCTCGATGATCTGCAGCCGGCCGTCGAGCCATGCGGGGGCGCCGCCGCGATCGCCCCGCTCCTTGCGCACCACCTCGACCGTCATCTGCGCCTGCGCCTCCAGGTGACGACCCAGGATCACGGGATCGACGCCGGCCGCCAGATTGTCCACGTTGCTCATCACCACCGAGCGCACGCCGGCGGCGGCCATCACCGCCAGGGTGCCCTGGCGCAGGGCGTCGCAGAGATCGCCGTGCCCCGGCGCGTAGAGGGAGGGCCGGCCGTCCTTGCCGACGAACACCGGACCCGCGGGTTCGAGCCGGATCGACACCGACTGCGGGAAGGAGTCGACGTCCCGGTCCAGCCCGTCCGGAAGTTCCGCGAGCAGGCGGCGGGTCGCCGCATCCGTGGCGAAGCTGTTCATCAGCCAGACCGGGATGCGCCCCCCGGAGCGCCGCGCCGTCGTGCGCAGGTCGCCAAGCTTCAATTGCAGGAAGCTGCGCCCCGGCAAGGCCTCCACCGCCGCCTTCACGACCCCGCCGAAGCGGGTCGCCATCCCGCCGTTCAACACCACGGCCGCGACTTCGCCGCGGCCGATCGCCTCCCGTCCGCGCTGCTCGAGCCGCAATCGCTCCGACGAGTCCGGGGGGGGCAACGGAAGCACCTCGCCGTCCCCGGGCGGACGCAATTCACCCGTCACCCAGTTGGAGGCGGCGGCCACGCCGCGACGGAGCCGCTCGCGACCCTCCCGAAAGCGAACGGTGTCGAACCGGTAGCGCCGCAGCACTTCGCGGATCTCCGCGTCGGCCAGGGGTTCCAGGTCCGGGTCCAGGTCCAGCATCCGAATCTCCACGTGCGGAAGGGCAAGGGGGCGGGATTCCGGTCGGGGACCGGCGCCGGCGGCCGGGTTCCGGGTTCCCCCGCTCCCTGCCAGACTACGCCACCCGCGCCGTCCCGATCAAGGGCGCGATGCGACCCGGGGCCGGGCGCCGGAGACGAGCCGGAGGCGGTTGCGCCGCCCTTGCCGGTTCACCTCTCCCGAACACACCGTCCAGGTTTCGAACGATGGCGCGCGGTCCAGGGTATCGCGGGGCGACGATTTCTCCGCGGCGGCGCACGGGTTACGACCCGAACAGCTCGTCCCAGCGTGGATCCTCGTGGAGCGGGTGGAAGTCGTCGTCGGCGACGACTCCCGGGGCCGCATCCGGAATCGATTCGAGCGCCTTTTCGAGGTGCGCGAAGGCGAGATCGCGGCGGCGGGCGGCTTCGCCGGGCGGGACCGCGGTGGCGGGGGCGCCGGGGTTTTCGCGTCCCACCGAGCGGAGGGAGTGGATGGCGGCGAGGTAAAGGTGCACCTCGGCAAGCATCCGCATTCCCGCGGGGCCCGGGGGGGGCGTCTCCGCGGCCGCGTGCACGACCTCGTCGAGGAGGGGATGAGCCCGGGTGTAGAGATGGAGCCCCGCCAGGGTCCAGGCGAACGCCGCGCGGGCCAACCAGGGGGCGGGAGGCTGTTCTTCCGCCGCGGCGCGCCAGTTCCGGGCGCAATGGAGGGATTCCGCCAGATCCGTTTCGCCGGGCGAGAGATCCACAGCCTTGCGGAGGGCGGTTTCGGCGTCTGCGAATCGCTGCAGGCGCAGGAGCGCCCAACCGTGTTCGGCCTGGGATCGCGCGAACCGAGAGTCCCGAGTGACCGCGTCGGCCAGGCTTTGTTCCGCCTTTCGCCACGCTTCCCCGGGATCCTCCCCGGCCGCCGCGCGGAAGTCGCCGATCTGACGAAGAACGAGGCCCTGAAGGTAACCCGCATCGGCGGAGTCCGGCTCGCGACGGGCCAGCGCCTCGGCGTCCGCGAGCGCCCCCGCCATCGTCGGAAACGGGTCCGCGCCGGCGAGGGCGTGCGCGCGGGCCATCAGGATCCGCGCGTAGGCGCGGCCGAGACGCGCCGCGAGATCCTCGGGCTCGTCGCCGAGAACCCCGTCGAAGCCGTTCAGGGCGGCCGTCAGAGCCGCGCGTTCGTCCTCCCCCTCCGCGTGTTCCGCCAACAGCGACCAGGCGAAGGCGCGCAGGAGACGCGGGGCGATCTCCCGCGGGTCCAGACCGGCGGCTGCTTCGGCATCCGCCAGGGCTTGCCGCGCCTCCCCGACCACGTCCGGTTCCGGATCGATCTCGATCTGGGCTCCGGCCCAGCGGATGTACCCGCGCAGGATCAGGGCCTCCGGATTCCGCGGACGGAGGCGGAGCGCCTCCTCCACATCCTCGCGTGCGCCGCCGAATCCGGGTCCCGTCGACACGTTCCGAATCCCGTGCTCGCAGGCCAGTGCGTAGCGCGCGGTCGCGCGTTCGAGTCGAAGTGCGGCATCGCGCGGCCGGTCCCGGAGGAGCGTATCGAGATCCTCGAGCGCGTCGCGGAAACGCAGGAGGTGGTAGCGGACGCGCGCCCGGGCCCACCGCAGGTCGCGGGCGAAGGCGCGGGTCGCGGGAGTTTCGAGGGCGATCCCGAGGATCCGCTCGGCGGTTTCCCAGCGCGCTTCCGAGAATGCCCGGGCGGCGTCGAGCAACCGGCGGAACTCCTGTGCCGGTCCTTCCCCCCAGGCCTCCGCGGCGTCCGCGCGGGCGGTCCCTTCGAGGACCCGGCGCGCCGACTCGGCGGCCGCCGGAGAGGGCGGCCGGGGGTCGAGCACGGCGCGGGAGAGGCTCAAGCGCAGGCGCGGCGGCGGTTGCGCTTGAAGGAGGCGGGAGAGTTCGACCCACGCCTCCACGGCGTCGGCAAAGGGCACGGCGGGATCGGCGGCGCGGGCTGCGGCCAGGGCGGCGTCGGCTTCCGGCTCGCGGCCCGACCCGCGGAGCGCCCAGGAGCGCAGGGCCAGGACGGCGGCGCGGGCGGCCGGGTCATCCGCGAGCGGGGAAAGCGCGGCTTCGACCTCGGCCCAGGCGGCCGCATGGGCCGCGCGGATCTCGTCCGGCGCGCCGCCGGAATCGACGTGCGCCGCTTCCAGGCGCGCCAGCGCCGGGGAGGCGGCCATCCACCGCTCGAGCACCGCGCCGGCGAGCGCCGTCCTCCGGTCGCGCGCCGTCCGGTCCGTCGGCGGGACCCCGCCCCCGTCCGGGCGGGACCCGGCGAACCAGAGCGCGCCGGCCAGGGCCGCGACCAGCAGGTTCGAAGCCAGGAGCCACCGGTGTCGCAAGGCCTGCCGCACCATCCGGGCCGGCCAACCTTCCGCGCGCGCCCGAATCGGCTCCCCCGCCCGCCATCGCGCCAGGTCGGCGGCCATCGCCGCGAGATCCGGATATCGCTGCGCCGGATTCTTGGCCAGGGCGGTCAGGCAGATCGTCTCGAGATCGCGAGGAAGATCGGGGATTCGCCGGCGCGGGGGCTCCGGATCCCGCTCCAGGATCGCGTGGAAAATCGCATGAAAATTGGCGCCTTCGAACGGGACCTTGCCCGTCAGCAGCTCGTAGAGGGTTGCGCCCAGGGAAAACTGGTCGCTCGCCGGCCCGAGCTGATCCACCTCGCCGCGCGCCTGTTCGGGAGACATGTAGCTCGGCGTCCCGATGACCATCCCGCTCACCGTCAGGCGGGCCTCGCGGCCGGTCTCGTCTTCGTTCATGGGCGCCGCCAGGCCGAAGTCCATCACCCGCGGACGGCCCTGCGAATCGATCATGACGTTCGCCGGCTTGATGTCCCGGTGCACGACCCCCTGGCCGTGGGCGTAGTGGAGGGCTTGCGCGATTCCCTCCACCCACTCCGCCGCCTGACGGGGAGGGGTGGGTCCCTTAGGCCGGACATCCAGCGAGAACCCGGAAACGAACTCGCTCGTGAAGTACGGTTGGCCGTCCTGTTCCCCGACGTCCAAGATGCCGACGACGCCGGGGTGCTGGAGTCTCGCGGCAAGGCGCGCCTCGCGGGAGAATCGCTGCGCCAGGTCCGGGTTGTCGGCGGCCCGGGTCATCGCAATCTGCTTGAGGGCCACCTCCCGGCGGAGGTGGGTGTCCCACGCCTTCCAGACCACCCCCATGCCGCCCCGGCCGAGCTCCGTGAGGAGGCGATAGCGCCCGAAGGGGCGACCGGCGCTCTTCCGCGGGTCTGCGGCAGGATTCGTCCCGTCGGCTTCCGGGGCCGGTCGCGACAGGGCGAAGCCGGCATCGACCTGCGTGTGCTCCATCCCCTGCAGCGCGAGCGGCGCGGAGCAGGCGACGCAGACCGGGCGCGGCGTGGGCGTCCGGTCCCCGATTCGGGTGTAGACCCCGCAGCGGGCGCACGGGACGAACTCAGCCAGGGCGGCGGCGGAGAGGATCGCTTCGTCCAGGAGTACGTTGACCAGCCGCGCCGGCAGGCCCTGCGCGGAACGCAGGGCGCGCGCCTGGAGGGCGGCCTGCGCCCGTTCGGGCGCGAGCACGCGCTCGCGGATCAGCGCCTCCGCCAGGAGCACGTCCTGGTCGCGCGCCGAACGGGCCGGGGGGTTGCTTCCCGGAGGAAGGGACATGGGTTCGCTCGCGGGACGGGATCGCGGGTTGGCAGGTCTGCTGCGGGCGAGCGTAGCCGGAGACCGATTCGGAGTCAAAGGACTCTCGACCTGCGCCCCGACTTCCGCGGGATCGCGGCCCGTCGCCTCATTCCGCGCGGGTGCGTTCGAGCAGGGCGACGAAGCCGCCGGAGCGTCCCGGCGCCGGCCACAGCGTCTCGCGTTCGATCTCCCGGAAGGTCCCGCCCAAACCCTGGAGGAAGAGGGCGACGCGGTCGTCGTTCTCCTCGGGCTCGAGGGAGCAGGTGGAGTAGAGCACGCGCCCGCCCGGCGGGACCAGGGCGGCGGCGGAGACGAGCAGGTGGAGTTGGGTTTCCGCGAGCGCGGAGACGTCCGGGGGGCCGAGGCGCCAGCGGGCCTCCACGCGGCGGGCGAGGACGCCGGTGTTGGAGCAGGGGGCGTCGATGAGTACGCCGTCCCAGCCGGTCGAGGGAGGCGCGGGGAGCGGGGGTCGCCGTCCGTCGCCGCAGACCGGAAAGACGGAGCGCAGGCCGAGGCGGGCGCAGGATTCGGCGACTCGTGAAAGTCGCGCGGCTTGCGGATCGAGGGCGACGATCCGCGCGGCGTCGGCGGAGAGCTCGGCGAGGTGGGTGGACTTCCCCCCGGGGGCGGCGCACAGGTCCACGTACCGACCGCCGGGGTGCGGCGCCAGGCGCGGCGCCACCGCCATCGCCGCCTCGTCCTGCACGGTGAAGCGCCCCTCGAGGTAGCCGGGAAGCTGCGCCACGGAGCCGGCGGCGCCCAGGCGGATCGCCGCGGGATCGGTCCCCGGCTGGGCCTCTGCGTCCGCCGCGCGCAGGAGCGCGAGCAGCCCGTCCCGGTCGCCGCGGAGCCGGTTGACGCGCAGCGTGGTGGGCGGCGGGACCAGGAAGGCGCGGCCGAGGTCTGCGGTTCGTTCGGCGCCGAACCGGGCGATCCACCGGGCGGTCAGCCACGCCGGGAGCGAGAGCGTCACGGCCACGTGCTGGACCGGGTCGCGGCCGGGATCGGGAAGGAGGTCGCGCCGGAAGACGGCGTACGTTCCGTCTCCGCGCGGCAGATCGCGCAGCGCTGAGCCGGATGCGGCCGTGTCGGCCGGCGCGAGGTCGCGCGCCAGCGCCCGCAGCACCGCGTTGGCGAACCCCGCGGACCGCCGCCCGCCCGCGCGGCGCACGAGTTCCACCGTCTCGTCGACCGCCGCGAACGGCGGCACGCGCCGGAGGTAGAGCAGTTGGTACGCCCCCAGCCGCAGGAGGTCCATCGTGTCCGGGTGCGTGCGCGCGCCGGAAACCTCGGCGACGCGTCCCAGCACCCAGTCGAGCGTCCCCTGGTGGCGGAGCGTGCCGTACACCAGCGACGTGGCCAGTCCCCGGTCCTCGCGGCCGAGCGCGCCGCCGCGAAGCGCGCGCTCGAGTTCGTCGCCGGCGAAGCGCTTCCCCTTGCGCGCGCGCCCGAGCACGCGCGCGGCGAGTGCCCGCCCCGGGTTGGGATCACTCATGGCGCAGGGCGACCACCGGATCGAGTCGCGCGGCGCGCCAGGCCGGATACAGCCCCGCGACCACGCTCACCAGGACCGCGAACACCATCGCCCCTGCGCCCAGCCACAGCGAGACGTCGAACGGCTCCAGGACGCGCTCCATCCCGCGCGACTTTGCGAACAGGGTGGCGATCCAGTTTCCGACCTTCCCCAGCAACCAGCCGCCGCCGATTCCCAGCGCCCCGCCCAGGAACCCGATCGCCGAGGCCTCCACCAGGAAAATGTTCGCGATGTCCCAGCGCGTTCCGCCCACCGCCTTCATGATCCCGATCTCGCGCGTACGCTCGAGGATCGACATCAGCATCGTGTTGGCGATGCCGAAGAACGCGACCAGCAGCCCGACTCCGCCCACGCACCCCAGGAGCGCCTCCACCGCGAGAAAGACGTTTTCCACCATGTCGATCACGTCCTGGATCGTGAGCGTGCCGTACCCGAGCTTCTTGATCTCCTGGGTGACCGCGTCCAGGTTCATGGGATCGTCGATGCGGACGGTTGCGGCCGGAAACTCGTCGAGGGCGCGCGGATTCTCCTCCAGGTACTCCTTGTCCATCGAGGCCGCCCGAACCCGTTCCGCCTCTTCGAGCGGGACGTAGATGCGCGGACCGAGGCTCTTGTAGGTGGCCGAAGAATAGACGCCTACGATGGTGAACTCATACGTCTCGCCGCCGTCCTTCGCCGAGATCTTGCGCGGCCGCCGGTTCCGCTCGCGGGCCCCCGTGATCTTGAGCGTCCTGCCGATCCAGCGCGCCGGATCGACGGGCGGGGGCTCCTGCGCTTCGGAATTGGCGGGCGGCGCGTCCTTGCCCTTGGGATCCGCGGGCGTCAGGTCCTTCGCCATCGCGTCCGAAATCATCACCTCGCGCGCGGCGGGTTGGAACGTCCGGCCCGCGACCACCGCTTCGCGCAGGGAGTCGACCACGCCCTCGGGCGGCAGCCCGTACAACTCCCCCGCGGAATGCTGGTCGTCGACGGCGATCTGCACCCACAGGTTCAGGTTCGGGTAGGCCGCGCGCACTCCGGGGATGACCCGCAGGGCCTCCAGGGTCTCCCGCGTGATCGCCTTGTGCGCAGGCGGGCGGTCCAGCTTGCCCCCGCGGAAGACCGCGCCCAGATCGAGCTGGATCGGCGTCACCGCGATCTCGGTCAGCAGGTTCGTGGAGTCCATCTGCTTGAGGATCATCCGCTTGATCCCCACGCCGAGGGAGACCATGAGCACCAGCGCCGAAACGCCCACCGACACGCCGAGCACGGTCAGCGACGTGCGCAGCTTCTGTCGCCACAGGTTTCCCGAGGCCATCCCCGCCAGGTCGCCGAGCCTCATGCCACCCCCTTCTGCACCGGGACGTCCGAAACCAGGCGGCCGTCGCCGAGCGTGATCACCCGCTCGCTGTAGCGGTGCGCGAGATCCTGCTCGTGCGTGACCATCAGGATGGTCTGCCCCAGTTCCGCGCGCATCTGGCCGAGCAGGGCCATGATCTCGTCCGAGGTCCGGCTGTCGAGGTTGCCGGTGGGTTCGTCGGCCAGGAGCAACGCGGGTCGCGTGACCAGCGCGCGGGCGATCGCCACCCGTTGCTGCTCCCCGCCGCTGAGCTCGCTCGGGCGGTGGTGCACCCGGCCCCCGAGTCCGACCCGTTCCAGGAGACTGCGCGCGCGTTCGCGCCGGCCTGCCGCGGGCACCCCCTCGAAAATGAGCGGCAGCATCACGTTCGCCTCGGCGCTCAGCGAGGGAATCAGGTTGAACGACTGAAAGATGAGCCCCACCCGCTCGCGGCGATACCGCGCCATTTCGCGGTCGTTGTTCATCGACAGCTCGCGACCGTCGATGAGAATCAGGCCCTGCAGCGGCCGGTCGAGACCGGCCAGGAGGTTCAGCAAGGTGGACTTGCCGGAACCCGAACGGCCCACCACCGACGTGAAGCTCCCCCGCGGCAGCGAGAAGCTCACGCCGTCGAGGGCGGCGACCACCGACCGGCCCATGAGGTAGTGGCGGCGCAGGTCCCGGACTTCCACGTAGGCGACATCGTCGGACATGACGGCTCCCGGGTGCGAGGATGGTAGGTCGGGGGGCGTCGGCGGCCGGCCGATCGCGGGCGCGCGCGGCGCGCGTTTCGGGCTCGTGGGTCTTCGATCGGGAGATCCTGGGTTCGGCTGCGGCGATCTTCGCGCCCGGATCGACCGGGGAGATCCAGGTTGAAGCCCCCCTAGCCCGGATTATTCATGAAGCCGCGCCAGCGGCTTCGTGAAAAATCCGCC
>CAZWCX010000046.1:41926-50128 GCA_964632945.1 uncultured Planctomycetia bacterium | reverse complement strand
GAGCTGGGTTCAGAACGTCGTGAGACAGTTCGGTCCCTATCTGCCGTGGGCGTTAGAAACTTGAGGGTGAGTTGCTCCTAGTACGAGAGGACCGGAGTGAACGTACCTCTGGTGTTCCGGTTGTCACGCCAGTGGCATCGCTGGGTAGCTATGTGCGGACGGGATAACCGCTGAAAGCATCTAAGCGGGAAGCCCCCCCCCAAGACAAGATCTCCCTGGGAACTCGATTCCCCTGAAGGGCCCAAGTAGACGACTTGGTTGATAGGCTGGGTGTGTAAGGCCAGTAATGGCTTCAGCTTACCAGTACTAATCGCCCGGAAGGCTTGACCACATATTGTTCCCATTGAACGCGGGAGCATCCATGTGAGGCTCGCCTGCCGGCCTCTTCTGCCACGCACTCTTGAACTGCACACCGAAACAATTTTCGCAATCTTGTCCGGTGGTCCAATTCCCAAGGGGAAACACCCGATCCCATTTCGAATTCGGCAGTTAAGCCCTTGGGGCCGATGATACTCGCGGCGATAAGTCTGACGGGGAAAGTAGGTCACTGCCGGGCATAATCTTCACGCCTCGCGGGCTTCGGCCCGCGAGGCGTGTCTGTTTTTCGGGCGATTTCCCTTGGTTTCCCCCGCTCCAGGATGTACTCTACCCCCTATGCCCATCTGCCGGGATGGCATGAGCTTCCGCCCGTGATGACACGGGGCGACGGAACGCCCGAACTGGATCCTCGCGCGTGCCCCCCATGAAACTTCCTCCCCTGCGACTCGTCGTACTGGGACACGCCCCACCGGAGCGATCGGCGCTCCTCGCGCACCTCCAGGAACCCGCCGACACCCCCCACGATTGCCGGGTCGTCCTGGATGCGGATCAGGCAGAGCGATGCTCCACCCAGGGCCCCTGGGACGCCATTGTCCTCGTCGGACTCGCCCAGGAGGCTGGAGTCGCCGCACTCCTCAGCACCCTGCGCGGTCGCCTGGGCGGAGTTCCCCTCCTGGTCGTCGCCCGTGGGGTAGGGGATGACAATGCGGCCGACCTGGTCCGCTTGCGCGCGGACGCTTTTCTGCCCGCGGATCGGCTCCAGGATTTCGACTTCGCGTTGGCGCAGATTGTCGGCGCGCGCCCCGGCCCCCCGGGATCGAATGTCCCCCCCCCGCCCTGCATCGGGGACCGGGCACAGAGTGGCGCGGTGTCCGAAGCATCCTCGCCCGGACCTACCCCTCGTCCGCTCGACGCAGCGGAAATCCGGTCGACGCTGCAGCCGCTCGCAGAGGCCTTCGTGATCCTGACCGAGGACCAGGTCGTCGAATCCGTCAACCCTTCGGCGGAGTCCATCCTCGGCTACCGCGAGCACGAACTCAAGGGCAGTCGATTCCTCTCGATCGTCCCCGAGCCCCAGATGCCGAGACTTGCCGAGGCGCTCGTGGATTGCGGCGCACCGCCCGGAATGGAACCCGTCCCTACCCCCCATGAGGTCTTCCTGACCCGCCGGGACGGCTCCCTCATGGCCGTGGAGATCCTGTTCACCCGCGTCTTCCTCCGTCCCGACAAGCCCCTCATCATCGCCAGCCTTCGGGACGTCTTCGGTCGTCGTCGGGGAGACGAAGAGCGATTCCAGGCGGACAAGATGGAGGCGCTCGGACGGTTGGCTTCCGGGGTCGCCCACGATTTCAATAACATGCTCACGGCGACGACCGGATTCTGCCAGCTGCTGCTGCTGAAAATGTCGGCGGCCGATCCCAACCGAAAATTCGCGGAACAGATCCTGAAGGCGTGCGATCACGCGGCCCAACTTACCCGCCAGCTCCTTGCCTTCGGACGCAAGCAGGTCAGCAATCCGGAGGTCTTGGACGTCAATTCGGTCCTCCGTCAATCGGAAATGATGCTCGGTCGGATCCTCGGCGACGATGTTCGGCTTCGCATCGTCACCGCACCGGAGAACCTCTCGGTGTCCATGGACCGGACACAGCTGGAACAGATCATCGTCAATCTCGCGGCCAATGCGCGCGACGCCATGCCCAGGGGCGGAACCCTGACCCTGGAAGCCGCCGGCTGCGTGCTGGGGGATGTGGAAGCGCGCCGGCGGGTACGCCTGCATCCGGGCCCGTTCGTCCTCCTCACCGTCGTCGACAGCGGGGAAGGAATGGACGAATCGGTCCGCGCACGGATCTTCGAGCCGTTTTTCACCACCAAGGGCCGCGGACGTGGAACCGGCCTCGGTCTGGCCACCGTCTACAGCATCCTCGATCGCGCGGGCGGTTTCGTCGAGGTGACCAGCACGCCGGGGGAGGGCAGCCGCTTCGATATCCTCCTGCCCCGCGTGGCGGATGCCCCCACCCAGTCTCCGAGTGCCGCCATCACCGACGACACACCCCACGGCACGGAGTGGATCCTGGTGGCGGAGGACGAGGAGATGGTCCGTTCTTTGGTGACGGGCGTCCTGGAGTCGTCCGGCTATACCGTGAAATCCGCGGGTTCCGGCGAGGAGGCGCTCCAGGTCGCTCTCCGTGCCGACCGGCGATTCGACCTCCTGCTGACCGATGTCGTGATGCCGGGAATGAACGGCTACGATCTCTCGGAGCGGATCCGTGCCCGCTTCCCGGGCATCCGAGTGCTCTACATGTCCGGCCATACCGAGAGCGGATTGCTCCGCAGAGGGGTCGCAACCGGAGCTATCGCATTTCTGCAAAAACCTTTCACTCCGGTTCGGCTCGCTCAGAGCGTTCGCGACGTCCTCGACGAGGCGTAGCCCACGAATCCGACGGACGGTCGTTGAATCAACCTTGCACGAGCCGATATAATCCCGGCTGTGGGGAGTCCGTTCGGATGCGACTTCAGGATCTTCGACGATGGGTTCCAGCCCGCGCCTCATGATCGCCGATGACGATGCACAGATTCGCGACCTCCTCAGCACCGTGTTCCGCGAGCGGGGATTCGAGATCGACACCGCCGAGCACGGGGCGCAGGCGAGACAGTTTCTCGCCTCCCGCCGGTACGACCTCGTCATCATGGATGTCCAGATGCCTCAGTTCAACGGCTTCGAGGTATTGAACGAGCTCCGACGCAGCAAGATCACCACCCCGGTCGTCATGGTTTCCGGAAACGTGACGGTCGCATCGCAGTCCGTCCTCCGCGACCTGGGGCCGGTCACCCTCCTGCCGAAGCCGTTCGAGATCAGCGTCCTGCTCGATCGCGTGCAGCAGGTACAGAATTCCCCCGCACCGTCCCAGGGTCCTCCGCTGCGCGTGCTGATCGCCGACGATCACGAACCGACCCGGAGTATGCTCCTGGAGTTCCTGGTCGCGTCGGGCTTCACGACCACCGCAGTCGCGGACGGGGATCGCGCCCTGAGCGCGGCGGCGACCGCGAGCCCCCCGTTCGATGTCGCCATCCTGGACGTCGTCATGCCCGGCATCGCCGGCCATGAGTTGGTGAAACAGTTGCGTCAGGTCAGCGCCGAAACCGTTCCCATGATCATCACCGGCGAAGCCACCCAGGACCAGATCCGCCGGGGGTATGAGGACGGCGCGGTCACTCTCCTCCGGAAGCCCCTCGACCTCCAGGTACTCCTGCGCGTCCTGAATTCAGTCCGTGAAGAGTCCGCAGCCCGCCACCGGATGGCGGCCGAAACCCGTGCCGCTGCGGCCGTCCCCGCCTACCGGAAAGTCTGGCGCAAGGCCGGGACCTGGTTCCGCGCCCCCCGCGGTACGCGGGAACATCGCCAGATGATGACCGCGGTCATCGTGGCGGTCGCGGTCCTGGTCGGGCTCGTCCTCACCCGCGTCTACCTCCTCGTGGAAGACGAGGCCGGGAAGGCTGGACAATTCGTGGACAAGATGGAAGACCATGCCAAGAAAGTCGAGGAGTACCTCGAATGGGACAAGCGGCACAAGGAAGAACTCAGCGGCAAGCGACGCCCACCCGATGGTGCCAACCCCAAGTAGGGGAGATCGAGTCCAAGCGTGTCTGACGAATCCGCCCACTCGTCCTCGTCGGCCCCGCGGACCCGTCGAGCCCTCACCGCAGCCGAACGCCTCCTCGATACGCTCGAACAGTCCTTCGATGCGGTCCGAGCGACCGGTTCTTCCGAATCGATCGAGACCTGGTCCAAGGGAGTCCGGGCGCTGACGCGCCGCCGGGCCTTCGCCGGCGGCGGCCCCGCAACGCTCGAGGTGCTGCGGCGCGCCGCGAGTCTGCTGAAGTTCCAACTGGCCCGCCTGCCTCCCGCCGCCCTCCGCGGGACCGACGGCACAGCCGCGATCCTGTGCACCTTCGCCCGCTCCCTGGAGTCCTTGCGCGATGCCGGACTGACCCGCCGTGCGCACGGTTTCCTGGCCATGCTGGCCGGGCGGCTCGGCGTGCGCGGCTGGAGCGGACGACGCGATGACTCCCACCTGGCCTCGTTCGACACCCTGTTCCAGAAACTCATCCGACGTCCGTCCCCGACCCTCCTGGAAGCCTGGCTCCTCCTGGTCCAGGCCGCGTACGCTTCCCCGCAAACCATGGCCGACGAGCACGGATTCTATCGTCCCTACGCCGGCAAGATGCTCGCCTGCGTCCGCGTCGTCCCGGTTGCCTGGCTCGACCCGTCCAAGCGCTTCGGCAGCTACGCAACTCGTCTTGCGGAGGGCCTGGTTCGCACCCGCCACGCGGAACTCACCGCCCTGGGGTGTGAGATTGCCGAAGCCCTGGCCGAGCGCCAACAGGCCGGGTAGACGGCGCGCGACCCCGGGACTGCGAAGGATCGGGTCCCGGATCGCTCCCCGTCGCGCTTCCTGACCCGGACCGCGCCGGGTTCTCCCGGATCCTCGCCGCGTTCCCCCCTTCAGAGAGTCGCCCCCCTCCCTCTCGTGTGCATCGACCACACGGCCCCGGTCACAGGCACCCCTCCGACCCACCGGCCCGCGCGACGAGCGCTTTGGATCCCAGCAACCCCATGGCCCCCCGGCGGGTCCGCTCCCGGGAACGAATGATCTTGATTTGAGGCCCGGACCGATGGAAGATACAGGGGATCGGCAACGGGTGCGCCCGCACGGAAGGGGATTCCCGGACCTGCGATCGCGCATTCCCAAGCGACAGGAGTACGGAGCGTCCCGGAAACCCCGGCTGTAGAGTGGCCGAGGAAACACCGGCGGCGACCCAGGCTCGCGATCGCGCATCGAAACCCTCGATCCAGGGCAGCTGGAGAACCGATTCCACCCGTGGACCCGCGCGGACCCGTCGCGGATCGGAGCGTGAGCCGACCGGCCGCACGCGCCGCGCGACTGGACCCGCTCGACGTCCTGGACCGGTGGAAGGGCTGTTGACCCGGTTGGCGATTCCGGCGAGGAAGGACCGCACGGGAAGAATGTCTGAAACGGAATCGATTCACGACGTCAACGACCCTCCGCCCGACCCAATCTCCGCGGATGCGCCCACCCTTGCTCGAGCGCGGGTCTTCGTGGTCGACGATCACCCCCTGGTTCGACGAGGACTGGCGGCACTGATCGGGCAGGCGCCCGATCTGGAGATCTGCGGGGAGGCGCCCGGACATCAGGAGGCCCTGTCCGCCATCACGGAATCGCGCCCCGACATCGTCCTGGTGGACATCTCCCTCCGGGCCAGCAACGGGTTGGACCTGATCAAAGACATCCGATCCGCTCAGCCTGCGCTGATCACCCTCGTAATCTCGATGCACGATGAGACCACGTATGCCGAACGGGTTCTTCGCGCGGGAGCCCGCGGGTACCTGATGAAGAGCGAGGCAAACTCCACCATCGTCGAAGCGATCCGCAAGGTCCTCAAAGGCGAGATCTACGTCAGCGAACCGATGGCCATGCGGCTGCTTCAGCGGATCGCCGGCGCGGGACCCCGCCAGGGGGGGAGTCCGATCGACACGTTGAGCGACCGCGAACTGGAGGTCTTCGTCCTCATCGGCGGCGGGATGGGCACCCGTCAAATCGCCGAGAGACTCCAGCTGAGCCCCAAGACCATCGAAGCCCACCGCGCTCACATCAAGAAAAAGCTCGGCCTCCCGACGTCCGCGGAGCTCATTCGCAACGCCATCCGCTGGGTGTCCGTGCGAGGGGAACAGCGCCCCGATTGCCCGGGGCCCGGGGAGTGACGGCGCGACCGTACGCGCCCGTGTCCCACGAACCGCGCAGACCCTGCCGCCGCTTACCCCTCCGCATTGCCCGACTCGCGTATCGATCCTCCCGCCTCCAACGATGCCGTGCTGGCCTCGCGCGGCCGACCTCGGAGCCGAACGCTTCTCGAAGGAGTCCCGAAGGACGTTCGCCGGCCCACCTCGCCCGGGACGGGCCATCCACCTGCGATCCCACCTCCCAGGACCGGGTCTTCCGCATCTTCCCGGCAGGGTCCCGAGTTACGCCGTGCGCCAGGTCCTTCCAAGCCCGGATGATCCAGGAAGCCGCGTCAACGGCTTGGTGAGGAATCCGCCCGCGGGATCCTGGCTGCGTCAGCAGCCACGACCGCGGGGCGACCGGCGTGGGGCCCCCCCGGGGGGCCGGGGGGGGGGGCCCCCGCCGCGGGGGGGGGGGGGGCCGCCCCCCCCCCCACGACCGCGGGGCGACCGGCGTGCGACCCACGGGGTCGCACGCTGGGCGAGGCCGTCCGCCTCCGGACGGCCTTCATGGCCGGCCGGAGCCGGATGGTTCGCGAACCGCAAAGCGGCTCGTGATGGGTCCGGGCTGGGAGGTCGATCCCCGCCCCGCACCCGCCGTGCGAACTTTCGGGAGTCCCTCCCCGGCCCAATCGAAGTGGGGGGATTCCTCTCGCCCCGCGCCGGACCGCTGACACTCATGAACCCATGCGAGTGTAGTATCGGCCCCCCGGCGCACGCACGCATGCCAAGGTCAGGCGACCGCAGAACCGGATTGACCCACCGGTACCCCAGGCAGCCGTCGGAGGTACCCGAGCCAATCCCCCCTCCGAGACACAGGGTCGAGGCCCCGGTCCCGACCCCCCGCCTTCGGAAATGGGGGCTGCTTCGCGACGGTCCGGCTCGCCGACTTCAGAGAGTTCAACACTCGTCCGGGTGTAGGTGATTCACCTAGAACCCTGACCCCTGATTCCTTGATCAAAAAAACGTGCGCCCCCCCGATTGATCCGGAACGCCAATTACTCTAGACTGAGGTTTCAACATGGGATGCTGAAATTGAATGCCGCGAGCCGCCTGACAGGAATCATGATGGTACCCAAGCAACGGGATTCCGCCTCCAAGTCTTCTCGCGCGAAGGTTCTGGTGATTGACGATCACCCGATCGTCCGACTGGGGCTGACGCAACTGATCAATCAGCAGGAGGACATGCACGTCTGCGGGGAGGCCGCGGAGAGCGCATCTACGATGCGCGCGATTGCGGATCTGCAACCGGACATTGTCACCATCGATGTCGGTATGATGCAGATGAGTGGGATCGACCTCATCAAGCGAATCCATGCGGAATTCCCCGACCTTCCGATTCTGGTGATCTCCACCTACGAGGAAACTCTGTATGCGGAGCGCCTGCTGCGCATGGGGGCGCGGGGGTATGTGATGAAGCAGGAGCCTACCGAGACCGTCATGAAAGCCCTGCGATTGGCTCTCAAGGGGGCGATCTACGTGAGCCCGAGAGTCTCCGCCCGGATGCTCGAGAAGATTGCGGAGGGGGGGCGGATCGCGAGCGGAAATCCGCTGGAGTACCTGAGCGACCGGGAAATGGAGGTCTTCCAACTGATCGGTCAGGGGCTGGGAACCCGGGAAATCGCCGAGCGCCTGCATGTGAGCATCAAGACGGTCGAGTCCCACCGCGCCCACATCAAAGAGAAGCTTAAACTCAAGTCAGCCACGGAACTGGTTCAACTGGCGGTCCGACTCAGTCCGGGCTAGGATAGCGGCCGGCAACGCCCGCCGCGCCATCCCCGCTCCCTTCACGCCGTCCCGCTCGCCGCGCTTTCCGGGTGGGCGACCGCAGGATCACCGCCGGGCCTCCGCCCTCCGGTGGGGGAGGCGCGACTGAACCGCGCGCCCGCTTTCCGCCCGCCGAACCGCGAATTCGGCCGGCCGGGTCCTTGCCGCAGGTGCCTCCGGCGGGAGCGAACCGGATCCGATCGGACCCCCCGGAGCAAGCGGGGAACCGTCTCCGCGTCCGAGCCCGGAGACCACCGTACGAGACTCCCCCAGTCGAGGGGCGGGGGGGGGGGGGGGGGGGGGGGGGGGGGCGGGGG
>CAZWCX010000046.1:0-41916 GCA_964632945.1 uncultured Planctomycetia bacterium | reverse complement strand
ATCCCCCACGCGAGTCCCGCCCCCCCCCGCGAGGTATCGCACCGGGGCCCCGGCCCGTCCCCGCGGGTGCGGCGTGACGACCCAGGCCGGATCCCACAGCAGCCTCAGATCGCCTTGAGGAAGCCGCCGTCCACGGCCAAATGCTGCCCGGTGATGTATCCGGCAGGTTCGCTCAGCAGGAAGAGCGCGGCGGCGGAGAGGTCCGCGACTTCGGCGAGTCGATTCATCGGAATGGCGGACTTCCACCCCGACTCAATGTCGGCGGGGGTGGTCCCCTTGCGAACCGAGAGGGACTGGGCCAGTTCCGCCAGGCGTTCCGTGCGGGTGAATCCGGGGCAGATGCAATTCACTGTGATCCCATGAGGTCCCCATTCATTGGCCAGGGACTTCGACCACCCGTGAATGCCGGCGCGAACGGCATTCGACAGGACCAACCCATCGAGGGGCTGCAGCGCGGCTACCGAAGTGATGGTCAGGACGCGGCCGAACCGGTTCTTGATCATCTCCGGGGCGACCAACCGGCTCAGCCGAACCGCGGACAGGAGATTGAGGGAGAAGGCCTCCTGCCAATCGGCGTCGGTGGCCTCGAGGAAGCCGCATGCGCGGGGACCGCCTGCATTGTTGACCAGAAGATGAACGGTTCCGAAGGCGGAGATTGCGCGATCGAAGAGGGCCCGGCATCCGACGTCGGTCGACACGTCCGCTGCGCACGCCGCTACCGGTCCGCCCCGAAGCTCCCGCAATCGTGTCTCGACGGCGTCCAGGCGACGTTCATCGCGGCCGGAGATGACGACCTTCGCGCCCTCGCGGACCAGGCGCTCCGCGATGCCGTACCCGAGCCCGCGGCTCGATCCCGCCACCAGAGCCACCCGCCCCGCGAGCCCCAGATCCATGGGAACCTCCATCAAAGGAAGAACTCCAGGCCCTCCCAGGGATTCACCCTGGCCGTCCGCAGCCGCGTTTGCAGGTCGGAAGCGTGAATCTCGAGCTTGTGACCGTCCGGATCCAGGAAATAGAGGGATTCGCCTTCGGACCGGTTCTCCTGCCAGATCCGTGCGCCCGCCTCGCGAATCTTGCGGGCCGCTTCCGCGAACTTCTCGGGATCGACCGTGAAGGCCGTGTGGGTGTATTCGGGCATAGGCCCGGATCGCGTCCCAGCGTCGAGAACCAGGGCGATCCACATGTCCCCGGCGAGGAGGTACGCGCCCTTGGGCCAGCGGGCGACCGCCCGGAATCCCAGAACGCGCGTATAGAAATCGAAGGATGCGGTCACGTCCGTGACGGCAAGCGTGATGTGGTTGACGCCGAGGATCATGGCCCCGTCTCTGCCGCCTCGCACGGCTGCGATCACTGGCCCGTTACGGGGGCCTGGACCACCTCGAATGAGGCGAACCGCCCCTGGACGAACGTCACATGCAACCGATGACACTTCGGGCCGAACACCGGCGTGCCCTGAACGTCGTGGGAGACGTAGTCCCAGCCGGTCGGGTCGACGAAGGCGGGCCGGCCGAGGAGGGCCAGCACATCCTTCTCGGTCATGCCCTCACGCAGATCCCGGGTACGCGCGAGGACCTCGTCGAGCGGACGACCCTGGCGAAGGAAGATCACCTGGCCGGGGGCAGGAGTCGGGATCGCGGGGTCGCTGGCGCAACCGACGAGGAACGACACGGCGGCGAGACTACCGACGAGGGTGCGGAATGTCATTTGGGCGGGACTCCGACTGGGTGATTCCTGGGTATCACATCGGGTCCGGCGGCGCAACCATTCCGCGTGGCGGCGCGTGCGAACGACTCCGGGTCCGAAACGCGCGAAAGGCCCGGGACGCGGCCCGGGCCTTCCGCCTGCGCCCATTTCATACTCGACTCTACGGCCCCGAGGGAATTGCGCCCTTGTAATCCGACCAGGCGCTCTTGTTGCCCGAGGTGTCGACCGCGCGCACGAAGTACCAATAATCCAGGCCGTTCACCAGCCCGGTATCGGTGTAGGTCGTGGTCCCGACGGGCACCGTGCCGAGGGTGGTGTAGCCGGACTTGTCCTGATACCGCGTGATCACGTAGTGCGCGACATCGGGCTCCGGATTGGCTTTCCAGGTGATCTTGAGTGTACCGCCCGTCCCCAGATTGGCGACGGAGGTGATCAACGGCTTCGACGGCGGGGTCGTGTCCGGTGGGGGAGCGGGGGTGCCGCTGCCCGGGGACCCGCCGCTCGAGGATCCGCCGCCCGACGAACCGCCGACCGCGGCGAGCGCGGCGGTGACGGCCTTGAGCGCATTGACGCGGCCCCATCCGTACATCACGTCCTCGCCCGCCGCCCCCTTGTCGTCGCAGGTGGTCAGCAGGATCGACTTGACCTCACCTACCTTCAGGGACGGCGCGGCAGCGCGGATCAGGGCCGCTACTCCCGCGGCCACCGGCGCCGCCGCCGAGGTTCCGCCGAAGTACATGTACCCGCCGCTCTTGCTGGTGGTCACGATGCTCACGCCCGGCGCCGTGCAGTCCACGTACGTACCGTACGAGGAGAACGAGGTCTTCGTGTCGCTGGTGCCGGTCGCGCCCACGTACACGATCGAAGGATAGTCCGGCCAGGTCGGATACTCCGTGCCCGAATTTCCGGACGACACCAGCACGATCGCATCCTTCGATTCCGCGAACTTCGCGGCGGTGTCGAAGATCGATCCGTAGAGGGGACCCATGCTGACATTGATCACCTTCGCCCCGTGCGTGGCCGCCCAGGCGATCCCGTCCGAGATCGCGCTGCTGTAGGCCGATCCGCCCGAGGAATTCGACACCCGCACCGGCAGGATTTTCGAATGCCAGCTCACCCCCGCGCCGCCCACGTGATTGTGGCCCCCCGCGGCGCAGGAACCGGCAACCGCGGTGCCGTGGCCGGCGATGTCCGAGGAGTCGGTGTTCTTGCTCACGGTGTTCCACCCCGGCAGGACCTTCCCGGCCAGGTCCGGATGCGATGCGGAGACCCCGGAGTCGACCACGCCGATGATGATCGTGGCGGAACCGGTAGTCGAATCCCAGGCCGCCGGCGACTTGATGGTCGCGTGGTGCCATTGATAGCTGAAGTACGGGTCATTGGGGGTCACGGACGGCTGGGCGAGGTAGTCGGGCTCCGCCCACTCGACCAGCCCGCTTGCCACGATCTTCTCCGCCCAGTCCTCTTCCGGCGCCCCGGCGGAAACGCGCAGGACGTCGACCTCGAGGAGACTGAGCCGATCCACGCGCTCCGCCCCGATGGACTTGAGCCCACGAGCGATCGCGTCGACCGACACCCCCTCCTTGAACTTCGCCAGCACGATCCCCTCCCGGCGCTCGCGAGAGCGACAGCCGAGATCGGCCTTCGCCCCGGTGGTTCCGCCCCGCGCGTCCTGAGCGCAGGCATGAGGCGGCACCAGCGCGAGGAATGCGAAGAGCAGGGGGAGCGTCAAACTCCAGCCCCCGCGCCGCGCCGTGGTTCGAGCGTCCGTCATCGTCGCACCTCCTCCCAGTTCACTCCCGAGGCAACACCCAGGTCAGGAACACCGGCCGTTTCATGTAGGTGACCGTGAAGTCGCAGAGGATCGGGGTTTCCACCACCGGCAACCGGTCCGCGACCTCGAACTCCGCCAGGAAGGACACGGTGCGGCCATCCCGAACCGGAACCCCGATCGGGATCCCCGCGCCGCCGTCGTACGCATGGTAGTAAAGATACCGGCCATCCCCCTCGACGGTGAGGCCGGGCGTGATGTGTCCGAACGCGCCGGCGCCGCCCCCGTGGCCCTCGACGTGTTCGTGGTACGGATGATAGTGGGTGCACGAAACCGTCCCGAGGACCACCGGCTCGCGGCTTGCCGCCTCGCCGATCGCGGTCAGGCGCTTCTTGTACACCCCCACGAGCACGGTCCCCCCGTTCGGACCGGTTCCGGACGCCGTATAGGCGCGGTAGGAGCCGTCGTGATACCGCGAACGGGGGATGAACGACTTGGCGTGCTGGGGATAGGGATGCACGCACAGGTTGTCGAAGGTCCCCACGGCTTCCACCCGCGTCTCCATGCGCCGGATCAACCGCTCGCGCACGGACTCCAGGTTGCGCCCCAGGTCGCCGATCATGACCTCCGCCGGGAGCTCCTGCGGCGCGGCCCACTCGATCCACTTGCGTGCGCCGAGCAGGAACCAGGGGGGCAGCAGCCGGAAGGAGTCGAACACCGGAACCACCGCGGGGGTCGCGACCGGCTCGCCTTCGGCCTCCACCCCGTCGACGAACAGCCGGGTCCAATCCTCGTCCCAATCCACTTCGACGTGGTGCCAGGTGTGCGCCGTCCACTCCGCCGCCGCCGCCAGCATCCGCCGCTCCGTGGGTACGGGCAGCCCGTCGCCGGCGAAGCGCCACTCGACCCCCACGCGACCGCGGGCGGCGAAGATGCGCATTTCGGCGAAGTTGAACGAGCCGCCATTGGACCAGTGCGCGAGCGTCATCTCCACCCCGGGGGGGAGGCGGTCGAGGGACATGGCCGGCTTGAACAGGAATTCGATCGACCCCCGGGCAACCGGCAGGTTGTTGGCCGGCAGCGCCTTCACGCGGTTGCGCTCATGGGAATCGACGATCAGGCCGAAAGGATGAAGATCGCTCCCGTCGGCGAAGGCCCGCCCGGGGAGCGCGACCCGCGAGGAAACGCTGGGCAGCACGCGGGCGGGACGGATGTCCCGCCAGGCCCCGGTGGGCTCCAGAAACACCTTCGGGACGTCGTCCGTGGGGGAGAGGTCGGGCCGCAGGTGTCCCTGATTGAAGCCGACCAACAGCGAGCTCCGCTCCGGCGGCCAGGTGGCGGCCTTCACGCGCACGACACCGGAGAGCTGCAAGTGGCCATCCCACTCCGCCGCCCAGGACCACTCCGCCTGCGCGCCCAGGTTGGCGTCCCACTTTCGGCCCCAAACCCACCGGGGCGCACGACCCGCCGCCGACGACGCGACGCCGGGGAGCTTCAGCCCGTACGACCGATATCCGCCCATGGACGCGTACGGATACTCCGGCCCGGACACCACCGCCGGCAGGCCTTCGTCGCTCACCAGCGCGCCGAACCGGGCGTCGTGCCACTCGCGATCCTGCTCGAAGTCGCGCTGCGTGGTCGCTCGAATCACGTCGAACAGTCGGCAGGTGGTCTGCACCTCGTGCTCCGCGACCGTCCGGCCCGACTCCACCACGCGCCCGATGGCGGTAATCTCGTAGTACCCCATCGATGCGAAGCACGCCTCCGTGCCTCCCGTGACCAGATCGGACTTGTCGATTCCGGTCCACGACGCGGGGTCGGTCTCCGGGTTCGGTTCGACCAGGATGCGATCCGGGTTCAGTTTGCGGATGTCGGAGGACGGATTGAAACTCGCCTTCACCAGGTCCTTCTCAGGCTGGGTCAGGAACGCGGCGGAATCGATCACCTCGATGCAGAAGTGCATCCAGTCGTTGAAGGACCAACGGCCCTGCCCGAAGCGTGTTCGCTGCGCGGCGATGTGCTCGGCCAATCGGCGCGCGGTTCCCTCCGGGATCGGTCCGACCTCCTTCCAGCGCATCACGCGACTCTCGGCATCGCGCACCGGATACTCGGCCCGCAGTCCGGTCAGAACGGCCGCCATGACTTCGACCGAGGCGGTGTTTACGTTGAGCGGCGCGCGCGGCTCGGACTTCCAGCGCGAGGCGCGCCGGAACCACCGCACCGTCGAGGGATCGACCCATCCGTGGCAGGTCAGGAAGTCGCTGACCCGCGCGAACCGTCGCACATCTCCGCCGAACGCGCGCGCCAGCAATTCGATTTTGTCGGTGTACCCTCGCGCCGGACGGGCCGCGAGAATCGCCTTCCCGATCGCCCCGGTCCCCGTGATCGCCCCCAGATTGTCCAGGATCCGGCCGAGATCGGCGTTGCGATCGTTGACATTCAATTGCGACGCGCAGTCGATGGCCCTCAGGGTGTAGAACTCGCCCTGCCGCGGTGACGTCACCGGTCCGGGTCCGGAAACGGCATGACCGCCGGCGGACCCGGCCACGAACGAAGGCTTGCGCGCATACCGGAGCGCCGGCACCGGAACCCCGAACGGGCGCGGGCCAAGCGGAGCATTTACGGCATCGCCGAAGATCCAGCGGTCCCGGATGTCGGACCAGGCTTGGCGACGGGCAAGCGGGGAAGTCCCGAAATCATCGGCTTCCGTGCGGGTCGTGCGCAGTTCCGCGATCGCATAGGCGATCCCGGATTCGGCCGCCATCCGCGCGCGCACGACCGCCAGATGCGAAACCGCCGTCTGCCGCTCCGTGGAGGCCAGACCGAGGAAGGCGCTGGCCAGAGTGGCCAGGGTCGCCAGCACGCCGATCACCGCAATCAGCGCGTAGCCGCGGGGGGAGGGGACGGGACGTCCCGGTCGCTGCTCGGCGCCGCGCCTCGTTCCCGTCGCCATCGTCGTGCTCCCCCGCGCAGGGCGGGGAGACGCGAGAAAACACCGTCTCCGGATCCACTCTCCGGGGTCCCCCCTGGAGGTCGGATTGGATGGTTCTCGTCCATCTCACGTCCTTCCCCACGATGACTGTTCGCACCCGATATGCCATTCGTGAGCCCGACGGGGCGAATCATTTCAACTTACAGATTGGCAATGTGTTGCATCGATTTTAACTCAACGAATCTTTTTTGGATCCGATCGAAGCTGTAAGATTCAGGTTCGGAAGGCGTCTACGCTGTAATCCTGGATTTACAGGAACGCCGAATTCGTCCGGATCAGACTCTCGAATGCCATCCGCGCTTCGCGAGCCTGTTCGCCCCGAAACTGAAGAATCACCTCGTAGCCGCGGACGTTGCGCTGACTCAGGAAGGTCTCCAGTAGATGAAAGCGCTGGAGGGGAACGCTCCGCTTGAGAACGCGCAAGGTGATCTCGGTCGGGTAGCGGATCGCCAATTCGTGGAGCAGTCGGGCACACTTGGCGTTGGCTCGAGAGTGCCAGAGGAACGAGAGCAGCTCCCCCTTATCCGCTCCGGAGGCCGGGTCCGGGTCGGCCGCCGCGGTGGGGGCCGTGAGGGCCGCAGAGTCCACCGCGCGAAGGCGGTCGCGTTCCGCCTCCTGCTCCGCCGCCACCCGGGCTTGTTCCCATCGTCGGTCGAGATCGACGGTCAAGGACCGGTTTCCGAACGCCTCCGCAGCGCGTCGGTAGGCCTCAAGGACCGCAACCCGATCGGCCGCCGAACGGGACGGGTCGCCCAGCACCGTCTCGAACGCCTCCTTGGTTTCGGCCTCCCGGCCGGCCGCGAGACCGAACGTGCTCAGCGCATCGAGGGCGGGGAACAGGCGCGCGGAGGGGACCCTCGGCGCACATGAACCGAACTCTTCGAGAGCCCCGCGAGCCCGCTGGAGGACCGCATCCCGGTCCGACCACCCGGACGGGGATGAGCGGGAAGCCTCTCCGGTCTTCGAGGCGGGGAAAAGCAGGGCCGCCAGGCGCCAGGCCGCAATCCAGGGCGAGGGATCGTCCGGACTCGCCGGCGCGGCCAGCACCGCGCGATACAGGGGAACGGCCTCCTCCACGTGGCCGGCCAGGGCCCAGGCCGCGGCGGCCGCCAACGGATCTCCGGCAGCCACGAACGCCCGCGCCGCATCCGCCGGCGCGCCGGCGCGCAGATAAGCCTCGCCCGCGCGAGCGGATCGTCCCGCACGATCGAACAGGCGCGCGGCCGCCGGCAAGTCACCGGCACGTTCGTACTGCTCCGCGGCCGCAGGCCAGTCCTCGAGCAGTTCGTAGGCGCGCGCTGCGGGGACCGGCTCCTTGCCGGTCCGGAACGCGCGCGCCGCCCGACGCAGCAACGCCCGCGCTCCCACCCATTCGAGGAGCCGCACCTCACCACCCTCCAGTCCGCAGCAGAGCAGATCCCCCCGAGGATCATGGTCGATCGACGTCACGGTCTCCGCAATGGGGCACAGGGTCGACAACACCTGTCGCCGGCCCAGATGCCAGAGCTGCAATGCCCCTTGCGAGATCATGCCGAGGACCGTCTCGTCTCCCGGCAACACGCGCAGCCACTGCACGGCCCCAACGGCCCCGGGCAGCGCAAAGAGCGGACGCCGACCCGGCACATCCCACACCCGCACCCCCCGATCCTGGCTCCCGGAGACGAGCCGGCGGCTGTCCTTCGTGTACGCCAAGGCGGTCACGGGCCCCCGATGCTCCGTCCACACGCCGCACTCCCGCCGCGTCTCGAGATCCCAAAGCACCAGACTCCGGCTCGTCCCGGTGGCCAGGGTCTTGCCGTCCGGAGCGAAGGCCAGGCACATGACGGGGAAGATGTGAACTTCCTTCCCCTCGGCCAGGTACTCGGGCGGCCACTTCACCAACCCCTCGAGATGGACCCCCGACGGCACCTCCCAGAGCGCCACGGTCCCGTCCCGCGACGTCGTCGCCACCATCCCGCCTTCGGGGTGGAATCCGACCGAGAGGATCTCGTCGATGTGCCCGCTGAGCCGTTTGAGCAACGTGCCGGTTTCGACGGCCCAGATTTTCGCCGTCCGGTCCCGGGAGGCGGTGACGAGCAGCTTCCCGCCCGGATCAAAGGCGAGCCCGGTCACCTGGGCGTCATGCGCGCGAAACCGAGCGAGAGGTCGCAAGGTTTCCAGGTCCCAGATTCGCACCGTCCCATCCGGGTGCCCGTCCGCGAACAGCCCCGCCCGCGAGGCCAGGCATACCGCCGTGAAGCCGGGACCCGCGCTCGGAGCCGAAAAGCAGGATGCGGTCGCAAACACATCCGCCCGCGCCGGCCAGCCCACGGCAAGCTGGTCCAGCCAGCGCATCCCCTCCACGCGGAGCCTCTCCGCCGGGACGTCCGTCCACTCGCGCAGGAGGCCTGCAAGTGCCGGATCCCGCCGCCATTCCCGCAGGTCGGTGAGGTCGGCGGAGCGTTCGCGCGTCATCGTCCGTGGATCAGCGCCTCGAACACCGAGTCGGAAAGCAGCATGCCCTTGCGCGTCAGCCGAAGGCGGTCCTGCACGCGCTCCAGCACGGAGAGGTCGAGGATGGCCGCCAGTCCGGGCGCAAAGGCATCCCCGAACCGGATCCCGTGGATCCGCTCGAACCGCTCGAGCGAGAATCCAGTGACCTTGCGCAGCTCGAGAAACACCGTCTCCTCGCGCGCCTCCTCCGCGGAGACCGTATTCTCACCGGCGCGCGGGCTTGCCCCGCCTTCGATGGCCCGCAGGTAGAAGTCGGGCTCGCCCCGGTTCGCGAAGCGCACTCCATCCATGAATCCGTGGGCCCCGCAGCCCAGGCCGAGATAGTCCGTCCGGCACCAATACTTCAGGTTGTGCCGGGAATGGTGCCCCGGACGGGCGAAGTTGGACGGCTCGTATTGCAGGTAACCCGCCTCTCCCAGCACCTCCATGGCAATCTCCATGTGGCCGAGCCGATCTTCCTCCGGGGGAAGCGCAAACGTGCCCTGGCGATGCCGATGTTCGAGGACGCTGTTCTCGTCGATGCTCAGCGCGTAGCAGGACACGTGCGGCAGATCCAGATCGAGCGCCGTCGACAACGTGCGCCGCCACGACTTCTCGGTCTGGCCGGGAAGGCCGAACATGAGATCGAGGCTGATCTCAGGGAAGCCCGCCGACCGCGCGTCCTGGATCGCCCGTCGCGCCTGCTCCGGGGTGTGTTTCCGCCCCAACGCCGCCAGCTCGTCCGCCTCGAACGACTGCACGCCGAAACTGACGCGCGTGAATCCCGCCCCGCGAAGTCGCTCGAGTTTCTCCCGATCACAGTGCCCGGGCTCGGCCTCCAGGGCGATCTCCGCCTCGGGGTGGAGGGCGAACGTCCTTCGCGCCCCATCCACCAGCGCGGCCAATTGTCCGGCCTCGAGCAGGCTCGGCGTGCCTCCGCCGAAGTGCAGGCTGTCGAAATCCCGCCGTCCCCAGCGGACGCGCGCAAGTTCCATCTCCCGCAACACCGCCGCCGCATAGCGGGGGTGACGCTCGCCCCGCGAGACGATCGCATCGAAGCCGCAGAACGAACAGGTGTAGGCGCAGAACGGGACGTGGATGTAAATCCCGGGCGACTTCTCGTCGGCGGGGAAGGGCGCATCCTGCACCGCCGGCGCGGTCTGCCAGGGCACGATCCGTTCCGACCGCGGGATATCCGACCGCATCGTGGTCGACATTTCCCTGCTGGCTCCGATCCCGGGGCGTTGCCGACGGCGGGTGGGCGAGCGACGACTCGGGTCCCCGACCCCGATCGTCACGGAATGCTGCGGAACACCTTGATGATCTCGTGCTCGGTCCCGGCCGCCATGATCGCCTCGACGCGATCCTCGTCCTTCAGCAGGCCGGCCATCTCCTTGTAGATTCTCAGATATTGGGCATCATCGTAGGGCGGCGCCACGACCGCAAGAACCAGGTGGACGGGCGCCCCGTCCACGGAGAGGAACTCCACTCCCTCCGTGGAGCGAGCGAACGCCATCACCATCTCCTTCACATTCATCGTGCGCACGTGCGGAATGGCCAGGCCGCTGCCGATGCCAGTCGTGGCCTTTCGCTCCCGGTTGGTGAGGTCGAGAAGGAGCTTGTTGCGATTGCCGGCCTTGCCGCTGGCAGCCAGCAAGTCGCAAAGCTCCTCCAGCACCGCCTCCTTGAGGCCCCAGCGGTACCGGTCGGTCCCGACCAACTCCGGGTCCGCATCGGGATCCGGATGGGTCGTCAACTCCAGCTTGACCTGCTCCGGTCGAAGGTAGCGACCGATGTTCATGGCGCCTCCCCACGCCTGTGCCCGCACACGATTTCGATGAAACGCGGATTCTAGCATTCCTCCTCGACCCGGGGAACAGGAAATCCGGGCGACGGGAGGAACCGGAACGAGGGAGGTCGCTGCCCGGGACTGATCCGGATCGGCGCGGTCCCGCCGATTCGGCGCGGGCCTGCTCCAGCGACATCCCCGTGCAGGGCTCGATCCAAGACTTTGGATCCATCCAAGGTCTTGGATCTTGCCCAAACCGGCTCCAACATCCATTTTGACCCACGAAGTGATCATAACGCTATTGCTTGTAATATGTTGTGGAACGACAGAAAATTATTACCGCTCGGCATACCGCTTGCTTATCTGCTCCCCGTCACCAGAGAACAAACGAGGCAAAGAAGCAGCGAGGACGCGGGATGAAGCGGGGATGGATGCGGCAAATGGCCACCCGGAAGCGGGGGGTCGCGGCCGTCGAGTACATCCTGATCGTTGCGCTGGTGGCGATCGCGGTCGCCGGGGTCTTCGTGGTGTTCCCGGATGCGCTGGCTGCGTACTACTCGCATGTGACGGGCCTGATCTGTCAGGCGTAGGGAATCGGAGAGGGACGATGAAGAGGCATGAGAATCGGAAGCGCCGGGAAGGCGGATTCGGCGTGGCGGAGCTGTTGATGACCATCAGCGTGCTCCTGGGAATCGCCGGGTGCTTCAGCGCCTTCTCCCACGTGATCCTGAAGAACTACAGTGAGATGGTGACGAGCGTGAACGCGGGCCGGAGATAGGCCCGCGGGGATTGGATTGTCGGTAACGATCGATTGCGAATGACGGAGGATGCCATGCGGAGCCTGATCGAGAAGCGCGGCCTGAAGTTCAACGCGGAAACCGGCGCGAGCATGACCGAGTACATCATCATCGTCGCCCTGGTGGCGGTGTTCCTGATCGGGGCGGTGGGTCTGTTCGGCGACGAGCTCAAGGGCCTCTTCACCTCCAGCAAGGACAAGCTCAAGGAAGTGAAGACGAAGATGAACCGCCGCTAAACCCCGGATGCAACCCGGCCTCCCCCGGAGGCCGGCAGACGTGACGAAGCGACGCAATCTGACGAAGTGACGCAAGCGTACCGACGCGACGACGAAAGACCACACGGTACCTCCAATGTAAACACGTGAATTCGTTCCGTGTTCCATGCAGGATTGGGCGAGGAGTGGCCGGCACCACTCCTCGCCCATTCCCTGCGTGGAGGTAGGCGGAGTTCCCGGGCCCTCGTCCGGGAGACCGTTCGACGGCAACCGCGGCCGCAGATGCGGTCGGGGGAAGAACGATCCGGCGGATCGCCGCGGAACCCGGTCGATCCCCTGGCGTTCGCCCTCCGTGAAACGGGGCCGGCTGCCGGGAACGGCCCGCCGAGGGGATGACGCCCATGCGCAAGCGCAGCCTTCGCGACCTTCCGGTCGACCAGACCGGCGCGGCCATGGTGGAATTCGCCCTCGTCTTCCCCCTCCAGCTCCTCTTCACCCTCGGGGTGATGCAACTCGCCCTCCTGTACATCGGCCACATGGTCGTGCACTACTCCGCCTATCAGGCGGCGCGCGCGGCCCTGGTCACGGACTCCAACCGCTTCAAGACCGAGCGTGCGGCGGAGATCGCCTGCGCCGCCATTACCACGAAGGGGGCGGGGGCGAGCGGCGTGCATCAGATCACGCGCCTGGCCGCGTTCAAGACCGGCGTGCGGATCATCGACGAGGGGGAGCACTCGCACGAGATCATCGTCGAGGTGACCCACGATTTTGAACTCATCATCCCGGTCGTGAATCAGGTGTTCGCCTTCCCTTACAAGAGCTTCTTCTGGTTCCAGGACCGGCGGCTGCCGTCCGCGCAGGATGCGCAAAACCGCTGGCTGGAGACCAAATACGGCACACCCCACCTCCGCATCGTCAAGGCCGCCGTGGTGGTGAAACCCTGGAAGTCGCCGAGGAAATGACGGGGGACGACATGGACCGCTTTGTCCCGCCCGCGGGCGCCCATGCGCGCCCGCGCCGGCGTGAAACCGGCAGCACGATGACGTTCGCGGCGATCAGCATCTTCGTCGTCGTGGCCTTCTGCGCGATGGTCTTCAACACCGGCCGGGTCGTCTCGATGCGCATGCAGACGCAGAACGCCGCCGATGCCGCGGCGTACTCCGGGGCCCTGATCAAGGCCAACTCCCTGTCGACGGTGGGCTACATCAACGACGGCATGGCGCACGTCTACTGGTACATGATGCGCTACAACGTCGACAACGTCGTCCTCGGGACCCTCGCCTGCATCGCCGATCACCCCAAGAACGGCAAGCCCAAGGCTCCCGACTACTACGTGGGCCTGCTCCAGGCCAAGATCCAGTACGAGGCCGCCTACCGCAACGCCCAGATCATGATCCCCCGCGGACAGCTCACGCTCCGCACCCTCGCCAAGATGGAGCGCGCGATCGCGCTGGCCACGCCCGTCATGATGCAGAAGGAGATCTTTCGCGTCGCCAAGTCCAACGGCGCCCAACGCGTGAGCATCTTCCCCCCGCTGGAGCGCTTCGCCAGCCTGAGCCAGTATCACTTCTTCGAGGACGACAACATCCAGCGCTTCGCCGACAAGCGTGCCACGGTCCACGTCGGCAAGCGCGAGCTCCCGGATTGGTACGTACCCACGAAGGGGAGGACCAAGGGGGACAAGGAATATCACCAGACCCGCATGTGCTGGAATTGGGACTACCATAAGGACATCTTCAACATGGCCGGCCTCGCGTGGGGCGCCGAGCAGCTCCTGCACGCCCTCTGCCAGGTCTGCCGCGGCATCGGCTACAACTGCTTCATCCCGTTCCACGTCCGCATGCACCAGGCAGAGGCCAAGAAGCGCCACAATCCGCCGTATCAGTCGATCGACATGAACAGCTTCAAGCTGCCGCTGGTCTATAAGAAGGACGCGTTCCATGACTTCCACGTCGGCGTCTGGCGCGACCGCCTCGAGGACCCCCTCCTGTTCTTCGAGGACCCCGAGTGGGGGTACTTCGCCTATGCCAGCGCCGCCGCCGGACTGATCGACAACAACGGCCGCCAGACAACGGCCGTCCCCCGCAGTCCCGGGAACTGGCTGAATTCCGAACACAACGGCTACGGCTACCTGCATTGGGGTGCCCGCCTCGTGCCGAGCGGGACCATGTTGACCGGCGGCATGCCGTACATGCTCCGCGCCGGATTCCGGATCTCCGGCTGGAAGGCCGAGCCGAAGGGCCGTCGCGACTCGAAGGTGAACGAAAAAATGGCCAAGATGAACCAGTTCAAGTAGGGGCCGACGAGCCATGCTTCACCCGATCCGCAGCCGGGAACGCGGCGCATCGATGGCCGAAATGGCCGTCCTCGCCCCCGTCTATATCCTGATCGTCGTGGGCCTGCTCTACTTGGGCGACATGGTCATGGCCCAGCAGCAGTGCGTCGTCGCCGCCCGCTACCTCGCTTGGAAGCCCAACGCCAAGTACAAGGGCTCCAACAGTACCGTCCAACAGCAGTTCTTCTCCGGACTCCCCGGTCGCGTCACCCGGGTCGTCGACGAAGAGTCGAAAAAAGATCTCTACAACGCGGGGGATTTCCGCCGCAGCTTGAAGGACGCCTACGCCGTCGACCCGGAGTACTACGCCTGGGCGGGCAAGATCACCAAGCTGCTCAACGGCCGCAACGGCAAGAAGTGGATCTGGGAGGGGAGCGCTGAAGTCGAGTACACCCTCATGCCCATCGGCGCCGGCTCCGGGCTGTTCAAATTCCCGGACGTCAAGCTCTCCGCCGCCCACACCACCCTCGTGCGCGGAGACTTCATCCGCAACAAGAAGCTGTCCGACAGCCGGGGCCGCCCGCGCCATCGCATATTCACCGACACCTGGATGTGGACGGCCTACATGAAGAAGAACCGGGCCTGGAGCAAGTCGTTCTATCCGCCCTTCGTCGGCATCATCCTCGACTTCTACGTCCCGCTGCCGGTTCGGGTGCGGGAAAGCGAGTAAGATGCGCGCCGCCCTCCTCGTCGCTGCGATCGCCGGACTTGCCGCCGCGACGACCGCGGCCCAAGAGGCGTCGCTGCGCCTGCCCGAATACCTCAAGCCCATGCCGGGATCGCGCGTCGGCCGCCCGTACCGCGTCATCGTCAACGGCGAAGCCTCGGTCTTCCTGAATGCCGAGGTCGGACGGCCGCTGGAACAGGTGCTCGAGCACTATCGCGCAGCCTGTCGGGGACGCAGCGCCCTTGCCGATCTGCCCGAAGAGGTCCAGCGGGAGCGCGAACTCACCGACGGCATGTCCATCCAGCGCGCCCCCGGTTGGGCCATGCTCGGCTTCGTGGACCGCGACGGCCACACGGCGGGCGTCGTCCTCTTCGCCGATCCTGATCCCGCGGCCCGGCAGACCCAGTACTACCTCAGTTGGTCCGAAGGCAAATCCCCCATGCCGGAGGTCGACCCGGAAAGGGATGCGCCCGGCAACGACCCGGGCGACGTCCCACGACCGCCCGGTCTCCGACGCACCTTCTCCATGGAGCGCCAGGATGCCGGGCGATCCTCCACGCACGTCTACGAGGGGATGGTCGACCCCGCCGCCGTCGCCGCGGCCTACCGATCCGGACTCAAGGAGCGCGGCTGGGCCGAGGACCCGGATGTCGCGGAAGAATTCCCGGCGGGTAACCTCCAGCTCTTCACCCGCGAGTCCTGGGCGTGCCAGGTGATGGTCTCCCAGGATCTCCCGTCCGGCCTCGTCCACGTGACGGTGGTCGTGAATCCACGCTAGGCGAGCGGCCGCGCGGGCCGCCGGACGCGGACCCTTTCCCGGCGCAGAAAGTTTCCCAAGTTTCTCTTTCCATCGGCCGCAACCCCACGCTATCATCCAACCATGCCCTGCGGGGGGCGCGTGGGGGAAGGGCAGCGAACTCTGGGATGGTGCCGGCCATGCCGGAAGAGACGACGCAGAGCGACGCGCAACAGAGGCGCGCCGTCAAGCTCGAACGCCGCCGGAAGGCCGAGTCCCTCGCCAAGACCCACGGCATCGACATCTCCACCGCCTTCCACCTGGTCGATCGGAACATCTCCTACGACCAGTTCCTCGAAAACCGCAAGAAGCGCCAGGAACGCCTCACCGCCGATTCCGAAAAGTGGCGCGAGGCCAACCGCAAGGCGTGGGTGTGGTTCAAAGCCACCGACGACCTCGGCCAGAACTACCTCAAGGACCGCTCCAAGCGTCGCGCCGAGATGTTGTTCGCCCTCCATCGGGCCGCCCCCCTGGTCGGAAAACTGATCAAGGTCGAACCCTTCCACGTCCACATCCAGGTGGGGGACAAGCCCCGAAAGGTCCACAAGCTGCACGTCCAATTCTGCTGCGACCTCCGCCATGCCGCCAAGGCCCAACGCGTCGTCCGCATCAACGAGGACATCCGCAAGCAAAAACTCGGTATCGTCGGCAACACCAAGGAGCGGTTCATCGTCGGCGACAAGGTCTATCTCGACTGGAAGAAGCGCAAGATGCAACTGGAGTACGTCTTCCGCGGCGGCGAGGTCCTTGTCGGCACGCTGAAGTACTTCGGCCGCTTTGAACTCATCGTCGACATCGGCCAGGGTGGCGAAGTCCTCGTCTCCAAACACGCCCTCTACAACGTCCAGCCCACCGCCTGATCTCGCGCGGTTCCCTCAAACGCGCCGGGGCCTCTCTCCGTACTCAGCGCCAGATCCGTCCCATTGCGCTGGAGGCCGCATGCTCCGAATCACCCGCACCCTCTGCCTGGTCGTGACCGTACTCCTGTCCGCCGCCGCCGCCTTCGCGGAACCCCGCGTCTTCGACGACGCCTGGCTCAAAGTCAAGCGACACTTCTACGACCGGAAGCTGCACGGGCTCGATTGGGATGACGTGCGCGACCGGTTCCGCCCGGAAGCCGAAGCGGCACAGACCCCGGCGGAAGAGTACGCCGTGATCCGCCGGATGCTGGCCGAACTCAAGGCGTCGCACACCGCCCTGATCGAGGAAGACGTCTACCGGAACCACTTCGAGTGCGAGATGAACGGCAAGCGCAGCCGGCAGGGCGGCGTGGAAATCGCCGGCACCGAGGAAGGGTACTTCGTCACCGCAGTTCTCGAGGGCTCCCGCGCGGATGCCGCCGGCGTCCGCAAGGGGGACCGGATCGTGCGCATCAACGGGGCTTCCCCGGAACGCTCCGGGCTGCTCGCCGATGCGGGCGGGGACGCGGGCATCCCGGGCGATCCGCACTTCTTCCTCCAGGTCCCCGAAGCGGGCGGGTACGAACTGGCCCTCCAATCGGAACGCGGCGCCCGGCCGCGTGTCGTCCGGTTCGAGCCGTCGACCACCAACATGATCGAGGCGACCCGCAACAGCGCGCGCGTCATCGAATCGGGCGACCGTAGATTCGGCTACATCCACTTGTGGCATTTCCTCTCCGGCCGCATCGCCGACCACTTCGACCGGGCCATCGACGGGCCCCTTCGCGATTGCGACGGGCTGGTGCTGGACATCCGCGGTCGCGGCGGAAACGTGTTCGTCCTCGAACGCGTGCTCGCCCGCCTGCGCCGCAAGAGTTCCTGGTTTTCCCGCGGACGGCGCTGGACCCGGCCCGTGGTCCTCCTCATCGACGAAAACAGCCGGAGCGCGAAAGAGATCTTCGCCCACAAGTTCAAGCGCGAACGCCTCGGACCCGTGGTCGGACGCAGAACGCCGGGCGCCGTGCTCGGGTCCACCTTCTTCCCGCTTGCGGACGGTTCCGTCCTCCTGCTCCCGATCACGGACGTTTCGATGTTGAGCGACGGAGTACGTCTGGAGGGGGAGGGGGTCGCGCCCACCGTCGAGGTCCGGCAACCCGACCGTTGGACGGGTGGAAAAGACCTGATCCTCGAGGAGGGCGTGCGCCGGTTGCACCGGGCCATCCTGCTGCGCGAGGCGATCTAGACGCGCGACCGCGGCGACGGCCCGACTCCCGACCCCACGATCGGACGGGCCGTCACCTCATCTCGCCGAGCGCCGCCGCCCAGCGCGGGTCTTCGTGTAGAGGCCGGAAATCCGGTTCTTCACGCGCCTGCTCCCGGTCGTTCCAGCCCCACCGCACGGCCTCGGCCAGGTGGTGGAAGGCGCGATCCCGCGCCGACCCGACCGGGGCCGCCGGCGCCGCATCGCTCGCCGGCTCCTGGCTCCTCCCGATCGCACGGGCATGGAGCCGGGCCAGACCATAATGCGCGCGACCCCGCGCGGGCGTCCAAACGGCCGCATCGCCCGCCGCGTCGGCCCCCGCCGCGCGCGGGAGCGCATCGAGAAGCCCAAGACCCCGCTCGAGCCCCGCGCGCGCCGTGGCGACCGCGCCCGCCGACAGGTCCCGCTCCCCGCGCAGCAACGCCAACCGCGGATCCCGCTCCGGATCGCGACCCAACCGCTCCAGGCTATCGATCCACGACTCCAGAGCCGGATCGGGCCCGAACGGATCCAGCCGGCGCGCCGCTTCGAAATCGGCGACCGCGTCGCCCCATTGCTCCAGCATCTCGTGCAGCGACCCGCGCCGGCGGTACAACCCGGGGTCCTCGGGACTTGCGCCCATCGCGGCACTGAAATCGTCGAGGGCGCCGCGGGCAAGGTCCTCGGCCTTCTCGCCCCGGGACTGGCGCAGGACGAGCAGCGCGCTCCGAGCCTCCGCACGCCCCGCCCGGGAGCTCACCCGGTGGGGGGCCAATTCCACGGACCGGCGGTAGCTCTCCTCGGCCTGAAGCAACAGGTTCTCCTCCGTCACCCCCGTCCGCACGCGGGCGACGGCCCATCGCCACAGGGTCCGTCCCCGGCGTTCCCACACCCCCGCCTGGCTGGGATTCGGCGTCAACGCACGATCGAACGCCGCAATCGCCTCTCCGAACTCACGGTCGGCCGCCGCTTGCGATGTCGAATCCAACTCGGCAAGGCCGGAAAGGACGATCCCCAAACGATCCCAACCGGGGGTCCAGCCGGGGTGGATCTTGACCAGGTGCCGGAAGTCCTCCATGGCGCGGCGATACCAAGTCCGTTCCTCCTCGCCGGAATCCTGTGCGCACCATCCGCGCAGGTAGAGGGCCTCGCCACGCATCTCCCAGGCTTCGGGTAGTCGCGGATTGCGCTCGATCGCCTGCCCCAGGTCCTCGATGGCCTGCTCGAGCAGTGCGGTCGGCGCTTCTCCCCGGTCCAACCGGACGCCGGCGCGGCCGATCCGAATCCGCGCCCGCAGCGCCCACCCGCGGGCGGATGCCGGATTGCGCCGGATCACTTCCCCCATATCCTCCTCCGCGCGTTCATACAAGTCGCCCGGATCGTGACCCCGCCCGTGGCGATCGGCCGCCCAGTTCATGAGGACCGTCGCGCGACCGCTCCGACAGTCCTCGAGGTGTGGGGCCAGATCCAGGGCCCGACCGAAGTCCTCAACCGCCCGGCCGTACCACGTCGACGGGTCCTCCCCGCGCTCGCGCAGCACGGCGCCGCGATTCGTGCAGACGCCCGCCCGCCCTTCCCAGACTTCCGGCACATCGGGCCGGATCGCCCGGGCGGCCTCGAATTCCGCGTAGGCCTGCTCGAGCAGCGCGAGCGGATCGCCGCCGCGCGCGCCGAGACCGATCGCCCGATTCATGCGCAGGTTGCCGCGCCGGATGCGCAGGTCGGGATTCGCCGGGGCAAGCCGGAGGGCCGCCTCGAAGTCCTCCTCCGCGCGCGCGTAGTGCGACTCCGCGTCCAGCCGCCGTTCCTCCCGATGCAGCGCCCAGAGAGCGCGACATTGTCCGCGCCCGATCCAAGCATCCAGCGACCGCGGATCGAGTCCGAGCGCGCGCCCGAATTCCGCCTCCGCGCGCTCGTACATCGCGGCCGGGTCCCCGCCGCGATCCTCCTCCCGTCCCGCCCAAGCCGCCAGCAGCATGGCGCGGGCCAGGGCGGGTTCCGGGGTTCCCGGCTCCCGGCGCTCCGCTTCGTCGAAGTCCTCCAGGGCGGCGATGAACTGCGGGCGCGGATCTTCGCCGCCATCCGCCTGGTGTCCGGCCCATTCCATTCGCAGGGCGCCGCGCAGCAAGTGATACCGCGCCTCCGGACCGGTACGGATCAGGGCATCCGCATCCTGGGCACCCCCGGCAAAGATCTCCCGGGCATCCTCTCCGCGCCCTGCCCGCGTCCGCGCGCGCGCCAGACGCAATTCGGCGCGGAGCACGCGCGCGTCGCGGGACGCCGGATTCAAGTTCAGCGCCCGCGCCAGGTCCGCTTCGGCGAGTTCGAACTCCGCGTCGGGGTCCGCTCCCATCCGATTCAACGCGTCTGCACGGTTCCAGCGGACGGCCGCGCGCCGCAACCGAAATGCGATGTAGCCCCGGTCCGCTGCGATCGCCTCGTCGTAGAGCGCGAGCGCCTCGTCGTACCGGCCCGCCCATTCCAGCGCGAACCCGAGGGCCTCGTATGCCTCCTCGAGACGTGGGTCGTCGGCAATCGCCCGGCGCAGGAGATCCATCCCCGAAACTTGATCTTCCGGCCGGCCGCCGAACACCAGGAGATGGCCGCGCGCGCTGGCCACTCGAGGCGACAGCACGGGCGACGGCTTCGCCCCCCCGGGGTCGGCAGGGGTGGGGGAGGACTCCGCTTCCGCCAACCGCTCCAGGTCCATCCGCAATCCTCGGCGAAGGATCTGCGCCTCGGGGTCCGCCCCGGCAAGCACCGCTTCGTCGGGCGGCGAACTCGGAGCAACGGCCGACACGCCCTCCGACGCTACCTTGGCCGCAGCCAACGCGGCCTGACGCCGGATCCAGATCGCCCGCAATTCCGCAACCCGGGAACGGTACGCGTAGGCACGCAGCACCGCCCGTTCGTACAGCGCCCCCGCGTGCCGGGCATCGACCTCCAGCGCCGCCGTTTGCTCCGTCTCCGCCTCCCGCGCATTTCCGAGCGCCCGCTGCAGGCGTCCAAGGTGATGGTGCGGTTCCGGGCGAGAGGGGGCTTCCCGGAGCGCAGCCGCCGCGCTCTCCTGCAAGGGACCGAGCATTTCGGCCAATTCGGCGACCGTCGCCTCCTTGCGGCGCAACCGCAGCGCCGCGTCGAGGTAGACGGCCGACACCTGCTGCAAGGAGTCGACCACCTTCTGTTGGAGGCCACGGCGCTCGTTTTCCGAACGTTGCGCATGCCACAGGAGCACAGAGACCGTCGCCGCCAGAGTGATCAGCCCTCCCACCATCGCACTCCAGGCCTTGCGCCGTCGCATCGCCCTCCACATCCGCTCCCACGGCCCCCAGGGCCGCGCGGACACCGCCTCCCCGGACAGGTAGCGCCCGAGGTCGTCCGCGAAGTCGCGCGCGGTCGGATATCGGTCCGACGGCTCCTTTCGCAATGCCTTCAGGCAGAGGATGCAAAGATCCGGCGGGATGCGCGCATCGTGGCGGTCGGGGGGCGCCGGATCGTACCGCAACGCCTTGTGGATGATCTCGATCGGACCGGCGCCCTCGAACGGCGTCCGCTTCGTCAACACCTCGTAGAGGATCGCACCGAGTGCGTAGACGTCCGTGGTCGGGCCGATCCGGTCCTGCTCCCCCTCGATCTGTTCCGGCGACATGTACGCGGGCGTGCCGAAGATCTCCCCATCCACGGTCAGGCGTGTCGATCGGTCCATCTGACGGGCCAGCCCGAAGTCCATCACCCGGACCCGTCCCCCGTCCTCGACGAGGACGTTGCCGGGCTTCAGGTCCCGGTGGATCACCCTTCGTTCATGCGCGTGGGCGACCACCTCGGCCACGTCGCGCACGACGCCGACCCGCTCGCGCAGCCCCCCGAGCCGGTTCGAATAGAGCAGGTCGTGGAGGCTCGTTCCCTCGACGTAAGCCATCGCGAAGTAGGGGACACCGTCCTGGACCCCGACGTCGTAGATCGGCACCGTCCCCGGATGATCCAGCGCGGCGGCCGTTCGCGCCTCCTGAATCAGGCGATCGGCGTACCCAGGATTCCACTGGGGCGAAACCAGCAGCGTCTTCAAGGCCACCCGACGCCGCAACCCGGTCTCCTCGGCCAGGTAGACCACGCCCATCCCACCACGCCCCAGTTCACGCAGAATCACGTAGGGACCAAAGCGGGCGCCCGAGCCGAGTCCGTCGGGGGGGGGTGCGCCGCCGAATTCAGAATCGACCCGGGTGGGACCCGGATCGGGTCGGGCGCCGCCCTGCGGGGCCGAAGTGGGAGGGGTGGAGATCACCGTCCCCGGCGGGACGTCGACGGGCGGGAAATCACGAGACCGAGGATCCCGTAGGGTCGTTCCGGCTTCCGCCCACCCGGGCGCCGACGCCAACAGGTCCTGGAGCTGCTCGCGCGTGACGAACCCCAATTGGATCGCCGCCTCAGCCAGCGACTCCGTTCCGGAAGGATCGAAACGTACGCGCATCACCGCGGCAATCTGGTGCGCCTGCAGGCCTACGCGGTCGGCCAGCAACTTCACCAGGTCCGCATCGCTCGGCGACAACATCGACACCTTCCCGACGAATTCGCTCGAGGAAGGCCATTCACCCCGGATGCAGGGTACACCCGGCCGTGGAGCCGGGTCAAGGCCTCCGGTGAACGCCTCCGCTCCGACCGGGATTTTCAGTCAAATCGATTCCGGGAGGGTACGCACGGGAAGACAGCGAGAGTCGACGCCTTCCGTCAACGGCTCCGCCCCTTGAAGTGAGGATTCCTCATGATGCCCGACCGCCGCAGCCTTCCCGACCCCGGACGTCCCGTCCGGACCCGATCCGCCCCGTGCGCCGGGCCGCAAGCCGGAATCCGACGACGGACTCCAACTCGACCGTCCCGGAGGGCGCGATGGGGGAGAGTCCTCCTGGCCGCGTTGCTCGCCCTTGGCGCCGTCGCCGGCCTCCTCGCCCCCGAACCATCCGCTCTTTTCGACGTGGAAGAGGCCCGGATCCGGCTCCTCAGCGCCCCGGACGGCGAATCGGCTGCGCGGGCGACCGCCGGGCTTACGGATGCCATCGCGCGCCTGGCGTCCCAGGATCGTCCTGCCGCGGAAACCTGGAAGGCTCGGGAGGCCTGGGAGGCCGGGCGGCTATTGGAGGCCGTGAGCCGATTCCGGCAGGCCCGACTCCACGCGCCCTCGGCCGGCAAACCCCGACTCGAATACGGGCTTGCGGCCTTGCTTCTCCACGAACGGCACGGGGGGCCCCGGAAGGCGGAACTGCTTTCCGAAGCCGATTCCGTTTTCCGCCGCCTGATCGAAGTCGACGCGGAGTCCTGGGAAGCCCGGCTCGCGGATGTGATTCGCCACACCCTGTGCGGCGAGTTCCAGGCTTCGCTGACGGGACTCGCCTCCCTGGCGCTGGAGCGTCCCGGAACGCCGGAACCCGGTCTGCTTCGGGGGTGGATCCTGTGGCGACGCGGATGGAATGACGCGGCGGTGCGCGAACTTTCCGCGGTGGCGGAAATCTCGCCGGGATTCGCCCCCGCTCGCGTCCTTCGACTGCGCGCGTCCCTCGCCGCGCGTAACGACGGATCGGAGCCCCACGACCTCGCCGCCCTTCGGGACCGATGGGCCGACCTCCCGGAGGTGCTGGAGGCGGATGGACTCCTCCGTCTGGTCCGCAACGACGGCGCCGGGGCGCTCCCGCCCTTGACCCGAGCCGCCGCACTGGATCCCGGATCCCTGGAGGCCGCCCGCCTGCGCGCGACCGCGTGCCTTCTGCTCCGCGACGCCGCTCCCGCTTTGCAGGCCCTGGACGCCTGGATCGCCGCCGACCCCGCGGACGGCCGCCCCGTGCTCCGGCGCGCCGAACTGCTGCTCGGCTCCGGTCGGGCAGGGGAGGCGGAACGGACGCTGCGATTGCACCTCGAGGAGTACCCTCACTCCGCCGAAACCGATCGTGTTCAACGTCTTCTGGACGCCTTGGCCGCGTCCGCCGCATCCTCCCGGTCCGCGGTCTCGGTTCGCGTCGAGCGGCCACGCCGGTGACTCGGTGAGCGCGGGAATTCGTGGGCAGCCGCCGGAAACATCCAAACGACCGCCCCCAGGGGACGCATTTCCGGGCAGACCGGCGGACGGCACGCTCCGCCGGCGATTCCCCGACCCCATGCAGGAGAAATCCCGTGATTCGAACCCTGATCCTCTTCGGCCTCCTGGCGCTGGCCGTCGGTCGCTTCACCACCCTTCCCGCCCGCTGCCGGCAAGCCCACGAGGAGATGCTCGACTGGCTGGGTCGCGCGGAGGAGACCCGGCAAAGCGCCGACGCGACCCTGGGGCGCCGGTTGGGCGGCGGAACCCCGGCGCGGTGACCCGCCGGGACGCGACGACGACCGCGCGGTCACAAGCGCAGGAGTTGGAACAACTCGACGTCCGCCTGCAGATCGTTTTCCACGGTGTCCCGGATCCGACGGTGGAGACAACGCTCGAGTACGCGCCGACAGTAGTAGAGCCGGTTCCGCACCTCCGATTCGCTCATCGCCACCCTGGCGCCGATGTCGCGATACGTGGGACGACCGCTCTCCTCCTTGCGCAGGAATCCCGCGCAGGTTTCAGGGTCGGACGCGCTCGGGTCCGTCCGATAATAGGCCTGAAAGGCCTCGAAATAGGCCTGTTTCCCCGCCCTCGCGAGCGCCTTCTCGAGGTCCTGGAGGGCCCCCCGGACGACGCAACGGGCCCACTCCCGATCGTACGCCTTGTCCGGGCTCGCATCGGCCGATGCCAGCGATCGCTCGAGGTCGGCCCGCTCCCCGTCATCGAGGCGCAACGTCCGTCGCACCGACTTGCGCACCTCGAACGCGCGCTTGTCGTCGATCAGGAAGTTCTTGAGCGCACGCTTCAGGAACCCGCGGAACGAACCCCGTTCGGGGCGCAGCCGGGCCAGGTACTCCCGCGTCAAGATCAGGGTGAAGAACGCCTGGGTCAGGTCCTCCGCATCTTGCGGGGACTTGTGCCATCGGATCCGAATGTAGGCGTAAACCGGTGCCCAGTAGCTGCGACAGAGACGGTCGACTCGCTCCCGTCCCTCCGGGGTCGCCAGATCGGAGCCGCGCAGGATCATCGACCAATGCGTCGTCGGGAATCGCCCCGCCGCGGTGCGTCCCGACTTGCGCGATTCGGCCATGGGATTCCTCCGGCGGGTAGCGGGTCCGGCTCGCCACTCGGCTCGGCCGGAAGATATCCCGGGACGGTGCCGGCGGTCAAGGAGGGGCATGTCGCGCCGCGGCTCCGGGAGTGGCGGAACGGCCCCGATTCGGACAAGTCGATCTAAACTCCCCGGTCCGGGCGCCGTACGGAGGAACGTGGTGAGACGACCCTTGGAAGGCCCTGATGGAGGAACCGTGCCCATGCATTTCGCCCGCAGCCGGCGCAGCTCGCCCCGTGGAAGATCCGCCCGACTCGGAACCGGGGCAACCGAGTGGATCCTGCTCGTGAGCGGCATCGCAATGGCCGGACTGGCCGCCGTCCCGTGGCTCTCGCAACGGGGCGCGCGACTCTGGCGCGCCTCCACGGCGACCCTAGACTCCGGCGCCACGCCCGGCGAACAGGTTCATGCCACCGGCGACTCGTCCCGCGCGGAGCCCCGGAACGAGGACCCCGTTCCCCCGATCGTCCCGACGAGTGCGCCGGCCGGCGCGGCGTCCGACCGGTGGCGACAGCCGCCGACCGGAATGGATGTCTACCCGACCACCCGACCGAGCGGTTCGGTTGAACCGGTCCTCGCGGAACTTCGATTGTCCGATCTCCGCACGGCCGCGCGGGAAGCCCATCAGGTGTACGAACGGCTCCATGCGGCGCGCCACGATACCGTCATCGCCCACGAGTTTGCGCGCGCCTATCTCGAAGCCGCCACCTCCGACCCGGTGTGGACGCGAGGGAGTTTCGAGTTCGAGGTTCCCGAGGACGTGGGCCACGACGACGATCCGGAGTACCGCCGCCGCTGCGAAGCGGGGTATGCGCGCTTCCGCGCCGCCGCTCTGGAACGACTGGAATCGGGCTCCGTCCTTTCCCGCCGCGACCTCGTGGACCTGGTGAACCGTTTCGGCGCGGACCTCAATGCCGGCCTCCTGGAGTACCTGGACGCCGTCGCGACGGAGGAACGATACCGGCACGAACTGGACCGCCGGATCGCCGCCATCCCCGAGGAAACCGAACGACGCCGTCGGGCTGCGCTCGAGGCCCTGGATCAGACTCTGACGGAGCTGGAAGGCATCGAACGCGGACTCGAGAAGGGCGAAACTCTCACCCTGGAACAGGCCCAGGAGATCCTGGCGTGGGGGAAATCGGTGAAACTCCGGATCGCGGACATTCGGGACGGGATCGGCGCGATCGTCCCCGTGGGCTTGGGGCTGGAGGCCGCGTCGAACTTCCTCACGCAAGGCATGTCGGCCGGGCCGGCGGCCCTGATTGGCGTGCTGGTATCCGCCTACTTCGAGGCGGGGCTGGACGGGATCGCCTTGTTGAACGAAACCAGCACTCACATCGACAACACGGCCTTCTACGAGTTTCTGCTGGACTGCGACTCGCACGCGCACGGGAAGCCCGGGTCGCCGCTCCCGCGCGCCGATGCCGGAACGCTCCGGTTCGCGGAACGTCACGCCGCACTTCTGAGGCAGGCGACGGGCGTCGCTCCGCCCGCAGGCGGAGGAGCGCAAGAGGTGGAGGCGTACCTGCAGGCGCACCATGACCGGATCCTGCTCAAGATCTCCCTGCTCGAGACCTTGGCCCCGGAGAAGTTCCCGCGGTACGCCTTCGGGGGCGACCGATACGAGCGGGGCGGTTACCTGAAGCTCCTGCGCAACCGCGAACTCAAGGCCCTGGGGGATCAGCGGGTTGCCTTGGAGGAGGCGCGGCGTGGCGCGGAAGACCCGTTGAGCTGGCTCGACCCGGACTCGACGGGTCGATAGTCGGCGGCGACCCGGCCCGGGTTGGATCGATCGGTTCCGGCCCGGGCCGAGCTACGGACTGCGCGCTCCGGTCGCATGATCACTCCCCGGGAGCGCAGGTGAAGGTGAAGCAGGCGCCCTTCTGGACCTCCGCCCGGGCGGTGATTCGGCCGCCGTGGCGCTCGAGGATCTTGTGAACGGTGGCGAGCCCGACTCCCGTGCCGGGAAACTCGTCCATCGAGTGCATCCGATGGAAGGCGGAGAAGAGGCGTTCCGCTCGGGCCATGTCGAAGCCCGCGCCGTCGTCCTTCACGTAGACGGCGGGTTGTCCGTCCAGGGTCGCGCGGCCCACTTCGATCGTCGCCTGCGGATGGGCGCTCGTGTATTTCCAGGCATTGCCGAGCAGATTCTCCATCATGACCCTCAACAGCCGCGGATCCCCCCGCACCGTCAGTCCCGACTCGATGCGCACATCGACCGGGCGGTCGGGTTGGGTCCTGCGCAGATCCACCAGAACGGATCGACAGATCTCGGAGAGATCCACCTGCTCGAACGTCATTTCCTGCCGCGACACTTGCGCCAGGGCCAGCAGGTCGTCGATGAGCGTATCCATCCGCCGGCAACCTGCGCGAATGCGACTCAAGAACTCCCGTCCGGTCGCATCGAGCCGGGCGCCGTAGTCCTCTTCCAAGGCGACGCTCATTCCCTGTATGGCCCGAAGGGGCGCCCGCAGGTCGTGAGAGGCGGAGTAGCTGAAGGACTCCATTTCCCGGTTGGCCGATTCCAAATCACGGGCACGCGCGGCGAGATCGGCATTCAGCACGCGAATCCGCCGTTCCGCCGCGCGCATCCGTCCGAAGAACCGGACGATCAGGAAGGCCAGCAGCGTATGGAACACCAGGATCAGGCTGTCCAGCAGCAGCCCGACGCGAATCGCGCTCGCCCGCGCGGCGAAGGCCTCAACCGACGGTTGTTCGACGAAAACCCCGCCGCCGAGACCGAGCACCGGGGCGTAGGCGATGACGGACTCTCCGGCCGCGCCGTCCCCGCGGAAGACGACGCCGCTTTCGCGACGGCGAACCTTCTCCCAGATCGGATCCCCCGATCGGCTCGGCAGGTTGCCGTGGGGATCGGTTCCCGGGAGACCGGCGACGGTGCCCTGCGAGTCCACGAAGTAGACGTAGGCGCCCGCACCGACCTGCAGGGACCGACACCAGGTCACCAGGGTGTCGAGCGACGCCTGCAGGACCAGGATGCCGACCACCGATCCGGATTCCGTTCGGACGGGCACCGCAATGGCCATCACGTTCCACTGCGGCACCGCAGCCCGACGGTAGATCACGGACACGTAGGGGCTCCAGTTCCGGGACACGCCCCGGTACCAGTCGCGCTCCGCGAATGACCGGCCGCGCACGCCCGGGAGGGCGGGATAGTCGGCGCGCAGGACGCCATCCGGGTCCGCGAGAAACACCCGCTGGATCTCCGTGAAGTTCGTGGGCACGTCCGCGAGGATCTGGACCGCCTCTTCCCAACGGGACTCCGCGACGAGGCGGCGAAACTGAACCCGGGTGGCCAACGATACCCCGAGATCCGTCCAGCGCTGGAATTTTTCGTCGAGCACGGCGGCTGCCAGAAGAGCGAGCGATTGCCGACGTTCCAGGGCGTGATCGGTCATCACCTGACGGGTACGTTGATGGCCGATCGTGGCGATGATCAGCACGGGCAAGATCAGGGCGGCGAACAGGAGCGCGCCACCGAGTCTGGACTTGCGGTCCGGCCAGGCCAGTGAATCCATCGCCCCTCGCTGCCGTCGGGGTATTCACGGATGACGTTCCCCATGATACGCAGGATCCGGGGCAGTGGCAATTTCCCGCGCGAATCAACCCGCAGCGTTGCAGCCGACCACCTCCAGCAGGCGGTTGATACCCTGTTTCAACGCGCGGCGGGCCTCCAGTTGCCCCAGTCGGGCCTCCAGGTCCGTCCGCTGCGCCTCGATGAAATCGAGGAACGAAACCTTGCCGGTTTCATATCCGGAACGAGCCGCGCCCAACGCCTGCTCCGCCTGTGGAACCAGGGCGCTGTCGAACAGTCGGGTCCGGCGACGGGCAATGTCGAGCGCGAAATGCGCCTCCTTGGCCTCGAATCGCACCCGGTCCTGGAGCGCCGCCTCGTTCGAACGCGCCGCCTCGCGCGATCGTCTCAGTTCGTTCAGCCAGGCCGCGTCGCGTCCGTATCCGAAGCGCGGTTCCGGTACCGGCGTCTGCGGGAAAATCGCGCCGGACCGATCCGCTCCCGCATCGAGGCCCATCCCGGTCTGTGCGAGGGAGGCGCCGGTCGAGGCGGGGGGATAGACCATGGTTTCCGCAAGGTCGATCGCGAGGCCGGCGATCTCCACCTCCAACCGCGCCGCCGTCACCTCCTGTCGGCAGGCCAGCGCGGCGTCAAGTACCCGCTCCAGGCTCGGTTCCGGATCCACGAGTTCGTACGGCACCACCGTCCCCAGCGGAGCATCCGGGAGGCGTCCGAGCAGCGAATTCAGGCGCGCCCGGCCCGTGACGCGCTCCTGTTCGAGCGTCGTGAGGTCGTCGTCGAGCCGGGACAATTCCGATTGGATGCGCAAGACGTCGATCTGGCCGATGGCCCCCGCCTGGTATCGCGTGCGCGCCACCCGCTCCATGTGCGCCAGGAGGCCCCGACTTTCCTGGGTCACGGCGATCGCCCGCTCGAGCCACTCGAGCCGGTAATGGACGTCGCCGACCCCCGCCAGCACATCCCGGATCCTGGCGCGGTAGGCCTCCCAGGCCACCGCGGACTTGCGATCCGCCAACTCTCCCTTGAGCGTGACGGTGGCCGGGAAAGGAAAGACGGCAGACACCGGACCGCGATGCATCTCGTCTCCCAGGCCGGTTTCCAGGGTGCGGGTGAAGCTCCGGTACTGCAGCAGCAGGTCTTCGAGGTACCCGGCCTGCTCATGCGCCTCCAGTGTCGCGCGCCACTCGGCGTGGGCGGCGCGGATGCCCGGATTCGAGGCGACGGCGGCAAGCCAGAGATCGGGCAGCGGAGCGCCTGCACTCACCACCCGCTCGAGGAGGTCCGACGCGGCGAACTCCGCGATGCGGGCCCGGCCTGACTCTCCCTCGAGGGCGCGAAAGCCCGCATAAGCCCGCCCCTCGAGATCACGCCGTTTCCATCCGTCCACGCGCGACCGCAGCTCCTCGTGCGCCTTCCGCATCCCCTCCTCGAGCTCCGCCGATCGACCGGTCGGGACGGACGGGTCCGCTTCCGCCGCGGCCAGCGTGCGGACCGCGAAGTCGCCCGCATCCCCCCGACGCCACGACTCCTGTCCGTCCCGATACGCCGAGGAGCATCCCGCAAGCAACAAGAGCAGCAGGATGCCCTCTCCGGGTACGCCTCGCATGCGGTTCATCGGGATCCCTCCGACCCGTTCCCGGCGGATGCGCCCGGCCCTTTCCCCTCCGGGTCGGATTCACCTTCCGGAGCGGATGAAGGCGGATTCGGCATCCGCTCGACCGTCGTTCCCAACACCTGTTCAAGGCGGACCAGCGCCTGGGCGTGATCCGCGACGGCCCGCTGGTGGGCCAGTTGGAAGTTGTACCACGCGGCCGCGGTCTCGAGGACGGCGGCAAGCGAGGCGCGACCGGAGCGGTGGAGGTCCTCCGCCGAATTCATCGCCTGGAGGGCGTGGGGCACCAGGGTGTCGCGATACAGGACCACCAGGCGTTCCATATTGTGAAGACGGAAGTGCAATCGCGCCACGGCCGCTTCCACGCGGGCCAATTCGGATCGCCGATCCGCCGCCGCAGCCTCGCGCAGCGCGTGCGCCTGGCGCACCCGGGCTGCATTGCGATGCTCCCAGACCGGGAGATTGAACCCTACCAATGCCTTCCAGCGATCGTGCTCCTCGCCGGAGTCCGGAGCGCTCCACTCGACCATCAGCTCCAGATCCGGGATTCTCGACTGCCGCGCGAGGTCGACCTCGACCAGCGCCAGGTCGATCGAAAGCCCGGCCGCCTTCAACTCCTGATTGTGGGACTCCGCCAGGGCATAGAGATCCGGCAGCCGGCTGCGGACCGGACGGAACGGGGGAGCGGCGACGACGCCGAGGGCGTGGCCGGGGCGGAGGCCGGCCAGGGATCGGAGTCGCGCCCGCTCGGTCTCCTCCAATTCGCGGACCAGGATCCGGTCGTACTGCAGTTGCGCCCGCTGTGCCTCGGCCCGAAACGACTCCGGGAGCGTTCCTCCGCCCCGGGCCAGTTCCCCGGCGGCGAAGGCTGCATACCGCTGCATCAAATCCTCCACGCGGGCCATGGTCTCCCCGGCGCGGGCCAGATACGCGAGTTCATGAAACGCTTCCTGGACCTCCACCAGTTCGTCACGGATCACCGCCTCGTACCGCTGTCGCTCGATGGCGGCCTCGCGGTCGGCCCGATCCCCCTCCAGCAGGATCTTGGTGGGGAAGGGGATACCCTGCCGGAACGAGTACTCCCATTCCTGCGGGCCGCGCCGGTCCTCCTCGTAGTGGACGGCGAGCTCGACCATGGGGTCGGGAAGGGAGATCGCCTGCGGGTGTTTTTCGATGGCGGCCTTCCATCGCGCCCGGGCGGCGGCGATGCGCGGATTGCGTGCCGCGGTCAGTCGCAGAACGGAGGCCAGGTCGACTTGCTGCGCGAGACTTGCGACGAGAGTCTCGTCGGCGGGCGCCGCGAGGCCGCCCGACGGCGCGGCGCCTCCGTCGGCTCCGGCCGCCCGCCGGGCCGCATCCGGCCTCGGTGGCTCGATGCGGAACGCCTCCGAATGCGACCCGCCTCCCTCTCCGGGTGCCGGCGCGGCGCACCCGGAAACCCACAACGCCGTCGCCGCGAGGCACACGACCACCCTCCGGCGGTTCATACGCGACCTCCTCTTCCGGACTTCTTGCCCGCGCGGAATCACGGGAGCGCAGCCACGCGTGGCCGCCCGCAGCATGCCGCGGTCGAGTCCGCTTCGCTGCCGCACGTGGCGCAGCGGAAAACGAACCGGCTGCTCGTCGCATCTCCGCGTCCCCCGGTCGGCGGAGGTTCCTCGAGCATCCATTGTACGGGGTCGTCGCCGGCAGCAAACCGCTTCGACTCCGGTTCCCTTTCCTGTTCCCGCCGCCGGCGCAGCCGGCGACAACGGTCCCAATAGAACAGCACCGGAATGAAGATATCGATCACTTCGTCCGCGACCAGGATCCCGCCCAGGATCGGAACCGCCATCGGCCGCATGAACTCGGCGCCGACCCCGGTCGCCCAGAGCATCGGAATCAGGGCCAGCACGGTCGTGCCTTCCGTCAGCAGCTTGGGGCGCAATCGCTGGACCGCGCCCTCCATGACCGCGTCGTGAATCTCCTGCTCCGAACGGATTCGCTCCATCCCGCCGCGCCGGTCGATGGCCTCGCGAAGGTACACCAGCATCACAATCCCGGTTTCGGTCGCCAGTCCGAAACACGCGATGTACCCGACCCACACCGCGACGCTGAAGTTGTAGCCCCACAGAAGCTGGAACAGGGCCCCACCGGCGACCGCTCCCGGGACCGCAAGAAACATCATGAACGTGTCGGCGAAGTCGCGATAGGTCAGGTACAGCATCACGAAAATCACCGCGAGCACCAGCGGAAAGACGAGGCTGAGGGTGCGTTGTGCTCTCACCTGGTGTTCGAATTGTCCGCTCCAGGCCACCGAGAATCCCGTCGGCAGAGACACCTTCTCCTCGACGGCCCGCCGCGCGTCCTCCACGAACCCGACGATGTCCCGATCCCGTACGTTGAGCTGGACGTAGGCGCGCAGGTTGCCGTCCTCGCTCTTGATCATCGAGGGGCCCGGCACCACGCGCACCTCCGCCACACTCGACAGCGGCACCTGCCGAAGACGCAGTTCGGGGGTCGCCTGCAACGCGCCCGACATCGCCTTGGGATCCAGCCCGGACATTCCCTCACGCCTCTGCTCGCGGGTGGACATGCCGCCGCTGGCCGGTACCAGGATTCGCCGCACGAGTTCCTCGTCCACCCGCCACTCACGAGGGTAGCGCACGCGCACCGGGTAGCGCTCGCGCCCCTCGACCGTCATCGTGATTTCCTTACCGCCGAGGGCGACCTCGATCACGTCCTGAATGCTCTTGACCGTCACGCCGTAGCGCGCCGCGCGTTTCCGGTCGATCTCGATCTCGAGGTAGTTCTCGCCCACGATCTGGTCGGGAAACACGTCGACCGCGCCGGGGACCTGGCGCAACACGGCGGCAATCTCGTTCGCCACCGTCTGGATCCCTTTTTCGACCTGCTCGACCTCGCGACCATCCACGACGGACCGCACCCGCTCGTCCTCGAGACGCGGACCGAACACCTTGACCCCGATCATGGTCCGAACGCCCGTGGCCAGCATGTCCACGCGGTTGATGATCGGCTGGGTCCAGATGTTGCCCCAGCCGGGAACCTGCAGCTCGGAGTCCATCTCCTTGACGAGGTCGGCCTTCTCCTTCTGCCACAGATAGAAAGCCGCGGCCCGTCCCTGCTCGAGTTCCGCCCGCAGCGCGTGGAGTTCGTCCGCGGCGGGCTCACGCCGCCGCCAGCCGCGCGGCCCTGACTGCGCCAGCAGTTCCTCGATGAGGAACCAGGAGAGCGCGCCCGGCGCGCGATCCTGCAACTCCCAATCGAGGAGACGTATGCGCTCCCGCATCAGGGTGTCCTGGTGCTCGTCCAGATCCACCCGCACCCGGGTTTCGAATCCGGACTTATCCTTCCCGGTCAGCGCGCGCAGCCGGTCCCCGGCCTGCGAGAGCCACGTGACGGGGTCCAGCAGCAGGTCCGGGGCGGGGGTCACCGCCCCTTCCAACACCAGGAATTCGATCACGGAACGTACGGCCCGGTCCACGTCCTCTCGCAGGATCCACTCGTCGAAGGCCCGGGCGTACCGGCCCGTCAACTCCTCCTCGAGGGCCAGCCATCGGGTCGCCGGGACCTCTCCCCTCATCGCACGCCGCAGGGAGAGTTGCTCGACCACGCGATTCCGCAGCCGGCGCACGAGGGCGCGTCCCTTCTGCGGGACGTTCTCGCTCAGGCGCTGAAGCGCGAGTTCCCGCAGCGTCCGTTCCGCCCGGACCAGCGCCTCCATCGTGACGCCGTTCGCGAAGTCCGCCCGCTCCCCGGTGGGCGGCGCTTCGATCCATCCCCGCGCGGCCAGCGCGTCGATCGCGGCGTCGGCCAGCGGGAGGGCGTCCTCCCAGCGGATCTTTCGCCGCGGCCACCACGTCTTCGGACGCAGGTTCACCACCGTCTCCACCATGTCGATCGGCGCCGGGTCCGTGGGCGTCTCCGCCCGACCCGCCTTTCCGACCACTTGATGGACCTCGGGAAACCTGCGAACCTGCGCGTTCCGCGCCAGCAGATCGTCGGTCACCTGCGTGATGTTGGCGTTGGGCGTCGTCACCGGCATGTCCATGATGGACAGTTCGTCCAGCGGCGGCATGAATTCCTCGCCCAGGGGCCGCAGCGTGGCGAACGAGGCCACCGCCGCGCAGAACAGCACCGACAGGCACGCCAGCTTGTGCCGCGCGACCAACAGCACGGAAATCGCCACCACGAAGGGAACCCCTGCGACGAAGAAGATCCAGGGCACCTTGGGCGGGAAGATCGGCAGCGCGACGAGCAGGAACAACCCGGTGATTCCCACGATCGCGTCCGGCACCCGGAGGAAGAAGTCGAGCATCGGCCGGTAGATCTGCACGAACGAACGGACCAGCCAGACGTCCTCCTGCGATTTGAGACGCCCGCGCACGAGCGAGGGGATGATCGCCGGCAGCAGCGTGATCGCCAGGATCGCCACGCCCACGAGCGCGAAGGTTTTCGTGAACGCAAGCGGATGGAACATCTTTCCTTCGATCCCGCCCAGGACGAAGACCGGCGCGAAGGACAGCAACATGATCAGGATCGAGAAGAACAGCGGACCGCCCACCAGTTGGCAGGCTTCCCGCACGATCGGCCGGGTGTCCCCCGTGACCGGCGCACCCTGGAAGCGGTCGTGGAGCCGATGGTAGGCGTTCTCCGTCATTACGATCCCCGCATCGACGAGGACCCCGATGGAGATCGCAATCCCCGAGAGGGACATGATGTTCGACGGCACGTCGAGCCAGTACATGGCGACGAAGGAGAGCAGCACGGCGATCGGCAATGTCAGACAAATGACGAAGGCGCTGCGCAAATGGGCCAGGACGAGAAGGACTACCAGCGTCGCGATCGCGATCTCCTCGATCAGCGTGCGGGTGAGCGTTTCGATCGAGGCCTCGATGAGTCCGGTGCGGTCATAAAACGGGACCACGCGCACTCCGGGCGGCAGCCCCGGCTGGATCTCCCGGATCTTCGCCTTGACGGCCTCCGTCACTTCGAGCGGATTCTCGCCCCACCGCATCATGACGACGCCGCCGACCGCCTCCCGGCCGTCCTTTTCCAGCACGGCGCGCCGGAAGGCGGGGCCGAACTGCACGGAACCAAGACGATCGACGGTGATCGGCACGCCGCCGCGCTCGGTCACGACGATGTCGCGCACGTCCTCGATGCCGCGAATCCAGCCGAATCCGCGCACGAGAAACTCGGATCCCTCCTTCTGAACGACCTTCCCGCCCACACTGGAGTTCGAGCTCATCACGGCCTCGAACACCTCCCCCAGGCTGATGTCGAAGGCGCGCAGGCGCTCCGGCGAAATGTCGATCTGGTACTCCCGGATGTGCCCGCCGACGCTGGCGACCTGAGCCACGCCGGAAACTGAATTCAGCGCCCAGCGGACGTACCAGTCCTGGATGGAGCGCAGCTCGTCGAGCGAGCGCCCCTCGCCTTCCACCGTGTACCAAAAAATCTGCCCGAGGGCCGTGGCGTCCGGGGCGAGATACGGGACAACCCCGGCAGGGAGGAACGACCCCGCGATGGACAGGCGCTCGAGGACGCGCATGCGCGCGAAATAGAAGTCGATCCGCTCCTCGAAGATGATGTTGATCATCGAGAAGCCGAACTCGCTCGTCGCTCGGATCGACTTCACGCCGGCCAGTCCCTGGAGGTTGACCGACAGGGGATAGGTGATCTGGTCCTCGATCTCCCGCGGGCTCCGCCCCGGCCAATCCGCCCACACGATCACCTGATTCTCGGACAGGTCCGGAATGGCGTCCACCGGGGTGCGGTAGAGACAGTAGACGCCCAGCACGCAGAGGGCCCCGATCGCCAGCAGGGTGACGAGTCGGTTCTCGATCGAGAACGCGATGATCCGGGAAATCATGGCCCCCCCTTACTTTCCCGGACCGCCGGCGGCGCCGAAGTACACGGATCCGGCCGCGGGATTCAGGCGGGCCTCGGCGTCCAGCAGGAAGGCGCCTGCCGTGACCACCCGGTCTCCCGCCGCAAGCCCCGAGAGCACCGGAAAGTACTCTCCCGCCCGGTGGCCCACCACCACCTCGATCGCATCGAAGATCCCCGCGCCCCGGTCGACGTACACGACTTTGCGCACGCCGGTGTCGATCACGGCGGTCGCCGGCAGCGCAAGCAACTGCTCGTACTCGTAGTGCTTCATCTCCATCCCGCACGTCGAACAGGTCGATTTTCCTCCCGCGGAGTCCTCGGGATGCACCGAGCAGCTCCAGGCGTCCGCCAGCCGGCGGGCCTCGCTCACGATCCGATAGTGGAGCGCCTTCCCGCACGCCGTCCGGTGGCAGGTCCCCGGGACCTCCTTCCGCACCTCGTCGTGGTCGGGACAGACCCAGACCAGCTTCGAACCGGGAAGGATCTTCTTGGCCTCGAGCGCCATCCCGCCGCACCCCTCCTTTACGCACACCCCGGGCGCGTCGAAGACCGCCTCCGGATGCATGGGACACACCCAGATCGTGCGCTCGCTCTCCGGCGACTCGGGCCGCTCGGCATGATGATGGCCCGGCCGCTGGACGCGGTGTCGGGAGTCGAGCATCATCCCGCACTTGGGACAGGGACCGGGGGTTTCGCGCTCCCCGCCGTCCATCGAACACCGATAGATCCAATGCTCGTCGACGAGGGACGCCCGGGGCACCCGATAGCGGTCGTCCAGCAGCATTCCGCACTCGGGACAGTCTCCGGGCGCGTCGAGCACGCCGTCATCCATCGTGCACTTGTAGACGAATCCGGCGGCATCGGCGGCGGCGTCGACGCCCCCGTGTCGCTGCAGGTCCATCTGACACTTCGTGCACTTCCCGGGGACGTCCGACCGGACGTCGGGACACTGCGCTCAGCAACCCCAGAAGACCTCGGCGCGCCGGCCGAGCGGGATCTGCAGGACGGCGGACACATACATTCCCGGCAGCAACTTCCGCCCGGGGTTCGGCACGTCCACCCGGACTTTCACCGTGCGCGTGGCGGGGTCCAACATCGGCAGGATGAAGGTCACCGTGCCGAGGAACCGCTCGCCCGGGTGCGCCTCGCTCTCGATCGAAACCACCTGACCCACTTCGATCATGCCGATGTCCCGCTCGAACACCTCCGCGAGCATCCAGACCACGGACAGGTCCGCGATGGTGTATGGATCCTCCCCGACCTGGACATAGTGCCCGGCGTGGATGTCCTTTTCGATCACGACGCCGGCGAGGGGGGAGGCGATCACCAGGTGGGTTTCCGCCTTCTGGGTCTGCTCGATGCGCCGGACCTGCTCCTCGGTGATGCCCCACAACAGCAGGCGGTCGCGGCCCGACCGCACCAGGTTCTCCGCCCGTTGACGGGCCGCAGGATCCGAGTCCGCCTTCGCCCGCAGGTCCGCACTCTGTCGCACCGCGAGAATGTATTCCTCCTGAGTGGTCAGCAATTCGGGACTGTAGATCTTGTAGATCGGGTCCCCCTTGCGCACCTCCGTGCCGACGAAGTTCACGTACAACTCGTCCGCTCGGCCGGCAATCCGGGCGCTCAGGTGGGCCAGGCGACGCTCGTCGTAGTCGATGAATCCGACCGTGCGAATCTCCCGGACCAGTAGCCGATACCCGATCGCCGTCGTGCCGACCCCCGCCTGACGGATCCGGTAGGGCGAAATCTGCAGCCGACCCAGCGTGCCGGCCGGCGTCGCCGCCGCCTCCCCGCGCTTGCGCCGCGACAGCGGCATTCCGCAGATCGGACAATTCTGGGTATCGTCCGGCCGGACCACGCTCGGGTGCATCGGACAGAACCACTCATACTCCCCCAGCACGCGGTCCGCCGCGTTTTCCGGCCGGGTCATCCGGTCGACCAGATTGGTGATCGCGGACCAGTTGCCGACGATCAGGCCGACGACGACGAAAACCAGGATGAAGCGCAAGCGGACGAACAGGATGCGCACCAGGGATGCCGATGGGGGAGCAGGTTCGCTCATGACCGCCTCCGGGCTCGAAGGGAACCGGACTCATCGCCGATCCGGAATGTCGAAGCCGCGCGCGGGACGCGGACGACGGATCAGGCCGACCCGAGGGAAGAGGCGCGTCTTAACAAAGCAAGGCGTGATGAAGGATGTAGATCGGCGGGGAGGGCGGGTGTCCCCGGGGTTCCGGATCCGGACTGCGGATCGCTCCGGAGTCCGATGGGACTTCTCCATCCACGAGCGCCAGGCGGGGGAGGGAGTCGGCGCCGTCCTCCAACGGCAGGGATAGCGGCGCCTGCATCGTGGGGATCAGGACCGCCATCCCGCATGGCGCAGCGAGAATCTCCAGGACGTCCGCCGACCCGGGCGGTCGACAGCACTCACAATCGCCGGGCGCTGCGCCCTCGGTGCAGCAATCGTCGACCGTCGCCGCCCCCGATTCGCAGGCGCAGGCCAGCAGGGGCAGGATGGGAGCCGCCACGCAAATCACGCAGAGAAGCCAAAAACCGATCGCCGCATGATTGAGCTTGCGCATTGCGCCTCCTACCCCCTGACAGTATAATGCCAACCATCCACCGACAAGGAAAATTCCCGAGCTTCGACCGAGCGGAGCGGGGGTCGGGATCCGAGGCGGATTCCGCGACCCTTCGTCCTAGGAATTGGAGCGATCCAAAATCCCGGAGGGATACCCCTCTACGCGGATCCTCGGCATTTGGATCCGATTTCGCAATCTGTCTTGCATCATGATGTTACGGGTTCACCGGCAGCCACCGTACCAGGCATGCGGTTTGCTGAATCCCGGAGGGACCTCGTCCGCTCGGCGTGGGCGGAGGTGCCATCGGTCCTGAGACGGCCTACGGGTCCAACGTCGCGGCCCCTGCGCGGAGAGTTGCTCGATGCAAAACAAGGTCGCCTTGCTGGTTGCGGTCCTGTTGGGACTCGTGGCGCTCGCCGGCATCCACTCGTACGTGAAGAAGAAAGAGATCGAGCTCCGCGGCGACAAGAACACCGTAAGGGTGCTCGTCGCCCGCGAGGACTACAAGGCGATGGAAGAACTCACCGAGGACATGGTCGACGTCAAGGATGTGCCGGAAGAGTACTTGCCGCTCGAGCACATCAAGGAAAGCGAGCTTTCGACGTTCCTGGGCCAGGAGTTGCAGGAACCGGTCCGCAGCGGCCAATACCTGCTCACCACCTACTTCCTGCTCGGACGGGAGCGCAGCACGGTGGAGGCGAGGATCACGTCCGGGAAGCGGGCGATGACGATCCGGGTCGATGACGTGACGGGTCTTTCCGGATTGCTCCGCCCCGGGTGTTACGTGGACGTCGTCGGCACGTTCGACGTGGAGTTGAAGTTCCTGGTGGGTGGCGAGACTCGCAACACGGACACGGTGACGAAGACGGTCACCCTGCTGCGCCGGAAGCCGGTGCTCGCCGTCGGCAGCATGCTGCGCGCGCCGGATGCCTCCGCGAGCAATCCGTACGCCGACCCCAGCGACATGTACGCGTCGGTGACCCTGGAGGTGACTCCGGAGGAAGCGCAGACGCTGGCCTTCGCGCAGAGCAAGGGCGCCCTGAGCCTGGCGCTCCGCAACAAGGACGACATTTCCGACCCGAAGACGCTCCCTTCGATCGACATGGAATCGCTCCTGCGCAATGCCACGGGCGCCGGGTTTTCCGGCGGCGGGGATTCCGGGACCCCCAAGACGACGCGGTGACCGCTCATGCCGTTCCTGATCATCAAGAACAAGCTGGACGGAAAAGCGCTCAAGGCGACCTTCGACTCGCCCAAGGTTACCCTCGGGTCCGGTCCCGAGAACACGATCGTGCTCGAAGGACCGGGGGTGTCCCGGGACCACTGCGTGCTGTACCGGAAGAACGGGCGCTACCTGCTGCGCGACCTGGGCAGCAAGAACGGCACGTTCGTCGACGCGGAGGCGTTGACCGGACCGGTCGTCCTCGAGGAAGGCTCGAAGATCATCGTCGGGCCGTACAAGATGACGTTCCGAACCGTGGAGCGCAGCGCCGCGGAATCCGCCGCGTCCCCCGCGCGCCGGCGCGCGGAGGCGGCGGAGAGCCCGGAGGCGCCGGACGAGCCCGCCGCGCCCCCGGCCCCGAAGAAGGCCGCGCCTGCCGAACCTCCACCGCCCCCGACCCCGCCGGCCGTTCCGGTCGAAGAGGCGGCCCTCGAGGGGGACGAGGCCACGGCGTTCGCGCGCTTCAAGAAGCAGATCCACGAGACGCTGATCGCGGACAAGCGGATGAAGCAGGTCAGCTTCGCCGAGTCCTCCGACCAGGAAGTCCGCCAGAAGACGGTGGTGGTGATCAAGTCGCTGCTCGACGAACTACCCGGCGGGATCCCGGACCTGGTCGACCGGGCGCGGCTCGAGAAAGAACTCCTCGAGGACGTTCTCGGACTGGGACCGCTCGAAGACCTGATCGCCGACGAGACGGTCAGCGAAATCATGGTCGATGCCTTCGACAAGATCTTCATTGAACGGCGCGGCAAGATCGTACAGTCGACCAAGCGGTTCATCGACAACGAACACGTGGTCGAGATCATCCGGCGCATCATCGCCCCGATCGGCAGGCGCATCAACGAGTCGACGCCCCTGGTCGACGCCCGGCTCAAGGACGGGTCGCGCGTGAACGCGGTGATCCCGCCGATCGCCATCAGCGGACCGAGCCTCACCATCCGGAAATTCATGAAGCGGCGGCTCACCGCCGAGGATCTGATAAGACTCGGCAGCATGTCCCCGCAGATTGCCGGGTTCCTCGAACTTTGCGTGAAGGCGAAGTTCAACATGATCATCTCCGGCGGTACGGGTACCGGAAAGACCACGCTGCTGAACATGATCGCCAACTGGATCCCCCCGGACGAGCGCATCGTCACGGTCGAGGACGTGGCGGAATTGCGGCTGCCGCACGAGAACATCGTGAACATGGAAACGCGTCCGCCGAACCTGGAGGGGACGGGGGAGATTCCCATCCGCAAGCTGGTGATCAACTCCTTGAGAATGCGGCCCGACCGGATCATCGTGGGGGAGTGCCGCGGCGGCGCCATCGACATGCTCCAGGCGATGAATACGGGTCACGAGGGGTCCCTGACCACGGTCCACGCCAACTCGCCGAAGGATGCCTGCGCCCGCCTCGAAAACCTCGTGCTGATGGCGGGCATGGACCTGCCGGCGCGCGCCATCCGGGAGCAGATCGCCAGCGCCCTCAACCTGATCGTGCAGATCTCCCGCTTCAGCGACGGCACGCGCCGCGTCGTGCGGATCACCGAAATCTCGGGGATGGAAGGGGACGTCATCTGCCTGAACGACATCTTCGCGTTCGAGCACCTGGGATTCGACGCGGACGGCAAGATCAAGGGAACGACGAAACCGACGCGCAACGTGCCCAAACTCTTCGACAAGCTGCGGGAACGCGGCATCGAAGTCGACATGTCGATCCTGGACGACGAAGACGGTTCCGGACGAAAGCAGGGGAGGAGAGCGTCATGAGCGCAGCAGCGTACGCGGAACGCGGCGCCGCGGCGGACGCGGGCGGTCGCATTTCGGCCTACTGGTACCCGCAGAGCCGCGTCGTGGTGTATCGACCGCAGGGCCCGCTGGACGATTCGACGGCGGTCTACCTGCAGCGGAGGGCGATGCATGTCCTTGCGCGGGGACGCACGCGCCTGATCGTCAATCTGGAAGACGCCCCGACCGCGAGCAGCACGGCCATGCAGGTGCTGGTCGGGATCCGGGACGAGGCCCAGGCGCTGGGCGGCGAGATGGTCCTGGTCGAGACGCCGAAGACGATGCTCTTCCTGATCGACCGGCTCGGATTGACCGAGGCGTTCCTCTTCATCTGGAAGGAACGCCACGCCGTCGAATTCCTGCGCACGGTGGCCGCCTAGCCCTGATTATTCATGAAGCCGCGCCAGCGGCTTCGTGAAAAATCCGCCCT
>CAZWCX010000045.1:0-50583 GCA_964632945.1 uncultured Planctomycetia bacterium | reverse complement strand
CGGGCGGATTATTCACGAAGCCGCTGGCGCGGCTTCATGAATAATCCGGGCTAGGGAGCTCCCGGGCGGGACTGCGGGAGGTCGGGGGCCGCTCCATCCCGCACCGTCGGGTTCGGGAAGCGGAGGCTCGCGCCCGCCGGGACGCCGGCGCCTCGACGGGCCACGCCTCTCACGGGGGACACCCCCTACGCCCGTCGCTCCGTGGGGAACCCAACCCGATGCGGATCGGCGGTTCCCCGGCGCGTCACGCGCCCGGATCGTCACGTCGCGACGAAGTACCGCGTGTAGTCCCGTGCATCCCCCTCCTTCCGCTCCTCCTGGAATCCGTGCGCGCCGGGGGAGAGGGGCCAGTTCACCGAGCGGGTGAGCCAGCCTCGGCCTTCGAGCCGGGCCAGGATCTCCTCGACCCCGCCGAAGCGCGTCTCGAGCGCGCGATGGGCGACGCCCTCGCTCATCCCTTCCATCACCGCATCGAGGACCGCCTTCTCGTCCGGGGGCAGCGATTTCCACGCCGTGCCGTGCTTGCGGCGGACCTTGCGGCGGAACGACTCGCGGCGCTTGCGGTCGTACTCGACCTTCGCCGCCCGCCGGCGTTCGGCCTCTTGCGCCGGCGTTCGCGTCAGGACGTAGACGTGGATCGGACACGAGACGTCGTTGTCGCAGGTGGTTTCGAGGGTGAACCAGGCGTCGCATGCCGGACACTGCAAGAGGTCGTCGTCGGAAATCGTCGCCGCGCGCTTCACCAGGCGATGGTAGTTCGGCGGGAGTCGTTCCCCGCGGTCGGCATCGACCGACAGGCGTTCGCCCAGCGGGCCGCACAGGGAGCACGGTGTCGCGCCTTCGCCGGTCGGTCCTCCCGGAGTCGGCGCCGCGGGCCGGGTCATCGTCACGGCACCTCGCCGCGGAACATCACGATCGACAATCCGCCCGGCGCCTCGAGCACCGATTCGCGGGCGCGTCCGTTCTTGTCTGCCTGTCGGACGGTGATCGGGAGCCCGTCGGCGCGGAGCCGGTCGACGCGATCCGGCATGTCCTTCGCGAAGTACGAGAGGCATCCGCCGGAAAGCTGAGGATTCTGATGGAACCCGAGGAGGATGCCCCCGTCGGAGACGACCCGCCACGGGTAGGGTTGGTGATCCTCCCCTTCGACCCGCGCGAAACCAAGACGTTCCCAGAATTCGACCGCCTTCCGGAGGTCGGCGGTCGGTCGGGAGAATTCGCCGAATCGTCCGCACCGCGCCCGGGACTCGCCGAGGCCGGCCTGGGGGGGCAGATCCCCCCGTGCGACGATCGCCACCGCCGGCCCGCCCGGGGGCTCGATCCCAATCCGGGCCTCGTCCCCCGAGACGGGGACTCCGGCGTCCTGAAGCACTCGTCGGACCGCGGCCGGGTCCTTGGCCCGGTACTGGAGGATCGGGGGATGATCCTCACCCGGTTCCAAGAGGAGATTCAGCCTGCCGTCGCTCAGGCCGAGCGGTTCCCCCCGCGTCCAGCGGGAGAAACCGAGGCGTTCGTAGATCGCCGCCGCTCGGGACGGATCCGGGGTGCTCAGCCGGAGTTCGACGTGTTCTCCGAGTTTCATGGGCGACTCCTCGAGTCGGGTCTCACGATTCAGGATCTCGATCCGATCGGGCGCCGGGTCCTCGGGATCGTGCAGGTACCGTTGTGCGCGGCCTGCAGGAAGAGGCGGTCTTCATTCTTCACGCAGGAATCCACCCACGCGGACCTTGTGGGAGCCACGCGTCAGCGATATGCTCACCCAAGGTCCTGATCGGAGGGAATCATGAGCGAATCTGCCGGGTCCAGGGATGTTCCGAATCGTGCAGAGTCGACCTTCTTCCTCGCCTTCCTCCTGTTCGCGGGGTTGTCCCTTCTCGTCTGGCTGAGCGTCGGGCAGGCGCGTCGGAACCACGATGCGACCTGGCGCCCCCCGGGCGCGTTCGATGAGGGAAGCCCGGTCTCCACGGACACCCAAACGGATGTGGTCAACACCAATTTCACGCTGAAAGACGCGGGGTCCTAGCGGTACGCCGGACCCGGATCGCCGGGGAGAGCGGGTCGAGAGGGTCGCCTCGCCCCGGGTCGGGACCCGGGATCAAACGACTCAAGGGGTCACGATCGATGGCTGCGAGGCGTCCGCCGCCGACGAGGTGCCGCGTTCGTGTCGCGGGTGTGGCCGTCCCCACGTCCTTCTGCCGGTCGATACCGATGTTTGGAATCCGACGCTTCGAAGTGTTCGATCCGATGCGGGCTGGTGGTTCCTCTGCCGCGGAAGTTCGTTGACTAAGAGAAGCGGAGCACCTGCAGGCAGTTCAGGACCATGACGGGAAAGCCCAGACTCAAAGGCAGCCACCGCCAGGATGAGGCGCCGCGCTGACGAGCCGCGAACATCCAGATGAGGAAGAGAAGGAGTGCGACCCCCATCGCAAGTATTTCGACCGCCAGGAGCGGCGCACGCACTTCGGAGTCCATGCGGCCGAAGAAATGCCCAACCATCATCACGATCGGGGTCGCCCCCACGAATCCCAGCACGTAGAGCAACCCGCGTTCCAAGGACGTGAACCGTGCGATCGGTCCCAGCAACCGATCCGTGTAGACCAAAGGGACGAACGCGAGCGCAATCGAGTTTGGAACGAGCAGCAAGAGCATGGCCCAGTCGGTCGGGGTGATTTCCATGCGACCGTCAAAATTCCGGCCCCCGCTCGAGACGAAGGTGGGGAAGGTTGAGCGGCCGGCGACATCGAACAAGAAGAGCGCGGCTCCAGACCCCAGAGCGAGAATGAGCCACTCCCATGCTTCGAGCGGCGGGGGGGCTAGTTTCGACGGGTCCGGCTCGACGGGAATCGGGACAGAGTCGGTCATCGGCACCTCCGTTCAGGAGCAGGGACAGCGTATTCCGGACTTCCGCCGATCGTCCACAACAATCTGGATGGGTCTTCGCCTCGAGACCGCGGACCTCGCCGAGGCGATCCCGTCCCTCGTTGTGGGGAGAGGAGGAGGCGAGGACACCCTGGGTCGCCGACGTCTCCCCACGGGCCGCGCCGTAGAAGGCGATTGGTAAGACCGGCCGGATCCCCGACCCGGCCCCAGGATTGCTCATCCGGGTCCGCGTTACGCGGATCCGATCTCGGCGCGGGCCGACTCACGGAGTCGAAGCGAATGGCACGAGCGGCGCAGATCCCCGACGGCCGTGCTTCCGCCCGAGAGTCCCACAACGCACTTGCGCCAAATCGGCGCGCCTGGGGGACCGTGGGCACACGGAGTGCCGGGACGGAACGGCTTGCATCGGCTGTGGTTCCGGAAACCGGCCTGCAGGCACCCGTCTTCGGCACGAGCGTTGCGATCCGATGGGACGCGAATGGAACCCTGACAGGAGGACGGTGAGATGACGTGCTCCGCCTGCGGGTACGCCCGCAACGCCGATAACGACCTCGTCTGCGCGATGTGTCGCGCGCCGTTGGCGCCGGGGGCGAACCAGCCGGTCCGGAAGGAACCGGCTTCACCCGGTGCGGCGAAGCCAACGGCGTCGCCGCTGAAGTGCGTCTCCTGCGGGCGCAACATCGCCCGCGGCCTGCCGCGCTGCCCGGTTTGCGGCGCCGGCGCGCCGGGGGTGAAGGCGGACCGGCGCGCCGACGGCATGGTGGAGGGGATCACCGAGCTCGCGCGCGGGATCGTGCAGGAATCGGTCGCCGGACGTCGCCGCGACCGGCGGGCCCGGCTCATCGATGCGGGGCTATTCCTGCTCATGAGCCCGATCTCGGCGCCGAGCGTGGTGTTGACCTACTTGCAGGCGAAGCGCTGGGGGCGGATCCCGTTCGTGATGATCGTCTTCGACGTGATCGTCCTGCTCGCGCTCTCCGGTCCGCTCGGACTGCTGTTCGGTTTCACGACCGCGGAGGCGGGACGCTTCTTCTTCGGCTCGATGGTCGTGGCCGCGTTCGCGTTCATGGTTCTGGCGATGCGGCGGGCGATGGCGCAGAAACTGGAGACGGGGATCTTCCTGGGCTATTCCAACGGGACGTTGCTCCCGCTGGTCGCGGGCGGGATCCTGCTCGCCCTCGGGGCGGGGCGGATCGCGAGCGCGGGGCCGACCGCGGAGGAACGTCGGCTCCTGATCTCTGCGGAAGCGGAACGGATGAGCGCAGCCGAGGCGTTATCGGCGGACCTTTCCCGCGGCATTCCTCACGTGGTGCTGGCGGACGGTTCGGTGCAGACCGAGCGCGCCGTCTGGCGGGTGGAGCGGGGAGGCGGGGGGTTCTTCGCCGTCGATCCGGGCGCGGCGACGCCCGCCGGGCCGGACGACCTGCTGTTGCGTCCCGAGGACTGGCGGGGGACGTGCGTCGAGCTGCGCGCGCGGCTGCGGAGCGACGACGGGTTCTGGCTCGACGAGGACTGGCGCGAGACTCCCGAGTTCACGCGCATGTCGGCCGCGGCGCCGGGGAGGATCTATTCCGAGGTGCGTACGAAGGACCGCGGGGCGTTGTGGTTGGTCTCGCCCCGCTTCCCGTCCTACGACTCGCCGGCGGCGGGGGCGCACCGGTCGGCGCAAGACGGTCCTTGGATCGGCCATGTGATCGCGGTCGATCCGGCCGCGTTGAAGCGCATCGGCTTCAGCGGGGCGCCGCGCGAACCGCTCGGCGTGCTCTGCACGCCGCCGCCGGCCCCGGGGGAGATCGCGCGCTGCGCCCCCGTCGACGGGACGGGGTACCGGCTTTGGGTCGCGTGGCGCGGGGAGGCCCCGCCGTCGCCGGTTCGCGGTATCCTGGAGGAGCCGGGGGAGGTCGAGCGAGACCTGCTGGCGACGGTGATCCGCGCGAAGCACGAGCCGGGGTTCGCGGGCGCGGTGCGCGTGTTGACGGCGGCGGAGCCGCAGGAGTACCGCACCTTGCGGGGCCTCGGCGATCCTCCCGCGCCGCGGGCCGCGGGCGGGGCGGCGTGGGGTATGCTCTTCGGCGGCCTTCTCGCGCTGGCGGGGGCGGGGTGGCTGGCCGCGCGCGAGTGATCGCCCGGTCCGCCCCGCTACGGCAGCCACTCGAGCAGCAGCCAGATCACCAGGATCGCCGCCAGGACGATCCGCAGGGCGAGCGAGAGCGGGGAATAGCCCATCGTGGCGGATTCGCGGGTGACCGGAAACGGCAATTCCCCGCGCCAGAATTTTCCCGGGTTGAGCCCGAATTGCCAGATCTTCCCCTTCGACTTCACGCGCAGGACGTACGCCGGAATCAGCAGCGCGGTCGGCACCCGGAACAGGACGCCCTCGTCGATCTCGGCATAGGGGATGCGCCAGTCGCCGCACTCGAGCGCGTCCGGCATCACCCTGAGCTGCGCCCGCCGGGCCAGCGCCCAGTTCATCGAGCGGCGGATTTCCTCGCCTTCGGCGGTGGTGGCCTTGGTGAAGCAGGTGTAGATCGGTTCGGTCATCTCCGCGGGGCTCCCGAGGTTCGTCGGCGCCGCATCGCAGAAGGGGCGGTCCGCAACGGCGGCGTGATGCGACGCGTCGGGTCGGTTATACTCGGCGGCGGGCGATTCGACCAGCCCCGATTCCCCCCGAGTCGAACCGAGGGCCCGGATCCGCGTCTGTGGCGGATCGCGAGACCGAAGGCGAACCGTGGACCCTTCCGAGCCGATCGAGTTGCTCGATCTCCTGCGTCGATGCGGGTTCCCCTTTGATTCGATCGAAGCGGGCCTGCGCGCCGATCCGCCCCGCACGCTCGACGCGTTCCTGGACGTCGCGCGGACGCATCCGCCGGCCTTCCCCGCCGAACTTCTGCTGCGTTGGGAATCGGCTTTCGACGCCGCGCCCCGGCACGCGATGGCCTTTCTCCTGCGGCTCGCGGCTCACGGCGACCGCGGGGGCCCTGCGCTCGGGATCTTCCATCGGCTTCTCCGCCGTCACCCCGCCGAAGGAATGCGGCGGGCCCAGGAACTGGCCGGCGAGCACCCGGACCTCCTCTCCGAGGCCCTCGTCGATGAAGTGGCGTCCCACATCCCCGCCAACCCTCCCTTGGCGTTCAAGACCCTGCAGCGGGTCGTGGTGGAGCGGCCGGAGCTCGTCCGCCACTCCATCGTTGAGGCGGTGGCGGGCCGCCTCGCGTTGGCCGCCCAGCATGCCTTTCCCATCCTCCGGCGGGTCGCCCAGGATCGCGTCGATCTGGCTCCGCTCTGCACGCGGGCGCTGTTCGAGTGCGTTCTCGAGGAGGCCAACCTGTACCAGAAGCGCGTCATGATCGAGGAGATCGCGGTGCTGGCCGAGCGAAGCCACGTGCGGACCGACCTGGAGCGCGCGTTGCGCGCCCCGCTGGAAGCCGGCACGAAGGCGGCCCGCACGCTGATGGCGGTCCTGTTCCGGCAGAAGCTGCGCACCCGGCAGCGGGTGCTGTTCGAGGCGTTGAAGCAGGCGACGATGCCGGTCACGGTCTGGGAGTTCGTGCGGTTTCTGCTGGACTGCTCGGCGGCCCGGCAGGTCTCGTCCGCGGCGGTCGAGGAGTTTCTGGAGGCGTCGTATCGGCTCCGCGTGATCGCGCCCGACGAGTTCGAACGCATCCTGACGCGAACGCTCCGCGTTCCCGCGGGCGCGACGACGACGGACTTCCCGCCGGGGGTGGGGTTCCTGAACGAAGACGCGGCGCTGGTCGCGCTTCATCGCCGCACGGCGCTCCTGGCGGAACGAGCCGGCGCTTCGCTCGATCTCGCGCCGATCCGCGCGTTCGAAGCTCGGGCGGAAGCCGCGGAACGGGAACGCGCGGCGCTCCTCGCGCGCATCGCGGCCGCTCCGGAGGATCGCCGTGCGGCGATGGCGGCGCGCGAACGCGCGCTCGCGGAACGGGTGGCGCGCTGGGGCGCCGGCAACTCGACCCCCGCGGAGCGACGCCGGCTCGCCGGCGAGGTCCGCGACGCCTTGTGGGCCGCGGCGGTGCGGATCACGCTCGACCTCCTGCGCCGATCGGCCGACGCCGCCTACCGGGCCGCAGTCACCGCCGCCTTCGGGACCTACCGCGACGTGTCCCGGGTGGATCCCGCCATTCTGCCCGCGTTTCTCTATCTGGCCCGCCTCCCCGAAGGCGCCCATCGGACGTACCTCTTGCGACTGCTCCGGGACCGGTTCGACGGCGTGCCGCACGACTGGCTGCGGACCGAACCGCCCGCCGCCGCCTGGGCCGGGGCGGTGAGCGCGGGGCAACCGTCGATCCGGCTCGAGCGCTGGCGGGCGCCCTTTTCCCTCCGGTACCGTCACCGGGGCGGCGATGCCGAAGCCGATCGGCAGCGCCGGATCCGCGACGATCTCGCTCAGACCCGTCGCCTGCTCCTGTCCCTCGGCGTGGGAGGCCTGGAGAGCGCCGACCGCGTGCGCCTCCAGGCGGAGTACGATGCGCTCCCGGCGGTGGCGCAGGCGGGTGCAGCTCCCGGGATCCTGGATGAGATTCGGATCAACCTCGAACGGCTCCGGAACATCGAGGCCCATCCCGCCTCCGACTTCGAGGGGGAGATCGAATTCTCGGTCGAAGTCGACCCGTTCCGGTATCTGTTCATGGGGGAGTACGGGTTTGCCTCCTGCCTGTCCATCCACGGGTCCCAGTTCTGGGGGGCGGTCGCCAACGCCATCGACATCGACAAGGCGGTCGTCTGGTCCCGGGACCCGGCGGGGAACATCCTCGGCCGGCGGTTGATTGCGCTCACGCCCAAGGGGGTGACCTCGTACCGGACGTACTCCAACCGGCACGGCCTGGCGCTGGACGCCTTCTTCGAGCGGTTCATCGCCGCATACGCCTCCCACTGCGGCACGGGCGTCGTGCGGGGCGTTCGCAGTCACGCCCTCCTGAGCGAGCGGTGGTACGACGACGGGGTGCTGTGACCTGCGGGCTCGGGAGGTCGCGTCCGATTCGGGGGTGCGCCGGTCCGGGGTCGCGGGCCGAACCGGTCGGCGGCACACGTTCGCCGGGGCGTGTGGGTCGGGGCTGGGGACTCGCCGGCGCGGAGGGGCGGGCTCAGTCGGGGTCGGTCCCGGGCCCGGCTTCCGCCTCCAGGCGTCGGCGCAGGGATTCCAGCCGCGGGTCGCGTTCCGCGGCGTCCGGGTCGAGGCGACCCGAATCCAGTGCGCGCGCGAGATCGATTGCGGCGCCTGCGGGATCGGCGGGGGCGTCCGGAGACCCGCCGTTGCGGAGAAGGGCGCGTTCGACGAGGGCGCGGGCGACGGCGGCGGCGGTCGGATGGTTACGGGCCTGGAGCCAGCGGTGGGCGGCGGGTACGCGGACGAACGCCTGGTCCCAGGCGCCAATTCCCTCGTCGAAGGCGCGTCGCGCCTCGGCCGGGGCGCCGGCGGCGAGCGCGTCGGCGGCGCGGGCGAACGCCGCCTCCGCCATCGCGGCCGCCGTTTCCAGCCGGGCGGCGCAGACCTCCGGTTCCGCGGTGTCCGCGAGGGTGGCCTCGACCAGGGCCCGATGGCGGGGCCCCGTTCCCGCCCACGATTGCAGGAGGGCGAGGGCTTCCGCGATCCGGCCCCGGGCTCGCAGCACGAGCACGAGGTTGAAGACGGCGCCGGGATCCCCGCCGGCCCGCGCAACCCCGAGGTCCTGTTCGGCGGCGTCGAGATCCGGCCCGGGGTCGCGACCCACCATGGCGTTCTGTTCCGCCTGCCACCAGCGCACGTATCCTCTCAGGCTGCGGGGAGCTGCGAGGGACGGATCCAGCTCGAGCGCGCGGTCCAGGTCGGCGCGCGCCGCTTGCGCCCAGCGCCGCGCGGCGCGTACCCGGTCGATCTCGAGTTGCAGGAGACGAATGCGCGTCTGTCCCCGCCCGTGCCAGGTGCGCGGATCCGCGGGTTGCGCGCGCAATGCCTCATCCAGGTCTGCCAGCGCGCGGGTGAACGCCTCGCCGGCGGCGGCCCGGTCGGGCGCGCGCTGCCCGATCAGGAGGTGCAGGAGGCCCCGGACCGCGCGCGCGGCGGCGAGATCGGGACCGCGTCGGAGGGTCTCATCCAAGTCGGTCCGCGCCTGTTCGTACACGGCCCGGGGGTCGCGGCCGAGCGCTTCGAGCGCCTGGCCGAGGCGCACGAGGGTCCGGCCCCGGCTGAGGAAGGCGCGGACATGGTCGGGATCCAGCACGAGCGCGGCCTGGAAATCGGCCAGGCCGGGCCCGAAGGCGGCTTCCGGATCCCCTCCCTGGCGAATCCGGATGGCTGCGGCCTCGACCCGCGCTTCCCCGCGGCGGACCCGCCACGAGGGATCTCCCGGGCGCCGCCGGATCGCGCGCGTGAAATCGGCGTCGCCGAGGTCGAAATGCTCCCGGGGGTCCCGGCCCTCGGCCGCTTCCGCCGCTCCGGCGGCGTACTCGAGGCTGCCGCGAATGGCGAAGATCGACATGCATTCCGGATCCAACTCCCGGATTGCGGTACAATCCCCCCGGGCGACCTCCCACGCAGGCCGCGGGTCCCCCCCGCGTTTCGACTCGGCGAGGCCCAGGAGGTACGCGGCCTGGGCGCGGACGACCCGGCTCTCGAACCACGCGGGACTCAGGGCGAGGCTTCGTTCGCAATCCTCGATCACGCCGCGCAACACCGGCCGTGGATCGGCCCCGGCGGGGGTCTCGACCTCGGCCGCCTGCGAGCGGGCGAGGCACCACTGGTCCCGCGCGGGCAGATGATCCGGCAAGATCGCGAGCGTCGCTTCGAAATCGTCGATCGCGGCCCGGAACAGGGCTCGGGCGTCCTGTCCGCGCCCGGCCCGGAACTCACCCAGCGACCGCGCGGCGACTCCCCGCAGGTGGAGCACTTCCCGGTGACCGGGATCGCGGGCAAGGGCCTCGCTGAAATCGGAGATCGCGCGGGCGACGACTTCGCCCGCGTGGCGGTCGCGGGCCTGTTCCTGCAGTCCCGCGCACAATCGGGCCAGACCCCGATGGCGCAGGGATTCAGGATCTTCCGGCCAGGAGGCCAGGGAGCGGTCGAAGGCGGCCACCGATTCCGTGTAGCGCCCGGTCAGAGCGAACAGGAGTCCGAGCAGGCGCAACCCCTCGGGGCCATCGGGATCCCCCAGCGTCGCTCGCGCCTCTTCGAACCCCCGGGTTCCCCCCGAGTACAGGGCAACGGTCGCGCGCGCAAGCCGCAGTTCTTCCGCCCCGATCCGCCCGCCGCGTCCGGCCATTTCGAACATGCGTCCGAGGTCCGCCAGCCCGCCCGCGCGGAGCCGGAGTTCCTCCGCCGTCTCCGCGCGCGGGGGGTGAGTGCGGACCTCGCCGGCGTCGAGCCGGACGCGGGGGAGGTCCCGCGATCTCGCGTAGCGCTGGATTCGGTCCCAGCCGCGCGCCCACCAGACTTCCGGTTCCGTGGGTGAGGCCCGGCAGGCGCGATCGAAGTCTTCCTCCGCTTCCGTCGACATTCCGAGCACCCTTCGGATCCGGGCCCGCCATGCGAGCGCGAGGCCGCTTTCCGGATCCTCGGCCAGGACGGTCTCGATCAGACCCAGCGGTTGGCGCGCGAGCGTTTCCCGCGCTTCCGCGGACAGCGGCGTGCGACGCGTGGCATCGGTGAATCCATGCACGGCCGCGCGCAGGCGTTCCCGAGTCTCGACCTCGCGGGCGTCCCGTTCCTGTTGTGCGCGCCAACCCGCCCCGACCGCGAGCGCCAGCAGGGCCGCAAACACGACAGCGGCGGCGACGATGTCGGGATGGCGCCTCACCCCGCGGGCGACCTGCGTCAGCCGGCCCGCAGGCCGGGTGCGCAGTCTTTCCCCGGCGAGCCAGCGGCGCAATTCCGCGGCGAACTCCGCGGCGGAACCGCACCGGTCGGCCGGACTCTTCGCCAGCGCGGACAGGCACAGGGCCTCGAGATCCTCCGGCGCCCCCGGCGTCAACCGTCGGGGCGGGGCAGGCTCCGCATTCAAGATCGCCTCGAGGACGTCCCAGATCCCGGCGCTCGAGGCGAACGGAGTGGTGCCGGTCAGGACTTCATACAGCATCACCCCGAGCGCCCAGACGTCGGATGCGGCGCCCGCCGGCGTCCCGTCCGCGCGTGCCAGTTCCGGGCTCATATACGCGGGAGTCCCCAACAGTTGCCCGGTCCGCGTCACCCGGAGTTCGGTCGTTCCGCTCCCGTCCGACCCGGCCAGGACGGTGGCCAGTCCAAAATCCGCAACCCGGGCCGCACCCGAGGCGTCCACCATCACGTTGGCGGGCTTCAGATCCCGGTGAACGACCCCCCGTTCATGGGCGTGGGCCAGCGCTTCGGCGGTTTCGGCCAGAATGCCGACTTCCCGTCGCAGGGTCGTCGGGGAAGGTTCCCGGCCGCCCGACTTTGCGGCGCGGGTCTCGTCCAGCACGGAGGCGAAGGTGCGGCCTTCCACGAACTCCATCGTCAGGTAGGGGACGCCGCCGACCTCGCCCACGTCGAGAACCGTGACGATTCCGGGATGCCGGAGGTGGGCCGCGAGACGCGCCTCCCGGTCGAATCGTCGCCGCGAATCGGCCTCCTGGGCGCCCGGTTCGCGCAGTTGCTTGAGGGCGACGATGCGGTCCAATTCAGCGTCCCGGGCTTTCCACACGGTGCCCATCCCGCCCGCGCCGAGGACCCCGAGCAGTCGGTACCGGCCGAACTCGACGGATCCGGCGGGTTGATTCCTCGGGCCGCGGCCCGGCTCGGCGGCGGAGACGCTCGCCGGACTCGACGGGCCGAGGAGGACCGTGGAAGGATCGCCGCCGTCCGATGCGAGCGTCGATTCGGTCGGACCGGGGCCGGGGAACTGGTGCGCCAGGATTCCGGGGATGTCGAGGGGGAGCATCACCCCCCGGCACCCGGGGCACAAGGGAACGGTGGCCTGCGCCGGGTGGTCGAGCAGCGTCACGGCGGGACAAGCGTGGCACGCGCGCAGGGCGCTCGCGCGCGTGCGGAGGATGCGGGACAGCGACCCGGGGTGGATCGCTCCACGGGCGGCCAACCGGATCCCGGCGGGAACGGCGCCCCCGGAAGTGGAAAGCAGCGGGGCGGAGAGAGCCGCTGCCGCGGTCGGACCATCGACCAGCTCGAGCGTCTGGAGCAGGCAGACGAAGAGGCGATCGAGTTCGGCTTCGTTCTCCGGCATCCCTGCGGCTCCGTAACCGATCCGGCGACGGGGTTTTCGCCGACCAGTATAGCAAGGGCGGGCAGGCGGCCCCAGCGTCGATCGAGTCTCGGCATCGCCTCGGGGCGGAGACGCATCCGGGCGCGGCCGCGCCCCCAACGGGATCGCCGGTGGGCGCATCCATGGAATACCCGTTCCGGGGCCGGAGTTACAGCCGTTGCACGCCGGATCTTCTTGACGCGGCGGTCAATCCCCCATAGATTCCAGGGCCCGGCGAAGCGGACCGTGGCGGGCTCGTTCGAGCGGGATCAGGCGGCGCGCGGGGCCGCAGGGGAGGGCGGGATGTCGACCATGGCTTGGGCCAGGAACGTTGCCGGGATGGCGCTGCTGGCGGGTTCGATCTGCGGCTGCTCCATCAAGAAGATGGCCATCAACAGCATGGGCGACGCCCTCGCCGAGGGCGGTTCCACGTATGCCTCGGACGACGATCCCGAATTGATCAAGGCGGCCGTCCCCTTCAGCCTGAAACTGATGGAAAGCCTGTTGGCCGAGGTGCCGGAGCACAAGGGATTGCTGTTTGCGGCCTCCAGCGGCTTCACCCAGTACGCCTACGCCTTCGTCCAGCAGGACGCGGACGAAATGGAGGACAAGGACGTTCACGCCGCCGCGGAGCTTCGGGCGCGCGCCAAGCGGCTTTACCTGCGGGCCCGGGACTACGGGCTCCGCGCCCTCGAAGTGGCCCATCCCGGCTTTCGCCAGAAGATCGCGGCGGACCCCAAGGCCGCCGTGGCGGTGTGCAAGCCGGAGGACGTGCGCACACTCTATTGGACGGCCGCATCCTGGGGAGCCTCGATATCGGTGGCCAAGGAAGACTATGACCTGGTCGGCGACCAGCCCAAGGTGGAGGCCCTGATCGACCGGGCGCTCGAGCTCGACGAGTCGTACGACCACGGGGCGCTGCATTCGTTCCTCGTCAGCTACGAGCTCGCCCGCCAGGGCGCCAAGGGGGATCCGACCGAGCGGGCGCGCAAGCATTTCGAGCGCGCCCTCGAGCTCAGCGGTGGGCGCCACGCCGGGCCGCTGGTCGCCTTCGCGGAAGGCTCTTCGGTGAAGAACCAGGACCACAAGGAATTCCGTCGCCTTCTCGAGCAGGCGTTGGCGATTCAACCCGACGAGAAGCAGGAATGGCGTCTGGTCAATCTCGTGATGCAGCGGCGCGCCCGCTGGCTGCTGTCGCGCATCGACGAACTGTTCCTGATTCCGGAATCGGAATGACCGCACCGGGGGGTCGACCTCCAACGAAAAGGAGTCCCACGCTCATGCGAATGCTGCCCATCATCGCCGCCCTGTTCGTGGTCCTTGCCCCCGCCGGAGAGGCCCACGCGCAGGGGAAGGTGCGGATCAACCTCGGCACTCTGGCGCCGCGCGGATCCTCCTACCATCGTTCGATGCAGACCATGGGCGAGAAGTGGAAGGACATGACGGGCGGAAACGTCAAGCTGGTCATCTACCCGGACGGCACGCAGGGGGGCGAGGAGGATATGGTCCGCCTGATGCGGATCGGCACCCTGCAGGCGGGACTGCTCACCGTGGTCGGGTTGTCGAAGATCGAGCCGGGATGCAGCGGTCTGCAGAACCTTCCGATGATGTTCCGGACCTTCGACGAGTACGACTACGTGGCGCAGAAGCTCCAGCCGATGCTGCAGAAGCGGCTGGAGGAGAAGGGGTTCGTCGTCCTCTTCTGGGGCGACACCGGCTGGGTCCACCCGTTCACGCGCCACCCGGTGCAGACCCCCGACGACTACCGTAAGCTGAAACTGTTCGTCTGGGCGGGCGGCACGGGGCAGTCCGACATCATGAAAAAGGCCGGTTACAACCCGGTCGAGCTGGAGCCGACCGACATCATTCCCGGGCTCCAGACCGGGCTGATCGACAGCGTCACGGTCCCGCCGACGTACGCGTTGGCGGGCCAGATCGACCTGCGCGCGCCGCACATGCTGCAGCTCAACTGGGCGATCCTGGTCGGCGCCTGCGTGATGACGAAGGACGCCTGGGACAAACTCACGCCCGCGGATCGCGCCAAGCTCCTGGAAGTCGCCCACGAGACCGGCAAGGAGATCTACGCCTACAGCCGCACCGAGGCCCACGACGCCGTGGAGTCGATGAAGAAGCGCGGCCTGCAGGTCCATCCGCTCACTTCCGAGAACGAGGCCAAGTGGCGGGAAGCGGTGGACAAGATCTACCCGGACATCCGCGGAGGGGTCGTGCCGGCCGACATCTACGATGAGGTCGTCCGGCTGCTGAAGGAGTATCGCGAGGGGAAGGGCGCCAGCGGCCCCGGCGGCGACCAGGGCCCCAAGTAGATGAGCGCTGCGGAATCCGACGCAAATCTCCCGCCCGAGGCGATACGGGAGAAGGACGTAGACGGCTGGCGGGGGCACCTCCGCTTCGTCGAAAACCTCCTCGTGGTCGCGCCGCTGGTGCTCATGGCGGTGCTTCCGATCCTCGAAATCGTCCTGCGCCGGTTCAACACCGGCATCTCGGGATCGAGCGCGTTCGTCCAGCACTTCACCCTCATGATCGGGATGTTCGGCGGCGCGATCGCCTCCCGGCAGGACCGGTTGCTCTCCCTGTCCACCGTCACCGCCTTCCTCAAGGGCCGCTGGAAGACCGCGGCGTCGATTTTCAGCCGCGCGGTCGCCGCCACGGTGACGCTGGCCCTCTGTCTCGTCTGCATGGACTTCATCGAGCAGGAGCGCGAAGCGGGCAGCAAGATCGCCTACGGCATCTCCACCTGGCAGGTGATGCTGATCATCCCCCTCGGATTTCTGGTGATTGCCGCCCGCTTGGTCCTGCGCGCCGCGCAGAGCATCCAGGGTCGCGTGTTGACCGGGGCGCTCGCCCTCGCCGCGACGGCGTTCCTGCTGTGGGTCCACCCGGAGGCCGGGCCGACGCCGCCCGAGGCCCCGATGCTGGAGCCGGAGGCCCTGCGGTATCCGCTGCTCCTCATCTTGCTGGCGGCCACCGTCCTGGGAGCGCCCATCTACTGCGTCATCGGCGGCGCGACCCTCATCCTCAACTGGGCGGAGGGGACGCCGCTGGCGTCGATCCCGCTGAAGCACTATTCGCTGGTCACCAACCCCTCGCTGCCGACCATTCCCCTGTTCACGATGGCGGGCTACTTGCTGGCGGAAGGCGGGACGTCGAAGCGGTTGGTGCGGGTGTTCCAGGCGCTCGTCGGGCACTTCCGCGGCGGTCCGGCGATCCTGACCGCCCTGGTCTGCGCCTTCTTCACGTCGTTCACAGGCGCTTCAGGGGTTACCATCCTCGCGCTCGGGGCGCTCTTGATGCCGGTCTTGCGGACGGCGGGATACTCGGAGCGCAACAGCCTCGGCCTCCTGACCGGCGCCGGCTCGCTCGGCTTGCTCTTCCCGCCTTGTCTGCCGCTGATCCTGTACGCCATCGTCGCGGGGAACATCGCCTCCAACCTGCCGGGCACGTATGACATCAGCATCGAAAAGATGTTCCTCGGGGGCCTCGGTCCCGGGGTTCTGCTCGTGGGTCTCACGGTCCTCCTCGGCATCTGGCAGGGACCGAGGGAGGTCGCGGCGAAGATGCACTTCGACGGCGGGGAACTCCGCGCCGCCGTGTGGGACTCGAAGTGGGAGCTCCTGCTCCCGGTGGTTGCGCTGGCGACGCTCTTCAGCGGTTGGGCCACACCGGTCGAAGCGGCCGCGGTCACGGCGCTCTACGCCTTCGTCACCGAAGTATTCATCTACCGCGACCTGACCCGGCCGAAGGAGATCGTGCGTGTTCTCACCGAGTGCGGTCTCCTCGTCGGCGGCGTGCTGCTGATCCTCGGTGTCGCGATGGGCTTCACCCATTTCCTCGTCATGGAGCAGGTCGCGGAAACCGCCGTCGAGTGGGTGCAGGAGACCATCCAGTCGCCGTGGGTGTTCCTGTTGGCGGTGAACGCGCTCCTGATCGTCGTCGGCTGTCTCATGGACATCTTCTCCGCGATCGTCGTGGTGGTTCCGCTCATCGTGCCGATGGGGATCGCCTACGGGATCGATCCGATCCACCTCGGGATCATCTTCCTGGCCAATCTGGAATTGGGTTTCCTCACCCCCCCGGTCGGAATGAACCTGTTCCTGTCCGCCTATCGATTCGAAAAGCCGATGGGGCAGGTGATCCGGGCCACCCTGCCGATGCTGGCGATCCTCGCCATCGGCGTGCTGCTCATCACCTACTGGCCGGGATTGACCACGTGGCTGCCGGGCCTGCTGAAGAAGTAGCTTCATCCGCCCCCGATGCCTTGCTCCGCAAACGCTTCGGCGGCTTCGCACGGCTGTCGGCGGGTCCGCTCCGTTGGGTGTACCGGTTGTCGCTCGTCGCCGCGGCGGGCGCAGGCGTGGCGCTGTGCGTCTGGTCCCGAGGGACAGTCTCGCCCATCGATTTGACCGCCTACTCCCTCGGATGGGGATTCCTTCTCACGGTCCTCGCGGCGTTCCTGGCGACGATCATGGGCGCGATCTCCCTGGTTTCCGAGCACTCGGCCGGCACCTTGGATTCGATGGTGCTGTCGGTCTGCCCCCGGGGCGCGATCGGACGCGCGATCGTAATCGGAACCGTCCGTCGGGCCCTGACCGTCCTTGCCCTGCCGCTCCTGCTCTGGTTCGGATTCGGCGCGACCTATTTTGCCGGTTGGGAGTTTCTCCTGTACTCCGCCTGCGTGGCGACGGTGGTCTCGTCGTCCGCGTTCATGGGGGCATGCGTCGGGTGCGAACAGAGCAGGCGGACGATCCGGGCCGTCGCGGCGGTCCCGTACGCCCTCGCGAACACCGGGTTCTATCTGGGCATGATCGGCTGTTCCGCGACGGCGGTCGTCGGGTGTCTGTCGATGAAGAAGGTGGCGCTCCCGCTCAACCTGCTCGGCCTGGCCCTCTATTTCCTCGTGTGGGGCTGGGCGTTTTATGTCGACTACACGGCCTGGTTCGACACGGGCTTCGACGACTATGTCGAGGAAGCCGGCGAATCCGGCGGATTTCAGTGGTGGTGACGATTCCCTACTCCGCTTCGAAGCGGGCGGTCAGCGGGATCCGGCGGCCGTCGCGTTCCACGACCACGCGGATCTCCTCCCCGTCGGGAACGGACTGGATGGCCTTGCGCAGGGCGGCGAGCGCGCGGTCCGGCGGTCCGGTCACCCGGGCGCCCGCGAACTCCAGCAGGACGTCCCCCGGCTCGATGCCGCACGCCTCGGCCGCGGAATCGGGCGAAACCGCGGTCACGCGCACGCCGCCGTCGTCCCCGGCGGGCTCGGTTTGCACGCCGAACACGCGCCGGCCCTCGCCGCCGCCGAAGAGTTCGAGCAGCCGGCTGATCTCCATCGACGGCACGCGCCGGAAGCGCGGTCGCTCCGGCAGTTCCGCCAGTTCCGCCACGACTCCGGCGGTCAGGCGCGCGGCGCGTTCCATCTGCTCGGGTGAAACCTTGTCGGTGTGGTCGCTCGCGCGGTGATAGTCCTTGTGGAGCCCGCTGAACAGATGGGCGACGGGGATGTTCTTCGGATAGAAGGACTGGTGGTCGCTGCCGCCCATGATTCCCTGGGATGCGAATTTGATCGGTACGCCCAGTTCCCGGGCCTGGTCGGCGAAGATCCGCTTGAGCTCCGGGGCGCTCTCGGCGGCAATGACATCGAGCGGGCGCCGGGGATTCCGGCCGACCATGTCGAGGTTGATCATGGCCACGGTGGATGCGATCGGCAGGACCGGGTGGCGCACATAGTGGCGCGAACCCAGGAGGCCCATTTCCTCGCCGGCGAAGAGGATGAAGAGAACGCTCCGGGAGGGTCGCCGCGGCGCCCCCGCGAGCGCCTCGGCCGCCTCCAACACCGCGGCGGTCCCGCTGGCGTTGTCGTCGGCGCCGTTGTAGATGACGTCATCGCGGTCCCCGCCGCCGAGCATCTGGTCGAGACGGCCGTCGCCGACCCCGTGTCCGACCCCCAGGTGGTCGTAGTGCGCGCCGACCACGATGACTTCGTCCCGCAGGTCGGGATCGGAACCTTCCAGCAGGCCCAGGACGTTCGGCGCCTTCGCCCCCTTGGCCGGGCGGAACGTCTGCAGGTAGGTGCCGTCGTCGCCCACCGGCTTCAGGCCGAGGCGTTCGAACTCGGCGGCGATGTACTCCGCCGCGCGCCAGACCCCCTCCTGGGTCGAACCGCGCCCCTCCAGCTCGTCGCTCGCGAGGTGCCGGACGTGGTCCAGAAGTTCGCGCGCGGTGATGGCCGCGACGCGGCCCCCGGTCGTCCGCGCCGGCAGGTCGCGCCCCGTCCGTTCCCGCGCGCCGATCTCGCGGCGGATCGTCTCCTGCAACTCCTCCTCCAACCCGCCGAGACGGCGCCGGAGCACCTCCTCGATGCGACGGGAGATGCGTTCCGCCGGCCCTTCCGGCGCCTCCCCCGGACCCTCCGCACCGACGCGAAGGGGCTGCGAGGCGACCAGGAGGGCCAAGATCGCGAGTCCGGCGAGGCGGGTACGGGCGCGCATGGAAGTTTCCTCATCAAGAAACGGGACGACGATTCCGGGTTCGAGGAGAGGATACGGACGGGCGGGGAAAGTGTTTGCCCGGGACGCGTCTTCCCGCGGGGAATCGGTCGCGCCGTCCCGGGCGGCAGACCGTCGCAGAAGGACCCGCGATCCGATGGCAAATCCGCTTGCGCCCGGCGGGTCTGCCTGCATAATGGACGGCCGAATTCCGCCGCGCACCCCCGATGAAGGAGCTCGAGCCTTGAGCGACACGCCGACTCGCTGGGATCTCAAGAACGTTTTCCCGTCGCTGGGCGGGCCGGAGTACCAGCAGGCGTTCGGGGAACTGGAACGGGCCGTGCAGGAATTCGACGCCTGGTGCGACGAGCGTTCGATCCGGCGCCTGCCGGAACCTCCCATCGTCGAGTCCGCGCGGTTGGCGCTGACGATGACCGGCCTGCTTCATCGCGCCAACGACATCCAGCGCCGCTACGAGACGATGGATTCGTACATCTACTCCTTCCTGTCCACCGACAGTCGGGACGCTCATGCCGTACGCGAGACCTCGCGTCTGGAGCAGGTCGATACGCGGAGGCAGAAGATCTGGGTGCGGCTCCAGGCATGGATCGGGTCGCTGGGCCCGCTGCTTCCCGACCTGATTCCCCAGGCGGACTTGCTCAAGCAGCACGCGTACTTCCTCGAGGAAACGGCGCGGCAAAGCCGCTTCCTGATGAGCGACGAGATGGAGGCGCTGGCCGCCGAGTTGAACGTGGACGGCGCGAACGCGTTCGGGAAGTTGCAGGGGAACGTCACCAGTCAGTTGAAGGTCCCGTTCGAACGCGGCGGGAAGGTGGAGCTGCTGCCGAGTCCGGCGGTGGTCAACCTGCGTTCGGACCCCGACCCCGGCGTTCGGGAACGCGCCCATCGCGCCGAGATCGCCGGCTGGGAATCGATTCGGACCTCGGTGGCGGCGTCACTGAACAGCGTCAAGGGGGCCGCTCTGACGCTGGCGAAGCGGCGCGGGCGCGCGAGCGTGCTCGAGCAGTCCCTCGATCAGAATCGGATGGATCAGGCAACGCTGGACGCGCTGCTCGGGGCGATCCGTGAGGCGTTTCCGATGTTCCGCCGGTATCTGGGCAAGAAGGCGCAGCGGCTCGGCAAGCCGCGCCTGGCCTGGTGGGACCTGTTCGCCCCAGTGGGAGCGACGGCCCGGACATTCACCTGGAGAGAGGCGCGGGACTTCATCGTCGACAAGTTCGGGTTGTTCAGCGAAGATCTGGCCGAAATGGCGGCGCGCGCGTTCGACCGGCGCTGGATCGACGGCGAGATGCGCGACGGCAAGCGCGGCGGCGCCTTCTGCATGGGCGTGATCGGGGTGGAAGAGAGCCGGATCCTGGCGAACTTCGACGGCTCCTTCGACCAGGTGAGCACCCTGGCGCACGAACTCGGACACGCCTACCACAACCACTGTCAGTCGGGGCTCCAGCCGCTGCAACGGGGATCGCCCATGACGCTGGCCGAGACGGCAAGCATCTTCTGCGAGACCCTGGTTACGGAGGCGGCCCTGGCGGAAGCGACCCCGGCGCAGCAACTGGGGATCCTCGAATTGCAGCTGCTCGGCGCGTGCCAGGTCTGCCTGGACATCAGCTCCCGGTATCGATTCGAGCGCGCGGTGTTCGAGCGGCGGGCGGAGCGGGAGCTGGACGCCGACGAGATCTGCGGCCTCATGGCGGAGGCCCAGAAGGACTCGTACGGCGACGCCGTGGATCCGACCACGTACAACCGGTACATGTGGCTCTGGAAGCCGCACTACTACTCGCCGGGATACCACTTCTACAACTTCCCGTATGCGTTCGGGCATCTGTTCTCGCTCGGGCTCTATGCGCAGTTCCGGCGGGAAGGCAAGCCGTTCGTGCCCCGGTATCGCGAGTTGCTGCGGTCGACAGGGATGGAGAACGCCGCGCCGCTGGCCGCGCGGTTCGGGATCGACATTCGGAAGCCGGATTTCTGGCGCAGCAGCCTCCAGGTGATCGGCGAGCAGGTGGACCGCTACGAACGGCTCTAACATGACGCACGGACTTCTCCGGTGGATGCCGCTTGCGGCGCTCGCGATGGGCGCCTGGGCCGGAGTTCCGGTTTGCGCCGACGAAGAGACGGCCGGAGCGCCGGCGGCCGCGCGCGCGGCGGTCCCGCCCGGCGCCTCCTCCGCGGACCTGATCCGCGCGGCCATCCGCACGGGGTATCCCGCCACCGTCGACATCATGGGGCTCAACCGCACCGCCGAGGGGGCGGACCAGGGATACGCCGGCAGCGGCGTGATCGTTCACGAGTCCGGCTTCATCCTGACCAACAACCACGTGGTCGGAGAGGGCCGATTGACCGCCCACCTGTCCGATGGGACGGCGTTGCCCTGCCGGGTCGTGGCGCGGCACGGCTGGGAGGACATCGCGATCGTCAAGGTCGACGCGCAACGGCCGCTGCCGCATGTTCGCATGGGTAGAAACGCAGAATTGCGCGTGGGGGACCCTGCGGTCGTGATCGGAAACCCCAACGGCCTCTCCCACACCGTGAGCACCGGGATCGTCAGTCGGCTGGCCGTCGGCTACGTGGACCACGGTCACATCCAGACGACGGCCGCGGTGAACGGGGGAAACTCCGGCGGGCCGCTCCTCAGCGAGCAGGGCGAGTTGATCGGCGTCATCAATGCCAAGGTCGGAGGGGAGGCGATCGGCCTCGCCATTCCGATCGACCGGGTGCGCCGACTGTTCCCGGAGATGATGCTCGACGAGACGTCCCGGGGATGGCGGTTGGGGTTGGAGGTGGATCCGTTCGCTCCGGAGGCGCGGGTGACCTCGGTGCGCAGGGGGGGGCCGGCCGAGCAGGCGGGAGTGCGCGCGGGGGACGTGCTGGTCCGCGTGGCGGGAATGGCGGTGCGGGACGGAATCGACTTTGCGCTCCTGGCATCGGACCGCAACCCCGGCGACGCGATCCCGCTGGAGTGGATCCGTGACGGCGCCGTCGCGACGGCCACGCTGGCGCCCCGGCAACTCGGCCTGCGTCCCTCCCTGAGCGGCGACTTCGTCTACGGTCTGGCTTTCGAGGTGTTCCACGGGACCTGGAGTGCGCTGCCGGACTTCGACCGTCTCGTCCCCTCATTCCGGGGTTGGACGAACGGCTTCACGCACAAGGTCCCGGGAGCCGGGGCGGATCGCTTCGGGCTCCGGTTCACCGGGTTCGTCGATGTGCCGGCCGACGGCGTGTGGACCTTCTACACCCTCTCCGACGACGGCAGCCGGTTGTGGCTGGGGGACGAAGCCGTGGTCGACAACGACGGTTCGCACCCCCCGCAGGAGCGTCGCGGGGTGATCCGGCTGCGCAAGGGCAAGCACCCGATCCGCGTCCATCACATCGAGGGAGTCGGCGGGGAGCACCTGCAGGTGTTCTGGTCCGGGCCCGGCACGGCCAAGCAGGAGATTCCCGCCACGGCCCTGTTCGTCCGGCCCTGACGCCGGCTCGGAGCGCGCGATGGCCCCGGACCAGGTGGGTCGCTACCGCATCGAGGGCCCGGCACAACCCGACCGGGGCGCGGTGCGCCGTCCGGCGAGCGATACTCTGCTCGGGCGCGAGGTGTGGCTGCGCACGCTGCCGCAGTGCCTTCAGTCCGACCCGCACGTGCGCGGGAATTTCCTGCTGCAATTGCGGCACCTGTCGCGGTTGCGCCATCCGAACATCGCGTCGATCCTGGACGTGGTCGAGGAGGGCGGGAACGTTTGGCAGGTATTGACCCGCGAAACCGGCATCCATCTCGAGCTGATGGCCCGCAAGAGCGCGCCGGTCGACCCCGGGTGGGCCCTCGGCCTGGCGGCGGACCTGTGCGACGGCCTCGCCTACGTCCATGCGGAGGAGGTCGTCCATGGCCGGATCGAGCCGTCGTGCATCTGGCTGCGCGCCGACGACGTGCCGGTCCTGTACGGATTCGAGCCGGAATATCCGGAGTTTTTCGACCCGGTGCTGCGGGTCGGTACGGTGGTCGGCAATGCTCGCTACGTGTCGCCCGAGGTCGCCCGCAGGGAGCCCCGCGATGTCCGCTCGGACCTCTGGTCATTGGGGATGCTGCTCTTTCACCTGCTGACCGGGCGGTTTCCCCATGTGGCCCGGGATGCGGTGCGGGCGATGGAGGAGGTCGCGAGCCCGCGGCCGTTCGAGGAGGTGTCGAAGTACCGCGCCGGGATCCCCGCCCCGGTGTGCGCCCTGGTCGCGCGGCTGCTGGACAAGGACCCCGCGCGGCGCCCACCGTCCGTCCAGGCGGTGCGGGCGGAGATCGAGCGCGCATTGCATCCCGAGGCGTCCGAGGTGCCGGGAGGGCGAACGATCCGCCTCCTCGACGGCGGCCCGGGTGGACTCCGACGATTCGCCATCCAGGAACGGATCGGCCGCGGCGGATTCGGCGTCGTCTTCCGGGCCCTCGAACGCGGCACCGGGCGAACGGTGGCCGTGAAGATCCTGCGTCCCGACCTGTGCGAAGACGCGCGGATCACGGCAAGGATGCGGCGCGAGGCGGAGGCGGTGCGTGCGCTCGACCACCCCAACGTCGTCAAAGCGGTCGATCTCGGCTGCGACGGCGGCGCCACCTACCTGGTGATGGAATTCGTCCGGGGCCCGTCGCTCGCCGACGTCCTGCGGCGGGACGGGAGGATTGCCTGGACCGTGGCGGCGCGCTGGGGGCGCGGGATCCTGGAGGCCCTGGCGCACGCCCACCCGCGGGGGGTGGTGCATCGGGACCTCAAACCCGCCAACGTCCTGCTCCGGGACGAGGAGACGCCCGTTCTTGTGGACTTCGGAATGTCCCACGTGATCGACGCCACCCGCCTCACTCAGGAGGGGGAGGTGCTGGGGACCCCGAACTACATGGCGCCGGAGCAGTTCCTCGGGGAAGCGGCGGATCCGCGCTCGGACCTGTACGCGGTCGGGGCGATCCTGTACGAGGCGATGTCGGGGGATCTCCCGTTCCGGGGCGAGACTCTGCCGGCGCTGTGTCGGGCCGTGGTCGAGGGGAAGACGATCCCGTTGCGGGAGCGCTGCGGCGACGTGCCGGAATCGCTGGCGGCGTGCGTAATGCGGCTGCTGTCCCGGGATCCCGCGGACCGTGGGGGAGGCGCCGGCGCCGTCGCGGCGGAGCTGGCCGCGTTCGGCGGGTGATCCGCCCGCGGATCACCGACGGTAGATGACCCGGAATCGCCGCGCGGGCGGAATCCCGGAATCGGTCCAGTCCTCGAACGAAACCTCCGTCAGCCCGACGGCGGGATACGCGGCCAGGTCATCCCGCGTCAGCAGCCAGGGCGGTCCGACGGCCGGGTCCGCGGCATCGCGACCGCGGGCGAGGACGAAAAGGGTGCCGCCGGGCGCGAGAAACTCCGCGATCGCCTCCATGGCGCGCCGATGCAGATCCCGGGGGAGCGCCTGGACCGTGTGCGCCTCCAGGACGAAATCGAATGCGGCAGCCCAGTCCGCCGGCGGGTGGAACAGGTCGCCCACCTCGAAGAGACCGGCCTGTTCCGGGAAGCGGCGCCGGCACCAGTCGATGGCCACCGGGGAGATGTCGAAGGCGCGGACCCGGAAGCCGAGGCGCGCGCATTCGACGGCGTCGTCGCCGAGGCCGCAGCCGATGAGGAGCGCCCGGCGGCCGTCGCCGCGGAGGGCGGTTCGCTGCGCCCATTCCACGAACTGGGGGCGCGGGGCGAGCTGGGCCCAGGGGACGCGGCGGGGATCGCCTTCGGCGGCCGCGTAAAGCCGATCGAACCACCCCAAAGGATCCCCGCGCTCCACATGTTCGCGAGCGAGTTGCTGCAGGAATGCCTCGGGGGAGTCCACGGCGCTACGGTCCTTTCCGTTCGAGCACGGCGGCGAGAGCACGCCGCAGGGGTTCGCCCTGCTGCGGGTTCACCATGGAGACGTAGGCGACCCGTCCGCGCACGCGCGCGAGGAATTGCGCATCGCCCGGGGGGCTCGCCGCCGCGAGGCCCTGCTTCCCGGCGCGGTGGAGCATGGCGCGGAGGGCGCGGGCCATCCGGCGCGGGACTCCCGGTCGGGTGTTCACGACGATTCCCGTGACCGATTGCGCGGCCGCGCGCCGGAGGACGCGGGTTTTCGCCTCGTTGACCTGGAATCCCTCGTCGGCGGCGATGTGTCGCACCCGTGCGAGGAGGTAGCCGATCTTTCCGGCGGCGGGCGGATCGGCCGAGAAGGTCAGGTCGTCCGCGTATCGGGTGTACGTCCACTCCAGTTTGCGGGCGATCCCGGCGAGGCGCGCGTCCAGGCGCCGGGCCGCACGGTTGCTGAGCGCGGGGCTGGTGCACGCCCCCTGCGGCAGCGCCCGCGGCCCGGCGGCCACATGCCATTCGCGGCCGTCGTACTGCACGGCCTTGCGGGGGCAATCGGTGCAGAGGAGGGCGAGCACGGTCGCGGCTGCGGGGGAGTAACCCAGTCCGCGGAAGAGGCCCTCCACCCGGGGGAACGTGATGGTGGGAAAGAAGTCCTTGAGGTCGCAGTTGACGACCACGGCCTTTCCCACATGCGGCGCGGCGTTCGTGCGGGTGCCGCGCCCGCGCACGAATCCGTGCGCGGCATCGTGGAGCGGCAGTTTCTCCAGGATGTTGCGGCGCACCCATTGCTGGGCCTTCGCCAGCGATCGGTGGGGGGAGGCCAGTTCCCGGGTTCCGCCGCTTTTCTTGGGCACGGTAAAGCGGACGTAATGGGAGACCGTCGAGGACTCGTTGTGAAAGGCGAGCCAGCGCAGCCGGGGGATCGAAATCTCGAGCGCCCGGGCCACGTCGGCCGGCGTGGCCAGCACGGGCAGGCCGGCCTGCTGCAATTTCTCCACGTGGGCGCGCCGGTCCGCGAGCCCCCGTGAGACCCCCCGTCCGAGGAAGACGATGTCCTCCGCGCGTCGGCGCTCGACCGCGTCCTTGCGTTTCCGTTCGCGTTCGGCCGCCTCCTCCTTCTTGCGCCGCTTTCGTTCCGCGCGATCGGCCTCGGCCTGTTTCACCGCTTCCTCGGCGATTTGTCGGGCCAGGGCGAGATGCGGACGGATGCGGTCCATTTCCTCGCCGATCCGATGAATTTCGGCGAGGCGCTCCGGGGTGATCAACCCATGGGCGACCATGGCCCGGTCGATGAGGAGGGTGCGCTCGTCGGCGACGGGCGGGATCAGGTCGCGACGGCCGAACCAAGGGTTTCCCCAAAGCTGCCCGAGCCGCGAGGCCGCCTTGCGGACTTCCGCGTCGCCCAAGGGACTGAAGGTCCGGGCATCCAGGTTGAGCGTGCGCTGGAGCCGGGGACCGGGCGGCGCGGGCGGGCGGGCGGGCGGGGGGCGTGGATCGTTGCGGCGGTCGTTCCGCCGGTCGGGATCCTCGAACGGGTTCAGCGTTCGTTTCAGCCAGTCGAAAAAGCCCATCGGTTCCGCGCGAAGAGGTTGGGGGCGCCCGGTCTCCCGACTTCTCCCTGCGGACCAGGGACGTTCACCCAGGGCCCAGTGACCTCCCGTCGCCGGGGAGCCTCGGCTCGCCCTGGCCCAGCGACGGGAGGTCACTGGGCCCGAACGAACAACGGCCCTGGGGATGAGTGGGAAGCAGAACGCAACCGCGGCGAAACGCCGCAGCAGGATGGTCTCGGAAGACCGGGACACCCCCGAAAGACTTCGCCCTCCTCTGTACCGATTCGTTCGATTCGATGCCACCGAATCTTGCCTGGCCCGGAGTATTCATGAAGCCGCGTCGGCCGCTTCGTGAATCATTCGGGCTAGTTCCCCGCCCAGCGCGCCACTCGCTCGTACCACGCCGACAGCGTCCCGCCGGCAGCCGCCGGGCCGGACCGATCCAGGTCGCGCAGCGCCAGCAGGTGCCGGCACGGTCCCATGCGGATGCCGGCCTTGTAGTGGTGGGAGCAGACGCACTTGCCGCGCCGGATTGATCCGTCGGCGTCGAGCAAAGCCTCCACCGGCTTGTCGTCGACCCGGCCGCCGAGCAAACGCGTCCCGCGGGGAGCGTCCTCCCGGCGCTCGATCCGGACCCGGCCGCGCTGCAGCAGTTCCCGCGCCGCGCGCACCTCGGGGTTTTCGGGTCCGATCTGCGCCTCGCCGAGCACCATCGGCAGGATTTGGCGGCGGCGGTAGACGCCGGCGGGAAGGTCGTGAATCGCCTGGCCGGTCAACGCAAGGCGGTTCAGTACCGCCAGGGCCTCGCCCTTCCCGGCGCCGCAGGCGGCAGCCAGCTCGTCGAGGGTGACCGCATGGCGGTCGCGCAGCGTTTCGCTCGCGCGGGCGACTTGATCGGGAGTCACCTCCACCGGCGGCGCCAGCGCGTCGAGGGCCGAGCCCCGCGTCCAATCGTTCGCGGTCCAGCCCGAGAGCCCCAGCGTCAGCCGCATTTCCCCCATGCGCGCGACCCAGAAGGAGGGCAGGCCGGTGCCGAGCAGGTGGACGTCGATCCGGTCGACGAGCGGGAGCAGGCGCGCCAGCACGAGCAGGCGGCGGGCGCCCCACACCCGGACCGGTTCGCCCGGCGGCCCATCGTACCGGGTGCCGTGCGAGGTCACGCGCTGTTCCCAGGGCTCCATCACCACCGCCGGGGCCCGTCCCGGGAGCAATTCGAAGCGGAGCGCGCGCGGGCTCCGGCGCGCGCGGTGGCGCTTGTGCCAGGCCAGGAGCGAGTAGACCGCCTCGCGCGACAGCGTGACCTTGCGCATCGGCATGGCCATGGCCGACTGGATCTGCAGGAAGCCCCGCAGCCAGCCGGGGGGGAGGTCGATCTTTTCCTCGCGGTAGTCGGGGCGGCCCGTGGTGGCAACCTCGAACCCCTGCGGATCGACGCGGAACCGCGTCTCGCGGTAGGAGCGCAGGCCCTGGAAGCTCCGATACAGGTCCCACGAGTAGTCCACGTTCGTGGTTCCGCAGCGCAGCGGATCGGACGGGCCGAAGCCGCCCGCACGGTCCACGGTGAGGCAGCCGTAGCTCGATTCGTCTGCCGAGAAACACTCGAAGAAGACCACGTCGGGCGCGACGGTGACGACGGGGTCGCACGGCATCAGCTTGCGCCAAAGTTCGCGGTCGTGCTTGAGCAGGTAGTTGGAGTACTCCTGGCGCGCCTTCCAGTATTCGCGGCGGCAGCGCTCGTATCCGGCCTCGAGATCGCGGGGGACGTCGGCCTGTCGGCTGAGGATCTCCTGTTTGGCCTCCTTGAGCGTTTCCCGGTGCAGGTGGCGCAATCGCTCGGCTTCCTGTTTTTTCCAGGTCTCGTACGCCTCCCGGTCGCGGGGGCGGAAGCGCAGGTCGTTGATGACGACGTCATGGAGGGCCGAGACCGCCTCGCGGAAGCGCAGGGGGCGAAGGAGGGGCGCGTCGAAGGCCACCGGATCGCGCGCGAGGTTGGGGGCGAGGCGCAGGACCCGCGCGGCGCCCTCGCCGGCGAAGGCGCTGCGTCCGAGGTAGGCGAGTTTCACATCCATGGCGTCACCTGGGTAAGACCAGTTCGGGGACGTGGCGGCGCAGGGCCTCGGACAGTTCGGGCCGGGCTTCGACGGCGGTGACCGCGGCGGCGAGCCCGGCGCGCATCTCCGGGCCGCGCACCGACCGGATGGCCACCGCGAGGACGGGGAGGAGGGAATCCGCGCGGCTCGGGTCTGCCGCGAGCGCGCGGCCCAGCTGCCGCACGGCCTGGAGCTTCCGGCGTCCGCCGCGGAGGACCCCGAGCAGGACGGCGCTCCAGACCGGCACGAGATCGTCCACGCGCGCGCCCGGCAGGCCGGAGCGGCGCTCCAGGGTCTCCACGAGCCGGAGCCGCACGTCGTCGTAGGGGGTCTCGAGCAGGCGCGCCCAGAGGGCAGGATCCTGCATCCCGGGCGAGTCGCCGACGAGCCAGGTCCAGGCAGCGGCCCGGGCATCGGGCTGTGCACTGTCGAGGAGCGCCGAGGCGACCTCGCGGTCGTACGCGCCCGCTACGCCGGCGATCGAGAGGGTCCAGCGGGCGAGCTCGCCGGCGATTGCGGGGCAGTTCGACTCCCCGGCCATCACCAGGCTGGCCCGTTCGGCCGCGGTCGCGGGCGGTCGCGCGCGCAGGAAATCGAGTCCCATCCGCGCGACGGGCGACGGTTGGGCGCAGGCCATGCGCAGTCGCTGGACGAAATCGAGACGGTCGGCGGTGACGTGGCGGAGCATCGCCTCGCAGACGAAGCCGAGGGCGACCGGATTGGGCGTTTCGATCAACCGCAGCCAGTCGGCCACGGGCAGCGTCTCCAGGCCCCGCGCGGAGCGCAAGCGGTCGGCGCCGAAGTTTTGCACCTCGGGGTCGGCGTGGTCAAGCAGGCGGAAGAGGTCCTCGAGGGAGGCGGAGGCGAGCCGATCGGCGTGGTGCGTCCGGAGCATCTCCATCGCCCACACGCGGATCGCGCGCGCGGGGGCTTCGAGGACGAGGGAGAAGAGCACCCCGCCCGCCGCGGACTCCTTCCACAAGTGCAAGAACCGCGGGGCCGGGGCGAGTTCCGCCAGGCTCCGCTCGGGGGACAGATAGACGTGCGAGGAGCCGAAGCGCAGCACTTTCGAGCCCCGGAAGCAGGCCTGCACGAAGCCCCAGGAGTCCAGCAGGGCGGCGCCGTCGGAGAGGTCCTCGTCCCGGTAGCGCAGGAGGGCGCGGGCGACCGCCGCCACATACTCCTTCGGTCGCTGGAAGCCCATGTGGCGGAAGTACCGCCACGCGCGGAGGCGGAGGTGGTAGCGCGTGGCGTGGGAGAAGATCCGTCCGCTGCCGGCCGGCCGCTGGACGAACTCGATCGGTTGCCCCGTGCGCGGATTGGGCGCCTGGATCACGCGGATCACGTCGCGCGGGACGCGGAGAACCTCCTCGGTCCAGTGGGAGCGTGCGTCGTGGTCCCAACGGATCTTCTTTCGGCGCACGCGACGGATCAGGCGGTCGAAGGCGGCCAGGAAGGCAGCGAGGAGTTCGTCGTCCCGCTGCTTCTCTGCGTGCTTGAACAACCGCTTGACCACCGGGGGATGGCCCGGGCGGTCGAACGGCCGCTCCAGGTAGGCGAAGATCTGTCGCCGCGCCCAGGGGCGGGGATCCTTCTTCCAGCGGTCGGTGAAGGCCGCCAGGGCGGCGCCGGAGCGGATCGAGCCCAATTCGTCGAGGAAGCGGGGGTCTTCCGCCCCGAAATACTCGTCGAGCAGGAGCGTCGAACCCGCCCGGTCGCGCGAGGAAGTCATGGGAGGCTCCGGGTCAGCGCAGCAGTGCGATCGACCGCGCGAGATTGCGGCGCGCCTTCTCCTCGAACTTCGAGCGGAAGGCGTCCGTGAAGTAGATCGAGGGCCGGTCCAGGAACTGCTGGAGGATCTTGCAACGTCCGGCGCGAAACATGGGCGCGGGAACCCAATCGTACTCCTTGCGGACGGTCCGCTCGTATTCGTCGAATTCGATCGGGTCCCGCCCCAGGATGGAGAGGTCGATGTCGACGACCAGGCGGCCGTCCGGCGTTGCCGGGACGACTTCGTGGCGTGTGACCAGGATCAGCGATGACACCTTGATCGTGAACGGTTCGGGCATCTCGGCGGCGCGGAAGATCCTGCGGGCGAATTCCGCGCTGCGTTCCTCGTTGTCCTTGGCGCGCGGGTCGTACACGACGTCGTGAAGCCAAAGGGCCGTTTCCACGGCATCCGGATCTTCGGCCAGGGATCGTACGGGTTCGAAGTGCCGCAGGCAGTCGGTGATGTGACGCAGGTTGTGGTAGGCGCGGTGCGGCTCGCAATACGCCTTCACGAGCGCATCGTGGACGGGGATCGGATCCCCCTTGGCGCGAAGCCGCGTCCAAAGCGCCGACCATTTACTTCGATCGGACATGGCCGTGGGCTTCCAGGAGCTTGCGGTGAACCGGTTCCGGGACGTAGTTGCGCACGATCTCCTCCCACCCCGCGGGGCCCACCAGCCCCTTGACCAGGCTGGAGCTGATCTCGGCGATCTGACGCGGGGGCATCAGGAAGACGGTGGTGATCTGCGGGTCGAGGTCGGCATTCATGTGGCGCATGGCGCGCTCGTACTCGTAGTCGGCTTCCGTGCGGATGCCGCGAATCACGTACTCCGCCTGCGCGGAGCGGGCGTAGCGAACGAGGAACTGGTTCTCGAACGTGTCGATGCGCGTGTTCGGCAGGGTGCGGGTGATCTCGCGCAGCAGCTCGACGCGGGTGGCGACGTCGAGGGTGTATTTCTTGTCCGGATTGATGCCGACCGCGACGACCAGCTCGTCGAACAGGCGCGCGCCGGTTTCGATCATCCACAGGTGGCCGCAGGTGGGCGGATCGAAGCTGCCGGCGTAGACTGCGCGTTTCATCCCGACCTCCCGGAGCCCGGAACGGACGTCAGTGTAGCACGGCCCTCGCCGGCGTGCCAGCAGCATCGACGCCCGCGACTGGCTTCGTGACCGGGCCGGACGGCTGCGCCCGGTTTTCGCTTGATTCGCGCCGGGGGCGGGTTAGAGTGGAATCTGGGGAGCCGATCCGCATTCCCGATCGGCGGTCGAGGGCCCGCCCGGACGCGATTCCGGCGCCGGCTCCGAGGAGGTGTGGGCCATGAACCGAACGGACCTCAAGCGTCTCCAATCCGTCCACGGCTATCCGGCGTTGAGCATCCTCGCCCCGATGCACCGAACGTCGCCGGAGAACCGGCAGGACCCGATCCGGATCAAGAACCTCGTCAAGACGGCCGGCGAACGCCTGCAGCGGGAGTTTACGCGCCGCGAGGTCGGTCCGCTGCTCGAGCGGCTGGAAAAGACGGCGGAGGCCATCGACTACCGGCACACCCTGGACGGCATCGCCCTGTTCGTCGCCCGCGGCTTCGCGGAGGCGCACCACCTTCCGTTTCCGGTCAAGGAACGGGTCGCCATCGACCCCAATTTCTTCACCCGGGATCTCGTCTTCGCCCTCAACCGGAGCCCCCGCACCTGGGTCTTGCTCCTCGGGGAGCGGACTACCCGATTGTACTCCGGTTGGCGTCAGACGCTGGTGGAGTTCCTCCGCCCGCCGTTCCCCATGACCGATGAGGAGCCGGACCGGGGCGGAGCGGGACGCGGCGACATCAAGGCCGACAAGTCGGCGTACGCGGACGAGCGGCATCGGCACTTCTTCCGTCGCGTCGACCTCGCGCTTTCGGGCGTGCTGGCGCGCGAGAATCTGCCCCTGATCGTGGTCGGCGCGAATCGCTCGCTGGGCTACTTCCAGGAAGTGACGCGCCTGAGCAGCCTGGTTTCCGGAACGCTCGCCGGCGTTCACGACAAGACTCCCTTGCAGGACCTCGGCAAGCTGGTCTGGCCGGTCGTCGAGGGGCACCTCGAGAAAAAACGCGGCCAGGCGTTGGCCGACCTCGACGGGGCCATTCGCGCCCGCAAGCACCTCTCCGGGGTGCAGGACGCATGGCAGGCGGCTTCGGAGGGACGGATCGGCGCCGTGCTCGTGGAAGAGGGGTTCTATTACCCGGCGCGAATCGACGGGTCGGCCGACCGGATCCAACCGGTCACCGACCCCGCGTCGCCGGGAGTGATCGACGACGCCGTGGACGAGATCCTCGAGCGGGTGATCGCCAAAGGGGGGCGCGCCATTTTCGTGTCGGACGGCGCCCTCAAGGACCACGGCCGCATCGCCGCCGTCCTGCGCTACTGACCGGACGGCGTTTCCCCGCCGCTCCGGCCGACGGTCGGGGGAGCCCGTCCCCACAAGCGGCCCATCCCTGCCCCGGCCGTGCGCTTGACCTTGCGTAACGGGTGTTATATAATAATCGGTACGCAACGCAAGGGGGGAGGTCGGCCATGCCCAAGATCGTCGACCGGCAGCAGGTGCGCGAGTCGCTCCTGGTCCGCGCTTTCGACCACTTCGCCGTGCACGGGTTCCACGGGGCGACCATGCGCAGCCTTTCCGAGCACCTGCGCGTCACGACCGGGACCCTCTACCATTACTTCCGCGGCAAAGAGGACCTGTTCGCGCAGATGCTCCTGCACATGGCGGAGAACGATGCCCGGCAACTGGAGTCGCGCGTGGCCCCGTCCGCGACCATGCGGGACCGGTTCCGCGCCCTGATCCGGTTCGTGGAATGGAAGCGACGCTACTTCCAGAAGGCGCTCTTCCTGTTCATCGACGTCTACCGGTTCCGCGCCCGCGCCGACTCCGCCGACGGGGGGCGGATCGGCCGGGTGTTTCCCGAAGCGTTGGTGATCTACACGCGCGCCCTCGACCGCCTGTTCGACGGGCTTTCGCGGCGCGGGGTGGAGGGGATGTTGAGTTTCCTCATCGGCTCCGTCGCCCTCGGGCTGATCCGACCCGGCGCCGGGACTTCCGACGGTTCGTCGTCGACGGAGTTCTTCGAGACCTGGATCGCCGCGCACGGCGGGGAGGCGGTACGATGAACGTGCAGAAGATCAAGGTGAACCCCCGGGCCGCGCAGATTCACGACGATGTGGAGCAGACGGCCAATGCCCTGGTGCGGGGGTTCGATCGCACCATGGCGTTCCTCCACCTCGGCGGGCGCAAGGGCGACTACGACGACGTCCATTACGAATTCGTCGGCGGCGCCAAGGACGATCTGCGTCGGAAGCACTACGACAAGAGCCTGCGTTTCCTGTGGAAAGCCGAGAAGCACGCCCCCTGGTCGAGCTTCAAGGATTGCACCGCCGAGGAACGGGCGCTCCTGAAGATGGCCGAGCAATCCCTGGCGAGCGAAGAACGCGCGGAACTGCACCGGATCGGGTCGACGGAATTCCGCGAGATGCTCAACGCGACCTACACCCCGCGCGAAAAGCAGGCGCTGGTCAACGTGCTCGCCCTCATCGGCCACGGGGAGGCGTACGCGTGGCTCGTGTCGACCGAGGTGCTCAACGAGGTGAAGAGCACGGGCGGCCGCGCCGCGCTCACGATGCAGGTCTTCGAAGAGGCCAAACACTTCGTCGTCCTGCGCGAATTGATCCAGGCGTTCGAGTGCCCGATCCCGCGCCTGTCCGCGTGGGAGTACATCCTGCTCGAGCGGGGCTTCAAGTCGAAGGGACTCGAGAAGTTCTTCGCCATGAACATCGTGGTCGAGGGGTTCGCCCTGAGCCTCTTCGGGATGCTGAGCGCGTTCCCCGGACTGGAAATCCTGCGACTCTTCCACCTCGACGAGTCGCGGCATGCCGCGCTGCCGTCGAATTACTTCAAGGAGTTCCCCATGTCGCTCTGGGAACGGCACAGTCCGTTCCGCAAGTTCCGCCGGCTGAGCCTCGTCCTGCCCGCGTTGCCGGTGATGATGCAATTGGAGAGCGACCTCGCGGAATTGGGGATCGACTCCTTCGACTTCGGCGGCGCGATGACCCGCAAGCTCCTCCACCTGTCCGAACGCGTCGGTTTCCACCTGCCGTTCTCCACGGACCTCCTGTTCCGCTTCGTCAATGCGCTCTTCAACACATACTGCAAGTTCAGCCGGGATGGACACCGGTACCGGGACTTCGTCCAGCAGGAGACCACGCGCGGACGGCAGGAGCTGGAAGTGGAGCGCAAGGTGTTCGAACTCGAGCGGCCCTCGCCGGACCGCAACTGATCCGGTCGGCGGGGCGAAGGCGGGGAGCGGGGTGGACCGGGACCGGAACGGACCCGGGGCCGGGCGCCTCGCGGCATCCGGCCCCGACGGGTCGCATCCGTTCCGCTCGCCCGGATTCTGCCCGAAGCCGCGGACGCGGCTTCAGGAATCAGGGCTAGGCGAGCAGTTCCGGCACGAGCTTGCCGCCGTCGACCATCTTGATCGGCCGGCCGATGGGCGTGTCGTACTGCTTGCCCGACTCCAGGCCGAGGAGGTGGGCGATGGTGGCGAAGAGGTCGGGAACCTGGATGGGGCGATCCTTCACCTCGGTTCCGTCGCTGCTCGTGGAGCCGACCACCTGCCCCATCTTGACGCCGCCTCCGGCGAGGACCGCCGACCAGGTCCGGGTGTAGTGGTCGCGGCCGCCGTTGGGATTGATCCGCGGCGTGCGGCCGAACTCTCCCATGCACAGGACGAGGGTGTCCTTCAAGCGGCCGCGCTTCTCCAGGTCCTCGACCAGCGTCGCCAGCCCCATGTCGAGCTGCGGGATCTTTTCGGCCAGCGTCGTGAAGTTGTCCCGGTGCGTATCCCATCCGCCGAGCGTCACCTCGACGAACTTGACCCCCACCTCGGTGAGGCGGCGCGCCAGCAGGCAGCCCTGCCCGAACCGGTTCATGCCGTAGCGCTCGCGCAGCGCCTGGGGCTCCTGCTCCAGGTTGAAGGCGTTGAGGCGCTCGGAGTGCATCAATTCGATCGTCCGCCCGTAGATCTTCTGGTGCGCGTCGGCCTCGCCGGTCGGGTACTTGCGGGCGAAGCCGGATTCCAGCTTCTTGAGCAGTTCCATGCGGCGGAAGAAGCGCTCCTTGTCCACCCCGGAGGCATAGGCGAGGTTTTCGATCGGCTTGGTCGGGTCGTTCACCACGAACGGGCTGTGCGCGACGCCGAGAAATCCCGGCCCGAAGGAGGGGTTGTTGACGCTGATGAAGTGGGGGAGATCGAACTTCTCGCCGCCAAGTTCGGCCGAGACGTACGCCCCGAGGCTGGGGTGCTGCACGGTCGGATTCGGGGCGTATCCGGTATGAACCAAGTAGCGGGCACGGTTGTGGTTTCCCTCCCGCGAGGTCATGGAGCGGACGATCGCCAGCTTGTCGCACACCTTGGCGGTGCGCGACAGGTGCTGGCTCAGGCGGACGCCGTCGAGATTGGTGGGGATCGGCTTGAATTCGCCGGCGGTGTCGACGCCTTCCTTGGGATCCCAGAGATCCAGGTGCGACGGTCCGCCGTCCAGCCAGAGCAGGATGACGTTCTTGGCGCTCCCCTTCGCGGAGGTCTCATCCGCGTACAAGTAGTTCATGGTCGGGGAAAACAGCGTGGCCAGGTAGGCGCCCATGCCCAGCCGGAGCACGTCGCGGCGGGAGATGGAGCACTCGGGGCATTGCTGCTCGACGGCGCCGAGCGCGGCGACGGGGTTGTAGGCGATGCGCGAGAAGATGCGGCGAAGCTGGCTCACGGGGTCTCTCCTCTAAGTCGGGCGCGGGGGCGGCCCGCACGGAAGCCTGGTGGCTCTTCCTTCTTGAGATCGTGGGTTCGGTCGAGGCGATCCTCCGGCGCATCGACGAGGACGAGCAACGGAGCCCGGCGCGAAATCGACCGGAGCAGCCTAAGAGATCAAGAGTGAAGCCCCATCAGTGGTTGAAGCGGAACTCGGTGCTGTTCAGGAGCGCCCAGAAGACATCCTCGTAGGCGACGGCGCCGGGGATGTTCTTGCCGCGTCGGGCGACGGGCTCCTTCCGGCGCGCCCCGCCGTCCCCGCGGCCCGGCCCTCCCTGGTTGAGCCGGTTCAGTCCCTGGACCGACTGGTCATTCCCCTCGGGAACGCGGACGTTGGCGTACTTCTGCGCATAGGCGGCGTAGAACTTGGTCTCCTCGGAGGTCGGGTGCCGCCCGAGGGCGGTCAGGAACATGGCCTCGATCCGCAGGGCCGGCTGACTGATCTCCTCGAGGATCCGGTCGACGTTGAGATCGGACGCGGCGCGGATCGCGTCGTTGGAGAGCTTGCCGTTCAGCATCATGAGGGCCTGCGGGATGGTTCCCTCGAAACTGACGGCCTCCTCGCCCTCGTCGTTGCCGAACACGAAGACGAAACGCTGCAGGATCTGGAGCCGGAGGGCCGCCAGTTGTTCCCGGTTCATGCGCGTGCCCTGGTCCGACAGCCCGGAGGCGGTCACGAGCGAGTTCAGCAATTGCTCGGGCGACAGCGGGCGCAGCCGGAAGTGCGAGTAGTATTTCTTGTCCTCCTGGTTGGAGGCATTGGGCACGCTGGAGAGCTGGTACGCGCGCGAGTTGGCGATCACGCGGCACAGGTACTTCAGGTCATACCCCTTGGCGACGAAGTCCGACGCGAGTTTGTTCAGCAAATCGGGGTGGGTCGGCGGGTTCGACTCCCCGAAGTCGTCGATCGGATCGACCAGTCCGCGACCCATGAAGAGCGCCCAGTACCGATTGACGATCATCCGGGCGAACCACGGATTCTCCCGATCGGTCATCCAGGTGGAGAACTCCTTCCGCAGGTTGACGCCCGGACGGGCATCCCCCTTCTCTCCGGTCAGGTAGATCGGCTCCATGCGACGCGGCGGCGTCGTGTCCGGCATGTTGTAGCTGCCGCGCAGATCTTCGCGCACGACGAATCCCTGGCGCTTGCCATCGCCGTCCATGAGGCGCGAGCGGCGCAGGCGGGCGAAGAACGCGGCCGTCTGGTGGAACTGGTCCTGCGTCCACTTCTCGTACGGGTGGTTGTGGCATTGCGCGCACTGGATCTGCACGCCGAGGAACAACCGCGACGTGATCGCCGCGGCCTCGATGGCCCCCATCTGCATGTCGAAGCGCAGCATGAAGCTGGTCGGACCGACGTCGCTGGTCACGCCTTCCGCCGTCAGCAGCTCGCGCACGAAGCGGTCGTACGGCATGTTCTGGTTGAAGGCATCGACGAGCCAGGGGTGGATCTTTCCGCCGCCCGCGGCCCGCGCGACCAGGTCGTTCCCCATCAGGATCTGCATCCAGACGATGCCGAAGTGCTCGCCGTACGATTCGCGCGCGATCAGTTCATCGATCTTGCGGGTGCGCTTGTCCGCGCGGCGGTCCTTGAGGAAGGCAACCACCTCGTCCGGCCCGGGAATGCTGCCGGTCAGGTCGAGCGTCACCCGCCGCAGGAACTCGGCGTCCTCGCTCAGGGGCGAGGGCTTCAGGCCCTTTTCCTGCCACATCGACTCGACTTCGCGGTCGATCTCCGCCGACATCGACAAGTCCAGCTTGTCGACCGTGCGACTGGTGCGGTCTTCCGCCCGACTGTCCTGCCACGGGACGAAGGCGGCCAAGGCGGCGACGAAGGCGGCCACCGGAAGGAGGAGACTCGCCGAGCGCGGTTGCAAACTGGACATGGTCCACGGACTCCCACTGGAACGGTGACTCGAGGGGATGGTGCGCCCGACGGTTGGAGGTCGGCGGGAACCCGGGTCCGCGTCTGGGAATGCGGGGAGCGCCGTCCCTGCGCCCGCTCGATTGTGCCCGGGGCATTCCCGTGGCCGTAGCCGTGGGAGCGGTACCGATTACCAGGGTAGAAACCCGCGAGATCGGGGGAGGTTCCGCACCGGTTTGTCATTTTGTGCTACGCTGGAACCTCTTTGTGCCAAGCCGGATAGGGAAGCTCCGTCCGGCCCGGGGAGGTCGCGGGGGAACGGGTGGGGAGACCTTGGGGGATTCCGCCCGGGTCCCGGGTAGAGGCCGGTGGGGCCGAACTCCCGGGACCGGGACCCGGAGGGCTCCGGCTCCGGCCTGGCGTCCGGGCGGCTTGCGACTACTTGCCTTCGATGCGGTCCTGCGCCTCCGCGGCCTTGACGGAACTGAACGGGTCGTCTCGGCGCTCCAATTCCGCCAGGGCGGGCAGGGCTTCCCGGGCCTCGGGGCCGATCTCCCCGAGGGCCTCCGCCGCGCGTCCGGCGACCTCGCCGTTGGGGTCGCGCAGGGCCTGGATGAGCGCCGGCACGGCAGACTTCGCGGCGGGTCCGAAGCGGCCGAGCGCCCACGCGGACTCCAGGCGGGACTCGAGTTCGTCGCCGGCCAACGCCTGGGCGAGGGCGGGCACCGCGTGATCGGCATCCGCGGCGATCTGTCCCAGCGCGCGGGCGGCGGCGGCGCGGGCGGCGCGAGCCAGCAGGTCTTCCCCCGGCCGGGTCGGATCCGGAGGCGCGCGGCGGTGGAGTTCGGCGATCAGGGTGGGGGTCGCGAGCGTGGCCACGGGCCCGATCTCGCCCAGCGCGCTGACGACCCACTTGCGGACATCCGGCCGCGGATCGCCCGCCAGGACTTCGACCAGGTCGGCGACGGCGTCTTTCGCGGCCGCGCCGAGCTGACCGAGCGCCCGCGCCGCGGTGGAACGCACCTCCTCCTGGCGATCGATCACGGCGTCGACGAGCGGGTGCAGGGCGGCCGGGGTCGTGCGCGCGATCCGTCCCAACGCCTGGGCGGCGGTGCGGCGCACCTTGACGTCTTCGGACTGCAAGGCTCCGGCGAGGGCGGGAATCGCCGCGGCGCCGACGGCCCCGAGGGCATGGATGGCGTCGGAGCGTTGATCGTCCTGGGTCAGGGCCGCGACGAGCACCGGCACGACCGCTTCCGTGTCGGATCCCAGCGCGGCCAGCACGCAGGCGGCCATGCATTGCGCGGTCCGGTCCGGCGCGGAGAGCAGGCTGCGGACGCCTTCGGCGGCGGGCGCGCCGATCCGGGTCAGGCCGACGTACGCGGCCGATCGGGTATCGCGATGACCGTCCTGAAGCGCGACCAACAGGGCCGGCACGGCAGGCGCCGCATCCGCGCCGAGGTCGCCCAGAGCGGCCAGCGCCGCACGGCGGGCAAAGACGTCCGAATCCTTCGCGCCTTCCATCAGCACCCCCAGCGCGGGCTTCCCCAGTCCTCCCAGGCCCCGCGCGGCTTCCGCCCGCGCTCCGAGGTCCGCATCCCCGCGGTACATCGACGCCATCGCCTCGAGGGCGGACGTGGCCGCCGCGCCGAGGCGGCCGAGCGCCCTCGCCGCGCCCCCGCGCACGCGCGCGTCCTCGTGCTTCAAGGCCTCCTGCAGGTGCGGCACCGCATCGGCGCCGAGCGCGGCGAGGGCGTCCACGGCCCGGTCCCGCGCGAGCTCGTCTTTCGTTCGCAGCGCCTCCAGCCGGGCGGTCCAATCCTCGCGTCCGAACGCGGGCGACCCCCACGCGCACCACGACACGAGGCAGATCCAGAGAACGTGACGCGACATCCGCGGAGTCCTCCCGTTCGGTTCCGGCCATTCCGGCCCGCATGGTAGTCCTCCCCGGGGGAGGCGGTCAAGCCGCCGGTGCGTCGAGCTGCGCCCGGTTCCGGTGGGGGAGCGGGAGTGCGGAGGGTTCGGCCCGAACTCGGCCCGTGCGAAGCGGGTCGCCGGGGAACTCGAACGGCAGCACGGGGCCGAGCCGGGGATTTGCCGCCTCGCGGTCGGAGTCCGCGGGGCCCGGGGAAGTCCCGGAGGCGGGGCGGGCCGAGTCCCGTTCGTCGAAAACCCGCCGTCACCCGCGGGGGCGGCCCGGGTGGACCGACTCCCGCGGGCGGACGGTGGGGGGCCTTACTTGATGAAGAGCATTTCCCGGTAGGTCGGGAGCGGCCACAGGTCGTCGGCCACCAGGGTCTCGAGGCGGTCGCCCAGCCGCCGAACCTCATTCATCGCGGGGAGGACGCTGTCGCGCATGTTGCGCGCGTGGCGGTCGATGTCTCCCTCATGGGGGTGGGACAGGGCCTTTTCCAGACTCGCCATCGACTTCTGGAACTCGGTGATCACGCCGCCGAGCGTCTTCAACTGCTCGAGCTGGGTCGCCAGCGCGGGCGCGTCGCCGAGGGCGGCCTTCGCCTTCGAATAGGAATCGGCCAGCTGGCCCTGCCAGCGCACCGCGGCCGGGAGAATGTAGCGACCCGCCATCATGCTGGTGAGCTGGCCCTCGACGTGGAGCGTCTTGATGTAGTGCTCGTAGCGGACCAGCATCCGGCTGTTGAGCTCCCGCTCGGAGAGGACGCGATACTTGCCAAACAGCTCGATGGTGTCCCGGCGCATGATCACCGGCAGCGCGTCGACCGTGTTGCGGAGATTGGGCAGACCGCGCCGCTCGGCCTCCTGGTGCCATTCCTCGGAGTAGCCGTCGCCGTTGAAGAATACCTTCTTCGATTCCTTGATGATCGCCGGCAGCAGATCCTGGATGGCGCGATTCAAATCCTTGCCGGACTTGACGGCGGCCTCCAGATTCGTCGCCACGTAGTCGAGCGATTCGGCGACGATGGTGTTGAGGACCGTGTTGGGGAAGGCCACGCTCTGGCTCCCGCCCACGGCGCGGAACTCGAATTTGTTGCCGGTGAACGCGAACGGCGACGTGCGATTGCGGTCGCCCGCCTCGCGCGGGAGCTTGGGCAGGGTGGTGACGCCGATCTCCAGCATGCCCCCCTGCTTCGAGGACTTGGCGCCGCCCTTCTCGATCTGATCCATGATGTCCTGCAGCTGATCGCCCAGGAAGATCGAGATGATCGCCGGCGGGGCCTCGTTGGCGCCCAGCCGGTGGTCGTTGGCCGCCTGCGCCACCGACACTCGCAGCAGCTCGGGGTACTTCGCGACCGCGCGGCAGACCGCCACGCAGAAGACCATGAACTGGGCGTTGTCGTGGGGGTTGTCCCCCGGATTGAGCAGATTCTCGCCCGTGTCGGTCGCCATCGACCAGTTGTTGTGCTTGCCCGACCCGTTGATGCCGGCGAACGGCTTTTCATGGATGAGGCAGGCCAGCCCGTACCGGTCGGCGATCTTGCGCAGGACTTCCATCGTCAGCATCTGATGATCGGTAGCCAGGTTGCTGTTCTCGAACGTGGGCGCGATCTCATACTGGCTGGGAGCGACCTCGTTGTGGCGGGTCTTGACCGGTACGCCCAGCTTGAAGAGCTCGGCCTCGACCTCGGCCATGCAGGCGAGTACACGCTCCGGGATGCTGCCGAAGTACTGGTCTTCCAATTCCTGCCCCTTGGGCGGCTTGGCGCCGAACAGGGTGCGCCCGGCATTCAGGAGATCGGGGCGGGCGTAGAAGAAGTTCTTGTCGATCAGGAAGTACTCCTGCTCCGGACCGACGGTGGTGAATACCTTCTGCGCCTCGCGGTTGCCGAAGATGCGGAGGATGCGGAGGGCCTGCTCGGACAGGATGTCCATCGAGCGGAGCAGCGGGGTCTTCTTGTCCAGCGCCTCGCCGGTCCAGGACAGGAAGGCGGTGGGGATGACCAGGGTCGAGCCGTTCGGGCTCTCCATGATGAAGGCCGGGCTGTTCGGGTCCCAGGCCGTGTAGCCGCGCGCCTCGAAGGTCGCGCGCACGCCGCCGGACGGGAAGCTCGACGCATCCGGCTCGCCTTTGATCAGCTCACGCCCGGAGAATTCCGCGATCGCTCCGCCGGTCCCGCTCGGGGCCAGGAAGGAATCGTGTTTTTCCGCCGTAAGCCCGGTCATGGGCTGGAACCAGTGGGTGAAGTGGGTGGCCCCCTTCTCCAGCGCCCAGTCCTTCATGGCGCTGGCGACCACGTCGGCGATCGCCGGATCGAGCGACTGACCCTGGCGTGTGGTCCGCAGCAGGGCGCGGAACACCTGCTTGGGCAGGCGGGCGCGCTGTTCCTCTTCGCTGAAGACGTTCTTCCCGAACAACTCCTTGAGGTGGACGGTGCGGAAATCTACGCGATTGAGGGTGTGCTTCGTCGTGGCAATGGCTCGGATCGCCTCGTAGCGCGGGTTGGACGGGGACATTCGGGCACTCCTTCCTCTCCAAGTCTCCCAACGGAGCCCGGAACCACGGGACCCGGGTCCGCTCGAAGCAGGGGGTTCTACGGTTTCCGCGGGCGGGCGTCAAGTGTTCGACGCTCGGAATTGAACACGTGTCGGCCCCTACTCCGCGCGGATCTGGACGAGCAGGTTGGGGTCGCGGATCTCCTCATCGCGGGCGAGGAGGATGGCCTTGGAGAGGACCTCGGCGGTCCGGGGGTCGTCGTCCCGGAAGGGGAGGAAGAGGCGGCCCCGATGCTGGCCGTGGACCGCGACCAGGTTCAACATGCCGCCGGGGAGGCGGTGGGCGACGGCGCTCCCCAGGTGGACGGTGTAGTCCGCGAGCGCTCCGCGGACGCGGGCATGGGGGGGGCGCACCTCGACGTTGTCGAGACGAAGGAGGGCGCAGGTCTCGCGCAGGAGGGCGGCCCGCATTTCCACGGTGGACGCGGTCGCCTCCGGGTCCACGCCGCCGCGGTGGGCGACGGCGACGACGAGGTCGAGGTCCCGCATCACCTCGCTGAACAGGCGGGGAGGAACCTCGGCGGGCGGGATTGCGACCCCGTCGGTCCGGCGCGCGAATCCGACCGCCTCCAGGGTGAGGCCTTCGACGTCGGCCGGGGTGCAGAAGGCCTGGGCGAATCCCAACCAGGCGACGATCCCCTCGACGGGGAAGGAACGGCGCACCCCCAGGTCGGGATCCGTGATCCACCCGCGGCCGCCCAGGAGGGCCAGGGCGCGGCGCGGTTCCACCTGGTGGCCGGCGTACCGCAGGGAGCGCAGCCCCGCAGCGCGTTCGGACGCCGTGAGCGGGTAGAGTTCGCGGAACACCTGCTTGAACGGTTGCACGCGTTCCCGGGCGAAGCAGTCGCGCTGCCAGTCCGTCCAGGTCCGCGCGGCGAGCAGGTCGAGGGGGTGGGCGATGCGGAGCCGGTCCCCGGCGCCGACCGGGGCAGTGCGGCCTTGGGCGTCGACGAGGGCGCGACCCGCATGGATCGGGTAGCCGAGCGCTCCTTCTCCGACCAGCACCAGCCGCTCCAGGGGAGAGCCGAAGACGGGGCAGGAAAGGAGGGTGCGCAACTCGGTGCCGTCGAACGTGTCGCCGCGGACCATCGACTCCTCGAGCGCGGCGCGAATGCGCGCGGTCTGGCGCTGCAGGTCGGCCTTGCGCCGGAGGAGTTCGGCGACACGGGGGTCGCGTCGGGCTGCGGCGGGAAGCCCCTTGACGGCGCGGCCGCGGACGGCGGCCGTGAACGACGCGCGAGCCTCCGCGTCGAGGGCCAGCGTGACCTCCACCTCTCCCGTCTTCACCTCCAGCGGGCCCGCGGCCAGATCCGCGACCGATTCGGCCTCCTGCGCCCATTCCAGGCGGAGGGCGTCGGGAAACCCGGCCGTCCGCGCGAGGTTCTCGAGGGCGATCATGCCGGCGCGGCGTTCGCTCTCCCGACGTCGCGAGCCGAAGGGTCGGGAGGTCCGCAGGAACTCCCGGATCGTCCGCCAGCGCGCGAGCCGGTCGGCGGACCCGGCCGGGTCCGTCGCCAGCGGGACCAGTCCGAGCGCGCGCACGGAGTCGGCGTGCCGGCGCTCCGCGATCCGGCGGGTGAGGGCAGCGACCGAGACCCGGCCGAGCAGTGCGTCCGCGTATTGTTGCGCGCGCTTGTGACCGGCGGAGGCGGACGCATAACGGGCGGCGTTCATCAGGACCTGCCAACGTTCCGCGCCGAGGGCCGCATGGGCGCGGCGGAACCACGCCGTGTCCACGGCCCCGTCGCGGAGGTCGGCGATCGACAGGGAGGTGCGCCCGGCCATCCGCGCGCGCTGCAAGGCGCGATCCGCGGGGTCGGGCGTTTCCCAGGCCGCGCCGGCGTGCGCGAGCACCCAGCCGGCGGCGTCGGCGAAGCCTTCCCAGCCGAGGGCCCGTTCCGCGTGATCCATCCACTGGGGGGCGGCGAGCGACAATTCGACCAGGCGCGCGTCCGGGAAGCACTCCGCCCGGGCCGCGGCGGCGAATGCCGCGGGGGTGTCGGTCTCCCGCGGCCACGTGCGGACCAGGACGTGCATCCACACCGAGGCGCGGGAGGCGTCGGGCGCCGCGGAGGGGCGCGGGAGCGGGTCCGGCGCGAGCAGCCGAAGTGTGCGCAGCAGCACGTCCACGCCGCCGGTATGGGGGAGGACAAGCACCGCCGGTGTGGCCGCGGTCGGGGTTTCGCCCCGCTCCAGTTCGATTTCGAGCACCCGCCGGCGACAGCGGTCGATGAGGTTCGCGAGCCGGGTGGAATGGGCCGCCGCCCCCGGTGCGCCGGACCCGGGGCGGCGCGTCGCCTGCTGCCAGGCGTGCCAGCCCCCGGCGAGGGGATCCCGCGGCCCCAGCCAGAGGTCGATCAGGTCGTGGTCGGTGGCGGCGCCGGCTTCCCAAGCCGCGAGGGTCGCCTCCGGATCGACGAACCGGCGGCGGCGCGGGTTCCGGGTTTCGGGAAAGAGCGGGAGGGGGTCGGCGGCGCGTCCGCCGCGATCCGGCAGGGCGGCGGCGGCGGTCTCCAGCCGGCGCAGGAGTCCGAACCTTCTCGTCGCGAAGGCGGCGGTGTCCCGGTGCGCGGCACGGCCGGCCGCGGGCGGGGCGACCGCCGCCAGGACATCGTGGAGCGCGGACCCCTCGTCGTCGAGCGAGCGCGCCAGGGCGGCGGGCGAGGGGCAGAGATCGGCCAGAAACGTCTCCAGCAAATCGAGGTGGAATCCGTCCGCGCCCGGGACCGGCCGCAACCGGAGGAGGGCTTCCAGCAGATGGCGCACGGGCTCCGGATACCGGATTCGCGGCGGGCGTCCGGTGGTTCGGTAGTGCGCCGCGAGGGCGTCCCGGTCCCGCTGCGGCCGCGCGCGCATCCGGTGGCGCAGGAGCCGCGCCGCGCGGACGATTTCCAGGCCGTCCGGGTCGCGGAGCTCGTCGGCGCGTCCGTCGAACCAGGCGCAGAGTTCGCGTTCGATGGCGGCGGAATCGTCGGCCGCGGGGCGGACGGGCGTCGCCGGGCTTCGCGGCGTCTCGGCCAGCGAACCGAGCGGCACCGGTTCCAGCAGACCTGGGTGCAAAACCGACACATGCCGCCGGGCGTGGGTCCATCGGTCGAGGGACTCGAGGAACGAGACCGCGGCCTCGGTCGCCAGTCGGACACGGTCGGCCGCCGGTTCGGGGACGGGCGCGCGCCCTTCCGGATCCAGCAGACCGAAGGCGTCGCGGGAGGAGGGAGGGACCGGTGCACGCGCGAGAATCGCGTCGATCTGCTTCTCCTCCGTGGGGGCGAGGGGAGCCGATTCCCGCCGGTGCCGGGCGACGAGTCGGCGGCAGCCTTCCGGGTCGCGTCCGGACTCCGCCAGCAGCCGGAGCAATTCCAGCCCCGCGGCGCGCCGGGCGGGGGAGCCGTCGCCCAGCAGGCGGGCGGCGGAGTGCAGGGCCTCCGGATCCTCCTGGCCGGCGAGCAGGCCGAGGACGGCGCCCCGCATGGATCCCGACGTTGCGTTCAGGCGGGCCTCCAGCGCGCGCGCCTCCGCGGGCGTCGGGGGACGCCCGGCCAGGGCGCGTAACGCGTGTCCGCGTACGCCGGGGCTGGGATCGCCGGCCAGGGCGAAGAGCGCGGCCCGCCCCTCGGGTGTGAGGGTCCGCGTGAGGCCGAGGGTCCCGGCCAGCAAGGCGCGCGTGGGCGCATCCATCTGCTTCCGGTGGGCGAGCAGAAGGTCCGGAGATCGCCGGCCGAGGGTTCGGGTCAAGATGGCCAGGACGGCGCCCGCGGAGGCCAGGCCCCCGCCCCAGGGCCAGACGAGGGGGGGCGCCGAGCCGGGGCGTGCGGGCAGTCGGCACCGGAGGCGCACGAGTCGTTCGTAGAGGTCGTCATCGGCGGGCGCCGTGTCCGCTTCGAACCCCGCGAGGGCGCGGGAGGCGACTCGCAGATCGGGGTCGGCGAGCGCGGGCCGGAGCGCGGCCCGGGCCTCGGCGACCCCCAGTTGTCCGAGGAGGTGGGCGGCGGCGAAGCGGAGGCGGGGATCGGGATTCCCGAGCAGCGCCGCCGCCGCCGGCACCGCGGCGGGCGCGTCTCGGAAGGCCATCGACCAGAGCGCCAGGTAAGTCGGCTCCGGGTCTCCGCCCGCGAGGGCGGCCGCGCGCGCGTCCGGATCGTCGAGCAGCGCGGCCACTCGTTCCAGCGTCCGATGGACCGTTCCGAACGCGGCGGCCTCCCAGCGCAGTCCGAGCCACGTGTCGGCGGCGCGCACGGTGGCGCTGAAGCGCGCGAATCCGTGTTCCACGATCGAGTCGAGGAGGAGGCGAAACGCGTCCGGATGCGCCTCGTCGGCGCTCTCCAGGATCGCCTGGCGGAGTCCCTCCTGACGCCGGGCGGACTGCAGCAACCGCTCCACGAATTCCCAACCGTCCCGGCGGGAGGCGAGCAGGAGCGCGCGGAGGACGTGGCGTCCCATCGCGCCGGTCTCGTGCTCGCCGCGCGCGGAGGCGAGGAGGGTGTCGAAGACGGCGGTTCCGACCGGACCGCCGGCGTCGATCGCCGCGGCGAGCAAGGGGCTGACGGCATCGGGTTCCCCGACCCCGGCGGGGGCGTCGGCACACAGATGCGGGGCCCAGGCCGCCAGCCAGACGGGATCGGCCGGGAGGCCCGCCGTTTCGAGCCGGAGCGCCTCGAGCCAGCGGGCGCGCCGTCGGCGGGTCAGGTCGGGCCGATCCGGGGCGCGGAAGGCCTTGCGGGTGAATCCCACCGGATAGGGCCCGGCCCGCAGGATCGCCCATGCGCCCTCCACCCAGGGCGTCAGGTCGCCGAAGACGGCGCGGAAGGCGAGTCGGCGTCCGTCGGCGTCGAGGGCATCGAGGCGCCCGACCGCGTCTTCGGCGGCGGCGCACCGTCGCGAGGGTTCGATTCGCCGGCGTCCGGTCTCGTCGCCGCAGAGGAGAAGCCGGGCGATCGCCCCGGCCCGCGCGGGGAGCCGGCCGGCGTCGGCGAGGCGCCGCGCCGAGTCGCCGGGGTCCCGTTGCCGCTCCAGCTCGGCTTTGGCCCGCGCAGGGGTCAGCACGCCTAGGCTCCCGCGAGATGGACGAGACGGACGAAGGCGACCCGGCTGTCGGGCCGGAGGAAGACTTCGCCGTCCAGCCGGCGCTGTTCCACGCCGTCGATCACGACGAGGTAGAGGCCGTCCTCGAAGGCCTGGAGGGCCCACCCCACGGCCGTCTCCTCATCCCCCTCGGCGCGTACCTCGCGTCCACCCGGGTCCACCCGGCCGCGCGCGACCCCGTCGGCGATTTCCGCGGATCCCAACACGCGCGGGAGCCGCCGCGCCTCGCGCCGGGTCCGGTACGCCTCGAGCTCCGCCCGCACCAGACGGGAAATGAGGTCCCGCAGCGTGACCGGCTTGCCGCCGTCGCCGAGATCGGGAGGGAGGGGGATCGACCATTCCGCGAAGAGCGGCTTGCGGGCGCCGACGGACCGGCCTTCGATCACGATCATGGTCGTCCTCCTGCGGCGGGGTTCGCGGCCCGGGGGTGCGGATCGTTCGGCCGGGATTGTACTCCGGGAGTCGGGATGCGGCAAGCAGAGCGGCGCACGGAGCAACGGCGGTTTCTCTTGCGAGGGGAGGCGCGATCGGAGAGAGTCCCCCGGCATGAAATCCCCCGCCGACTCGACCCCGGTCGCCTTTCGCCGGGCGCTGCTGCGCTGGTATCGGCGGCACGAGCGCGACCTGCCCTGGCGGCGCGACCGCGATCCGTACCGGGTCTGGGTGTCCGAGATCATGCTCCAGCAGACGCGGATCGAAACGGTGATCCCGTACTTCGGCCGCTTCCTCGCGCGCTTTCCCGACGTGCAGGCGCTCGCCGGCGCGGATCTGGATGCCGTGCTCAAGCTCTGGGAGGGGCTCGGGTACTACGCGCGGGCCCGCCATCTCCATGCGGGGGCGCGCGAGATCGTCCACACCCGCCGGGGTCGCTTTCCCGATTCCGCGGCGGCCTGGCGGGAGATTCCCGGCGTGGGGGAGTATACGGCGGCCGCGCTCGCCAGCATCACCCGCGGCGAGCCGGTGCCGGTGGCGGATGGGAACGTGCGGCGGGTGGTGGCGCGCTGCCTGGACGCAGCCCGGCTCGGCAAGGAGCCGCTGATGGCGTTCCTGCGGGAGGCCCTCGACCCGGACGCGGCGGGAGACTTCAACCAGGCCGTGATGGAGCTGGGTCAGACCGTGTGCACCCCGCGATCGCCCGCGTGCGGGGATTGTCCGGTGCGAACCGGTTGCCGGTCCCTGGCCGCGGGGACGGTCGACACCGTGCCCGAACGCAGGCCGAAGAAAGTCGTGCCCCACCTGGAGATCGCCATCGGCGCGTGCCGCAGGGGCGACCGGATCCTGGTCTCCCGCCGCAGGCCGGACGCCATGCTCGGCGGGCTCTGGGAGTTCCCGGGCGGAAAGATCGGACCGGACGAATCGCCGGAGGAGGCGCTCGCGCGGGAGTTCCGCGAGGAGGTGGGGATCGACGTCGAGGTCGGGCTCCGGTTCGCCGTCGTGCCGCACAAGTACACTCACCTGTCGGTCCGCCTGCACGCCTTTCACTGCGTGCCGCGCGGCGCGGCGCGTCCGCGGGCGATCGAATGCGCGGAGGTGCGGTGGGTGAAGATCGGCGGCCTTCGCGCCCTGGCGTTTCCCACGGCCAACCGGAGGGTGCTGGAGGCCCTGGAGGCGGGGGAGACCGACCCCGGTGCCGGGGACGGCGCGGCGTCCGGGCGCAGGTCCGGGCGAAGCGGCCGACGATCGCCGCCCCGCCCCCGATCCCCGCGTCCCGCTAGCGGTTCTTGATCACCTTCTGCGCGCGCGCCAGGTCGCCCACCCGCAGGAACAGCCGGCCCGCGCCGCCGCGTTTGCCCGCGCTGCCGTATGCGTACTCGATGTTCACCTTCGCGCGCCCCAGCTTCTGCGACAGGTTGGCCAGCGCGCCGGGCCGATTGGGCAGGTCGACCGCCAGGATGTCGTTCTCCACGCACAGGATCCCGTGGTCGCCGAGGAGGTGCAGGGTCCGTTCGGGCTTGTCCACCACCACCCGCACCACCGCGTGGTCCACCGTGTCGCTCACGGAGAAGCCTTCGACGTTCACCTTCTCCTGCGACAGGAGCGAGATCAGTTCCGACAGCGCCCCGGGCCGGTTGGCCATGAAGACGGAGAGCTGTTTCACGATATGCATGCACCCTCCTTCAGAAAAACGAAGCGAGGCCGCGGCGGTCGCCCGCGCGCAGCCTCGCGCCTTCCGCGTTGAACGGTTCGTCGAACGATCAGCAGCAGCACATCGGCATGCCGTTCATCATCATGCAGCAGTTCATCCCGCAGGCCATCATCTTCTCCATCATCATGCACATGGCCTGGAGCATCTCCGCCATCTTCTTGTCGCCGCTGGTGCAGCACATCGTCATCCCGTGGTCGGTCTTCTCCATCGTACACATGCACATGCCCATGTTCATCATGCACATCGGCATGCCGTTCATGGTCATCATCACGCTGGGCATGCCGCCCATCATCATGTCGCAGCACGAGTGCATCATCGAGCACATCGCCGCGTCATCGCACGTGCACGTGATCATCATGCCGCCGTCGCACTTCTTCATCTCCATCTTGCAGCGGTTCATCATCGGCATCAGGTTCATGTTCATGTTCATCATGCCGGACATCCCGGACGGCATCATCATCCCGGGCATCATGCTCATCATGTTCGGCATCATCATGTTGGGCATCATCATCCCGCCCATCGGCATCATCGACATGCTCGGCATCGACCCCATTCCGGGCATCATCCCCGGCATCGGCATCGGCATCCGGTCGGTCTTCATCGTCCCCTTGGTCATGTCGTTTCCCTCACTTATCGAAACGGGGTCCTGGCTCGGCGCGAACGCGAGCCCTGAAATCGGTTCCGGCCCACCCGCGGTCCCACGGCGGGTCCACGGAGGATCCATTTACGGGGGGCACCGCGACCTGTCAACGCCGGAACCCCCCGGCGGGGAAAAATATCTTTGCCTGCAGGAACCGAAATCCGTTGGCTTGAACGGGCGTTCAAGCGGGTGGAGGGGTTGTCCGCAATCGCGAACCCCCGATGGGGGCGGGACTTGGGAATCGGAGGAGGGGATTCTGCAATCGGAAACGAAACCGTCGTTCAAGCGAAGATTGTCGTTGACTACGGAGGGTCCGTGCGCTATAACAATCCATCAACCACGGGCACCCGAACGACACTGCCGTTGAGACACGAAAGGAACCGGAAGTCCGATGGAGGCCGTCATGTCCCTGAACCCCCGATTCGCGCTCCGCGCCGACACCGCCCCCACCACCCAGGTCGTTTCCTCGGTGGTGATGTGCGGCTGTCCGGTGATGGGCCCGTTCGGTTGGTTCATCCTGTGGCGGGCGGTGCTTCAGCCGGTGACCGTCCAGACGGCCACCCCCATCGATGAGCCGGAGTCCGAGCGGTCCCGCGAGTATCTCGACAAGCTCGTGTCGCTGAACTAGTGGGTCTTCCATCTTGAGATCCTAGGTTCGGCCGAGGCGATTTTCGCGCC